>NZ_JBIALR010000001.1:0-297906 GCF_042873675.1 Kitasatospora sp. NPDC004614
CGACCCGCCACGACCGGGCCGGCCCGGCGTCGTCCTGGTCGGACCGACCAAGACCACCCCGACTCGCCAAAAATCAACCTAAATCACCGGTATTGCATCTAGGCCGGCTGGCGGGCCTCGGTGACGAAGGTGTAGAGCTCGACGATGACGCCGTCCTTGCACCGGGTGATGTCCATGCCGGTCACGACGGGCTCCTGGCCGTCGGGGCCGTACCGGAAGCCGAGGTGGCCGAGGTCGTCGATGGCCGAGACGGGGCCGTCCGGCTGGAAGACCCAGTCCGGCGTCCGCGCCCGCAACTCCGCGGCGCGCTGTGCCAGTGCCTCGCGTCCTCGGACGATGCGGTCGGGCTCGTGCCACACGACGTCCTCGGCGTAGGTCTCGGCGATGGCGGCGGCGCGGCGGTCGGGGTCCGGTTCGTCGAAGACGTCGAGGAGGTTGCGGCGCATCAGGTCGGCGGTGGTGGTGTTCACGGGTTGGTCCTTCGGGGTCAGGGCTGGAGGACGATCTTGCCGTGGGTGTGGCGGCGCTCGAGTTCGGTGTAGGCCTCGCGGACCCGGGCCAGCGGGTAGACGTTCGCGATCGGCACTTCGAGGTGTCCGTCGGCGATCAGGCCGGCCAGCTCGGCGAGCACCTCGGCGCCCGGCCCGGCTGCCGTCCCACCGTCGGTCCGCACCCCGGCGGCGGCGAAGTCGGCGATGGTGTCGATCCGCTCCGTCGCGACGCCGAGCGCGAGCGCCAGCTCGACGTACCTGTCGCCGTGGGTGTCGATGAAAGCGTCCACACCGCCGGGCGCGGCGGCCCTGATCCGGTCCGCGACACCGTCACCGTAGGCGAGCGGGATCACGCCGCGGCTGCGCAGCCAGTGGTGGTTCCGCTCGCTCGCCAGGCCGATGACGGTGGCCCCGGTGCGGCGGGCGAGCTGGACGGCGAGCGAGCCGACTCCGCCGGCCGCTCCGGAGACCACGACGGTCTCGCCCGCCCCGGGGCGGACTGCGTGAACCGCACCCCACGCGGTCACACCGGCGACGTACAGGCCGCCGGCGACCTCCCAGGGGACCCGCTCCGGCTTGCGTGTGAGGTTGCCGGTCTCGACCAGGACCAGCTCGGCCTGGGAGGCCCGCTCGTTGCTGAACCCGATCACCTCGTCACCAGGCCGGAACCCGCTGGCCTCGGGGCCGACCTCCTCGACGACGCCGGCGAGGTCGCTGCCCTGCCCGGACGGGAACGTGGACGGGAAGATGTCTGCCACCGCCCCCTGCGGATGGCCGCTTCGCTCGGGTTGATGCCGGCGGCCTTCACCCGGACCAGGACCTGACCGGCCGCGGGCACCGGGCGCTCCACCTCTTCGACCCGCAGCACGGCGATCCCGCCGAACCCGTCGTACCTGACCGCCGTGGACATGAGTCACGCCCGCCGGAGTTCGAGCACGGGGATGGTGCGAATGCCTTCCGTCCGCTGTGCGTAGTCGGCGAAGCCCGGGTAGCGCCGGGCCTGTTCGGCGTAGACCCGGTCGCGTTCGGCGCCGGTCAACTCGCGGACGGTCGCCCGGTACGTCTCGGTTCCGCGTTCGACGCTGCCGGTGCCGGCGGCAGCCAGGTTGCGGTACCAGTCCGGATCGGTGGGGGCTCCGCCGTTGGTCGCGAAGACGTAGACGACGTCCGGCTCGGTCTCGTGCGGGAGGTACATCATCGGGTTGACGTACTCCCGCCCGCTCTTGCGGCCGCGGTGGTGCACCAGGACCAGCGGAGCGCCCTCGAAGACCCCGCCGACCCGTCCCTCGTTCGCCCGGAACTCCGCGATGGTCTTCGCGTTCCAGTCGAGTGCTTCACTCATGTCCGACTCCTGTCCGGGAGGTATGGTCACTGAGCCCTACCACCGGCGAGGTGAGCGGGCATCACCGGATCGAGGTGATTCGCACGGCCGGGGCATCGCGGTCCCACCGGGCCGGGTGCCGGGTCAGCCGGACCATCAGGCCAGCCGCCGACGACCGGTCCGGACGCGACCCCGAATGAAACGCGCAGGCTAGGGGATCCGCCATTCCTGGAACTTGTTGGCCGGGGTGCAGGCGGTCATGGTGACCTGCTTGCCCGGGCCGTTGTTGGTCAGGCAGGTGTCTCCCGCCTGGAGGTAGTAGGCGCCCGAGGTGCTCGCCGTGACCACCGACCAGGTCGTCATGAAGCTGAAGCCCGACGAGAGTTGCACCTTCCGGTTCTGGGCGGGCCAGCCCCCGTCGCTCTCGCCCTGGACGAGGGCCGGACCGCTCAGGTTGCACGGATGGAACTGGTACCAGCCGCCGGGGTCCGGCGCCGAGCGGACCCAGCCGTAGGCGGTCGTCCCGCCCATGACGGCTGCGGCGCCCGCCGACGGGCTGTCGGTGGCCAGGCCGAGCTTCTGGCCGTCGGCCACGTTGACGATGGCGCCCCAGTTCGCGCCGCCGCACCCGGCCGGCACGGTCGAGGCGGGCGGCTTGGCCGTGGTCGCACCGGGAGCCGGATGCGGCGGGGTCTGCTGGTTGGGCGCGGCCCCGCCACCGCCACCTCCGCCTCCACCGTTGGTACTCCCGCCACCGCCGGTACTCCCGCCACCTCCACCGCCGCTACTGCCGCCACCGCCGATGCTTCCGCCGCCACCGCCCGCCGACCCGCCGCCGAGGTCCGGCGCCGGGGTGGACTCGGACGGGGCCGACGGCGGGGTGCCCGGCGTCGTCTCGCCGCCCGGCGGCGTGCTCGGTGTCGGCGAGCCGGTGATCGCGGCGGCGGACACGGAGACGGCGGGCTGCGCGCCGGGGGTCTCGCCCCGCGACTGGAACGGGACCCGGTCGACCAGCAGGACCGTGCCGGCGCCGGTGGTGATGATCACCGGGACGACGACGGGCACCAGGAAGCGGCGCCACGGCCGCCTCGTGCCGGGCTCGGCGGTGCTCCGGGGCGCCACCAGGGGGATCTCGACCGACGAGTTCCCGGCCCGGGCCCCGGCCGCGGCGACGGCGGGCGGAACGGCCCGCACCACCGCGGCGACCGGCACCGACCGGTCACCGACCGCGGCCCGCGCTGCGGCCGCCATCGCCGCGGCGTCGGCGAACCGGTCCCCGGGTTGCTTGGCCAGCGCCCGCGCCACGAACTCCCGCACCGCCGGCGGGAACTCCTCCGGCAGCTCCGGCGCGGACTGCTGGACGTGCTTGAGCGCGACCTCGACCACGCTCTCGCCGGTGAACGGCGGTGTGCCGGTGAGCAGTTCGTAGCAGACCACGCCGATCGAGTAGAGGTCCGAGGCCGCCGTGACGGCGCCGCCGCCGGCCTGCTCGGGGGCCATGTACAGCGCGGTGCCGATCACCACGTTGGTCGCCGTGAGCGTGGTGCTCACCAGCGCCCGCGCGATGCCGAAGTCCGTCACCGTCACTCGGCCGTCGGCCCCGACCATCAGGTTGGACGGCTTGACGTCCCGGTGCACGATCTCCTGCCGGTGCGCGGCCTGCAGTGCGTCGAGAGCCGTGGCGATCATGCTCAGCACCCGTTCGGGCGGCATCGGGCCGTCCTCGGCGAGGACCTTGTCCAACGGCCGCCCGTCGACGAGCTCCATCACGATGTACGCGATCCGCTCGCCCTCCGCCTCGCCGCTGCTCTCCCCGTAGTCGTAGACGTCCACGATGCCCGGGTGGCTGATCGCGGCGAGCAGTTGGGCCTCGCGCCGGAAGCGGCGGGCGAACGTCCCCTTCTCCAGCAGCTCCGCGTGCAGGACCTTGACCGCCACCTGCCGCCTCAGCACCGCGTCGTCGGCGCGCCAGACGGCACCCATGCCGCCGCCGCCGATCCGCTCGGTCAGCATGTAGCGACCTCCGAGCACCGCCCCCCGACCAGTCATGTCCCGCCCCTTCGCGATACCCGGCCCCAACCGGCTGTCAGTAGCGTGTCACGTCCTGCCATCAGTGTTCCCCGGCCCGGTGGGCGGCGGGACGATCCGGCAGCCCGGCCTCAACACAGCACGCAGATGCTCAACCGCCGTTGCGCGCGCACATGGCGAGGACGAGGAACGCGACGATCAGGATGACGACCCAGGCAAAGCACCCCAGCCCTTCCGGGTTCCCGGGCTTGATCTGAGTGACACCGCCCGGTTCGACGCGCGGGTGCCGCCGGGCATAGTGATCGAGCAGCTGCTGCGCCGCAGTAGCTTCAGTGGTCCATCCGGTCTTGAATCCGCACTCACCACAGTGTCCACAGAACTTGGCCATCGACTTCCCCCTCGGAAAATCACCACCACACATGTGGTACCACGGCTGGGGTGGTACATTCAAGTAGGCATTGAGAAAGCGAAGTTGACGATGAACCATGGTCGAAGGGACCAGTTGCGCGATGCGGCCATCGAGGTGCTGGCCGAGGCGGGCGGGCGCGGGCTGACGCATCGGGCCGTTGACGCGGCCGCCGGGGTGCCGTCGGGTACCACCAAGAACTACTTCCCGACGCGGGACGCTCTGCTGGGCACGGTCGCCGAACGGTGCGCCGAGCAGTACCGCATGATCACCGAACAGCTAGCGGCCGCCGGCCCGGGACCCAGCGACCGCGAGGGCCTGGTGGCCATGATCAGAGGCCTGTTGGAGAACGTCGCCGGACCGGGCCGCGCCAGAATGCTCGCCTGCCTCGAACTCCAGGCCGAGGCCGCCCGCCGGACCTGGCTGTCGGCGATCCTGGACCCGATCTCCGCCGCCGACTTCGCCCTCTTCGGGCATGCCCAGCGCATGGCCGGCCTGCCCGTCACCCCGCAACGGTCCGCCACCGTCACCCTCGCCCTGCAGGCCGCCATCCCGCACCTGCTCGACGCCGGCCCCCACACCCTCGCCGCCGCCGGCCTGGACGACCTGGACCGCTTCGTCCGCGACCTGCTCGCCGCGGTCTACCCGTAACCCCCCGAGCAGCACCTTCGAAACCTGACCGCTGCCACAGGTCGCCGGCGGCGGCCGCGCGCTCGATCGCCTCGCGGGCGGCGGCGCGGTTGGATTCCGGCTTGCCGACGGCCAGCGTGAGCTGGGCTCAGGCGATGCGGGTGGTGCCGGTGGTGTGGAGGCTCACTCTCGGACCCCCAGGGCAGAATTGGGGCCGTCTTCGGGGGCGTGGGCGTCCTCGCCCTCCAGTTCGCGGTGGCTGGCGGCCATCGCGTCGGCCTCGGCATCGAGGTCCAGCCCGCGGGTGAGCGCGTAGTAGAGGGCGCCGGAGACGATCAGGTCGACCACGAAGGAGATGTCCGCTCCGCCGAGAGCCTCGGCGGCCGGGCCGGTCCAGAACGAGGTGGCGAAGAAGGGGACCATCGCCGCGAAGCCCACGGTGTAAGCGGTCAGGCCCTGCCAGGACCAGCGGCCGTAGATGCCCTTCGGGTCGAAGATCGCGGTGATCGCGTAGTGGCCGCGGCGGACGAAGTAGAAGTCCACCAGGTTGACGGCGGTCCACGGGACCAGGAAGTAGAGCATCAGCAGCACGAAGTTGTTGAAGTTGCTCAGGTAGTCGGCGGGCAGCGCGAGCGCGACGACGAAGACGACCAGCTCGATCACCACGATGCCGGCTGGCGATCCGGGACTTCACCGTCTGGCGGATCTTGCGGAAGGCGTCCACCGCGCTGGTGGAGGCCAGCATCGCGCCGTAGGCGTTGACCGACATGATCGAGATCAGCGCCAGCGAGGAGACGACCACGGCGAAGGCCCCGAAGCCCGGCAGGATGTCGTTGCCCACCTGCTGCAGGCTCGCGATCACGTCGGGGGTCGGCAGCACGGAGGCGATCAGCGCGCCCAGCGACATCAGCCAGACCGCGGAGCCGGTCGCGCCGAGGTACGTCCACCCGATGACCTTCCTGGCCGGGACGTCCGCGGGCAGGTAACGGGAGTAGTCCGAGACGTAACACGCGCGGGACGACACGCCGCCAGGGAGGTCACGGCACGTAGCCGGTGGGTAGGCGTCCCTGATCCGCGCTCTGAGGCTTCGCAGTAGGCGGACCCACAAGCCGAGGTCTCGGGAGTCATCTCCTGCGTGTAGCGGGTGGCTGGCAGAGTGCTGTTACTCGGCGTGTCCGAAGCCGGTACTGAGCCTTGGGACCGTTTGGGACCAGCGGGTTTGGCCGCTGGGGGTCAAGGGGTCGCAGGTTCAAATCCTGTCGTCCCGACTTGTAACACTGCAGGTCAGAGGCCGTTTCCGCTTCTGGCGGGAGCGGCCTTTCTGTTGTTCCGTCGACTTGTGGTCGCATGGTGGTCGCAGTGTTCTGCGGTGGTTGGTCAGGGTTTCGGCAATTGGCTGCTCCTTCCGCCCTCTTGGTGCGTGTGAGTTGGTTGTGGAGCGGTGGATTGTGGTCGCTGGGTGGTCGCGGCCTCGGGATACGGCCCGTGGGAATGTCGACTTCGTTGACGGTGGTGAGCGTCCTGCCGATGGTGTCGACAGCGTCGCGGGCGGCTTGGGTGGTGAGGTGGCTGTAGATGTTGGCGGTGGTGGACAGGGTCGAGTGCCGCAGGGTCTTGGAGACCACGGTCAGGGGTACGCCGGCGGTGATGGAGATGGTGGCGGCGAGGTGGCGCAGGTCGTGGACGGTGGTGCGTGAGACGCCGGCACCGCGGCTTAGGTCGTGGAAGTGGTTGAGGACGTACTCGGGGTGGAGCGGCCGGCCGTCGGGGCGGTGGAAGACGAGCCCGCCGCCGGGTGCGCCAGCGGCTGTTATGGCTCGGTCGTCCGCGCGGTTGTGCAGGGCGGTCGCGACGCGCGGGGAGATGGCGACCCAGTTCTTGCTGGTGCGGGTCTTGGGGGTGGTGAGGAGGAGGTGGTTGTTGTCGACGGCGGCGAGTGAGTAGCGGACGAACAGGACGCCGTGGTCGAGGTGGACGTCGTTCCAGTGGAGGCCGAGGGCTTCGCCCTTGCGCATGCCGGTACCGACGAGCAGCTCGATGAGATCGGCGAAGGGCGGGTCGACGGCGTGGCAGTAGCGGAGGAACCGGACAGCTTCGTTCGTTGTCCAGATGCGGCGTTCGGCGGCGGCTGGGCGGGGGATGACCGTGGGCCGGGCGGGGTTGGTGGCCAGGCGGTGGTGGCGGACGGCGTCGCCGAGGGCGCTGGAGAGGGTGGCGAGGATCTGGTGGACGGTGACGCGCCCTCGTCCGTGGGCGAGTTGGGCGTGGACGAGGCCGGCGATGTGGGGGTAGCCGAGGTCGTCGAGGCGGATGTTGCCGATGGCGGGGATGAGGTCGTTGGTGACGTAGGCGCGGTAGCGGGCCATGGTGGTCGGTTTGAGGATCAGGGCCTTGGCTCGAGCCAGGCGTTGAGGTAGTCCGCGACGGTCTGGTTGGGGTCCGCGGTGAAGCCGCCGTTGTGGCCTTCGAGTAGTCGGCGCAGGGCGGCGCGGGCGGAGTCCTCGGTGGGGTATCCGCCGCGGCGCACGGTGTGGCGGCCGGGGGCGGGCGCCGGCAGGTCGACCGCGAAGGTCCAGGTGCCATGTGCGGGGTCGGAGGTGAGGGCGGGGCGGTGGGCGCCGAGTTGGTGGTGCTGTGGGTCGCGGCAGCCGCAGCGGCGGTAGACCCGGCCGTGATCGACGATGGCGCGCATCGTGATCGCTTCCAATGGATGTGCAGGTTGTTCGGCATATCCATTGTCGGTCGCGTTGAGTGGTTACCCGCGACCAGCTTGCGACCACCAGCTGGCCGAGAGGCACCCTGACCTGGGACGACCCCTTAATGAGGCGACAAGTGCTCGGAGAGCGCCGGTGGTGACCTCGGCATTGAGCGATGTCGTCCCGGCGCAGGGCCAGGGCCTCGCCCTTGCGCTTGCCGGTGCCGATCACCGGCTCAGCGGGGTCGGCATACAGAGGGCCGACGAGATGGGTGAAGCGCAGAAAGCGAGCCGCCTGCTCCTCGGTCCACAGATGCTGCTCGGCCGCCGCGGGCCGGGGCGTGAGCGGGGGCTTCGTGGGGTTGCGGGTCGGACGCTCGGTGTCGATGTGCTCGGGGGCCGGGACGAGGGGCGGTCCGCTGCGCCCGGGTGAGGCTTCATCGGGATGTCATCGGGTGCTGCCACGGTCGTCGGGTGACCTCGGTCGACCGGGTGCCGCGCCGGAGCGTGGACGGGTGGGCCAACTGCTTTGGGAGGATTGACATGCGAGCACGAAGGATTGTGGCCGCGGCGGCCGGACTCTTGCTGACCGTCGGGCTCACGGCGGCACAGGGTGCCACGGCACAGGCTGCCGCCACACGCGTGACCGCTCCGTGCGACGGCACCTACACGATCGTCGTCGGGGGCACCGGCAGCTCGTGGAACAACGATGGTTTCACCGGCAATATCCAGCAGCACGTCGGCTATCCCACCCAGATCCCCAACGGCGCGAGCACCCGGGCGGGCGTCAACGAGCTGAACCGGCTGGTCCGTGACCAGCGCGCCGCCTGTCCGGACCAGCACGTCAAGATGGCCGGGTACTCCCTGGGGGCCGGCGTGGTGCACGTCTGGGTCACCGAGAACTGGCAGACCTTCGGCAACGTCAACGCCATCCTCATCTCGGACCCCAAGCGTCAGGGCCCGCCCGGAGCCAACGGCGGGGCGGTGCCGTTCGGCGGCGTCATCGGCGCCCCGCTCGCCGGCGCCGACAAGTTCTTCGGCAACATCCCCGTCAAGACGATCTGCCACTGGGACTACGTCTGCGACGAGTCCGCCGGCATCTGGACCTACCCGTACAACCACATCCACAACTACCCCGAAGACTTCAACATGGACCACCACAACGACAGTGCCAACGAGGTTTGGTACAACGGCGCCTGGTACCCCGCGTAACCACGGGGCGCCCGCTTCATCGGGTTGTCATCGACCCTCCCTAGTCTGGCCGCGTTCAGTCAAGTGCCCGGACCGACAGGGGAAGGACGGCCGATGGCACGCAGGAGAGTCAAGGGAAGGCTGCCGATCGCGGTCATGGCCGCGATGGCACTGATGAGCACGATGGCGGCGGTCGGGGCACCGGCCGCCGCCGCACCGGGGCCGGACAAGCCGACGATCCGGTACACCGAGTACGGGATCCCGCACATCATCGCCTCGACCCTCGGAGGGATCGGGGAGGGCTACGGGTATGCCGCGGCCAAGGACAACATCTGCACTCTGGCCGACACCTACCTGATGGTGAACGCCCAGCGGTCCCGCTACCTGGGGCCGGACGGCAGGACGAGCCCCGGCCAGAACCAGAACACCACCACCAACCTCAACAGCGACTTCTACTTCCAGCGGATCAACGACAACCGGGTGGTGGAGCGGCAGCTCGAACAGCCCGCCCCCAACGGGCCGGAACCGGAGGTCAAGGAGGCCATCAGCGGCTACGTCCGGGGGTACAACCGCTACCTGGCCGAGACCGGCGTGGACAACATCTCCGACCCGGCATGCCGAGGCAAGGCCTGGGTGCGGCCGATCACCGAGCTGGACGTCTACCGGCACGCCCACGCCGAGATCATCATGGGCGTCGCCGATCCGCTGCTGGAGGGCGAGGTGAACGCCGCACCCCCTGGAGCCTCGGCCTCGGCAGCCCCCGCCGCCCCGGCCGTGTCGCCGGAGGAGACCGCGGCGAAGATCAGCGAGGCGATCGCCGCCAGCCATCAGCAGGGCGCCATGGGCAGCAACGCCCTGGCGGTCGGTTCGCAGGGCATGTCCGCGGGTAGCGGCACCAGCATGCTGCTGGCCAACCCGCACTTCCCGTGGCAGGGCAAGAACCGGATGTGGCAGAGCCAGCTGACCATCCCGGGCAAGTTCAACGTCTCCGGGGCCAGCCTGCTCGGCCTCCCCGCGGTGAACATCGGCCACACCGACGACGTCGCCTGGAGCCACACCGTCGCCACGGTGGCCCCGTTCGGGCTGTTCGACGTGCAGGTGGACCCGCTGCACCCCACCAACTACCTGGTGGACGGCGCCTGGACGCCGATGACCTCGCAGCAGGTCGGCGTCGACGTGCTGAACCCGGACGGCTCCCTCGGCAGGGTCACCAGGACACTGTGGTCCACCCGCTACGGCCCGATCACCACCTCGATGCAGGGTTACCCGCTGCCCTGGGTGGTGAGCGCCCACGCGGTGCGCGACGCGAACATGGACAACCTGCGGGCCCTGAACACCTGGTTCCGTCTGGACCAGGCCAAGGACGTCAACGACGTGGTGAACGCCCTGGAGACGACGGAGGGCGTGCCCTTCTTCAACACCGTCGCCACCGACCGCAAGGGCAACGCGCTGTACGCGGACATCCAGGCCGCCCCGAACATCACCGACGAGCACGCCCAGTCGTGCCTCACCCTGACCGGCCAGGCGCTGTTCAACCAGGTACTGCGGCTGCCCAACGTGCCGCCGATCTCCATCTTCGACGGCAAGCGCAGCGAGTGCGACTGGCCGAACGACCCGAACGCCGTCGCGCCGGGCCTGCTGGACCCGCACAAGCAGCCGCGACTGATCCGGTCCGACTTCGTGGGCAACGCCAACGACAGCGCCTGGCTGGCCAATCCGGACCAGCCGCTGTCCTACCCCCGGGTGATGGGCGACAGCGGGACGGCCCGCACGCTGCGCACCCAGGAGCTGATCCTGACCGCGCGGAACCGGATCGACGGCAACGACGGCCTGCCGGGACGGGGCTTCACCCCGGAGAACATGCGGCAGCTGCTGTTCTCCGACAACAGCCGGGCCGCCGACCTGGCCCTCAATGCCACGGTGAGTGCCTGCCAGGGCGCCCCGTTCGGGCTGGTCCTGGTGGACGGCAACCTGGTCAACATCAGCGAGGCCTGCCCGATCCTGGCCGCCTGGAACCACAAGTACGGTACGGACAGCCGGGGTTCCCTGCTGTTCGAGAACTTCTGGTACTTCCTGGGCAATGGGCAGGCGATCGAGAAACTGCCGTGGCGGGTCCCGTTCGACCCCAAGGACCCGGTACACACGCCGAATTCGCTGGACGCCGGGAACGACGCCGTCCGCAACTCGCTCGCCCGGGCCGTCCTCGCGCTGCGCAACGCGGGCATCCCGCTGAACGCACCGCTGTCGGACACCCAGAAGATCACCCGCAACGGTGAGCAGATCCCGATCCACGGGGCGATCCACGAACTGGGCGTGCTGAACGTGGTCACCTTCGGCACGGTCGACGGCAAGCTGGACGTCACCTTCGGCTCCAGCTTCATCCAGCAGACGAGCTTCACCGCGGACGGCCCGCCGCAGTCCGCCTCGCTGCTGGCCTACTCCCAGTCGGCCAACCCGAACTCGCCGCACTACGCGGACCAGACCAAGTTGTTCTCGGCCGGCCAGTGGGTGACCGAACGGTACACGGAGGACCAGATCGCGGCCTCACCGGCCCTGGAGATCAAGGTGCTGGACTGATGTTCCGCGCCGCGCGAGCACGACACCCGCGACACCCACGAGGAGGGAACACCGTGAGCAGGACATGGAGCCGGTGGCGCATGGTGGTGGCCCTGTTGGCCGCCATCGTGGGAACGGCCACGACCACGAGTGCGGTGCGGGCCGCCGGTGGCACCGGGGCGCCGCCGCCGATGGCGGACAGGTTCGGCCTGACCCAGGTCGAACCGGCCGTGGGCGGACCGACCAACTTCTACCTCACCGTGACCACGCCCGAGGTCACCGGCAAACACCACATCAAGATCGTCCTGCCGAGCGGCTACTACGACGACCCGGCCAGGCGCTACCCCGTGCTGTACTTCCTGCACGGTTCGCCCGACGATCCCGTCCAGCAGAACTATCCGGCGCTGACCAGCTCGAACTCCATGATCACCGTCATCCCGGACGGCGGCGCCCGGGGCTGGTACGCCAACTGGCTCAACCAGAACACCCAGGTCGGAGCCCAGAACTGGGAGAACTTCCACCTCAACCAGGTGATCCCGTTCATCGACGCGAACCTGCGGACCGTCGCCACCAAGAAGGCCAGGGCGATCGCCGGCGTCTCGATGGGCGGGTTCGGGGCCCTCCACTACGCCCAGGACCGTCCCGAGCTGTTCAGCCAGACCGCGTCCCTGTCCGGGGACATCGACCTGTCGGTCGACTCCATGGACCTGCGGCTGGCCGTCGTCGCCTCCCTGATCGACGCGCAGGGGGCGCTCTGCGGCTCGGCCTCCGGGTTCTGCGGCGACCCGAACAACGACCCGTACAAGCCCGGTGTGGACAGCGACGCCCTGTTCGGAACGCCCTACCCGGTGTTCAACGCGGACTGGCGGTGGAACGCGGCCGACCCGTCGCAGCACATGGACAAGCTCTCCGGTGTCGGGGTCTCCATCTACGTGGGCAACGGCCGCGGCGTGCCCACCGACCTGGAGTTCTGGCTCGAAGGCGCCTCCAAGCACGTCAAGGACCACATGGACGCCCTGGGCATGCCCTACTACTACGTCGACTACGGTGACGGCTCGGCCTGGGGCACCCAGTGCAACGGCGGCCACAGCGCCGGCTGTTGGGAACAGGACCTCAGGGACCTGATCCCCCGGCTGGAACGGGCCTTCGCCTCCTGACCGTGACCGTGATGCCCCGGTGACCGGGGCGCCACGGCCGGCCCGGGCCTCACCGCGTGACGGCGGTGAGGCCCAGGCCGGCTTCGTCCCCGCACAGGATCATCTGGTACGTCCGCCGCAGCATCCGGCTCGGCGGAACCCCCAGCTCCTCGGCCAGCCGGCGGCGCGCGCGGCCGAACACGGCCAGGGCGTCGGCCTGCCGGCCGCACCGGTACAGCGCACCCATCAGCATCGCCGCCACCGGCTCGTTCAGGGGGTGTTCGGCGGACAGCGCGGACAACTCGGCGATCGCCTCCGCGCACTGACCCAGCCCTAGCTGCCACTCCGACTTCCGCTGTGCGACGGCGATCCTGCGCTCGGCGAGCCGCAGCCGCTCCGACTCGGCGAGCGGACCGGGCAGGCCGGCCAGCAGCTCCCCGCGGAACAGGTCCAGCGCCCGGGTGCAGAGGCGGACCGCCTCGACCGGGTCTCCCGCCCGATGGGCCGCCCCGGCATCGGTGACCAGGCTCTCCATCCGGGCCAGGTCCACCTCGGCCGCGTCGGCGACCAGCCGGTAGCCACGCCGGTCGTGCCCGATCACCGAGTCCGGACTGTCCCCGATCCGCAGGGTCTTGCGCAGCCGGTAGACGTGCACCGGCACCACGTTGGTGACCGGTGGCTCCGACCCCCACACCCCGTCCAGCAGTTCCTGCTGACTGACCGTCCGCCCCGCGCGCAGCGCCAGCGCCGCCAGCACGGCCTGCTGGCGCAGGTGCCCCAGGTCCAGCGGCCGTCCGTCCCGCCAGGCCCGCAGCGGTCCGAGCACGGAGATCTGCACCTTCGGTCCGGCCGTACGGCGGGCGGTGCGCTGCGGCACCGGGCTCCCCAGCCCGGTCCGGGGGCCGCAGCCGGGGGAGACCAGCCCGCAGTCGAAGGCGTGGACGATGGCGGCGGCCCGGTCGCGCAGCCCCAGCTTCCCGAGGATCCGCACGAGCTGTCCGGCCACGGCGTCCTCGGTGAGGGCGAGGGCGGCGGCGATCTCGTCGTCCCGTAGGCCGCAGCCGACCGCGCGGAGCACCTCGCGCTCCTGGGGGCCGAGCAGGGCGGAGCCGGGCCGGCTGGTGGTGGCGGTCGTCGGCATCGCTGCTCCCTGGACTCCGGGCCGGCCGGTCCGGCGGGCACGGTCGAAGGTAGTGACGGGGACTCAGGGACCGGAATCCGGAACGATCCGGAGGCGCGCGGCCGACGGTCCGCGCCGCAGGCTGTGGGGCATGCGCGCCTGGTCAGGGTTCCTGATCGGGGCTTCCCGGTCAGGGGCAGCCGACGAGGGTGGGCCGGTCCTTGGTGCGGACTGCGGGGAGCCAGGCCGTGGCGGGGCCGGGGAGGCGGATGCGGTACCAGAGGGTGGAGGTGCGGTCCTCCTCGTCGATGACCGGGAGGCCGGTGGGGAGTTGGCAGTCCGCGTCGAGGACGTCGTTGTGCCAGACGCGGGTGGGGATGACGTTGTCGGCGGTGTACGGGCGCGTCGGGTCGACGGCGAGGCCGAGGCTGCACTGGGGGTCGCGGTCGGCGCGGTCCTGGCAGCTGCGTTCGGCGTTGAACACCCTGATGTGAGCCGGGCGTTCGGCCGGCTGTCGGGCCGGAGCGGGGTGCGGCCAGAGCGCGGTGGCGGTGACGGCGGCCGTGGCGCAGGTGGCGAGGACCAGCAGGGCGGTGCGCGGTCGTGGGCGGCGGCCCGGGCGGTGGGCGCGGATCCGGGCGAGCAGGCTCTCGGCGGTGTGCGGGGCGCGGGCGGCGTGGGTGGGGGCGAGGCAGTCGGCGGCGAGGTCGCGCCAGAACGGCGGGACGACCGGGGCCAGCCGCAGGGCCGCGCGGCCCTCGGCGTACTGCTGGGCAGCGGCGCTGCGGGCGGTGGGGGTCGCGCCCGGGAAGGGCGGGACGCCGGCGGCGAACACCTCGTGGATCACGATGCCGAGCGCCCAGATATCGGCGGTGGCCCGGATCTTGACGCCGTCCGCGCCGAGCGGCGCCTTCCAGCGTTCCGGCGGGAGGTAGTCGGGGGTGCCCATGGGGGCGGCGTGGCCGTGGGTGCCGGTGAGTTCGATGGCGAGGCCGAAGTCGGAGAGGCGGACCTCGCCGTTCCGGCCGATCAGGACGTTCTCGGGCTTGAGGTCGGTGTGGACCCAGCCGGAGCGGTGCAGGTGGGCCAGGCCCTCGCAGATGCCGGCGATGATCCGGGCGCCCTGGGCCTCGTCGACGCCGGTGGCGAGCAGGTCGCGCAGGGTGCACCGGGCGCGTTCCATGACCAGGACGATGGCGCCGTCGAGCGCGGGGTGGTCGGGGGCGGCCAGTACCAGGGTGTCGAGCAGGCGGACCAGCCGGGGGTGCGGGGCGGTGCGGCCCAACTCGGCCTCGCGGCGGGCGGCTTCGGTGACCTGACGGGCTTGGCGGGGGGCGAGTCCGGCGGTCGGCAGCACCTTGAGGGCGACCGAGCCGTCCTCTCCGTCCCCGCCGGTCGTTCCATCGGCTCGGCGGGCGGCGTAGACCGTCGCCCAGCCGCCTTCGCCGATCGGCTCGGTGACGGTCCAGTCGCCGATCCGGTGGCCGGGTGGCAGCAGGTCCTCGCCGTCCCCGTGGCAGGACGGGTCGTGCACCATCGGAGCCCCCTCCTACCGTCCGGGCGCGGCGGCTTCGGGGCGCGGCAAGAGCGCGAGGTGCTCCTCGCGGACGATGCCGAATTTCAGCGCGAGCCCGACGACGGCCTCGCGCTTGCCGTTGCGCCGGTCCGCGCGGACCGCGCCGTCGGGCAGGTCGATGCGGAGCTTCTCGTCGGCGAGATAGTCGAGGTGCGAGCTGACCGCGCGGGCGGTGAGCCGGGCGCAGGCGGGGTGGAGGCGCAGCCGCTCGACCACCTGGGGGGTGGTGGGCACGGCGGCTGGGGAGCGGTCGCGCAGCCACGGTTCGCAGAGCGCGACCAGGACCAGGAAGTAGGTGGCGGTCTCGTCCAGCGAGTACGCCGTCATGGTGCGGCTCTCCCAGGAGCCGCGGCCGAGCGCGTGGGCGTCCAGGTAGACGTGGTCGGGCGCGAACACCTGGAAGGACAGCGGCGTTTCCCGTCGCGAGGGCAGCACCACCCGGGAGAACTCGAACGGGATCGGCGCGCCGATCCGCCGGGGCGGCACCCGCAGGTACTCGCCGGCGCCCTCCGGGTTCTCCACCAGGTAGGAGTGGGTGTCGCTGAGGTTGCTCAACTGCCAGTGGTCGTCGGTCGCGTGGATCTCGCCGGCGAGCCGGGAGACCGTCTCGTCGCCGAGCCGGAGCTCGACCGGCGTACGGGCGGAGCCGCGGCCGAAGCGCGCCCGCTCCCCCGGACCAAGCCGCAGGGTCACCGCGTCCTCGCCGTTCCCCTCCGGCAGGTGGACGAGAATTCCGCTCACCGTTCCTCCGTCCCGCGCGCTGCTCCCCGTTGCACCGTTCGGCCTGCCGGTGGTGGCCAGACGGACCAAACGTTACCTCCTTGAGCATGACAATAAACCGCGTGGTGGCGCAGACCACGTGACGGGGAGTGCGGGGCGCCGGACGGACAGTCAGGGCCGCAGCGCCGCCGAGTGCCTGATGGCGGAACGGCCGACGGGCGGGAGCACCGGTGCTCCCGCCCGCCGGCAGGTGTCGATCGGGGGCGCGATCGCAGTCGCGGACTCGGTCGCGGTCGTGCCCCGGGAGGGCCGTCAGGGCACGGCGGGTCCGGCGGTGGTGTTGAGCCAGGCCCAGTCGGACCAGGTGGAGAAGCCGGTCTGCCACTTGTGGTAGACGCCGGCGCTGCTGGTGCCGAACACCTCGATCCGTCCGTCGGCGTTGGCGGTGGCGGTGATTTCGGTGCCGGCTCCGCCGAAGGTGTCCCACGGGCTGTACGGGGCGTTCAGGTTGGTCTGCCAGGTGTGCTGCGCGGTGCTGCCGTTGAGGGCGAACACCTCGACGCGGCCGTCCGCGGTCGGTTGGCTGGTGAGTTGGGAGTCGGCGGGTCCGCCGGCGGCTTCCCAACCGGACCAGGTGGTCGGGTTGGTCTGGTACTTGTGGTAGACCCCGGCGGAGCCGGAGGCGAAGACCTCGAGGCGGCCGTCCTGGTTGTGGTCGACGGTGAGGTCGTGTCCTCCGCCGCCGAAGGTCTCCCAGCTCGACCAGGCGCCGTTCACGGCGGTCTGCCACTGGTGCTGGAAGGTGCTGCCGTTCAGGGCGAAGACCTCCAGCCGGCCGTCGGGGGCCTTGCCGAGCGCGATCTCGCTGTTCGCGGGCCCGCCGCCGGCGGATTCCCAGTTCGACCAGCCTCCGTTCGGTGCGGTCTGGTACTTGTGGAACAACCCGGCGGGGCCGGACGCGAAGACCTCCAGCCGGCCGTCCTGGTTGGCGCCGGCGGCGACGGCGTGACCGCCACCGCCGAAGGTGTCCCAACCCGACCAGGTACCGGAGGGCTGGAGCTGGTAACGGTGTTGGAGAGTGCTGCCGTTGAGGGCGAACATCTCCAGCCGGCCGTCCTGATCGGAACCGATCGTCAACTCAGCCCCGCCCGGACCGCCCAGACTCTCCCAGTCCGACCAGGCACCGTTCACCGCCGTCTGCCAGGCGTGCGACACACCGCCCGCCCCCGCCGCGAACGCCTCCAGCCGACCGTCCGCCGACCGGGCCGACACCACCTTCCCCGACTGCGCCGGATACACCAGCGGAGCGGGGCGAGGACCGGTTCCCGGCGTGCAGGGCATGCCGATGCCGCGGTCCGCGAGGTACCCGATCGGGTCGGTGCGCACGGTTGCGTTCGCGTCGGCCCAGACCCGCAGGTGCAGGTGCGGGCCGCTGGACTCGCCCTCGCTGCCCATCCGGGCGATCAGCTGACCGGCCGTCACGTGGTCGCCGGTGGACACGTCCCGTTCCTGCATGTGCCCGTACTCGGTGATAGTCCCGTCCGGGTGCAGGATGCGGATCCACTGGCCGTAGCCCTGTGCCGGGCCGGAGGCCAGCACCTGGCCGTCGCCGACCGCGTAGATCGGGGTGCCGTAGTCGTTGGCGATGTCGATGCCGTTGTGCTCCGGGGTGTAGCCCTGGGAGATGAACCCGGCGGCCGGGCAGGAGGCCGCGAACCCGGCGGCCGCTGCGGCCGCTGCTTCGGCAGGGGCGGCCGGCACGCCGACCGGCAGCAGCAGGGCGACCGCGGCCAGCGCCAGCCGCGAGGCGCGGCGGGAGAACGAGGAGTACATCCGAGCGCTCCTCACGCCTTGCGCAGGCGGTCGATGATGCCGTCGATGTCGAGCCGCATCAGGTCCGGCCGGATGATGTGGCCGCCGTCCACCTCGTGCGAATCGTGGGGGATGCCGGCCTGGTCGAGCAGCGAGCGGAACTCGCGCTGCCCGGCCAGGACCTGGGGCTCGTTGACGCTGCTGAACCAGTCGACCGGGCTGGGGCTGGTACCGGCCACCAGGAAGACCCGCTTGTTGCGGTAACTCTCGATCCGCTCCACCGGGTTGTCCGCCGTCACCCGCGCCTGGTCCCAGAGCGGCGCGCCATAGATCGTGCCGCCCGCCAGGTCCAGCGCGGCGGAGGAGGCGTTGGCCCAGTGCGCCACCAGTCCGCCGTCCCGCCGCAGGCTGGCCGGGCCGGAGTGGGCGCTGACCGAGGCGAAGTGGCCGTAGTACTTGGCGGCGTACTTCAGCGCGCCGAATCCGCCCATCGAGAAGCCGGACACCGCGCGGCCGTCGTACTCCGCGAAGGTGCGGAAGTTGGCCTCGACCCACGGCAGCAGCTGGTTGATGTGGAACTCCTCCCAGTTGCGGGGCCCCACGTTGGAGCTGACCGGGTTGGAGTACCAGCCGGCGTGGCCACCGTCCGGCATCACGACGATGATCGGCTTGCCGGCGGTCCAGTCGCGGACGCCCATCCGGTCGAAGGTGATGAAGTCCTGGTCGGTGCCGCCGCCGTGGAACAGGTACAGCACCGGGTAGGTGCGCCCGCTCGTCCAGTAGTCGTCCGGCAGCAGCACGTTCACGGCGGGGTTCCAGCCGATCGCGGAGGTCTGGAAGCGGTAGTACCACATCCGCGGGTCGCCCTCGTTGTGGTCCACAATGGTCAGGCCGAACCCGTTGCCGGCCGCCGCCGCGGGCTCCGCCGACGCCAACGAGCCCGCCGTGCCCAGCGCCAGCGCGGCGCCGAGCCCGCCGGCCGACCTGAGGATGCTCCTACGGGTGGGGTGGTGCGCGGTCAACGTGACCTCCTGAAGGCGCGTGACGGCGGGCCTGTCCGGACCGCCGGGTATCGAGCGGTTCGGACGGTAGCCACGCTCCGCGCCGCGCAGAACCCGGAACCATACGGACTGACAGGAGCGGACCCGTCGCCCGAGACTGGCGCCTGTCCCCTGACCGGGCCGGCCGGCCGACAGCCTCGAACACCCCACGTGCGGACGGGCGGACCAGCGGACGGCGACGGCCGGGTCGGCGGGGGTTCAGCGGCGGCCGAGGCAGCGGTGGGCTTTTAATCCGTAGGTTCAGGGTTCGAGCCCTGGCGGCCCACTAGACCAAAATGCCTCCTGACCTGGGCGTTCTCCCTTCGGGAGGGCGCCCTTCGTCGTGTTCGGGTCGCTGATGGGTCGGTGGTGGGCCCCGGGTGGGGCGACAAGGGATCTGCTGGTCTCTCAATTGGCTACGCCGCGAGGGGGGTTCTGGCGGCGGTGTGGGTGGCCGAGTGGGGATTCGTTCGGCGGTGGCGGCGTTTGGGCTGGTGGCGGATGCTGCGGGAGATCGTCCGGGCGGCGTCGATGACGACTCTGGCGGTGTCTTCGGCGCCGTTGTGGGCGGTCTGGGGCAGGACCGAGGTGTAGGTGTCCGCGGTCGTGATGATGGTGGAGTGACCGAGTTGGGCCTGGATGACCTTCAGATCGCAGCCGCCGGTCAATGCGAGGCTTGCGGCTCCGTGGCGCAGGTCGTGCGTGCGCCGTGAGGCGCTGTGGTTCGAGCCGGGCATGGCTCCTGCGGGGTCGTGGTCGCGGGTATCGGAGATGCAGGCCAAGCTTCACCGTTGGGCGGTGGCCGATCCCGGCCGCCGGTTCGATGACTTGTTCAACTTCGTGTGTGATCCGGCGGCGCTGATCGTGGCGTTCGACCGGGTCGCGGGAAACCGGGGTGCGCGCACCGCCGGCGTGGACGGCCTCACGGTCGCCGATGTCGCCGAGCAGGTGGGCGTGCCCGGGTTCCTGGACGGCCTGCGGGCCGGTCTCAAGGACGGCTCGTTCCGGCCGCTTCCGGTGCGGGAGCGCAAGATCCCGAAACCGGGCGGGTCGGGAAAGCTCAGGCGACTGGGTATCCCGACCGTTGCGGACCGGGTCGTCCAGGCGGCGCTGAAGCTGGTGCTGGAACCGGTCTTCGAGGCGGACTTCCTGCCGTGCTCGTACGGTTTCCGGCCCAAGCGGCGTGCTCAGGACGCGATCGCCGAGATCCACCACTTCGGCTCCCGCGGCTCCCGCTGGGTGCTGGACGCGGACATCGAGGCGTGCTTCGACTCGATCGACCACACGGCCCTGATGGACCGGGTGCGTCTGCGGGTCAAGGACAAACGCGTCCTGGCGCTGGTCAAGGCGTTCCTGAAAGCCGGGGTCCTCACGGAACTCGGCGGGCATCAGGACACGGTGACCGGCACGCCGCAGGGCGGCATCCTGTCCCCGCTGCTGGCCAACCTCGCCCTGAGCGTGCTCGACGAGTACGTGATGGAGCCGTGGAAGCCGGGTGGGGCGATGTCGACCCACGGCAAGTGCGACTACCGGCACCGCAAGGGGCGGCCGACGTGGCGGCTGGTCCGCTGCGCGGACGACTTCGTTGTCCTGGTGCACGGTTCGCGCGAGCACGTCGAAGCGCTGCGCGAAGATGTCGCCGTCGCGCTGGCCTCGCTCGGGTTGCGGCTGTCACCGGCCAAGACCCAAGTGGTGCATGGGGCGACGGGTTCGACTTCCTCGGCTTCCGTATCCGGTGGAAGCGCAAGAGGGGGACGGACAAGTGGTACGTCTACACCTTCACCTGGGCCGACGACGAGAAGAGCTGACACGGCACCCCCGTCGGCTCCCTTTGGCGCGGTCTCCCGGGGCACGTTGGTGGCACGCCGGCGGGGACATGGTGGTTGGCGGCCGACCTCGCGGCGACCCCGACCTGTGCGGGGCGGCCCCGTCTTGTCGGCACGCCCTGCCGTCGCCCTCATGGGGACAGCGGCCGAGTCGTCAGTGGAACATGACGGCGAGCCGATCGGCGGACAGGACGACCTCTTCGACGGTCCCCTCGCCGTTCGTGCCGTCCAGGTTCTGGCCGGAGAGCTTCACGGGAAGGCGTCGGTGACGGTCCAGGTGACGGCCTCGGTGGTGCCGGATTCGTCGGTGAGGGTGATCGTGCAGTCCTTCTTGTCGACCTTGTTCTCGCTGACCGAGTAGAGCCAGGCGAACAGGGGGCTGTTCTTCGGGACGGTGCCGCGGCGCAGGGTGATGCTGAGGCCCTGCCGCTGACCGGGCGGCTGGACAACGTTGCCCGCGCCGTCCTTGTACTCGAAGGTCTCGATGCCGGCTTCCAACCCGGACACCGAGGCGAAGACGCCGTCGGTCCTGCCGTCGCCGTCGATGTCGAGGACGAACCGGTTCGTCGGGACCGGGTAGTCCGCATTGATGTACTCGGTGGTGGCCATGCCGTGCTCCGTCGGACCTCTGGTGATTCTCCTGCTGTGCGCGACATCGGGCGGGGTGGCAGCGTGGAAGGAGCTGGGACCCGGATGTGCGGGGATGGCCTGGATGAATGCAGCGGACGGCAATGCCGCTCGAGGTGCAGGACCGGGCGGGTCGGACGGACAGCGATCCGCCCGAAGCGGGGTGCGCTCGCGGCTGCGGGTGCGCACCGTTGCCGGGCAGGTGTTCGTGGTGCTGCTGGTGGTCGTGATGCTGCTGGTCGGCGTGGCGCTGACGGCGCTCGTGCTGCAGGCCCGGCGGTCCGCCACCGGTGAGGCCGCGGGCCGCACCCGGGCCGTGGCCGTCGCCCTGTCGCGGGCCCCCGGCGTGGTGAGCGCGATGGACGGTCCCGATCCGACCGCGGTGCTGCAGCCGTTGGCGGACAAGGTCGTGCAGGAGGGCGGCGTCGACTACGTGGTGTTCGCCAACCCGGCCGGGATCCGCTACTCGGCCCAGAGCCCCGACCTGATCGGGAAACACGTCATCGGTCCGTTCGAGCACACCCTCGCCGGGCCGACCACCGACAGCTTCCGGACGCCCGTCGGGCGGGTCGTCGAGTCCGGCGCGCCGGTCCACCGGCCGGACGGCTCGGTCGCCGGCGTGGTCCAGGTCGGAATCACCGTCGCCCACGTGGGCAGCGCGGTGGGCCGGCAGCTGCCGATCCTGATCGGCGGCGCGGCGGCCGCGCTCGCGGTCGGCACGGGCGGGGCGGCGCTGGCCCGGCGGCGGCTGCGACGCCAGACGCACGGCCTGGATCCGGCCGAGATGACGCGGATGTACGAGCACCACGACGCGGTGCTGCACGCCGTCCGCGAGGGTGTGCTGATCGTCGGCGGGGACGGACAGGTGCTGCTGGCCAACGACGAGGCCCGCCGGTTGTTCGAACTGCCGCCCGACGTGGAGGGGCGGGCCGCTTCCGAACTCGGGCTCGATCCCGCGTTGGCCGAGCTGCTGGCGTCCGGGCGGGCCGCCACCGACGAGGTGCACCGGGCCGGGGACAGGCTGCTCGCCGTCAACAACCGCCCCACCGCACCGTTCGGCGGAGAGCCGGGCAGCGTCGCGACCGTCCGCGACACCACCGAACTGCGCGCACTGGCCGGGCAGGCCGAGACCGCGCGGGCCAGACTGCAACTGCTCTACGACGCCGGGCTGCGGGTCGGCACCACCCTGGACGTGGCGCGGACCGCGCAGGAGCTGGCCGACGTGGCCGTTCCCGGTTTCGCGGACTTCGCCACGGTCGAGCTGGCCGACGCCGTGCTGAACGGTGAGGAGCCCCCGGACCCGGGCACCGCGCAGGGCCTGTGGATCCGCCGCGTCGCGGTCGGCGGCGTCGACGAGGACTGGCCGTTCTTCCCGATCGGCTCGCGGCTCGATCCGCGCCCCGGCACCCCGGAGGAGATCGCGCTGGACACCGGGCGCGCCGCGCTCGTCGCCGACCTGCGCGGGTCCGACGCCTGGCGGGCGCGGAGCCCGGAGGCGGCCGACCGGGTGCTCTCGTACGGGGTCCACTCGCTGATCTGCGCACCCCTTCGGGCCCGTGGCACGACCCTGGGCACGGTCCACTTCTGGCGGGCGGGGTCGCCGCCGTTCGAGGAGGACGACCTCTCCTTCGCCGACGAGCTGGCTGCCCGCGCGGCGGTCTGCCTCGACAACGCCCGCCGGTACACCCGCGAGCGCACGATGGCCGAGGCGTTGCAGCGCAGCCTGCTGCCCGGAGCACTGCCCGAGCAGAGCGCCCTGGAGGCGGCCTACCGCTACCTGCCGGCGTTGCACGGGGTGGGAGGGGACTGGTTCGACGTCGTTCCGCTGCCCGGCTTCCGCGTCGCGCTCGTCGTCGGGGACGTCGTCGGCCACGGCCTGCACGCCGCCGCCACCATGGGCCGCCTGCGCACGGCCGTCCTCAACCTCTCCGCCCTCGACCTGCCCCCGGACGAACTGCTCGCCCGCCTCGACGAACTGGTCACCCGCCTCGACCCGGCGGAGAACTCCGGGGGAGAGTGGGACATCGGGGGCCAGGGCGAGCGGGCGGCCGTCACGGGCGCCACCTGTCTGTACGCGATCTACGATCCGACGTCCGGCGAATGCACCATGGCGCGGGCCGGACATCCACCGCCGGTGCTGGTGGGGCCCGACGGCAGCGCCGAGTTCGTCGACCTGCCGGCCGGGCCGCCGCTCGGCGTGGGCGGACTGCCCTTCGAAACCGCCGACCTGCGGCTGGCCCCCGGAACCGCCCTGGTGCTCTACACCGACGGGCTGGTCGAGAACCGCGACCGCGACCTGGGAACCGGACTGGAGGCACTGCGCCGCTCCCTGGCCGGCGCCGATGTCCGGCACTCCCCGGACGACATCTGCCAGGCCGTGTCCGACGCGCTGGTGCCGCCGCGCCCCACCGACGACATCGCGCTCCTGGTGGCGCGCACCCGGCTGCTCGAAGCCGACCAGGTGGCCAGCTGGGACGTGCCGTTCGACTTCGCCTCGGTGTCACGCATCCGGAAGGAGTGCGCCGACCGACTGGCCGCCTGGGGACTGGAGGACCTGTCCTTCACCGCCGAGCTGATCCTCAGCGAGCTGATCACCAACGCCATTCGCTACGGCACCGAGCCGGTCCGGGTCCGCATGCTGCGCGACAGCAGCCTCGTCCACGAGGTCTCGGACGGCAGCAGCACCGCCCCGCACCTGCGCTACGCCGCCACCACGGACGAGGGCGGCCGGGGCCTGTTCCTGGTGGCGCAGACGGCCGAGCGGTGGGGGACCAGGTACGCGGCCCGGGGCAAGGTCATCTGGGCCGAACAGTCGCTGGTCGCGCCGGAGTTCCGGTTCGAGGGCTTCGGCGAGCTGCACCCGTGAGCCCGCGAACGCCCGGAACGCCGACACGCGTCGGCGTGAGGAGACCGTGCCGCCGGTGCTGCGGGCCGCGCGCCGTGAATTCTCCGGTGTCGAGGAATCCACTCGGTTGCTGTCGATCCGTCAGCGAGAAGGACTCGTTGCCCGTCTTGCGGAGGGATGCGCCGTCCCTTGGGCATTCAGCGGCGCGCTCGCGTCAGACCGCGACGGTCTCCTCCAGTTCCTCCAGCTCGTCCTCGGCGAGCTCGTCGGACCTGGGCTCCGCCGTCGGACCGGTCACCGCGGCAGTCCGCTGCCGCTGCTCGTAGATACCGGCTCAACCTCCGCGACTCCACCCGCCTGCTCATCCAGGGCCACGCCGCCGCCCAGCCGCCCACGTCCCACGCGCGGCCCGATACCGCGCCCGCCGCCGGCCCGGTGCGCCGCGCGCTCCGTTCGGCGATTTCGCGGTCCGGCCACCGGCCCCGCGGAGACGGCTCTGCTGCACTTCACCAGTGGCACCATCGGAACGCCAGCAGGCGCCGGACGTGCGCCGGGCTCGCCCCAGGCCGGCGTCGAGTTGTCGCCCGGGTCCGGGGGGCTGGTGGCGCGGTCGTTCAGGGACTCCATCCGGGCTCAGTCATGTCGCGGGGCTCGACGGTGCGGGATCCGGCTCGTCGGGCGTCTCGGCGGGTGGATGGCCACCGCCGGTGCTGCGGTAGTAATCCCGGTAGATGATCTTGTAGAGGGGGATCCATCGTGGAATGCGATTGATGCCCGGAATCCATGGCGCGAACGTCGGCAGCAGGAAGCCGAGCAAGATCATGAGTAGCCCGACATCGAGGTCGAGATTGGCGTTTCCGGAAGGGTTGAGCGCAGGAATCTGGTACATGCCGGCATACAGCCAGAGCCAGACCTGCCCGGGGTAGTTCCACAGTTCGTTCATGACGCCCCACTGGTCACCCGCGACGCCCTGCGCCGTCGCGATGTCGGCCCAGAGGTTGCCGTCACCGAAGAACATGGTCGCTTTCGTGGTGTTGGTGCTCAGCTGCTGATCACTGCTCTGGAAATAGCCGTCGAGGCTGCCGTTCTGAGCGATCAGCTGTTCCGCCTGGATGATCACCGGGACAGGTCCGTAGTCGCCCGGGCCCACCGTGGCGGAGGTGGGGGTGAACGTCGCGCTCGGGTCGGCCAGCGCCCTGGCGTAGTTGTTGAGCCAGATCGTCTGCTGAGGCGATGCGAGCCGGGTCGCCGGTGCGCCCGGTGAGAGGTCGCCGCCGGCGGCCTTGTACTGACTGACGGCCGCCGCGACGGCGGGGTCGAAGGGCGCGGCGAGCCGGGAGACCGGGGCCAGGACGAAGTCGTCGGCGGTGTTGATCGGCAGGGTCAGGCCGAAGACCGATTTCGCGATCTCCGCCGGGCGGATCCCGGCGATCTCCTGCGATGCCCCGGAGGTGGTGTTGAACGGCGGTCCGTACCCGGCCGTCTTGCTCCCACCGAGCAGCTCCTGCACGGCCGTCTGGGTCAGGTCGGAGGGGTCATTGGTGTCCCAGTACTTGGCGCTGAACGCCTGCCCGGGTGGGGAGGCCGGGCCTTTGGGATAGGTCAGACCGCCGTTCGGGGAACCCCACAGGCTTGCGGCAAGAACGCACAGCAGGGCGACGACGACCACCGCGACAGTGCCCTCGGCGATGAGATCGAAGCGGCGTTCGGGGCCTTGCCAGGTGGCGAGCGCGTGGTGCTTGGTGCGAGTGGTGCCCGGCTCCTGCGCGGGTGCTGCCATCCTTGCCTCCTCAGCCCCGGACCGCGGTTCGGGCCGGCTCGTCGGGGACCTCCAGTGCTTCCGCCCCAGGTGGCGGCGCGACGCCCCTGCGTCGGATCAGGCCGATGTGCACCAGGACGATGAACAGCAGCACGGCGACGGTGACGACCATGTGCACGGTGAACTGCTGGCCTGCGTTCATCACGTTCCAGATCGAACCGATGCCGAGCGCGTTGAACGCGTCCTTGGCCTGCTGGCCGATCCACTGGCTGTCCCAGTTCGTCATCATCAAGAAGCCGGTGAAAGCAGTCAGGATGCTCACAATGAAGGCGAGGACACCGGTGATCCACGTCCAACCGCGCCCGCCGCGCCAGCCCATGGTGAAGAAGCTCGTCATGAAGTGGACGGCCATGAACAAGAACATGGCCTGCACACCCCAGAAATGAATGCTGTTCATAAAAGCGCCGAAGGTGTTCGTGTGCCAGAACGACACCCCACCCAGTGCGATGATCACGCCGCTGACGACCGTGATGATGAGTGCCGCGAGCGTCAACACCCCCATGGTGTAGAGCACCGAGGAGACGAATGCCGGCTCCCGGTCGGGCAGCAACTTGCGCAGCGGGAGGTTCCGTACCAGGTAGCCCCGCAGCCACGGGCTTGGACGCTTCCACGAGAACCCTTTGGCACCCGTGGTGTTCGTGGTCGGGTCCGGTCCCCGGCCGCCCGGGGCGGCACCGCCGCCGCTCACCGGGCATTCCCGGTGGCTGCATCTCCGGAGATGACGGTCCGGCCGGTCATCGCGCGTCCTCCGGCGGCTCCGTTTTGCCGCCGGGCAGCTTGATGAACATGCCGGCAACGAAGATCAGCACGACCAGGCCCATCTCGATGAGGTTGCCGACCTTGAGAGTGAACCAACTGAACGTGGCGGCGTTGAAGCCGCCGTCGCCCACCAGGTCGAACACCGGTCCCCAGAGCTGTTTGATCATGCTTCACCTCCCTTCGACGAATCGGTCGGACGACACGTTGCACCGCATGCCCTTGCCGGGCCGCAGCAGCCAGGGGTGGCCCTCTCCGAGAGGCGCAGCGGCGCGGCAGGGCCATCGAGTGAGTCACACTGAAACCGGTGCTCAGCGAGGCTCGCGTGAGCTTGAGCCGTGTGCAAGGAACCTGCGGAAATCCCCTTGATCCTCTGCCGCAGTTTATTCGGCGGGGACGGGCAAGAGGAATTTACTGGCCTTAATCCCTCAATCGTGTGAGAGGCGAAACCGCGGCAGGGGAAGAATGGACCGGATTCCCATGGGGCGAATCCTTTCGGCCGCCTGGCGAGCGCTGTGCCGATCGGAGCAACTGGTTCGGGGCCGCTCGCACGTGCCCGTTCCACGGCTTTCTGCCGCGCTCCGATTCCCGCCTCTGGTTTCGCTCGTCCAGGCGCTCGAGGGCGGTGATGGGCAGTGGGGTGGGTTCGGGCTGGGCGGAGATCAGCAGGCGGGGCCGACCCGCAGGACGTGGTGGCCCTCGACGTGGACGCCCTCACCGGCCTGCTGGCCGTGCAGCACCGGTCCGTGCCCGTGGTCGTGCACCGCTTTACCAATGCCGACGGCGACTACTACAGCGCTGACCCCGATTTCCACCCCGACGGCCGCTCCACCGCCCTGAACATCTACCCGGCCACCGGGAAGCGGATCCGGCTACACCGACGCCACCCGCCGCGACCAGTGGAGGGCGAGGGTTTCGCCGCGGCGCATGCCGGTGCCGAGCATGACCACGAACAGGTTCGTGAGGTTCGCAATGTGGTCGTGAACGCTCGTTCACATCGCCTCGCCGAGCACGTTTCCGCAGGCCTGGCCTCTGCAGCCTGGTCGCGACGGGGTATTTGTTCATTCTGACTCCGTCGACGACTGCACGTCGTCGCATCCGCAGCCTGGTGACTCCCCGTCAACCGGCTGCGTGCGGCGAATCCGAACCGGCCGTCAACATTGGCGCCCCCCTTGTGGTCAGTCGTCAGGCGAGTGGCTGCGTTCGAGGCCGCCGCTGAAAGCGGCCGTGGCGAGGAACAGCGACGAGGTGGAGAGGACGGTGTGAGCGGCCAGGCCCGACAGCAGGACCGCGACGAGCAGCGCGGCCCCGAACGCGGCGATGAGCGCCATGAAGGGGACCCTCGGTTCGGCTATGGGGCAAGAGGGCCGGATCGTGGCGAAGAAGGCCGCTCGGAAGGGCGACGAACGCAGTCGGTCGCCGGCCGCGTACCGTGCCGAGGAGCTGGCGGTGATGCGCCGCCAGTTCTTCGCTCCCGAGCGGCGGTGTGTTGAGCCGAATGGCGGACCTGGTCTGCGGCCCATCGGATGTTCCGTACGGCCCTGTGGACCGGCGTGCCGGGCCAACCGCTGTTAAGACGGTTCTGAGCCATCGTGTCCGGCTCTCCCGGCTCCGAGGAGGCATCCTCATGGGTGCTGCAACAACGAGTGCCACCGACACCGACGTGGTGCACATTCTCTGGATCAACGCGGGGCTCAGCTGCGACGGCGACTCGGTCTCTCTGACGGCCGCCATGCAGCCGAGCATCGAGGAGATCGTCACGGGGGCCCTGCCGGGCCTGCCGAAGGTCGCCGTCCACTGGCCGCTCATCGACTTCGAGTGCGGACCGGTGCAGGGCGCCGACAACTTCGTTGAGTGGTTCTTCAAGGCGGACCGAGGCGAACTCGACCCGTTCGTCCTGGTGGTCGAGGGATCCATCCCCAACGAGGAGATCAAGGAGGAGGGCTACTGGTGCGGCTTCGGCGACGACCCGGAGACCGGTCAGCCGATCACCACCAGTGAGTGGCTGGACCGGCTCGCCCCGAAGGCCACCGGCGTCGTCGCGATCGGCACCTGTGCCACGTACGGCGGTATCCACGCCATGGAGGGCAATCCGACCGGTGCGATGGGTGTGCCGGACTACCTCGGGTGGGACTGGAAGTCCAAGGCGGGGCTGCCGATCGTCTGCGTGCCCGGCTGCCCGATCCAGCCCGACAACTTCGCCGAGACCCTGACGTACCTGCTCTACCAGCTGGCCGGCTCGGCGCCGATGATCCCGCTGGACGACAAGTTGCGCCCCGCCTGGCTGTTCGGTGCCACCGTGCACGAGGGCTGCGACCGCGGCGGCTACTACGAACAGGGGCAGTTCGCCACCGACTACGGCACGCCGGAGTGCCTGGTGCGGCTCGGCTGCTGGGGCCCGGTGGTGAAGTGCAACGTCCCCAAGCGCGGTTGGATCAACGGGGTCGGCGGCTGCCCGAACGTCGGCGGCATCTGCATCGCCTGCACGATGCCCGGATTTCCTGACAAGTTCATGCCGTTCATGGACCCGCCTCCCGGCTCGACCGTCTCCACGGCGGCCAGTTCCGCGTACGGCTCGGTGATCCGGCGGCTGCGTGCGATCACCCTCAAGACCCTCGACAAGGAACCCAAGTGGCGCCGCACCGGCCGCAAGCTCACGACCGGCTACCGCGCCCCGTGGTGACCCGGCGGGCCGCCGCGCACCCGCGTGGCGGCCCGCCCGCCGCTCCTCCCACCCCTTCAGAAGGGCACGACAGACACGATGGCACCGATGACCAAGGCGGCCGGGGACGGCAGCGGCCTGGTGGAGATGTCCTGGGACCCGATCACCCGGATCGTGGGCAGCCTGGGCATCCACACGAAGATCGACTTCAAGCAGAAGCGGGTGGCGGAGTGCTACAGCACCTCATCGGTCTTCCGCGGCTACAGCGTCTTCATGCGCGGCAAGGACCCGCGCGACGCGCACTTCATCACCAGCCGGATCTGCGGCATCTGCGGCGACAACCACGCCACCTGTTCGGTCTACACCCAGAACATGGCGTACGGCGTGAAGCCCCCGCACCTCGGTGAGTGGATCATCAACCTCGGCGAGGCCGCCGAGTACATGTTCGACCACAACATCTTCCAGGAGAACCTGGTCGGGGTCGACTACTGCGAGAAGATGGTTCGCGAGACCAACCCCGGCGTGCTGGAGTTGGCCGAGCGCACGGAAGCGCCGCACGCCGGCGAGCACGGCTACAAGACCATCGCCGACATCATGCGCTCGCTCAACCCGATCGAGGGTGAGTTCTACCGTGAGGCGCTGCAGGTCAGCCGCTACACCCGGGAGATGTTCTGCCTGATGGAAGGGCGCCACGTGCACCCCTCCACGCTCTACCCGGGAGGTGTCGGCACGGTCGCCACCGTCCAGCTGTTCACCGACTACCTGACCCGGCTGATGCGCTACGTCGAGTTCATGAAGAAGGTCGTGCCGCTCCACGACGACCTCTTCGACTTCTTCTACCAGGCGTTGCCCGGGTACGAGGAGGTCGGTCGGCGGCGCGTCCTGCTCGGCTGCTGGGGCAGCCTCAACGACCCGGACCACTGCGACTTCACCTACCGCAACATGACCGACTGGGGCCGGCGGATGTTCGTCACCCCCGGCGTCGTGGTCGACGGCAAACTGGTCACCAACGACCTCACCGAGATCAACCTCGGCATCCGGATCCTGCTCGGCAGCTCCTACTACGAGGACTGGCAGGGCAAGGAACTGTTCGTCACCCACGACCCGCTCGGCAACCCGGTCGACCCGCGCCACCCGTGGAACCAGCACACCATCCCGCAGCCGCAGAAGCGCAACTTCGACGACAAGTACAGCTGGGTGATGTCCCCACGCTGGTTCGACGGCAAGGATCACCTGGCGCTCGACACCGGCGGCGGCCCGATCGCCCGGCTGTGGTCCACCGCGCTGTCCGGGCTGGTCGACATCGGCTACGTCAAGGCCACCGGCCACAGCGTGGTGATCAACCTGCCGCGCTCGATGACCAAGCCGGAGACCACCTTCGAGTGGAAGATCCCGCAGTGGAGCAACGCCATCGAGCGCAACCGCGCCCGCACCTACTTCCAGGCCTACGCGGCCGCCGCGGCCCTGCACTTCGCCGAGAAGGCGCTGGAGGAGGTCCGCGCCGGCCGCAGCCAGACCTGGGAGCGCTTCGAGGTACCGGACGAGTCGATCGGCTGCGGCTTCACCGAGGCGGTCCGCGGTGTGCTCTCGCACCACATGGTGATCCGGGACGGCAAGATCGCCAACTACCACCCGTACCCGCCGACCCCGTGGAACGCCAGCGTCCGCGACAGCTACGGCACGCCCGGCCCGTACGAGGACGCGGTGCAGAACACGCCGATCTTCGAGGAGAACTCCCCGGACGACTTCAAGGGCATCGACATCATGCGGGCCGTCCGCAGCTTCGACCCCTGCCTGCCCTGCGGCGTCCACATGTACGTGGGCGGCGGCAAGACCGTGCAGCAGATGCACGTGCCCACCGGCCTGAGCGGGCTCGCATGACGGCGGAGCAGACCGGGCAACGGGTCCAGGAAGCGCTGGAGCGGCTCGCCGCGTACGGCGCGCAGGAGACCGGCGAGCACTTGGTGCGCGAGCTGATGGAGATGTACGGCGACGGCCTCACCCGACTGGTCCGGGCGGTGCCGCCGCCCGCGCTGGACCGGCTGCTGGACGACCCGGTGGTGGCCGGACTGCTCGTCCTGCACGACCTGCACCCCGAGGACGCCACCGCCCGTATCCGCCGGGCGCTCGCCACCCTCGCCGAGCCGATCGAACTGTCCGGCTACGAACCCGCCACCGGCACCGCCCGGCTCCGCCGCACCCGAGGAGGCTGCGGCTGCTCCGAGCAGGACATCGAGACCGTTCTCGCCTGCCACGCACCCGAGGTGACGGCGCTTGAGCTGGAACAGGCCCCGCAGTTGCTGCAGATCTCCGCCCGCCCGCCCCGCCCGGCGGAGGCACGGTGAGCATCCGTCGACTCGACAGGCTCGGCACTGCCTTGCTGCGCCGGCTGCGCGAACCGGCCCCTCCGCAGCCCGAGCGCTGCACCTTCTGCGGCCAGCGCGTTCCGCAGCACCACCGGCACCTGGTGGACACCGAGGAACAGGCCCTGACCTGCGTCTGCACCGCGTGCGGGCTGCTCTTCCAGCAGCCGGGCGCGGCCGGCGGCCGTTACCGCAGTGTCCCCGACCGCCACCTGATCGACCCGGACCACCGGATCGGCGAGGACGCCTGGGCGGCGCTCGGCATCCCGGTCGGGACCGCCTTCCTGTTCCGCAACGCCAGGCAGGACCGACTGGTGGTGTTCTACCCCGGCCCGGCCGGTGCCACCGAGAGCGAGCCGGACGAGGCCGCCTGGCAGAGCGCCCTCGACGGCAGCAGGCTCGCCGCCGTCCTGGAGCCGGACGTCGAGGCGCTGCTGCTGCGGCACACCGACGACGGCGTCCACTGCCACCTGGTGCCCATCGACACCTGCTACGAACTGGTCGGCCGGCTGCGGCGCTGCTGGCGGGGGTTCGACGGCGGCGCCGAGGCCCGGGCCGAACTCGACGCCTTCTTCGCCCGGCTCGACGAGCGCGCCAGGCCGCTGGCGGCGGAGGTCTCCCGATGACCGAACTCGGCTTCGCCTGTACCGGCGTGACGACCGACCCGCACGCCGCCGGGCCCACGCTCGTCTTCCGGCTGCGGATCACCGCGCCCGCTGCTGCCCGGGTGCACGCCCTCGCGCTCCGCTGCCAGCTTCGCATCGAACCCGCCCGCCGCGGCTACGGCGAGGCGGAGGGCGAGCGGCTCGCCGACCTGTTCGGCGAGCGCTCCCGCTGGGGCACGACGCTCAACCCGGTCCAGCTCGCCCAGGTGCCGCTGATGGTCCCCGGGTTCACCGGCGAGACCGAGGTGGACCTGCCCGTGCCGTGCACCTACGACATGGACGTCGCGTCCGCCCGCTACCTCAGGGCGCTGGACGGCGGGGAGGTCCCGTTGCTGCTTCTGTTCTCGGGCACCGCGTTCGCCGGGCCCCGCGGGTTCCAGGTCACCCCGGTCCCGTGGGACCGGGAGGCCTCGGTGCGGATGCCCGTCGCGGTGTGGCGGGAGGCGATCGACCGGCACTTCCCCGGCTGCGGCTGGCTGCGGCTGCCCGAGGACGTGATGGACGCGCTGCTCGCCTACCGTTCCCGCCGCGCCCTGCCCTCCTGGGAGGCCACCGTGCGGGAACTGCTGACCGCCACCGAGCTCGAGGACGCCGCCCGGTGACCGCCTTGACCGAGGAGTTCGACAGCAGATTCGCGCAGGCCCGGCAGATCGCCGACGCCGTGCTCTTCGAGGGGTACGTGCTGTACCCCTACCGCGCCTCGGCCGCCAAGAACCGGCTCCGCTGGCAGTTCGGCGTGCTCGTCCCGCCCGGCTGGGGCGAGGACAGCGGCGAGCACTCCCACCAGCGCACCGAGTGCCTGATGGAGCCGCGCCCCGGCGACCGACTGGCCGTGGAGCTGCGCTTCCTGCGGGCTCAGCGCCGCACCGTCGAACGCGCCCTGCCCGGCGGCGGGTTCGAGCCGGTCGAGGAGTTGGAGCTTGCCGACCGGGTGCTGGTGCCGTGGGACGAAGGCGTCGAGGAGCGCATCGAGCTACTGCTCCCGGTCACGGAGCCGGCCGAGGGGGTAGTGCACCCGTTCCACCTCCTGGCCGGCGAGGACATCGAAATCCTCTATGAGGAAGACGTGCTGATCGGACGGCTGGTCCGGCGACGGGAGTCGGTCGAGGGCGTGCTGAGGCTGACGGCCTGCGCGGTCCCGGGACCGTACGCGGCCCAGCGGCTGACCGTCGTGGTGGAGAACACCACCGTCCGGACGGCGGCGCCGGCAGACGGGCGGGAGGCGGCGCTGCAGCACTCACTCGTCTCGGCGCACCTGTTGCTGGGGCTCGATCGGGGCTCCTTCCTGTCGGTCACCGACCCGCCCGAGTGGGCCAGGGAGGCGGTCGCGCAGTGCCGCAACGAGCACACCTGGCCGGTCCTCGCCGGGCCGCCCGGGCGCTGCCGGGTGCTGCTCTCCTCGCCGATCATCCTGGAGGACCACCCGAGCATCGCCCCCGAGAGCCCCGGCGCGCTCTACGACGCGACCGAGATCGACGAGATTCTCGCACTGCGGACCGCCGCCCTGACCGACCGTGAGAAGCGCGAGGCCCGCGGTACCGACGAGCGGGCCGGCGCAGTGATCGACCTCGCCGACTCGATGCCGTCGGAGGTGCTGGAACGCCTGCACGGCGCCGTCCGAGGCCTGCGCGAGATCACCGGGAACGTGCCCGGCCGGCCGTGGTGGGATCCGGGCGACGACCCCGAGACCGACCCGGAACACGACCGGGTCGTTGTCAACGGCCGGCAGGTCGGTGCGGGCAGCCGGGTCGTGCTCAGGCCCGGGCGGCGGCGCACCGACGCGCAGGACCTGTTCCTGGACGGGCGGACCGCCCTCGTCGAGGCCGTGCTGCACGACGTGGACGGCTCGGTCCACCTCGCCGTGACGGTGGAGGACGACCCCGGCGCGGACCTGTGGCGGGCCCAGGGCCGCTTCCGCTACTTCCAGCCCGACGAGATCGCCCTGTTGGAGGAGCCATGAGCACGGGCCGCGTCCTGGTCGCCGGGGTCGGCAACATTCTCCTCGGCGACGACGGGTTCGGGGTGGAGACCGTCCGGCGGCTGGGGGAGCACCCGCTGCCGGACGGCGTCGAACTGCTCGACGTGGGCGTGCGCGGCGTCCACCTCGCATACCAGGCCCTGGACGGCTACCGGCTGCTGGTGCTGGTCGACGCCACCGCGCGAGGCGGCGGGCCGGGCACTGTCTACCTGATCGAACCGGACGCCGGCCCGGTCGAGGTGCCCGTCCTGGACGGGCACCGGATGGGACCCGACGCAGTACTCGCGCTGCTCGGCACCCTGGCCGCAGGTACCGGAGGCACTCTGCCCGAGCGGGTGCTCGTGGTGGGCTGCGAGCCGGAGTCGCTGGACGAGGGAATCGGCCTGAGCACACCGGTTGCCGCCGCCGTCGAGGAGGCGGTCCGGGTGGTTCTGCGGATCGTCGGCGCGGAGGAGCCGACGGGCGCGAAGGCGGACCTGCAAGTGGAGAGAGGGACAACGGCATGGTGAAGAAGCTGCTCTGTGCGGCCGTCGTGACGGCCGTGGCGGCGGTGATCTGGCAGAACCTGGACGACGTGAAGCGGTACGTGAGGATCAGCCGGATGTGAGCCGCGGATTGCTGCGAACGGCGTAGCCCCCCGGCGCGGCGGCGGTGCGGCTCCGAGCCGCTGCCGCCGCCGCGCTCTTCAATGAAGCCTTGTTGCCTCCCAGCAGCGGGAACGGGGCCCATGCACGAGATGTCGATCGCGGCGGCAGTCGTCGAACAGGTGGACGCCGCGGCGCGCGAGCACGGGGTGGAGGCCGTCGTCCTGGTGCGGCTGCAGGTCGGCGAACTGGCCGGCGTGGTGCCCTCGGCTCTCGAGTTCTGCTTCGAACTGGCCTGCGCCGGAACGCTGCTGGAAGGCGCGGTCCTGGAGACCGAGACGGTGCCGGCCCGCGCGAGGTGCCTCGGGTGCGAAACCGAATGGTCCGTCGGTATGCCGCCCGACCTCGGCTGCCCGAACTGCGCCGGCGCCGGCGTCGAACTGCTGGCCGGCCGCGAGCTGCAGATCATCGGCGTTGAACGGGCCGAGCGCCCGGCGGGCGCCGGAGCCCGACAGGAAGGCTGAACTCCCATGTGTCGTACGGTGGAACTCCGGCAGGCGGTCCTGGCCCGGAACGACGACGGTGCCCGCGCCCTGCGCGCCCGGCTCGCCGCCCAGGGCACCGTCGCGGTGAACCTGCTCTCCAGCCCCGGCAGCGGGAAGACCGCGCTGCTCGAGGCCGAACTCTGCCTGGCCCGGGACCGCGGGATTGCCGTCGCCGCCCTCACCGCCGACCTCGCGACGGAGAACGACGCACTGCGGCTGGCCCGTTCGGGCGTGCCGGTGAAGCAGGTGCTCACCGACGGGCTGTGCCACCTCGAGTCCGAGATGCTCACCGGGCAGCTGGCCGGCTGGCTGCCCGCCGGCACCCGGCTGCTGTTCGTGGAGAACGTCGGCAATCTGGTCTGCCCGGCCTCGTACGACCTCGGCGAAACGCTGCGGGTGGCGCTCGCCTCGGTCACCGAGGGCGAGGACAAGCCGCTCAAGTACCCCACCGCGTTCGGGCTGGCCAACCTGGTGCTGGTGACGAAAGCCGACCTCGCTGCGGCGGTGGAGTTCGACGAGACGGCGTTCCTGGCCAACGTCGCCCGGGTCAACCCGGGGGTGGAGGTGGTGTTCACCTCGGCCCGGACCGGGCAGGGCGTGGGCGAGTTGCTGGACCGGGCGTGCGCCGTGCTGGACGGTGCGGAGGTGCACCGGCCGGTGATGGCGGGAGCGTCGGCGAACGGGCCCGGGCACCTGCACTCCCGCGGGGATGCGCACTCGCACGACGGTGCTGCCGCGGAGCACCTGTGAAGGCCGCTCAGGAAGCTTCGCCGGCAGCCGGGTTGGAGCGGCGGCGGGTGGCTGTGCGCGGGGTCGTCCAAGGCGTCGGGTTCCGGCCGTTCGTCTTCGCGCTCGCCGCCGAACTCGGCCTTGCCGGGACCGTCACCAACACCGGCGAAGGGGTGCTCGCCGAGATCGAAGGGCAGACCGAGGCGCTCGATTCGTTCTGCCGGCGCGTCGCCGGCGACGCGCCGCCGCTGGCACGCGTCGACGCAGTCGAACATGCGCCGTTGCCGCCAACCGGCGCGACCGGCTTCGCCATCACCCCCTCCTGCGGCGACGGCCTGCGGCGCTCCCTGGTCCCGCCGGACACCGCCACCTGTGCGGACTGCCTCGCCGAACTGGCCGACCCCCACGGCCGCCGCCACCGGCACCCGTTCATCAGCTGCACCAACTGCGGGCCGCGCCACACCATCGTCACCGGTCTGCCGTACGACCGCGCCAACACCACCATGGCGGACTTCCCGATGTGTCCGGACTGCGCACGGGAGTACACCGACCCCGCCGACCGGCGCTTTCACGCCCAGCCGGTCTGCTGCCACGCCTGCGGGCCCGAACTCTCCCTCGTCGTACCGGGTGACCGGACGACCCGCCGCGAGGACGCCCTCGACGGGGCCCGCCGGATGCTCCGGGGCGGCGCGATCCTGGCCGTCAAGGGCATCGGCGGGTACCACCTGGCGTGCGACGCGCGGAACTTGCCGAGCGTCGCCCGGCTGCGCCGGCGCAAGCGGCGCGGTTCCAAGCCGTTCGCGTTGATGGCCCGGGACCTTTCCGAGCTCGCCGGGCTGGTGCAGGTGGGGCCGGTGGAGGAGGAACTGCTCACCGGTGCGGCCCGGCCGATCGTGCTGCTCCGCCGCGTGGGCCCGAAAGTCTCGGCGCCGGGGGCGGTGGCGGCGCTGGAGGCCGTCGCGCCCCGCAGCCCCGACCTCGGCGTGATGCTGCCGTACACCCCGCTGCATCACCTGCTGCTCGCGCCGCCCGGGCCGGGGCTGCTCGTGATGACCAGCGCCAACCTCTCCGGCGAGCCGATCGTCACCGACGACCAGGACGCCTTCGACCGGCTGGCTCCGCTGGTGGACGGCTGGCTGACGCACGACCGGACCATCCACGTCCCGTGCGAGGACTCGGTGGTGCGGGTGGTCGACGGGGAGCACCTGCCGGTCCGGCGCTCCCGCGGCCACGTGCCGCTGCCGCTGCCGCTTCCCGTGCCGGTCCGGCCGGTGCTGGCCGTCGGAGGGGACCTCAAGAACACCTTCGCGCTGGCGCGCGACGGCTACGCCTGGCTGTCCGGCCACATCGGGGACATGGACGACCTCGCCACACTGGAAGCCTTCGACCGCGGGACGGCGCACCTGGAGGCCGTCACCGGGGTCCAGCCCGAGGTGTTGGCGGTGGACCGGCACCCCAACTACCGGTCGGCCCGGCACGCCCGGCGGTCCTTCGGCGACGCACGAGTGCGGCCGGTACAGCACCACCACGCGCACATCGCCTCCGTCATGGCCGAACACGGGCTGGACGGCAGCCGGCCCGTCATCGGGGTTGCGTTCGACGGCACCGGGTACGGCGACGACGGCGCCGTCTGGGGTGGCGAGGTGCTGCTCGCCGACTACGACGGCTTCCGGCGGCTCGGACACCTGGCGTACGTGCCGCTGCCCGGCGGCGACGCCGCGGTGGTCCGGCCGTACCGGATGGCGCTCGCCCACCTGTGGGCGGCGGGCATTCCGTGGTCGGCCGACCTGGCACCGGTCCGGGCCTGCCCGCGCGACGAACTGGCGGTACTCGAAACCCAGTTGGATCGGTCGTTGAACTGTGTGCCGACCTCCAGCATGGGGCGGCTGTTCGACGCGGTGTCCGCGCTGGCCGGTGTCTGCCAGCTGGCCGAGTACGAGGCACAGGCGGCCATTGAGCTCGAGGCCGCAGCGCTGGCCCACGGGCCCGCCGAGGGGTACGCCTTCGGGTTCCGGCGCGACGGCAGCGTGCTGCTCGGCGAGCCCGAGCCGGTGCTGGCCGCCGTGGTCGCAGACCTCGCCCGAGGGGCGTCCGGCGGCCTGGTCGCCGCCCGGTTCCACGCCGCGGTGGCCGAGCTGGTGCGCGCTCAGTGCCGGGCCGCCCGCGATGAGCAGGGCACGGACACGGTCGCCCTGACCGGTGGCGTGTTCGCCAACGCGCTGCTCTCGTCGGCCTGCGCGCGCGGGCTGCGGGAGGACGGCTTCACCGTGCTGCGGCACCGCCGGGTGCCCCCCAACGACGGCGGGCTGGCGCTCGGCCAGCTGATGGTGGCCGCCCGGGCCGGCGGCCCGGGCGCGGGTTGAGAGGAGAGAACGGATGTGCCTGGCGGTGCCCGGCAGGGTGATGGAGATCTCGGAAAGGGACGGGACGCGGATGGCGGTCGTCGACTTCGGCGGGGTGGTCAAGGACGTGTGCCTGGAGTACCTGCCGGACCTCGAGGTCGGTGAGTACGCCATCGTGCACGTCGGTTTCGCGTTGCAGCGGCTGGACGAGGAGTCGGCTCGGAAGACCCTCGACCTCTTCGCGGAACTCGGCCTGCTGCAGGAGGAGTTCGGCGACCCATGGGAGGCGGCGGCAGGAACGGGCGCGACGGAGGAGCGGCAGTGAGGTACCTGGAGGAGTTCCAGAACCCGGAGTTGGCGGGCGGGCTGCTGGCCGACATCCGCGCTGCGGTCACCCGGCCGTGGGCGCTGATGGAGGTCTGCGGCGGGCAGACGCACACCATCATCCGGCACGGCATCGACCAACTGCTGCCGGAGGGGGTGGAGTTGATCCACGGGCCGGGGTGCCCGGTGTGCGTCACCCCGCTCGAGGTGATCGACCGGGCGCTGGCCATCGCAGCCCGGCCCGAGGTGATCTTCTGCTCCTTCGGCGACATGCTGCGGGTGCCCGGCACCGACCGCGACCTGTTCCGGGTCCGCAGCGAGGGCGGCGACGTCCGGGTGGTCTACTCGCCGCTCGACGCGCTGCGGATCGCCCGGGAGAACCCGGACCGCGAGGTGGTCTTCTTCGGCATCGGCTTCGAGACCACGGCCCCGCCCAACGCCATGGCCGTCCACCAGGCCCGGAAGCTGGGCGTGCGCAACTTCAGCATGCTGGTTTCGCACGTCCGGGTGCCTCCGGCCATCGAGGCCATCATGACCTCGCCCGACTGCCGGGTGCAGGGCTTCCTGGCCGCCGGGCACGTGTGCAGCGTGATGGGCATCGAGGAATACCCGGCGCTGGCCGAGCGCCATCGGGTGCCGATCGTGGTCACCGGCTTCGAACCGCTCGACATCCTGGAGGGGATCCGGCGCACCGTACGGCAGTTGGAGCGCGGCGAGCACCGAGTCGACAACGCCTACCCGCGGGCCGTCCGCCCCGAGGGCAACCTGGCGGCGCGAGCCATGCTGGAAGACGTCTTCGAGGTGACCGACCGGGCCTGGCGCGGCATCGGAGTGATCCCGCAGAGCGGCTGGCGGCTCTCCCCGCGCTACCGCGACCACGACGCCGAGCACCGCTTCGACGTCTCCGGGATCACCACCTGCGAGCCCGCGCAGTGCCGGGCCGGCGAGGTGCTGCAAGGGCAACTCAAGCCGAACGAGTGCGAGGCCTTCGGCACGCTCTGCACCCCGCGCACCCCGCTCGGCGCCACCATGGTGTCCAACGAAGGGGCGTGCGCGGCCTACTACCTCTACCGGCGACTGGGCGCGCCGACCACTCCCCAGGAGGCGAGCTTCGTTGGCTGACATCGAGATTCTCACCGCGCTGCCGGCGACCGCGCCCGACGGGCCGCCCTCGGCGCCCGACTTCTCCGGGTGGTCCTGCCCGCTGCCGCTGCGCGACCACCCCAGGGTTGTGATGGGGCACGGTGGCGGCGGGGCGATGTCCGCCGAGCTGGTGGCCAACTTGTTCGCCCCCGCGTTCGGCGGCCCTGCCCTCGCAGGCCTCGGCGACTCCGCCGTACTGGAACTCGGCGGCGCGCGGCTCGCCTTCTCCACCGACTCGTACGTGGTGCGGCCGCTGTTCTTCCCCGGCGGCAGCATCGGGGACCTCGCCGTCAACGGCACAGTCAACGACCTCGCGATGAGCGGCGCGCGGCCCGCCTACCTGTCCTGCGGCTTCATCCTTGAAGAGGGAGTGGAGATGGCCGCCGTCGACCGGGTCGCGCGGGCCGTCGGCGCTGCCGCGCGGGCGGCCGGAGTGGAGATCGCCACCGGCGACACCAAGGTGGTCGAGGCCGGTCACGGCGACGGCATCTACCTCAACACGGCCGGCATCGGGCTGGTCCCGGCCGGCGTGGACATCAGGCCGCAGCGGGCCGCTCCCGGTGACGTGGTGATCGTCAGCGGGGAGATCGGCCTGCACGGCGTGGCCATCATGAGCGTGCGCGAGGGCCTGGAGTTCGGAGTCGAGATCGAGAGCGACTGCGCCTCGCTCGGCGGCCTGGTCGAGGCGATGCTCGCCGTCACCCCCGACCTGCACGTCCTGCGCGACCCCACCCGCGGCGGTCTCGCCGCCGCTCTCAACGAAATCGCGATGGCCGCCGGGGTCGGTGTGGTGGTCAACGAGCGGTCGGTGCCGATTCCGCCGCAGGTGGCGAACGCCTGTGCGGTGCTGGGCCTCGACCCGCTGTACGTCGCCAACGAAGGCAAGCTGGTCGCCTTCGTGCCCCGCCGGACCGCCGACGCCGTGCTCGACGCGATGCGCGCGCACCCGTTCGGCGCCAACGCGGCAGTGATCGGTGAATGCGTCCCCGACCACCCCGGCATGGTCGTCGCTCGAACCGCGTTCGGCGCCACCCGGGTGATGGACCTGCCCATCGGCGAGCAGCTACCGAGAATCTGCTGATCGCGCAGCAACGCCTGCCCATCGGAACGAGGAAGGGCTGGGGCGGCCGAGTGAGGAGACCGCACGGGTGAGCACCCCACCCGGTGCCACGGACCGCGACCGCCCCGTCCCGCTGTCCGGTCCCCGCACCCCCTCCGGCGCGCCGTCGCAGTCCGGCGGGCCCATGGTGGTGTGCGGCGGCGACGCGCTCGGTGGGGTGGCGCAGTGTCTTGGAGTCGATGGCGAGGGGGATGCCTTCGGCGATCACGATGCTGGCGGCGGTGCGGCGCAGGTCGGGCAGGCCAATGACGGGCAGGCCGGCTTCGGTCGTGCGCTTGCGGAGTTGGTCGAGGGCCCGTTGGGGTCGTAGGCGAGTGCCGTCCGGTTCCGGGAAAACGAGTCCTTCGAGCCGGCCTTGGGGGTGGGCGTTCATCTGGAGGGCGGCCTGGCGGTGGAGGGCGGCGGTGATTCTGGGGGGGGGTGGCTGATCCAGGCGCGGCTGGCCTCGGTCTGCGCGGGGTGCGGTTGGCGGGGCGTGGCGGGTGCTGGTGTGTGGGACGGCGGGCGCGGCAGACGGGGGTGCCGAGTTCTTCGCGGTCGGCGTTGTCGAGGATCCAGGCGATGCCGTTGACGCCTGCGCGGGCGGCGCGGGGGGTGAGTTCGGCGTAGATGTCGGCGCTGGTGGACAGGACTCGGTGACGGAGGGCCTTGGACATGTTCGGCAGGGGGACGCCTGCGGCGAGGCCGAAGCTCATCGCGAGGTGGCGCAGGTCGTGGAGGGCGATGCGGGGGACGCCGGCTTTGTCGCAGAGCAGGTGGAAGTGGTCGAGGACGGCCTTGGGGTGCAGGGGGCGGCCGTGGCGGTGGAAGACGTAGCCGGTGGGGTCGGTGGTGCCGAAGGGGCCGGTGTCGCCGAGGGCGGTGGCCGCGCGGGGGAGAGGACGACCCAGGTCTTGCTGTGCGGGGTCTTCGGGGTGGTGAGGGTGAGCTGGTTGTTGTCGACGACGGAGAGGGTCGGACGAACAGGACGTTCTCGGCCCGGTGCGTCGCGCCAGTGGAGGGCGAGTGCTTCGCCCTTGCGCAGGCCGGTGTCGATCACGAGTTCGGCGAGGTCGGCGTAGAAGGGGTCGATGGCCCGGGTGAAGCGCAGGAAGCGTGAGGTCTGGGCCTCGGTCCACAGGCGCCGGGTGTGGAGGCGGGCCGGGGCAGCAGCGGGGGTTTGGCGACGTTGCGGGACAGGCTCGTCGTTGACGGCGCTCGTCAACGCGCTGGATAGGGTCGCCATGATCCGGTAGACGGTCACTCTGCCGCGCCCGCAACGGAGTTGGGTGGTGGCGTAGGCGCGTAGGTGCTGGCGGTCGAGGTCGTCCAGGGGGGAATGGCGCCGAGGGCGGGGACGAGGTCGTTCTCGACGTAGGAGCGGTAACGGGCCAGCGAGCACTGCCCCGTCCTCAAGGCCCCCAGCCGCGAGGTCACGCGGCTGCTGCTCTGCCGGCTCACCGGCCAGACCCTCCGCCAGGGCATGGACCTCCTCGGCGTCGGAACACCCGAGCGGCTGTAGATCTCGACGAACTTCGGGGCGGACAGGATCACCTGTCCGCCCCGAAGGCACATCCGTGATGTCTCGCTGTTGCAGTTCTGCTGGGAGTCCGGAATACCCAGCAGGACGCGATCAAGAGGTGGTCCTGCTGAGGTCCTTGATTCAGATCATCGCGCCGCAGAGGCGGAGGCCGTCGAGGGCCGTCATGCCGATCACTTTTTATGGTCGCGTCGGTGGCGGGCCGCCGCTTCGGGCGCGGTGAGGAAGAACGGGTGCTGCGGGACCGGGTGTCAGGGGCCGGTCCCGCAGCGGGTGCCCGCCGTGGGACCGGGCGTCAGGTCCGGTTCCACGGCGGGCACCCCCTTCCCGGGCCCAGGCGCGAGCGCGGGAAGGGGGGTCTGTGTCGCCCTGCTACTCGCCGGTCGCGGGGGTGACCGTCACGGTGTGGCCGGGGTCGGTGGCGGAGGTGGCCAGGCGCAGGGTGAAGGTGCCGGGTTCGGTGGTCCAGGCGTGGGCGTCGGTGTCCCAGTGTTGGAAGGCCCGCGGGGCGATCTCGATGCGGGCGAGCACGCGCTCGCCGGCCTGGGCGCGGACGGCGGTGAAGCCGGCGAGCCAGGCGATCGGCCGCTCGACGGTCGACTCCGGGCGGGACAGGTAGGCCTGGAGGACCTGCTTGCCAGGCCGGGCGCCGGTGTTGGTGACGTCCGCCAGCACGACGACGCGGTCCCCGGCAGTGCTGACGGTGGGCTGGTCGATCCGCCAGGTGGTGTAGCCGAGGCCGGAGCCGAACGGCAGCGCCGGTCCGCGGCCACCGGCCTGCTCGTGCTTGAGCCAGGCTCGGTAGCCGAGGTGGAGGCCCTCGGTGTAGGCGAGCCGGCCCTCGCGGGGCTCGACGGTCCACACCGGGACGTCCTCCTCGTGGGCGGGCCAGGTGGTGGGCAGCCGCCCGCCGGGCTCGCGGGCGCCGGTGAGGACGTCGGCGAGCGCGGCGCCGAACTCCTGGCCGGGGAACCAGGACAGGACGACGGCGGCCACTTCGTCGAGCCAGGACATCAGCACCGGGGCACCGGAGTTGACGACCACGACCGTGCGGGGGTTGGCCGCGGCGACGCGGCGCACCAGCTCGTCCTGGCCCTCGGGCAGGCCGAGGCCCGACCGGTCGAAGCCCTCCGACTCCAGGGCTTCGGTGGTGCCGACGACCACGACGGCGATGTCGCTGGCGGCGGCCACCTCGACCGCCCGGCGGAGCTCCTCGGCCGGGTCGCCGAAGAGGTCCTTGTAGCCGAGCTGGACCATCGCGACGGGGAAGCCGCCCGGGAGCTCCGGGCGGTAGGTCAGGCGCAGCTCGACGGCCTGGCCGTGGTTCAGGTCGCGGGAGACCACCCGGTTCGGGGGGTTGAGGATCGCGGTGACGGGGTCGCCGCCGGGGGCGGCGAGCGAGTCGGTGCTGACGGTCTCGCCGTCGATCTCGAAGGTGAAGCCGCCGACTCCGGCGAAGCCGAGGTCGTGCCGGCCGTCGCGGTCGGGGGTGAGGCGGGTGGTCAGCTCGATGCGGTCGGCCATGGCCAGGCGCGGGTCGCCGAGCCAGGCGAGGCGGCCGGAGGGAATGATCTCCTCGGCGAACGCGGTGCTGTCATGGTCGAGATACCGGACGCGGACCCCGTCGGCGCCCGAGACCGGGTCGGTGACCGTGCCCCGGGTGAAGGCGTGCAGCTCGTCGGCCGGCGGCAGGCCGGGCGCGAAGGTGACGGCGTGCTTCCCGTAGGCGGTCCGCAGGCCCTCGAGCGGCGTGACGACGTGGTAGGGGAACACGGTCGCCGAGCCGCCGCCCTGGGCCCGGGCGCGCAGGGCGTGCTGCCCGATCACGCCGACCGTCAGTCCGTCCCGGGGCTCGACCGGCAGGGTGCCGTCGTTGCGGGCCAGCACCATGCCGTCGGCGGCGGCCTCGCGCAGCAGGTCGGCAATGGCGGTGCGGTCCCAGGGCTCGACCGGGGTGGCCGCGGGGCCGCTCTCCAGGGCGCCGACGCGTGAGGCGAGCAGCAGCAGCCGGGCGACCTTCTCGTCGATCGCGCTCTGCGGGACCCGTCCGGCCGTCACGGCCTCGACGAGTGCCTCGCCCCAGGGCCCCTCCGGGCCGGGCATGACGAGGTCCTGGCCGGAGGCGGCCGACGGCTCGGTGTCGCGCACCGCCGCCCAGTCGGAGACGACGACGCCGTCGAAGCCCCACTCGTCCTTCAGCGGGTCGCGCAGCAGCGGGTTGGCGGACATCGTCACGCCGTTGACGGTGTTGTAGGCGGACATCACCAGCCAGGCCCCCTCGTCGACCATCCGCTCGAAGGGTGCCAGGTAGACCTCGCGCAGCGTCCGCTCGTCGGCGTGGACGTCGACGGTGAAGCGGTCGGTCTCGGAGTCGTTGGCGACGTAGTGCTTCGCGGTGGTGGCGACGCCGTGCGCCTGGACGGAGGCGACGTAGGCGGCGCCGAACTCGCCGGAGAGGTAGGGGTCCTCGCTGAACGCCTCGAAGTGGCGGCCGCCGCGCGGCGAGCGGTGCAGGTTGACCGTCGGGCCGAGCACGACGTCGACGTTCTTGGACCGGGCCTCGGCGGCGATCAGGGCGCCGAGCCGGCGGACCTGCTCCAGGTCCCAGGTGGCGGAGACGCAGCTCGCCGAGGGCAGGCTGGCCGAGGGGTCGCGGTCGTCCATCGCGGTGCCGCGCACGCCGGTGGGACCGTCGGAGACGACGATGGGGCGCAGGCCGACGGCGGGTTCGTCGTGCAGCGACCACATGGAGGCGCCGGTCAGCAGGCGGACCTTCTGCTCCAGGGTGAGGCGCTCGACCAGCGCAGTGATGGGCGGGGTGGTGAACATCGCCGCGTCCTTTCACAACAGGGGTTGGTTCGGTGGTGCAGTGGGTGCGATCCGGTCAGCGGACGCTGCGGATCGGGAGGACGGAGAGCGCGCCCAGCAGCGCGATCACTCCGACCACCGGGTAGAGCGCGCCGTAGCTGCCGAAGACGTGGACGACGCCCGCGGCCACGACCGGTGCGACGGTGTTGGGCAGGGTGGCGGCGAGGTTGAGCACGCCGAGGTCCTTGCCGAAGTCGTCCGGGTTCGGCAGCACGCTGCTCATCAGCGCCTGGTCGACCGCGATGAACGCCCCGAAGCCGGAGGCGACCACGAGAGCGGACAGCGCGAGTCCGGGCACCGACGGCAGCAGGAGCGGGATCACGGTGCCGGACGTGATGAGCAGTCCCCCGAGGAGGACCACGGGCTTGCGCCGGCCGATGCGGTCGGAGAGGGGGCCGGCGACCGCCGTGGCGACGATGACGCCGGGCAGTGCGGCGAGCCCGAGCAGTGGCACGGTCCGCGTCGCCTCCTCCAGGGTCAGGCCGAGGTAGTCCTGCGCCAGGTAGAGCTGGTAGGTGTTCAGCATCGCGTACCCGCCGAACAGCAGCAGGCGTCCGGCGAAGCCCCAGAAGAAGTCGGGGTGGCGGACCGGGTTGACCCAGAAGGCGGCGAGGAAGGCCCGCAGCGAGAACGGCCGGCGTGACTCACCGCGGTTGTCCCGGTCGGGCACGAGCACGACGAACAGCACGATGCCGAGCAGGACGACGCCGGCCATGAGCGCGTACCCGAGCGGGAGGTCGTCGGCGAACACCGAGCCGACGGCCGGGCCGGCGACGGAGCCGAGGAGCACGCCCAGGCCCACGCCGGTCGAGTACCGACCGCGCAGCTTCTCCGGAACCCGGTCGGGCAGCACCGCGGAGAACGGTCCCTGGGAGGCGTTGAAGCCGAACTGCACCAGCATGACGCACACGGTCAGCGCGGCCACGCTCGGCGCGAGCCCGGCGGTCAGCAGGGCGACGGAGCCGATGAGGGCGCCGCCGAGCATCCACGGTCTTCGCGCGCCGTACCGAGTGCGGGTCCGGTCGGACAGCACGCCGGCGATCGGCTGGGCGAGCATCGCGGCCACGGCGCCGAGGGCATTGATCACCGCGAGGTTCGAGGCCTTCGCGTCCGGGGCCAGGTGCTCGACCTGGATGGCGGCGTAGTACGTCGAGACGGCGTAGGCGACCGGGGCGGTGGCGGCGACGAACGGGGCGGTCCGGAACAGCCGCCGCAGCTCCGGGGGTACCGGGCCCTTCGGTTCCGCCGCCCGGTCGTCCGCCGGCGGGGGGCCGTCTACGGGTGCGGGGCCGGTGACCGGCGGGGGGTCGTACGCGGGGCCGGGGGCGGCGTGCACGGACATGCTGGTCTCCGATTCTCCGGCCGAGTCACTGCGGGCCGTTGCGGTGGGCGCGGGCGCGGGCGCCGAGCCAGGCGAGGCTCGGTTTGGGGGTGCGGACGAAGGTCTCCCGGTCCACGGCGATCAGGCCGAAAGTGGGCGCGTAGCGGCCCCATTCGTAGTTGTCGAGCGCTGACCAGTGCAGATAGCCGCGGACGTCGACGCCGTCCGCGACGGCGGCCTCCAGGTGGCCGAGCGCCTCGCCGGTGTAGGCGATCCGCCGGGTGTCGTCGTTGGTGGCGATGCCGTTTTCGGTGACCAGCAGCGGGATGCCGCCGGCTTCGTCCCAGGCGCGGCGCAGCGAGGTGCCGAGGGCGTCCGGGCGGTACGCCCAGCCGGTCAGGGTGTTGTCGGGGTGGGCCGGGTGCGGGACCGGGCCGTCGGCGTCGACCGGCTGGCTGGTGTAGGCCTGCACGCCGACGAAGTCGTCCTCGCGGGCGACGTCGAGGTAGAAGCCCTCCCAGCCGTGGTGGATGCGCTCGAAGACCCCCTCGTTGCCCGGGGTGGGGGTGAATGACTGCTGCGCGACCGTCCAGCCGGCCTTCGCGTTCGTCGTCGCGCGCACCACCTCGACGGCGCGGCGGTGCACCTTGGCGAGGGTGTCGCCGAGCACCCGGTCGGGGCGGACCGCGGCCAGCGCCGTCGCCAGTTCGGTGGCCGCCTGCCCGCCGGCCTGGCCGGTGTCGGCCTTGCTGGCCTGCTGGCCCATCATGGCGTTCAGATAGGCATCCTGGACGCTTGCGAACACGGCGAGCATGTTGGGCTCGTTGATCGTGCAGACCCAGTCCACGTCCCGCAGCGCGGTGGAGACGAACTCGATGTAGCGGGCGAACCGGTCGGCCGCATCGGGGCGCCGCCAGCCGCCGGACTCGGCGAACCACCGGGGCAGGGTGAAGTGCTGGAGCGTGACGACCGGTGCCAGGCCCAGCTCGTGGGCGGTGTCGACCATGCGGCGGTAGTGGTCCCGCTCGGCCCGCGAGAAGTGCCCGTCCGCCGGTTCGATCCGTGCCCACTCGAAGCCGAAGCGGTAGGCGTTCAGCCCGGCGTCCGCCAGCAGCCTCATGTCCTCGGCGTAACGGTGGTAGCTGTCGACCGCGTCGCCGCTGCGGTCGGGGAACGGGGAGGTGGGGGCGTTCTCCGTCGCCCACCAGTCCGCGTTTACGTTGTTGCCCTCGATCTGGTGCGGCGAGGTGGAAGCTCCCCAGAGGAAATCCTCGCGCAAGCCGGTCATACCGGTCTCCTTCGGTCACAGGTCCGCCCTCGGCTCGAAAAGTTACCACGCTGGCGGTATTAATTGGAGAGGCGACACAGGCGCGATACTGGAGCGATGGCGATGAAGCGGGGCAGCTACCGGACCGGGCGCGAGCGCGTCGAACGCATCCTGGACGCCTCCCACGAGCTGTTCGTCCAAGCGGGCTACCGGGCCACCTCGCTGCGCGACATCGCCGCCGCCTCGGGAATCTCCCACCCGGCACTGCTGCGTCACTTCGGCTCCAAGCAGGAGATCCTCACCGCGCTCGTCGACCGGCTCGACCGCAAGCACGGGACCTGGCTCGCGGACGGCGCGAGCGGCGCGGGATGGCCTCTCTCCGTGGCAGAGGTGGCCCGGCGCAACGAGGCCGAGGCCGGGTGGATCCCGCTCTTCACCGCCCTGATCGGCGAGGCGACCAGCCCCGAGCACCCGGGCCACGAGCTCATGCGGACCCGCCGCCGGATCAGCAAGCGGCTCGGGGTCCGGCTGCTCGGCGGCCTCGGCGGCGACGAGCGATCGGTGAAGCTCGCCGCCCAGCGACTGGGTGCAGCGTGGGACGGCCTGCAGATCCTCTCCTTGTACTTCCCCGGCCGGATCGACATCCCCGGCCTGCTCGGCGCCTACCAGGACGACTTGGCGAGGCACGGGATCCCCGCGGCTCCCCCGGCTACGGTGCGTCCGCCCGACGCCCCGCCGACCGAGGAGGCGGCCACGCGGCCGGCACCGGCGCCGCGTGTCAGGGCCTTCGAGAGCGCGGCCCGCCTCTACGCGGCCCATGGCTACTACGGCACCTCGATGCAGGCCGTGGCCGACGGGGCCGGTCTGACCAAGGCCGCGCTGGTGCACATCGCCCCGACCAAGCGCGCCCTCCTCGACCTGGTCGTCGCCGAGCTCACGACCCCCGCACCGGACGAAGCCGACCCCGGAAGCCGACTCGCGGCGCTCCTGGCCCGCCCCCGCTGGCAGGCCGCCGCGGAGATCGTGCTCATGTGCGAGGCCACCACGCCCTCCCATCCCGCGCACGCTCTGATGGCCGGACGACTCGAGTACAGCCTCTCCAGCATCGAGCGCGACCTTGCAGCGGTTGGACCGGCAGCGCGGGACGAGGTGTGCGCAGCGGCACAGTGGCTCCTCGCGCTCGCGCTCGGAGGGCTCATCGCCTGGCTCTACGAGCCCGAGGACGTGGAGCTGGGCACCCTCATCGAGGACGCGCTCCCGCCCCGCCTGCACGGACGTATCGCGCGCGAGCCGCTCGCACCCTGACACCGCGGCGCCCGGCGGCCGTCCCGGACGGGAAGCACCCGCCCACGACGCCAGCCGTACCGGGGGAGCCCGCACCCGCCCGAGATGATCCGTCGGGTAGTCCCCAGTGCCGTGGTGCGGGCGGTGAGAACACCAACTGGGCGTCCGACCTTGCCGTTTGGAGATCGCGGAGAGGCTGGATCGAGTGTGATGGTGATCGCTTGTTTGAGGGGTCTGTGCCGACCAGGAGCGGGTGGTGGGCATGACCTGGGCGTGATGCTCACCGACATCGCGCTGTTCCTGGTCGGACGGGCCGGAGTCCGGCTTGCAGCCAGTCTTGCCGTGACCACTGGCGGGACACCCTGCTCCGAACCATGTCGCAGGAACGCCGCGGTCTCGTCCGGGGTCCACCAGGTGCGTTCGGCATCGCGGGGCTCGGGCGGGACGGAGTGCTTGGCGGGGTTGTAGCGCAGGCGCCAGCAGCGTACGGCGGTGTTCAGCGCGTTGCGCAGGGCGGAGGCGGCCCGGTAGACCGTGACTTTGCCCCGCCCCGCGTTGAGTTGGGCGGTGATCCAGTCGTCGATGTGCTGGGGCCGCAGGTCGAGGAGCCGGTGGCGGCCGAAGGCCGGGATCAGGCCGCGCTCCACGCACGCCGCGTAGCCCGCGTACGTCTTCGGTGCCAACCGCGCCTTTTGCAGAGTCAGCCACTCCCGCAGGAAGCTGGCGACCGTGGTGCGGCGGTTCTCGTAGACCCCGCGCAGTTCCCCGTCGAGGACCGCGGCCATCTCCCGTCCGGCTTCGGCCTTGGTGGCGAACCCGCCCCGTCGGCGGGTGCGGCGCCGTCCCTCGTCGGGGGCGAGGTCGACGCAGTAGGTTCACTTCCCGTGCTTTACGTTCGCGGCCAACTGTGGGCGCCACGGGCCCAGTTGACTGCCGTTGCCGTCCGAGCAGCCGCACCGCCGGTCCGCGTCATCGGGCGCCGGGCTGCCAGGGGGCTGTCGAGCGGGTGATTGCGGTGAGGGCGTGGTGGAGGGTGGTGTCGCTCGGTGGGCGGTCCCGCCAGCGGGCGCCGATGTGGCCGTCGGGGCGGACGAGTAGGGCTCCGTGCGGCCGGAGGTTGCAGAGAGCGGCGTGCTCAATGGGAAGGGCCTCGATGTGCAGCGGCCATGGCGCGGCGGTCTGTTGCTCCCAGTGAGTGGGGTCCGGGGTGAGCAAGGTGAACCACTCGCCGAGGGTGTCGAGGGTGGAGCGGTCGCGGGTGAGCCAGAGGTGCGGCATGCGATGGCCCGGCTCTGCGGTGGGGACGTAGTCCGTGCCCTGGTCGGACGGCTCGGGCGGGGTGCTGCCGTCGGTGAGGACGGCGGCAGAGTGGTAGGTGACGCCGAGCACGAGACCGAGCTGGGCGAAGTACTGCTCCGACCACGGAAGTTCGACCTGTGCCGGTGCCGCTTTGCCGGTCCGCAGCTGCTCGCGGCGCCGGTTCACTACTTGGAGCAGCAGTTGGGTGTTGGCCACGGCTTGGTGGAGAGTCTGCTGGGCGACGGGCTGTCGCTCCGTCTCGTAGGTTTCCAGCAGGCTTGGTTCGGCCCACCCTTGGAGAACGCCCGCCAGTTTCCAGCACAGGTTGTGCACATCGGCGACGCCGGCGTTCATGCCCAGACCGCCGATGATGGGCACCGCATGCGCGGCATCGCCGGCCAGCAGGATCCGGCCGTGACGGAAGCGTTCGGCGACGAACCCGTTCATCACCCAGTGCTGAACCCGCAACACGTCGGCTTGTACGTCGGAGTCGGCGCCGAGGGCGCGCGAGACAAGGCCGGCCCAGTCGGCCCGAGCAGGGTCTTCGGGCGTGGGAACGAACCAGGCCCAGCCTCCCTCGGGGTAGAGCGGGAGGAACGTTCCGTGCGCGGTGAAGTAGACCCCGGCGGGCTGGCGGGCGCACCAGCGGCTGAGGTCGGCGTCGAACACGACGGTGGTGAAGTCCCCGATCGCTCCGGGGCCGGTGGTGTCGATTCCCAGCCGTTGCCGGACCGTGGAGCTCGCGCCGTCAGCGGCGATGACATAGCGGGCACGGACGCGAACCTTCTCACCGCGCTGGTGGTCGACGAGCAAGGCCACGACGCTCTCGGCTTCCTCGACCAGGTCGACGAGCTCGACCCCGAACCGCATGTGCGCGTCCGCGGCGGCGAGAAGCGTGGGTTCCAACCGATCCTGCGAGGTGACCACGCCGATTGCGGGGCTCTCCGGAACCGGCGCGTTGACCCCGACCATCGCCGCAGTGGCGAAGTCGCGGTCGCGCAGGGTGTCGCGGAAGCGGACGCGGCCGTATTCCGGTGCGAATGCGTTGGCCGTGATCTTGTCGGCAAGCCCGAGCTGGCGAAAGATCTCCATCGAGCGCACGTTGACCAGCCGGGACCGGGGAAATGGTGACAGCTTGCGGTGCTTCTCGACCAGCAGTGCCCGCACACCCCAGCGCTCCAGAAGCGCCCGAGCGGTGAGCCCGACCGGCCCACCACCGACGATCAATACGTCCGCCCCGGCGTTGGCTACGGGCATGTCAAGCTCCTCCTGCCCACCCCGGGTCCGTCGGGGCACTCGGTGACGGTGACAGGCCGGGTCGGCAACTCGGCCGCGCCGGTGGCGTAGCCACGCTCGAAGTCGACCTGAACCGCCACCTGGTCAATCATCCGCACCCTGCGGCCGACCGCAATGTCCGCGCGTCGGCATACACCCGAACGTGCTCACGCGGGTGCACGACGACGAGCACACCGCCCCGGTGCAGCCGACCGCCGTGGACGAAGGCGCGGCCTCCGAGTCGAGCCGTACGGCCGGTGAGCGCACCGGTGTCAAACACGAGCCGGTTTTTCAAGGAGGCAGGCCCTGGCGGGGGTTCCGGGGTCAGGTGAGCGGTCCGGCGGGCCGCAGCATTGTGGTGGACGGCGAGGAGGTCGAAGGGCGGTTGCCGCAGATGCCCGTGGAGTACAGGGCGTTGGAGGTTCGGATCATCGCGGCGTGGTCGGACATGTCGTACCGGTTGATCGAGGTGGCGAACTGCCGCTGGCCGTTGGCCTCGCCGACCAGCAGGGTGTTGTAGCCGGGGATGCCGCCGTCGTGTCCCCAGAACTCGCCGCAGGGCATGGTCATCCGCTGGAGCCCGAGGCCGTAGCCGACGGCCGCACTCGCGCCGTCGGTGCGCTTCATCTCGGCGAGTTCGGCCGGGCCGAGCAGTCGTCCCCCGAGCAGGGCGGCGATGAAGCGGGTGAGATCCGCGGTGGTGGAGATGCCCGCCCCAGCGGCGCCCGCCACCGACGGGTTGAGTAGCGTCACGTCGGCCGGGCCGGTGGGGAGCTTGAGGTAGCCGTGCGCGTGCGGGCCGGGTACGAAGGGCGAGTCGATGGGCATCGAGGTGTCCGTCAGACCCAGCGGCCGGATGATGCGGCTGGTCACCTCCTGCGCCCAACTGCGGCCGGTGAGGCGCTCGATGAGAATGCCGATGAGGATGTAGTCGGTGTTGGAGTAGTGCCAGCCCTGCCCGGGGGCGAAGTACGGCGGGTACTTGTTGGCGATGTCCACGAGCTGCTGCGGACGGTAGGACGTCCAGCGTCCGCCCGTCAGCCACTGCCGCAGCGTCTCCGGGTTGGTGATGTCGAACGCCGGGTCGTCGGTGTAGTCGTGGATGCCGCTGGTGTGGTTGAGCAGTTGGCGCACCGTGATGCCGGCGCCGTTCGGCACCGCGCCCGGCAGGTGGCTCTCCACGGAGTCGTCGAGGCCGAGTCGGTGTTCCGCGACCAGCTGGAGGACCACCGTCGCGACGAAGGTCTTGGTGACGCTGCCGATCCGGAAACGACCGTCCGGATCGGCGGGCGCGCCGGTGGCCATGTCCGCCACGCCGGCCGCACCCTTCCACACCGTGGAGCCGTTCTCCCGGACTCGGGCCAGCGTCGCCGAGGCGCCGCCCTCCCGCACCATGGCCCGGACCACCGCGTCCATGCCCGCCCCGTCCCCGGCCCGCGCCCCGCTCACCGCCACCAGGTCGGGCGCCGCCGAGGTGCCCGTCGCACCGGCGGCCGGCGCGAAGGCCGCCAGCAGGCCCGCGCAGGCGAGCACCACGACCGCCGAACGCCACCGCCGACTCTCCGCCCCGATCTTCCCAAGCCTCGGACCCGCTGCCCCGTCCACCATGCACCCTCCAGGAAACCGGCCGATGAAACCAACACCATTGACCACAAAGGCAATTGAGAGAGTGTCAGGCCGGTGCGAGAGGAGACGTCCTCCTCGGAGCCGGAGCAGCTCCGCCCAGAGTCCCATCTTCCCGCCCGCAGAACTCCACCTCAGGTCGCGGCCGCCCCCGACGGATCCCTGATGCGCCCCCACGAAGCGGCGGGTCACTCGGTCTATGCCGTTTCTTTCGGATCATCTCGCTGACCAGATGAAGATGGCGGCGAGGTGGAGTGCGGCGAGGTGGCTGGTGGCGGTCTTGTCGTAGCGGGTGGCGAGACCGCGCCACTGATTGAGCTTGATGCAGCGTTCGACCGTGTTGCGCTGCCTGTAGGCGTCATGGTCGGAGGCCGGTGCCGGCCTCCGCGGCTGCCGCTCCGTTTGCGGTTGGCGGCCTGGTGGGCGGGCTGCGGGATCACCGCCCGGATCCCGCGCCGCCGCAGGTAGCTGCGGATCGCCCGCGACGAATCCTTGGGACCACTTTCGGCGTAGATGTAGGCGCTGGTCGACAGGGTTCGGTGGCGCAAGGTCTTGGAAATGGCCGGCGGGGGAGTGTTGGCGGCGAGGGCGAAGCTGGCGGCGAGGTGGCGCAGGTCGTGCAGGGCGATTCGGGGGACGCCGGCTTTGTCGCAGAGCAGGTGGAACCGGTCGAGGACGGTCTTGGGGTGCAGGGGTCGGCCGTGGCGGTGGAAGACGTAGTCGCGGTTGTCGGCGACGTTGCCGAAGGCGCTGGTGTCGGTGCGGTCGTCGAGCGCGGTACCGGCGCGTTGGGAGAGGGCGACCCAGGTCTTGCTGTGCGGGGTCTTCGGGGCTGTGAGGAGGAGTTGGTTGTTGTCGACGGCGGAGAGAGTGTGGCAATGAATGCCCCAGTCTTCGCGGAGACACTGCGGTTGATCCGGCGGGAGCTGACTGCCCGGCGTTCCCGCAGCCGCGCTGGGGGCCTGTACCCCCGGAATGTCGCTGGTCGCCTGCGGCATGCTCGACGTCGTGGCCGAGCCTGGCGACTGCCGGGCGACGGGCCTCGCCGCCTGCTTCTTGCTCGACAAATCGGCCGCCGGTCGGCAGGTCGGGGCGCCTGAGCGAACGGCGAGGCGCCGGCCGGGGGTGACCGGGGCCTGCGTGGTGGCCACGCCGGCACCGGCGAGGGACAGGCGCCGGCGGCTGTTCGCCGCGGCGGCCATGGCCTGATCCGATGGCTTGCGCCTGTCTCCGGGCTCGGCGGCTCGCGGCCGATCGCGATGGTCGCCCGCGGGCGAACCCGGTGACTTTCACCCGGCGGGACAGCGGGGTGGTGCGACAGGTGGCCGGCTGCCCGCGGCGGACCGTCGCCGAGCAGGGGCTCGACAGCCGGGCCGGCGAGGCAGGCCATCGTCCGCGCGCGATCAGTGGATGTGATGTCGGACACGCCCGCCGTGTCGAGTGTCGGCCGGCGTTCACAACGCCCAAACCCGCAGGTCGAATTCACCACTCGATGCCCCGGACGGGTCCGGCGGCCGTCCGAAATGATCTAGCTACCCACCGGGGATTGGCCCTAGCCTGCCCGCCATGTCCCAGAATACGAACACCCCGGGCTTCCCCGGGCAGCCGGCCGCTCCGGTCGGCGACTCCGCCAAGGTGCAGCGCCAGGTGCAGCAGCAGGCGGGCGTCGGGCCGGTCCACGGTGGCGGCGGCACTCTCTTCTCCGAGCCCGTTCTGGTGGTGAACCAGAAGGTCAAGCTGATCGAGCTGACCAACGAGTACGCGGTCTTCGACCAGCGGGGCGCCACGCTGGGCTCGGTGGTTCAGGTCGGCCAGAGCGGCCTGCGCAAGGCGCTCCGGCTGCTCTCCTCCGTTGACCAGTGCCTGACCCACAAGCTGGAGATCCGTGACGCGCACGGCACCCCGGTGCTGCTGCTGACCCGCCCGGCGAAGATCATCAAGTCGCGGGTGATCGTGCAGCGGCCGGACGGCCAGGAGGTCGGCCAGATCATCCAGCAGAACGTCTTCGGGAAGATCAACTTCGCGATGGAGGTCGGCGGCCGGAGGGTCGGCGCCATCAAGGCGGAGAACTGGCGGGCCTGGAACTTCTCCATCGTCGACGAGACGGACACAGAGGTCGCCCGGATCACCAAGACCTGGGAAGGCCTGGCGAAGACGATGTTCACCACGGCCGACAACTACGTGCTCCAGATCCACCGCCCGCTCCCCGACCCGCTGATCAGCCTCGTCGTGGCGACCGCGCTCACCGTGGACACCGCGCTGAAGCAGGACACCCGCGGCCTCGGCTGACCCGCGAACCGTGCGTGTGCGGAGCCCCGCCCCCGATCGGGCGGCTTCCAGGGGTGGGGCTCCCGTTGAGTAAAAGCCCGATCGCCTGCATTCCGAGGTGGCATTCGCCGTGCTCTGCGGCGCCATTCGCCGTGCTCTGCGGCGCCGCTGTCCCACGCGCGCACCACCCGCACTGGCTCAGCCCGCAGTACCCCGTTCGCAGAGGAGGAGCGTTCGGCCTCCGACCTTCTGGAACAAGTTGCCGGAACCCAGGGCGAGTCCGGTGGGGCCGTTGGGCGGGGTTCGACCGTCGGGCCGCAGCCTGATCGGTCGTGTGGTTGCAGGATCTGACGAGCCGAGCCCTCCGGGGTCGAGGGCTCGGCTCGCCAGGCATGGGCCGTATCGGCCCGGAACTGCGGTTCGAGTTCGGGGTTACAGCGCGCAGAAGGCGTCGAACGCGGCGTTGACGGTGTCGCGCTGGCCCTGGGTTCCGCCCGTCAGGTGGAATTCGTTGTTCACGTACAGCACCTGCTTGGTGCCGTCCTCGCTGCTCAGCCAGTTGCTGAGGCAGCCGAGTACAGCGCCGTTGTGTCCCCAGGCCCACTGTCCGCAGGGCAGTTGCAGGTGTTCGACGCCCAGCCCGTACGCGGAGGTGCCTGAACTGTCCATCGGTACGGTGTTCTTGAGTTCGGCCATCTGCGCGGGCCGCCAGGAGCTGTCCGGTCAGCAGGGCGCGGGAGAACGCGGCCAGGTCGTCCAGGGTCGACACCATGGCGCCGGCGCTCCCGTAGATCTGCACGTGTTGGAGACCGTGACGTCCTGGGTGTAGAAGATCACCGGGTGCAGGTAGCCGTGGAGGTAGTTGCCGTACAGCGCGGGATCGACGGTGGGGAAGCTGGTGTCGTGCAGCCCGAGCGGTTCGATGATGCGCCGCTGGATTTCGGTGGCTGCTTCGTCGCCGGTGACGGCCTTGACCATCATGCCGGCCAGGACGTAGTTGGTGTTGGCGTAGCTCCACTGCCGGCCCGGCGCGGAGACGGGCGCGCGCTTGGAGAGCGCGAGGTCCACCAGACTCTGCGGGGGCCAGGGCTGGTTGGGCTGGGTGTTCAGTGCGTACTGGATGCCGGGCTCGGGATCAACTTTGGCTTGAGTGAAAGGAGTTGGCCGCCTGCTCGGGACCCATCTAGCAGGCGGCCAAGCGGCAAGGCATTAGACTCACGGGCAAGGGGGACCTGGCGTGCAATCACTGGCATCTCACGACCCGACGCACATCGGACCGTTCCGCACGGCCGGGGTGCTCGGACAGGGCGGCATGGGGCAGGTACTGCTCGGGGTGGCGCCGGACGGGCGGCTCGTCGCCATCAAGCGGGTGCACGCCGACCTCGCGGAGGACCCCGGGTTCCGCTCCCGCTTCCGGCGGGAGGTGGACGCATCCCGCCGGGTCTCCGGGGCGTACGCCGCACCGGTCATCGCCGCCGACCCCGATGCGCCCACCCCCTGGCTCGCCTCGCTCTTCCTCGCCGGGCCGACCCTCGCCGAGGCGCTGGAGGCGGGCGGGGCGCTGCCCGAGCAGACGGTGCGCCTGCTCGCTGCCGGGCTCGCGCAGGCGCTGGCGGAGGTGCACCGGGTCGGGCTCGTGCACCGGGACCTCAAGCCGTCGAACGTCCTGCTGACGGCCGACGGCGTCCGGGTGGTGGACTTCGGGATCGCTCGCGCCGCCGACCACGAGACGGTGCTCACCCGCACGGGAGCGGTGATCGGCTCGCCCGCGTTCATGTCGCCCGAGCAGGTGCGCGGCGAGCAGCCGGGGCCGGCGAGCGACGTCTTCTCGCTCGGCGTCACACTCGTCACGGCCGCCACCGGCCGTAGCCCGTACGCCGGTGACTCGCCGCTCGCCGTCATGCACGCCGTCGCGCACGGCGTGCCCGACCTCGCCGCGGTCCCGGCCGGGCTGCGCCGGATCGTCGACCCGTGCCTGGCGAACGAGCCGGCCGACCGGCCGACGTCCGGTCAGCTCCTGGAGCTGGTGGGCCCGCTGGCCCCGACCGCACGCCCGTGGCCGGCGAGCGTGTACGCGCAGATCGAAGAGAAGAGAAGCACCGCGGCCCGGCTGGCGCAGGCCGCGCCCCCGGCCGCCCCTGCTCCGGCGGTGACCGCCTCTGTGGCCACCGCCCCCACCATGGCCGCCCCTGCTCCGGCGGTGACCGCCTCCGTGGCCACCGCCCCCACCATGACCGCCCCCGTCGCGCCGCCCCCCGCCCCGCGCCGCCGCCCCCGCTGGCTCGTCCCCGTCATCGCGTCCTGCGTGGTGCTCGCCGCAGTGGCGGCCGTGGTGCTGACAGCCGGCCCGGACAAGGTGTACCAGGCGGTGGCCCCCGACCCCGTGCCGACACCCGGCAGCACCCCGCTCGCCGAGGTCGCCGACAAGTACACCAAGACCCTCCCCACCTGCGCGCAGGCCGACCGCAGCATCAAGGCTCCGGCCGACTTCGGCGTGCCCAGCGGCAACAGTGACGGCGTGGGCCAGGAGCCCGGCCCGGACGGGCAGCAGCATCCGGCGAACTCCTGCGTCTGGAACAGCCGCTCGGGCGACGAGGTCGGGGTCTACTGGGACCTCTTCCTCTCCCGACCGGGGGGCCTCACCGGTGCCCAACTCGCGAAGCAGCATTACGAGGGCATGTACCTCGGCGCCAAGACCCCGCGCGACCCGAACCTCGGTGTCGGCGAGGAGGGCATGTGGTACGCCACCCCCGATGACGCCAACTGCGAGCTGTACGTCCGGGACGTCAACGTGGAGATGTTCATCATGGTCAAGGGCGTCCACTACCCGAGGGGGGCGGTCTGCCAGAACCTCGCCAAGGACATGGCCCGCCAGGGCCTGGCGGCGGTGGCGGCCCTGTGAGCGGAGAGGACCAACTGCCCCGGCAGGCCGGACCGTACGTGCTGCTCGCCGAACTGGGCCGGGGCGGCATGGGCCGGGTGCTGCTCGGCGTCACACCGGACGGGCGCCCGGCAGCGGTGAAGCTGGTGCACGCCCGGCACGCGGCCGAGCCCGACTTCCGGGCCCGCTTCCGGCGCGAGGTGGCCGCATCCCGCCGGGTCTCCGGGGCGTACACGGCGGCCGTACTGGACGCCGACCCGGACGCCGAACAGCCCTGGCTGGCCTCCGTGTTCGTGGCCGGCCCGTCGCTCGCCGCAGCCGTCGGGAAGGCCGGCGCACTGCCGGGACCGGCACTGCACCGGCTGGCGGTCGGCCTGGCAACGGCCCTGGCGGAGATCCACCGGGCCGGCCTGGTACACCGCGACCTCAAGCCCGAAAACGTGCTGCTCGCCCAGGACGGGGCCCGGGTCATCGACTTCGGCATCGCGCGCGCGGCGGAGGGGCGGGAAACCACCGAGCTCACCGGCACCGGCTGGGTGATCGGTTCTCCGCAGTTCATGTCGCCGGAGCAGGCGGACGGCCGGGAGCTGACTGCGGCGAGCGACGTCTTCTCGCTCGGCTCGGTGCTGGTGCTGGCGGCGACCGGCCACAGCCCGTTCGCCGGCCCGTCCGTCCTGCAGACGCTCTACAACGTCGTGCACGCCGAACCCGACCTGACCGCCCTGCCGCCGGCCCTGCACGGGATCGTCGCGCGCTGCCTGGCCAAGCAGCCGGCCGACCGCCCCACGCCGGCCGAACTACTGGCCCTGCTCGGGCCGGTGCCCCCATCGGCCGAGCCGTGGCCACCCGCCGTGCAGCTCATGGTGGCGGCGCAGCGGGCCCGCGCCGAGCATTTGCTGAGCGGTGGGGCCGAGCACCCGGCGCCGCCCACCGCGGCCGCCCCGCCGACCGCGCTGCGCACTGTGCCCGACCTCCCCGCCGCACCGCCCCTTCCCCGCCCCCCACTGCAGCTCATGGTGGCGGCGCAGCAGGCCCGCGCCGAGCAGCCGCTGAGCGGTGGGGCCGAGCACCCGGCGCCGCCCACCGCGGCCGCCCCGCCGACCGCGCTGCGCACTGTGCCCGACCTCCCCGCCCCACCGCCCCCTCCTCGCGCCCCACGCCATATCAGGTGGTGGGTCGTGGGCGGGCTGCTCGCGGCCGGACTCGGCATCGGCGGCTACCTGATGCTCAGCCAGAAAGGCGGCGGCAGTGAACTGCCCGACGCCTACTACACGATGCCGACCTGCGCGCAGATGGCGCCGGTTATTCCGATGAAGGGTCAGCTGCGGGCGGACAAGGGATCGGACACGAACATCGGGAACCACGCCAAGACCGAGTGTCACTGGTTCCCCACGGCCCCCCTCCGCCAGGGCGATCCGATCCCGGACGAGAGCGGCATCATCTCCTGGGAGATGTACCGTTCGACCCGCGCCCAGAACGGCACCCGGGCTGCCGAACAGGACTTCGCCGGGACGGGCAACCGGCCCGAGACCGGCCTGGGCTTCGGCGACCAGGCCGACTGGCTCGACGCCACCACCACCGGCCCCAAATGCCAGCTCAACGTGCGCGCCGGCAACCTGGTGATCCGGGTGTACCTGAAGCGCGACACCTACCCGGACTGCGAGGCGTCGGCCCGGGACGTCGCGAGGGCGACCCTGGCGGCCATCCCGGCGGGAGCGTGAGCCGCTCCCGTCTCACCCCTCAACCTTGTTGATCCCTGCCAGCAGCGCACCGCAGCGTTCCGGCTCCTGGAGGGCGTCAACAGTTGGGGCACTTCGCGGCATGGAGCAGCCGGGTGTGCCGCCAGGGGTCGGGCGACCGGCGGCGGCGCAACGGGCGCCAGGCTCCTTCGCCCAGACCTGCGCCCAGTCCAGGCCGGCCTCGAACCGCGCGTCCGGCATCGACCACAGCATCCCGAGCCGCCCAGCATGTCGACCTGGTGTGGCGCCGGATCACCAGCCGAAGTGCTTTATCCGCTGGTCCGCCGGCCGGCGGCTGAGGTCGTCGCCTGGGCGTTGCCCGATGGCCTCGTCGTGTACATGCGCGCCTGCTAGCATCGCGACTCGCGCGGACTTGTGGGGGACCGTGCACGGGGAGAACGGAGCGAGATCCATGAGCGTACCCACTGAGATCTCACAGTTTCGCCTGGGCCACCGAACGAGCATGACCCGCACCGAGGGGCTGCGCAGTACGACCTATCGGTCGCAGTGGCACCTGTTCCCGCTCGGCGCGAGCCGACGCCCGGAAACGGGGTCCGTGGTTCTCGACGTAGTGTGCGGAGACTGCCGCGTCCCCATCAGGGTCGTGCTGGAATCCGAGCCGACCGCCGCGCAGAAGCAGCGGACCCGCAGCACGCTCGGCTGGCTCCTGCTCGTGGCGGGGATCGGCCTTGTTGTCATCGCTTGCCTCATCGGCGGCAGCGGCGCGGGTGCCGGCTTGGCAGGCGTGACCGGCTTGTTGGCCGTGGCCGCCAGCTTCGGCGTGCGCAGCGGGGCAAAGACCTATTCGGGCGTCCGCGTGGACCGCGACCAGCCCACCACCACGAACACCCCGCACCGGATCTTCGTCCGCTGACGCCGCCGAACGATGGCAGGGTCTGCTCTGTGCTGCCCGGGTGCCCGCGCTGGAGGTGCGCGCCGTCATGGAGGTCAACCGAAGGCCGACGCGTCCCGGCGACTCGCACCAACTGCTCGACGGTCGTGTCGAGTTGTGAGTAAGTAAGGTAGTAGGCGATCTCGTCGGGCTTGGTCAGGCTGCGGCGGGCCAGTGCCCACCGCCGACGGACCTGGGTCTCGTCCTGGTGGTCGTACTCGGCCACGGCGGGCAGCCGGACGGCCGCCCAGTGGTAGACGCGCGGGCCCTTGGCGCCGTTGCCGCACGAGATCCGTCCCCAAGCCTCGGCCGGGGCCCGGGCGAACAGCCGGTCGATGCGTGGACAGCCTGCGCTGAACTGGGATTTGGGCACTGCCAGGACATGGCCGACGCCGGACTGTTCGAGCAGGCGCCGCAAGCGGCCCTCCTGCCCGTTGGCCGAGTCCGCGGTGACCCAGGCGATGGGCAGCTCGGAGGCAAGCGCACGCAGCACCATGGCCTTGGCCAGGTCGCCCTTGGTGTGGAAGTCCCGTTCATCGGGGATCTTCGCCGCGCGGCAGCGGTCCCGGTCCGCGGCCCAGGACTTGGGCAGGTAGAGCTCCCGGTCGACCAGGGCCCGGCCACGGGCGCCGGTCCGCCCGCGACGAGGAGGGCTTCGGCAGCTTCGACGATCGCCTGCCGCTTCACGGCCGCCCGTCGCGTCGTTCGGGAGGACTCTTTCGCTGCCACGGGGGCGACTTCACACTCGCCCGGTATTGGAACCACTTCCACCATTGGCATGGCTTCCAGTAGTGTCCGTGACGGCGAGTCGCGTTGTTGTCCGAGCGCCAGACTGTCACAACTGCCTTACGGCGGAGGGGCATTGGGGTGAGCGGCGAAGCGGTCGAGGGGAAGTCGAGAGCCGCCGGGAATCTGACCTGTTGCGCCTGGTCGCGCTGAAACGCCTGAGATCGGTACCCCGACTCGCGGCACCCGCGAATGCCCGGCGCTGTGCACTCACCTTGGAGATCCTGTGACCGATCAGGGAAGTGCGGGGAAGTCGGCCGAGCCGGGTCCGGTGCGCGGTGCGGCGGTGGCCGCGGTGTGCGTGGTGGTGGCAGGGGCTCTCGCCACCGCGTCGGGGACGTGGTTCTCGCCGCAGTGGAAAGCGGGTTGGCTGATCACGGGCCTCGGCCTCGTCGCGGTGGCCGTGGCGTGGCCCCGGCGCATCCGCGAGGTGCCGGCCGACGAGGTGAAGAGGCGGGCGACCGCCGTCCTCGCCTTCGCCTGGGTCCTGGTGCTGTGCGTCGCGGCGGTGGCCTTCGCGCTGACCGTCAGCGTCTGGTTCCACGGCCGTGACCTCGACGACACCGCGACGCTTCGGGTCCAGGCCCTGACGGTGGAGTGCGAGGACTCCGGTGAGCACGGGCAGAAGTGCCACTACTCCTACGTCGTGAACGGGCGGGAGTACCTCGGCGACGGCAACTTCGGGGGGTCTCTTCCTGTGACGCTGCGGGTCGACCCGGCCCACCCGGGAGACCTGGGGAGGGCGGACCAGGACTACAAGCTCCTGTGGGTCGGCATCGTGCTCTCCGCGCTGACGGCCGCTGGGGCGGCGTGGGGGCTGGTGGACGGTGAACGGGACCTCGCTCGGCTTGGTCGCGACGGTTACGCACCTGAGCCGGAGCAGGATACGCCGGAGGCGCGGAGCATGGCCGAAGCGGAGGGGTTCGGTTCGTTCGTCGCCAGGAAGAAGATGCCGGGCAGTGCCGTCTTCGTCGGCGGGTGCATGGGCGCGGTCCTGCTCATCGTTTTCGGGGTCGCCCTGGTGGCGGCCACGGGCTTCGGGTCGGCCCCGAGCCTGGTGGGAGTCGTCCTCCTTGTCGCGGCGGTGGCCGTCGTGGTGCTCACCGTCCGACGCGACAGACGCGACACCGCCAGGGCGCCCATCGTGTACGGGTACGAGTCCGGCATGGTCATCGCCTCCGAGCGGGGATGCGAACCCCATTCCTGGCAGGACGTCGTCCCTTTCGAGTTCATGCAGGCCCTGAGGAGCAGCAGTGGCCAAGGGAGCAGTTCACGAACCTCCTACCACCGCTGCCTGGAGCTGCGTTCCCCCGCCGGCACCAAACTGCTCGGATTCCTCGGGCAGCGGGAGGTGGACCGGTTCGCCGAGCTGCTCGCGGCCTACGAAGTCCCGCGGGCCCAGGAGCGACTCGACCGGGGAGAGTCGGTCACCTACGGCCAATTCACCCTGAGCGCCGCCGCGTTGACCGTCGACGGCACGGCGCACCCGTGGCGGGACATCCACCACCTCACCACGGCCGACCACGAGGTCGGCGTCGTCATCCGCACCGGGGAAACGATCTCCGCGTTGCCCGGCGAGACGCCGCACCTTCGCGCCCTCCGCAGCCTGATGGCGCACCGGATCCGGAACGGCGGATCCCTCACGGCCGAAGCCGAAGGCGAGCCGGGCGGGGGCGCCCACTCCTGACCGGCCCGTCCGAGGCGACACCATGCAGGAAGGAGCGGGTCCGGACCCCGCGAAGACGCCCGGCAAGGAGTGGGCAGGGCTTGATGAGCGAAGCAGGGAGGGCACGCCGGCCATGCAGGACGGGATCGATCCCAGGTTTGCCGCGGTCGACGCCGCGCTCGATCGGGGCGACCCCGACGCCGGTACCGAGGTGATCAAGCTGGTCTTCGCGAGCGACGGGTTCGAGGCTGTCGCGGCGAGGGTCGAGCGTGCTCTGGGAGCCGACCGGTTCAAGGTTCGGCAGCTGGCCTGCGTGGCCGCAGGCGACCTCGCCCGAACTTCGGGCCGCCTGACTCCCGGCATCTACGCGGCACTGCGAGCGGAAGGACTCGGAGGGGTGGCGGACACGGCGATCAGGGACGCTCTGACCTTCATCCCGTTCCGGCAACTGTCCTGGTGGTTCCGATGGACCTGGATCCGGCTGACCGTACTGGAGGGGATCGAAGGACGATGGCTGCGCGCCGTCGACGCCGTCGAGACCGCGCGTGAGGCCTGGCGGGCCAGGTAGCCAGGTCCGGACGCCCCGAATGGCCGGGCCGCCGGTGACGCGGCAGGCCGGAGGCGTGGGATTCGCTCCGGGCAGGGCGATCCTTTCGAAGAGGTCGCGGGTGAGGAGTACGTCCGCTGCAAGCCCGGATTCTCTGGGGCGGGGCGGGGCGGGGCGCAGGGCCGGGGCACGGTGGGGTGCGCGGTCGGCTGCCGGGTTCCGGTGCCGGTGCAGCGCGGTGTCGCGCCGGACCGGCAGTCGCTTCCGACGCGGTACCTGCGCGGGCAGACCCGGTGGCGGTGCGGCGGGCCGCGTGCCTGACTGTCCTTCCGGTTGCCGCCGGCCGGGGTGGCCGGCGGCCGTGCGGGGAGGGGCATGCGAGGCCGTAGTAGGCGGCCATGAAGCGGGTGATCTGGTCGGTGTGGTCGGTGAGTTCGGGCAGGTGGAGGGTGGTGGCTTCGCGGACTTGGCGGGCGAGTTCGCCGGTGTCCTGGGCGGCCGGGTCGACGTAGGGCTCCAGGCGGCGGACGAGTTCGAAGCTGCTGGAGACGTCCACGGCGCGCATGGCCTTCTCCAGGCCGAAGCGGGGCGCGTCGGCGGGGATCACTTCGGGGAGTTTGCGGCTGACGAAGGTGACGCGGTGCAGGACGCGCCAGCACGTGCGAGGGCGGCATGCTCGCGGACGTCGTCGTCGCGGTGGCGAGCATCGACCCGGTGATGGGTGGCGTCGACCGCTGAGAGCCGCCGCACCGCCGACCGGGCCAGGGGCGGCCGTGCCGGTTCCGGATGAGGCCGGCCACCCGGCGCGCGGCGGGGGGAATGCGCCCTTGACGATGGTGATCCTCTGCGACAGGTTGATTGCACTGTGTGCACATCGGGGGTTGGCAGTGACCTCGGGTGCGCATGAGTCCATCACCGCGAAACAGCGTCCCGGGAGCACCCTTCGTGACCGAAGACCAGCATCTGCTCAAGGTCTACAGCGACCGCGCCTACGTGCACACCACGACAGTTCGGCACCAGGGAAGTACGGTCGCGTTCGCGATGGACGATCAGCGGCGGATCGTCTACAGCGTCCTGGACCTGTCGCAGCACGACGAGGCGAAGGGCGAGGCGGACGCGGCGTACTGGTCGGAGGACCCGCTGCCGCTGCGCTTCCCGGCGGAGGTGGCGCGGGTCGGCTACGCGGTGGCGGGCACGGTGCGGATGCCCGTCGTCAAGCGCGGCGGGCGGGTCGAGGCGGACGCGGCGGAGCGGCTGGAGGAGCAGGAGCTGGACCGGTTCCTGTCGAGCACGGCCCGGCTCGGCGCCGCCGCCCCCTTCCAAGCGATTTCCGACGGCACCCACCTGTACGTGCTGCGCCAGTCGGTGCGCGCCGACCATCCCGACGCGGTGTTCCGGCTCGCCGACGGCACCGGTTCCTCGGGCGACCCGGCCCGTACCGACTACCTGGCCAGGGACGGCGAGGCCAGGCTCGCGGTGGTCGACGCGACCCTGCTGTGCGACCGCTTCGTGCTGGCCGGCGGCGAGTTGAAGCCGGTGCTGGAGGTCCGCTACCGGCGCAGCCGGCACAAGGGCCGCCCGGACTCCGCCAAGGACAGCCTCGGCACCCAGGACATGGAAGGGCGGCCGTTCGTCGAGCCGACCCAGGAGCTGTCCTTCGTCCGCAACCTCTCCGGCGGCCGCTTCACCGCCCTGCTGGTGCCCACCGCGGTGCACGGCCGGGAGCGCTGGCAGATCTTCGCGCACAACGACGCCGGCGGCCGGATCGACGGCTTCAGCGTCGAACGCGGCCGGGACGGCCTGTTCAACACCCAGGGCACCCAGGCCTGGACCAGCCCCGACCCGCGCTACCGGGACGCCGTCCACGAGGGCGCGCCCGGCGCCTGTCCGTTCACGGGCCGGCCGCTGGTTCCGGCGACGGACGAGGGCGGGCGGGCCGGGACGGCGCTGCGCTTCGACGGCGTGGACGACGTGGCCGAGCTGCCGAGTAGCGCCCTCGACCTGGCCGACCGCGACTTCACGGTGGAGTTCTGGGCCCGGCGCACCGCCACCGGTGGCCGTCAGGACTTCCTGATCGGCCACGGCGCGACCAGCGGCGTCCGGCTGCGCACGCTGCACATCGGCTTCCGCGGCGACGACACCTTCACCTTCGCCTTCTACGGCGACGACCTGAACATCCCGCAGCGCACCACGGACACCGACTGGCACCACTGGGCCTGCGTCTTCGTCCGCGACACCCGCGAGCAGATCGTCTACCGCGACGGCGTCGAACTCGGCCGCCGCACCACCGAGATGCCCTACGCCGGCCTCGGCGGCCTCACCCTCGGACGCGGCATCCGCTCGTACGGGCGCGCCGAGCTGGACGAGGTCCGGATCTGGCACCGCTCCCGCGGCGGCGCCGAGATCGCCGCCGACCGCGGCCGCCGCCTGGTCGGCAACGAGCCGGGCCTGGCCGTTTACTACCGCTTCGACGAGGGCTCCGGCACCACGCTGCGCGACCAGACCGACCACGCCCGGCACGCCGCGCTGAGGGGCGGCCCCGCCTGGGTCACCTCCGAGGCCCCGGTCGGCGAGGACTCCGCGGTGAGCCGGAGCAGTTTCGGCTTCACCGGGCGCCGGGTGGTCTCCGGCCTGTCCGCGCTGCTGCACCACCAGCAGGAGGCCGCGCCGGCCGGCTACGACCAGTCGGCCAAGCCGGTCAAGCGCCAGGCCAGGGTGCTGCTGGCCTGCACCACCGGCGGGCCCGACCCGGCGACCGGCGCGGCCACCGAGGAGGCCTACGTCGCCACCCTGGACCTGGGGGTGGGCCGGGACGGCCGACTGGCCCAGGTCCCCGAGGAGTTGACCCTGCCGGTGCTGGCCGCGCCGGAGTCCAGCGGGAACGTGGAGGCGGCCGGCGAGCTGGACGCCCAGGTGGCCCGGCTGGGACGGGACATCGCCGCCACCGAGGCCGAGATCACCCGGCTCCAGCTGGAGACCGCCGAGACCCCGGAGGTCGAGCGCCAACGGGCCGAGGCGCGCGCCACGTTGGAGAACGATCCCGCCTACTGGCGCTACCGGCTGCGGTTCAAGCTGCAGAAGGACGGCAAGGACCAGTACCTCGCGGTGAACGGCGACAGCAAGGAGCGCGTCGCCCCGCTGGTGCGCACCGCCGACAAGCAGGCCGCGTCGACGGTCTGGACCTTCGAGCCGACCGGCACCACGTTCAACGGCTTCACCTGCTATTTCGTCCGGAACGCCAACTCCGGACTCGACATGAACGTCGACGACCGCAGGACCGGCAACGACATCCCCCTGATCCAGTACCCCCGGGAGGCCGACAACGGCGCCACCCACTTCGCCCTCGACACCTGGAACGGCAACAGCCTGGTGGCCCGCCACAGCGGCAAACCGATCGCGGCCCGGGACAGTCAGGGCGACCGCATCGTCCAGTACGACTACGGGGCGGTCAACTCCTCCGGCGAGAGCATCCTGATCCTGGAGCGGATCGACAACTCGCTGAAGTCCAGCCCCGCCACCGACCGGCTGAACCAGCAGATCGCCGAACTCACCGATCGCCTCCAGCTCCTCGCCACCAAGCAGGACCGGCTCGGCCAACTGCGCCGCGACCTGGCCGCCCAGCAGGCCGGCCTCGCCGTCACACAGGACGAACTGGGCCGGCTCACCGGCGGCGTGCGCGGCTCCGACGACATCGCCCTGCCGGTGCCGCAGCTCGCCGTCGACCGCACCGGGCTGAGCGGCTCCGGCGCGCTGCTGGGCTTCGCCCGCGCCGCCGACCGTCCGTTCCTGCTGGACAGCGCCACCGGCAACGTGGTGCTCTACTTCCGGGGCTCCAACGGCCAGTTCTTCGCCGCCTACTACGACACCCAGGTGCTGCGCTCCTCCCGGCAGCTGCCCTCCGGCGGACGGACGGTCTCGTTCACCGCCCGGGATGCGGCCACCGACCTCGGCCCGACCGAGATCACCGTCGAGGCCGGGGACGGACCGACGCAGGTCACCCTGACGATCCGGCACGACGGGCAGACCGAGAAGTGGTCCCATCTGCCGCGCCGGGCCGAGGACTTCGCCGCCGTGGTGAACGGCGCGGCCGAGCAGCCCGTGACCATCGGCACGGTGCTGCGGATCGACGGCGACGTGGTGCAGTTCAGCGAGGGCACTCTCGCCCCGCTGGCCGGCCCCGGTTTCGTGACCGTCGGCGGCCACGGCTTCCGCTTCGAGGGCAGCCACCCCGCCGGGTCGAAGTCGCTGCGCCTGGGCAAGGGCGCCGAGTTGACCCTGCTGAAGCCCGGGATGAGCGTGCAGCGGGTGCGCTACGACCACCGCTGGTCCACGTCCTCCCAGCCCGGTGCCGTCCTCGCCGAGGGCTCCCGGCTGATCACCGTCGACCCGGGCGGCCTGGCGGAACTGCCCCTCGGCCGCGCGGACGGCCTGGTGCGCGGCCACGGCGGGCGCTGGCGCGCCGACATGCCGGGCCGCGCCTACGCCTTCGACGGCAAGGGCCGCTACCTTGCCCTGCCCGCCGGGCAGTTGACCCGGGCCGGAACCCCGGGCGACCTCACCCTGGAGACCTGGATCAACCCGGAGCGGGCCGAGGGCCCGGTGCGGCTGCTGCACGCCAACGCCGGGGACGCCCCGTACGGCCTCGGCCTGCTCGGCACCCAGGCGGTCTCCGGGCTGGTCTTCGACGGCGCGGACGACGCCGCCGTGGTGCCCGGTGCCTTCGGCTTCGGGGACGGCGACTTCACGGTGGAGTTCTGGGCCCAGCGCACCGCGGTCGACAGCCGGTCGCACTACGTGCTCGGCCACAGCGGAGACCAGGGGCGGGCCGGCGAGAGCCTGCACATCGGCTTCCGCTCGAACGGCCGCTTCACCTTCGCCTTCTACGGCGACGACCTGGACACCACCCAGTTGTTCGGCGACACCAAGTGGCACCACTGGGCCTGCGTCTTCCAGCGCGAGACCCGCCAGCAGGTGATCTACCGGGACGGCCAGGAGATCGCCCGGCGCACCGCCAACGCTCCCTACCGCGGGCAGGGCCGGTTCTCACTGGGCACGGTGCTGTTCAATCCCCGCGAGTTCGCCTCCGTCCGGCTGGACGAGGTCCGGCTCTGGTCGAAGTCCCGCGGGGGCGACGAGCTGCGGGCCGACCAGGGGCGGCGGTTGAACGGCACCGAGCCGGGGCTGCTCGGCTACTGGACGTACTCGGCACCGGCACCCGGTGCGCAGGCCGTACTCGCCGACCGCTCCGGCAACAACCGGCACGCCGAACTGCGGGGCATGCCCACCCCCGTCCCGGCACGCTCGCCGGTCGCGGACGGCGGCTACCGGGTCGTCGCGGCCGTCGGCGACCGGCGGGTGGTCAGCCGGGAGACCTTCCCGCTGCGCGAGTGGGGCCACCTCGCGCTGGCCTACCAGCAGTCCTGGGCGGTCGAGTTGGCCGGCGAAGCCCACCTGGAGGTGCCGGACGACGACGCGCTGGACATCGCCGACGACCTGACCCTGGAGGTGTTCGCCCGCGTCGACCGCCTCGGCGAGACCCAGGGCCTGCTCTCCAAGGGCCGCACCGCCGACGGCGTCGGCGGCAGCGTGCCGTACCGACTGGTCGTCCTGCCGGACGGGCGGCTGGAGTTCGCCTTCGAGGAGCCCGACGGCCGGGCCGTGCGCTTCACCTCCACCGAAGGCGTGAAGGCCGGGCAGTTCCACCGCATCGCCGTGGTCCGCAAGGGCGGCCGCTCGATGCAGGAGCAGAAAGGCACCCAGCAGATCACCGTGGCCGGTGCCGACGGCAGGCCGACCACCCGGAGCGTCGAGCTGGTGGAGTCGCTCGCCGTCCGCGAGTGGCAGGACATCCGCTTCCACCTGGACGGCCGGGAGGCCGGCGCCGCCCGCTACGAGGGCCCCGGGCCGCGTGGCAACGACGCGCCGCTGGAGCTCGGCCGGGCCCGTGAAGGTGCCACCGCACAGCAGCTGACCGGGGTGCTCGCCGAGGTCCGGATCTGGGGCACCGCCCGGGATGCCGCCCGGCTCGGCACCGCCGTCACCGCCCGCGACCGCGGCCTGGTCGCGCACTGGCGCTTCGAGGAGAACACGGGCAGCACGGCGGCCGACGCCACCGGCTCGCACCCGGCCCGGCTGCGCGGCGCCCGCTGGGTGCGCAACCCCGACCCGCGCGGCAGCGTCTTCCGGCTCTACCGCAACGGCGTCGCCGTGGCCTGCGACCCGGCCGGCACCCCCGGCGTGCCCGACACCGCCGCCTTCGCCGACAGCGGCGACCCGCAACTGACCCTGGGCGCCGTGCTCAAGGGTGGCAAGCCCGCCGAGGCCTTCGACGGCGTGCTGGAGGAAGTGCGGATCTGGCGCACCGCCCGCACCCACGAGCAGCTGCTGGACAACCTGTTCACCCGGCTCAAGGGCGAGAAGGAGGACCTGGTCGCCTACTGGCCCTTCGACCGGGACTCCACCGAGGCGGACAGCGCCCAGGTCCGCGACGAGGGCCTGCGCGGCAATCACCTGGACTTCGGCCCGGCGGCCACCCGCCCGCGCACCGTGCTCTCCGGCGCACCCGTCTCCAACGACGCCGCCCAGGTCCGCTCCGCCCTGGCCGGGCTGCGCACCCCCTTCCACCAGAGCATCTCCGCCGCCCCGGCGGTCGCCGAGTACGCCGACATGCAGTACGGCTCGCGCGGCGAGGCCTTCGGCGTCCTCAAGCGCGCCTACAGCTACCTCCAGGACGGCCGCTGGCACCTGATCACCGGCTACAAGGTCGGCGAACTGGTCAGCGAGTGGGTCAGCCAGATCCAGTTCGACCCCCAGCTCATCGGCTACGTCGAGGGCGCCCCGCCGATCCCCTCGGAGAACCTCACCGCAGGACTGACCGACCCCGGCAGCGACACCTTCGAGGGCGCCTCCACGGTCAGGCTCACCGAGGCCGAACAGGTCGTCCGCTCGCTGTCCTCCGCCAAGGAACGCAGCGTCGACGCCGCCTTCGGCTTCGCGCTCTCCAACGAGGTCGATGTCGACGTCTGGATGATCACCGCCCCGCTCGGCTTCGGCATCGCCAAGTCCATCGCCAAGGGCGGGGTCTCGGCGAGCGTGCGCGGCAACCTGGAGTTCTCCAACAGCTGGGCCGAGGACACCTCCGTCTCCCAGGGCGAGAACACCGCCCGGACCACCAAGGTCTCGCTCACCGGCCACTGGGAGGACCCGGGCCGGCTGCTCAACCCCACCGCCGGACGCCGCTACGTCCCCGCCAACACCGGCTTCGCCGTCGTCCAGTCGCAGACCGCCGACGTCTTCGCGCTGCGCCTGGCACACAGCGGCGCCCTGGTCGCCTACCGGATCCAGCCCAACCCGGACATCCCCAAGGACTGGAACGTCGTCCCGTTCCCGATCAACCCCCGCTACACCAAGCAGGGCACCCTGGACGGCACCGTCGGCTTCGACGAGCGCGGCAAGGTCGCCGACCCCGACTACCGGGGCGGCCGCGACCGCGGCGAGTACAGCTACTTCAAGCCCCGCGAGGCGTACGCGCTCAAGCGCCGCATTCAGCGCGACCAGCAGCGCCTGCACAGCTACTACGACAGCGTCTCCACCGAGACCCACGCCCCCGACCCGCTCGCCCAGAAAGCCGGCCGGGTGCTCGGCGGCGCCATCGGCGCGGACGCCGCCCCGGCCCGCGGCCGGGACGCCACCGACAGCGCCACCGGACAGGGCTTCTCCCGCCGCGACCTGGTCAACACCTACGTGTGGACCGCCGCCGGCGGCTTCTTCGCCGAGACCACCGAGACCACCGACGTGGTCAGCGAGACCACGTCCGGCTCGTACTCACTCTCCGGCTCGGTCGGCACCTCGATCGGCACCTCCTTCCAGATCGCCGGCATCGGCATCGGCGCCCAGCTCGACGCCTCCGTCGGCGGCGGCATGACCGCCACCCGGGCCCGCGGCAAGGAGGCCACCCGCTCCTTCGGACTGGAGGTCGAAGTCGCCCCCAGCAGCAACCTCCAGAGCTACGACACCGACCGCAACCCGGTCTTCGACCAGGACGGGAACCCCGTCAAGGTACCCGGGAAGGTCGACGCCTACCGCTTCCTCAGCTTCTACCTCGGTGAGGACAGCGAGCACTTCGACAGCTTCTTCCACAAGGTCGTCGACCCCACCTGGCTGAACAACGGCAACGACCCCAACGCGGCGGCGCTGCGCCAGGCCCGTCAGTCGGACCGCAAGCCGCCGTGCTGGCGGGTCCTGCACCGGGTCACCTTCGTCAGCCGGGTCCTGCCCGACATCCCGCCGGCCGACGCGCCCCCGCTGGAGAAGGCCATGCGGCAGCTGGACGTGGAGAGCAACTACGAACTCGTCCGCCGCCTCGACCCCTACGTGAAGGGCGCCGCCACCGGCCTGCCCGAACTGTCCGCGGCCACCCGCACAACGCTCGCCCGGGAACTGCCGGAGCTGCTCCCGCACGCCGACGACGTGATCGGTTTCCTCGCCCAGTACTACGGCGTGGAGGCCTGAGAGGGTCGCCTCCTGTCCGTCCCCGCTGCTCACGCAGGGCAGCGGGGTCGGACAGGAGGCCGTCGGTGCGGCCGGCCAGGTTGCCGAGTTCGGCGCTCTCCACGGCGGCGGCCTCGCACGGGGGTACCCCGGGGCTTCTCGGCGGCGACACCCGCCACCAGGCCGGGAACACGGTGCAGGCGGAGCGCGAACGTCCCGGCGGGCCGGTCGCGCACCGACTGCACGTCACTTTTCCGCCCTACCACGGGAGCCCGGACACGCGACCGGGAACCTCCGAAAGCACGTCGCCGCACCCGACGGCACCCACACTGGATCGTATGGACACCGAAGACGCTCCCACGCCCCGCCGCGAGGTCTACGACGCCGGCACCAAGGACACCCTGCCCGGCACCCTGGTGCGCTCCGAGGGCGACGACCCGAGCACGGACGAACTGGTCAACAGCGTCTACGACGCGCTCGGCACCACCTTCGACTTCTTCCGGGACGTGTACGGCAGGGAACTCCCTGGACGGCGAGGGCGGCCCGCTGCGGGTGACCGTCCACTATCGCGAGAAGTTCCCGGGGACGTGGTCGCGGCCGGCCGTCGACGCGGGGGCCGATGACGTCCCCGATCCTGTCGGTACTCCTTCGGTTCTCGACAGGTTCCCGCCGCTGCTGGTCCGGCGCGGGATTCACGGGGTGCGGACCGGCCGCCTCGGCGGCCGTCGGCGGACCGACGGCCGGCGAGGACCGGGATTTCCGACTGGAGGTGCGCCGGCTTCTCCTCGCCCTCGGTGCACAGCTGCTCCGCGTTCGACGTCTGCACTTGGTCCTCCGGCGGTGGCCATGCCCCGTCCAACGATCGCGCAGGGGAAGCGGTCGCACCCGGACCTGGCTGCTCACCCTGTTGGCGGCCCGGCCCGGCCGGGCGCCGGTGTCGGGTCGATCGCCGAGTTCGACTGACTGTTCATCAGTGACTCGCGGGTGTCCGAGCGTTGGGCCGGGTACGCTGGGCGCAAGGGTTGGCGGCTGGCTGGGGGCGGGCGTGGGGACCAGGATTTCGGTGTCGCTCAAGGGGCCGCTGGGGCTGGATGACGCGTCCCGGCTGCTTGAGGAGCTGGCCGCGCAGACGGGCCTCGGCTGGCGCGAGGAGCCGGTCGACGAGGGCAAGGTCCTCAGCGGTGGCCTGGTGGAGATCCTGCTGGTGGCCGTGGTGAGCAAGACGACCGAGCTGGCCTTCGAGGTGGTGCTGGAGCGGGTGAAGCAGGTCGTCGAGCGCTGGCGCGAGGAGCGGCTCGACAGGCCGGAGGCGTCGGTCGACGCGCAGGCCCTGCCCGGCACCGAGGCGACGGGTGAGCAGGAGCGGGACGGCTGAGATGGCCTCCCGGGCGTTGGTGATCGGACCGGGCGAGTACGCCGAGGACTCGGGCCTGCCGGGCCACCCCACGATCCGCGCGAGCGCCCTGATGTACGGGCACGCCCTGGCCGGCGACGCGATGTGGGGCCCGGAGAGCTACCGCGTCCTGGTCGGCGAGCAGGCGCGGACCGCGGACGACGTCATGCGGGCGTTGCAGGGGGCCGCGGACGCGACCGGGCCCGAGGACGTCCTGCTGGTGGTCTACGTCGGCCACGGCCAGTACTGGAGCGACGTGCCGGGCGGTCAGGTCCACTTCTCGGTGGGGTCCTCGTACAAGGACAAGCCGTGGACCTGGCTCTCCAGTTGGTACCTCTACCGCGCCATGCGCAAGGCCAAGGCGCGGCTGAAGGTCCTGATAGCCGACTGCTGCTACTCCAACATGCTGCCGATCCTGAGCGGAGGGGACGAGGCGCTGGTCCTGCCCGGGGTGCTGGGCCGGCGGGACGAGGGCAGCTGCGTCTTCACGGCCGTCAGGAACGTCAGGGCCGCCGACGCCGAGGGCTGTTCGAGCCTGCCCGCACCGCTGGACCGGTGCACACCGTTCAGCGGACACCTGCTGCGCGTCCTGCAGGGCGGCACCAAGGACCACAAGGACCGGCTGACCATCGGCCTGTTGCGCGAGGCGGTGCGGCGGGAGATGGAGGGCTGCGCGCACCAGGCGCCGGGCATGCTGCTCAACGACGCCCGGGACGGCACCCCGCTGTTCACCAACCAGATGGAGCGCCGGCTGCGGGATCAGAGCCAGGTGCCGGCCAGTGCCGAGGACTGGATCCGGCATCTGATGCTCGATCAGGACTACTTGCTCGACGTGCTGTTCGGGGACGAGCGGATGGTCGGGGACATCGTCGGCACGCTGAGCAGGAGGCCCGACGACGCCAGTCAGTCCCTCGCGCGCCACCTCGACGAGAAGGCGAACACGCGGTTCCAGGAGGCCGAGACCTTCGCCCGGTACTGGAACCGGGTGGAGCGGGCGCCGCGCACATGAGCGGCAGTCTGCCGGGCGAGGCCGCCGGGGGCGGCCCGGAGCGCCCCTCGGCCCTCGGCTACGGGTGGGTGACCACCTGCTCGATCGAGAGCTTCGTGCGCCGCATGCAGGCCATCCGGCTGGGCACGGCCAACGACGACGGGGCGCAGCCCGCCACCGCGATCCGCCTGCTGCACGTGTTCGCCGTCAGTCGTTCCATCGACGATCTGCTCACGGCGGCCTCGACGTCGATGCCCGCGTCCAGCCCGGCCCTCCCCGCGCGGGACCGTCTCAACTACTGGGACTCCGTCAACATGCTGGCGACCGCGGCCCTGTGCCGCAGCGCCGAACAGGCGGCGGAGCTCGCGTGCAAGCAGTGGGAGGCCGAGGGACGCGGCGCAGCGGGGCGGGGCACACCGCTGACCGACGGCATCGTGCACGACGTCGCCTGCCAGCGGACCGCGCCGGACGTCGCCGTCTTCGTCCGGGAGTGCCGGCGGGCGCAGGGGCCGGTGGACAAGACGCTGCGCGTCTTCACCCGGCCGAGCTCCGGACGGACCAATCTCGACAAGGCGCTGCTCTACATCCTGCTGCGCGAACAGGGCTGCGACCCGGAGGCCACCAAGCTGCTCCTGCAGACCCTGTCCACGATCGACCGGCACGGTTCGACGCAGGCGGCGGACACCGACCCGGCCGAGTTCCACGACCTGGTCGGGGCGCTCTACCAGCTCAGCCCGGCCGAGCAGATCCTGGAGAACTGGGTCGATGCCCAACTGGCCGACCCGGAGCAGGTGATCGCGACCAGGCGGATCGTCGCCCGGCTGATCGCCAGCGAGACGGGCAGCCCCGACACCCTGGTCGAACACGTCGGCGCCCGGTTGTCCCGGCACGACATCGTCGAGATATGCGGCCAGTTGGCGACGACGCGGCCCGAGAAGTGCGACGAGATCCGCCGGCACGCCGCGGCCCGGAGCAGCAACGACGAGCTCGCCGAGCTCGTCATCGCCTGGCACCGCTCCCAGATCCTCACCCGGACCACCAAGGACCTCCTCGCCGACGTCGTCGCCGTCGGGGTCGGCGGGGCCACCGGACCCCGGCCGCGGTCGAGGGTGGCCGACCTGGACAAGGTGTTGGCGAACTTCAACGCCGAGGCGGAGTGCCGGCGACTGCTGTGGATCGCCGCGGCCGAACAGGTCGAGGGCCGCTCGGGGATCGAACTGGCCGAGCTGCTCGGCCGAGTCGAGCGCACCAGCGACCGCTACCGGGTGGCGCGCAGGACCGCGCGCAAGCTCACCGCGCACGTGCTCGGCGACGGCGCCGACCCCGCCCTGTTCGTCGACTACGTCACGAGGCTGCGCGTCGACGGGCGCTCGGACGCCGTCTTCCTCGCCCTCAAGGAGTTGGCGGACCCCTCCGACCCAGGCAGCTGGTCCGAGGGGTCGGCGCTGGTCATCGCGGAGATCGCGGTCCGCCTCTACGCCCGGGACGCGGGGCGCGACGGCTGGGACCTGCTGGAGCGCTGCCTGGAGAACGAGCAGCGCATCAGCCACCAGGACGTGGCGGCCGTCGTCGCCCGGCTGCGCGAGCCCGACAGCACGCTGCCGGCGGACCGCAGGCTCTTCCTGCTGCGCGCCACGGTGGGCCGCTGGTCCGACACCCACGCCCGGGAGAACGCGGTCGAGTTGCTGCGGGAGAAGGGCTACGACCCGGAGGCGGCGGAAGTCGTCCGCTCACTTCGTTAGGCGGCGGAAGTCGTCCGCTCACTTCGTTAGGCGGCGGAAGTCGTCCGCTCACTTCGTCAGGTCGGGGGCGGGCGTCGGCGCCGGCAGCAGCGGGGCCTCCTGCCCCACGTGCTGGCGCGAGGTCCTGACCAGGATCTCGAAGGCGCCGAGCGCCAGGGCGGCCACCAGCACGCCCACCGCGAACTCCTGGTGCGTCCCGACCGAGGAGTTGCCCAGCAGCGTCAGCAGCATCAGCGCGGCCAGGTAGGCGGTCAGCCAGATCGCCGCCCGGGCCGCCGCGCTGGTGCGCCAGTGGCGCAGGAGCGTGACGTGCTCCTTGGCGTCGTAGATCCGTCCGAGGAGTGGGAGTCGGCGCGAGAGGACGGGGAGTATCAGCAGCAGGGCGCTGCCGCCGGCGAGCGAGGCCATGGAGCGCCACATGCTTGCCCAGCCCGCGCCGTAGAGGATCAGCGCGATCAGCGTGAAACTCACCCGGGCCAGCCCCTCGTGGACGGTGCGCCGTCGCAAGGAGTGCCGGCCCAGCTTGCTCCGCAGCGAGACCAGGACCACCCCGGGGAAGGCGTAGATGATCAGCGTCAGGACCCCGGTGACGGCGGTCAGCGGGGCCCAGCTCCCGCCGGCCAGCCACAGCACGATCGCCCCGATGAAGAAGTCGGCCAGCAGGATCAGCCAGTAGACGTCGTAACGCTGCCGCAGCGAGGCCCTGCGGGCGCTCTGCAGGCCCCGGTGCGTGAGGTGGGCCCGGCTGAGCGCGGCGACCTCGCGGGTCACGGCCTGTCCGAAGACGAGGCCGGCGCCGAACGGCGAGGCCACGGCGTCGATCCTGAGCAGCCACCCCAGAACGTTCAGGTCGGCGGCGAACGCGAAGTCGACGAAGGGCGACTCGGGCCCGTCCACGGCCTGGTGCGAGGGGGACCCCAGCGGCTGCCAGTGCGTCTGGTACCGGCCGAAGACCACCTGCAGCGCGATGTACAGGGCGGTCGAGCCGACTATCGTCCCGAAGACCGCCCAGCGCAGCCGGGCCGCCTCGCCGATCCCGCGCCGCTTGACGTTCCCGGCGAGTTCGAGTGGCGCCTGGAAACCCACGTAGGCGTAGATCACGCCGCTGTTCACCACGGCGGCCAGCACCGCACTGCCGCCGTGCCCGCGGGGATCGGCGGCCGACGGCAGGATGCCGCGCTGCACGCCGTGGGTGAGCAGCAGCGCGACGGCCAAGACCGGGACGGCGACCTTCGCCAGGGTCAGGGCGGTGGAGAAGCGGAACAGGAGCCGCGGTGCAATCAGGTTGACCGCACATATCAGCATCATGAAGGCCAGCGTGTACCCCCAGCCCACGAGGGTGAGCCGGTGGTCGACGAGCAGCCCGGGGAGCTTCCAGGACAGGCCCTGGGTCATCGCCAGGGCCTCGCTGGCCGAGTTGATCGCGTAGAAGATCCACAGCCCGGCGGCGATCACGGTCGCCACCAGCGGTCCACTGCTCTGCAGAGGCAGGAAGATCAGCCCGCCGGTCTTGGGCGCGGCACTGCTCAGTTCGACCATGACCCAGGCCACCACCAGCATCAGCCCGCCGCCGACCAGCCAAGCCAGCCAGGCGCTGGAACCGGCCTGCTCGTACGCCTTCTGCGCGCCCACCAGCCAGCCCGACCCGAAGACGCCCCCGGCCGCCAAACCGACGAGATGGTAAACCGGTAACCGGCGTTGTTCGTCCTCGTCCTCGATCCGCACCGCCTGTCCGCTGCCGCGCCGCGCCTCGTGGACGCTCACTTGGGCCCTCCCCGACGTTCACGGTGCTGGCGCCCCCACGCACAGCATCGAAAGGTTACAGAACGCGGCACGATCCGGGTGATGGTCCGTCAGGAAATTGCTACGCAACGATAATCCGGTCAGCAGCCGGTGCCGGGGTCCGGGCGGCTCGCTGTCGTCCACTGTCCCGTGGCCGGGCCCGGGTCAGCCGCAGTGGCTCCAACTGCTGCTCCAGGAGGTGCCGTCGGCTTCGCTCCCGCCGGTCGCGTGCAAACCACCTCAGTATCGTCTGGGCAGGTCAAATGCCCTTTCGGGCCAGGAAGTTCGCGAGACCGTTGACTCCGTCGCCGATCGCCGGGCAGGATGCCGATCATCCAGGCAGACACGGCCGGAATCACACTCTCTCCACCCGTACCTTGCAAGGTCTCCGCAACAGATGCACAAGGACAGGAGGGGGCCCAGTGGGGAACGTCTGCACGGTTGCGACGGAGCCGGACGTCCGGCCGAGCCGGTCGGTGCTTCTCGGATCGCATCGCATCAGCCCCGTGGACGGGATGTTCGTCACCCGGCGGGGACACCGGGGTGGGACGCGGGCCGGGGGCGCTCGCCGCACCGCCCCCAGGGCGGGCCGTGCCGTGCTGCCCGGCCGGGCGCGGTGACGGCGGTCATGACGGAGACCCGCATGCGAGTGGCCCTGATCGGTGCGGGCCCCCGCGGTCTGTCCGTACTGGAGCGGCTCTGTGCCAACGAGCGGATCAACCCCTCCCCGCGTCCCCTGACCGTGCACCTGATCGACCCCGACCCGCCGGGGGCGGGCAGGGTCTGGCGCACCGACCAGTCGCGGCACTTGCTGATGAACACCGTGGCGTCCCAGGTCACCGTGTTCACCGACGACAGCGTACGGATCGACGGCCCGGTGGAGCCCGGGCCGAGCCTGTACGAGTGGGCCCGTTCGCCGTACGGGGCCGAGGCCGACGTGCTGGCCGAGGCAGCCTCGCTGGGCCCCGACTCCTACCCCACCCGCGCTTTCTACGGGGCGTACCTGCGGGCCGTGTTCCAGCGCCTGGTCGAGCGGGCCCCGCGGCACGTCACGGTCCGGGTGCACCGCTCCCGGGCGGTCGCCCTCACCGGTGAGGGGTCTCAGCGGGTCCGGCTCGCGGACGGCGGCACGGTCGACGCACTGGACGCCGTGGTGCTGGCCACGGGGCACGGACCGGCCGTACTGGGCCCGGAGGAACAGCAACTCGCCGACACGGCAGCGGGATTGGGGCTGCGCTACCTGCCGCCGGGCAATCCGGCCGACGCCGACCTGAGTGTCGTCCGGCCGGGAGAACACGTTCTGCTGCGCGGCCTCGGGCTGAACTTCTTCGACCACCTGGCGCTGCTGACCGAGGGCCGGGGCGGCACGTTCACCCGCCGCGGCGGCCGGCTGGTGTACCGGGCCTCCGGCAAGGAGCCTGTGCTGTACGCGAGTTCGCGGCGCGGTGTGCCGTACCAGGCTCGTGGCGAGAACCAGAAGGGCGCCTACGGGCGGTACGTCCCGAGACTGCTCTCGGTCGAGTTCGTCAGCGCCCTTCGCCGGCAGGACGCCCCGCTCGACTTCCGTCGCGACCTGTGGCCGCTGATCGCCCGCGAGGTCGAGAGCGTGTACTACGGCGCGCTGCTGGACGTCCGCGACCGCCCGGCCGACCGGGGGCCGTTCACCGAGCTCTACCTGGCCGCCGAACGGCCGGAGCGGCGGGCTGAACTCCTGCACGCGTACGGCATCGACCGGGCGGACCACTGGGACTGGGAACGCCTGGCCCGACCGTGCGCGGGCCGGGAGTTCGGCGACCGGGCGGAGTTCCGGTCCTGGCTGCTGGAGTACCTGTCACAGGACCTCCGGGAGGCCCGCGCCGGCAACCTCCGGGGCCCGCTGAAGGCCGCGCTGGACGTCCTGCGCGACCTGCGCAACGAGATCCGGCTCGCGGTGGACCATGGCGGCCTGGCCGGCGACTCGCACCGCGAGGACCTGGAGCGCTGGTACACCCCGCTCAACGCGTTCCTGTCGATCGGTCCACCGGCCGCCCGGATCGAGCAGATGATCGCGCTGATCGAGGCGGGCGTGCTCGAACTCACCGGCCCCGGAACCACGGTGGGCGTCGACGCCGACCGCCGGGCCTTCGTCGCCCGTTCCGGCCGGGTGCCGGGGCCGCCGGTCCTGGCCACGGTGCTGATCGAGGCCAGGCTCCCCGAACCGGACGTTCGCCGGACCGCCGACCCGCTGCTGCGGCACCTGCTGGACAGCGGCCGGATCGCTCCCTACCGGACGTCGGGCGCCGGCGGTGACGAGACCGGAGGCCACGAGACCGGGGGACTGCACGTGACCGGCCGCCCGTACCGGGTGGTCGACGCCGACGGGAGGGCGCACCCGCGCCGGTTCGCCTACGGGGTTCCCACCGAGGGCGTCCACTGGGTCACGGCGGCCGGTATCCGTCCCGGGGTGGACTCCGTGACCCTGGGCGACTCGGACGCGATCGCACGCGCCATACTTTCGCTCCGGCCCGTGGGGCACCGGGAAACCGACAGGACAGGAGTCAGCGCGTGACACTTGAGACCGTGCCATCCGAGGCAGAGGCGGACACCGGTCTGCTCTCGCCGGTCCGGGCCGGCACCCCGATCGAAGGCGCGGTCGGCGACCGGGCCTGGCTCCAGGCGATGCTGGACGCCGAAGCGGCGCTGGCCCGGACCCAGGCCGGACTCGGAGTGGTGCCGGCATCGGCGGCCGAGGCCATCACCGCCCTCGCCCGGGTCGAGAACTTCGACGTACGGGCGCTCGCACTGGCCTCCCGGGAGACCGCCAACCCGGTGGTCGGCCTGGTCCGGGCCCTGACCGAGCTGGTGGCAGCCCGGTACCCCGAGGCGGCGGAGTACGTCCACTCCGGCTCGACCAGCCAGGACATCCTGGACACCGGGGCGATGCTGGTCGCGGCCCGCGCCCTGCGGATCATCCGGGCGGACCTGGACCGGGTGGCCGAGGCGCTCGCCGCACTGGCCGAGGCCCACCGGTCCACCCCGATGGCGGGACGCACCCTCGCCCTCCAGGCCGTGCCGACCACCTTCGGCCTGAAAGCCGCCGGATGGCGGCAGTTGGTGCTGGACGCCGACCACCGGCTGGCGCTGGTCGAGCAGACCGGTCTGCCGGTCTCGTTGGGCGGCGCGGCCGGCACCCTGGCCGGATACCTGGAGAACGCCCGCGCCGCCGACCCCGCCACCGACGACGACCCGGCCGGCTACCTCGACCGCCTGGTCGACGCCTTCGCCGCCGAGACCGGACTGGCCCGGCCGGTCCTGCCCTGGCACGCGCTGCGGACCCCCATCGCCGACCTGGCCGCCGCGCTCGCGTTCACCGCCGGGGCACTCGGGAAGATGGCGGTCGACGTACAGGTCCTGACGCGGACCGAGATCGGCGAGGTCGGCGAGCGGCCGGTGGCCGGACGCGGAGCCTCCTCCGCCATGCCGCACAAGCAGAACCCGGTGCACTCCACTCTGATCCGCAGTGCCGCACTCCAGGTCCCGGTCATCGCCACCGGTCTGACGCAGTGCCTGATCACCGAGGACGAACGCTCCGGCGGCGTCTGGCACGCCGAGTGGCAACTGCTGCGAGAGGCACTCCGGCTCACCGGCGGCGCCGCGCACACCGCGGTGGAACTCGCCGAGGGTCTGCAGGTCCGGCCCGAGCGGATGGCGGCCAACCTCGCACTGACCGGCAGCCAGATCGTCTCCGAACGCGTCTCCGCCGTCCTCGCCCCCCTGCTCGGCCGGGCAGCCGCCCGATCCCTGTCCTCCCGGGCCGCCGCGACCGCCGCGGCCACGGGCCGGGAACTCGCCGAGGTACTCGCCGAACTCCCCGAACTGAAGGACGTGTTCACTCCGGAGGCGCTCGCGGTGCTGTGCCGCCCCGAGGACTACCTCGGCGCCGCGGAACCACTGGTCGACCGGGCCCTGCGGCTCTGACCCCGGCGGGCAACGGTCGGCCGGTGCGCCGGAACGGGGGCTCGCCCCCGGGGGCGGCCTGCGGTGCGCGGCTGTCGCCCGCCGCGGGCCGGTTCTCGTTGCCCCGGCGGGCGGGTCAGGTGTCGGCGGCGGGTTCCTGGCCGTGCTGGGAGGAGCGCAGTTGCTCGTTGATGCGCAGGGCTTCTTCGAGTTGGTCCTCGAGGATGATGATGCGGCAGGCGGCGTCGATGGCGGTGCCCTGGTCGACGAGGTCGCGGGCGCGCATGGCGATCCGTAGCTGGTAGCGGGAGTAGCGGCGGTGTCCGCCCTCCGAGCGCAAGGGTGTGATGAGGCCCTGCTCGCCGAGGGAGCGCAGGAAGCCGGGGGTGGTGCCGGTCATCTCGGCGGCGCGACCCATCGTGTAGGCGGGGTAGTCGTCGTCGTCGAGGGAGTCGGGGGTATGCGGTCGGACGGTTGCCGTGGTCACTGCACCTCTTCTTGTTGTGTCGGTGGACGCGTTGAGGGGCCCCGGGGCGTTTCGGCTCCCGGGGCCCCGAAGGGTTTTACACCATCTGTCGGCCTGTGGCCGACTTCCTCATGTCCGCCTCGCCCCGAGAGAGGGGGCGTGCGGGGATCGCGTATGCGTGACCGGAAACCACCGTCCTTGCCTTGGGGTCTTCGGAATCCGCCCGGGTGATCTTCACGGGCCGGGCGATCCTGATGGCGCTCTGTGCCCTCCGTTCATCCTCTGGACTGGCCGATTACTGCGAACTGCGGGTACTTCCAACTTCCGGACTCCCAGCACGCGCGCCGGCAGCCTGGCGCCTTCACTGGGATACCGCGTACTGCGACTGCCGGTACTGCCCGACTCAACTTCACTTGCCGGTCATGCACTTACCGCACTGCGGTACCGCTCGGTGGCGGCCCCTGATACCTGCGGGCCACCTGGCCCGGTCGCCAGCCCCGTCGCCGTCCTGCACCTGCTGTGGCTCCGGGACTCCGCTACCGCGCCGTCTTTGCGTCACCTTCTTCACGCCCACCTGCCCGGCGTGTCCTGCGTCCTGCTGAACTGCGGTACCGCTCGGTCTGCGACCCCTGATACCTGCGGGCCGCCAGGCCCGGCCGCCGGCCCTGTCGCCTACTGCACCATCCGTGGCTTCAGAACCCTGCAACCGTGCCGACCTGTGCACTTGCGTACTGCTGCCCGCCAGTTCGTGTCTGGCGGGTACCGCTCGACCTCGTCTACGAGAGAAAAACTAGCCACGGTGCGCGGCAATGTCTACTCCAGCGAGCGCAGATTTTTCCGTGTCGGCGAGGTAGACAGTCTGCGCCCCGCGCGCGGGGGAGCGGCCGGTCGCCGCCGCTGGGGATGGGGGCGACCGGCGAGGGCGGGGCACGGGCGCCGGGTCGGACGGCTGCGGTGGCTTCCGGCCCGGTCAGGTCGGCCGGTTGTCCGCCGGTGTGGTCGGGGGGCTGCCCGGGGCGGCGGCGGGCAGCGGCCAGTCGGGATGGGCGAGCCGGCGGCGCAGGGCGTCGAGCCGGGCGAGGTGGTGGTCGAGGGCGGCGGTGACGGTGCTCGTGGTGGCGGCTACTCGTGCTTCCAGGTCTTGGATCCGGTCCAGGATGTCCTGCCAGCGCCTTTCGGGGGCGGCGGTGGCGACGGGGTCAGGCGCGGCGTCGGTCGCTGTCATCGCGGAGCTGGGTGGTGTGGTGGGTGAGGGTGTCGAGGCGGGTGGCGAGGTCGGCCTGATCGGTGCCGAGGTGGGGGCGGATGGCGGCGAGGGGCTCTATGAGGTCGGCGGGGTCGGTGGCGCCGAGGGCGGCGGTCAGCGCGGCCTGGGCGGAGTGGGCGCCGGGGGTGAGTGCGGTCATGGTGATCCGGGCTGCGAGGACCCGCAGCTCGGCGGCGTTGTCGCGGGCCCAGGCGGTGACCGTCCGGTCGGCGGCCCGCCGGTCACGGACCGCCTTGACGCGTTCCACGCCGGTGGCGGCCTGCGGTGTGCCACCGGCGGGCTTGAGGCGCAGGTAGCGGTTCTCGGCGGCCTGGCGGCTGGCGACGCCCATGGGCCGGGCGAGGTCGGCCCAGGTGGCGCCGGCCTCCCGGGCGCTCTCCACCAGGCCGGCTTCCCACCCGGCGAGCTGGGTACGCAGCTCGCGCAGCAGCATCAGGGCGGCCAGGGCCTGCTCGGGGCCTTCCTGCCCGTCAGGGGAGGCCGGGGGCCGGGACGCGGGGTCCTGGGCGGTGCGGACGGCGTCGTCGATGGCGGCCAGCGCCGCCGCGGCCGCCAGGAACGAGGCGGGCTCGACCGGCTGGGGAGGACCGGCGGCGGGTCTGCGGGGCTTCTCACTCATGAAGTCACTCTATACGCGACACGTGGACTTGTCATCGGATGGATGACGCGCTACAAAGGTGTCAGGTGAAGCGCACTGGCACCCATTCGATCAGTGGAGGTGTTTCGCGATGCTGTTGCGCACTGACCCGTTCCGCGAGCTGGACCGTCTGACCCAGCAGTTCCTGGGCAACACGGGGACCTGGTCGCGTCCGGCACCGATGCCGCTGGACGCCTACCGGGCCGGCGACGAGTACGTGATCTGCTTCGACCTGCCGGGGGTGGACCCGGAGGCGATCGACATCGACGTCGAGCGGAACATGGTGACCGTCAAGGCCGAACGCCGCCCGCGGCACCAGGGCGAGGACGTGAAGTGGGAGCTGTCCGAGCGCCCGCTCGGAGTGTTCTCCCGCCAGGTCATGCTCTCCGACACCCTCGACCCCGCCGGGATCACCGCCGACTACGACGCCGGCGTGCTGACCCTGAAGATCCCGGTCGCGGAGAAGGCCAAGCCCCGGAAGGTCGCGATCAGTCACGGCGGCGACCGCAAGCAGATCCAGGCCTGACCAACCCCCGGTGCCGTTCCGGCCGCCCCCTGATCTCTCCCCCCTCGATCGCAAGGGCGGCCGGAACACCCCCGACCCCCAACGGCCGGCCGCTTCCGCCCGGACCGGCCCACCCGCAGCGACGTGGCAACGCCATGAACGGCCAGAGCAACCACCCCTTCATCGTGCGGGTGGACGGCGAGATCGACCTCGACACCGCCCCCGCGCTGCGCCGTGCTCTGGCCGCCGCGCTCGAGGCGCACCGGGAGGTGGTGCTCGATCTGTCGGAGGTGACGTTCATGGACTGCGCGGGCCTGGGCGCCCTCGTCCGGGCCCGCAACCAGGCCGACCGCAGCGGCAGGCGCCTGATCCTGCGCGGAGCCGGCCGCCGCGTCGTCCGGCTGCTCGAACTCACCGGTCTGCACCGGCGCTTGGCCGTCGAGCCCCGAGCGGGCACGGTCGCGCCGGACATTGGAACGGAGGGAGAACCGCGGTGACTCTTCGATGGGAGGCGTTCCTGGACGAGGTCCGGGAGCGCGGCGAGTACGACACCCCGCAGGAGGCCGAGCGGGCCGCCCGGGTCGTCCTGGCCCTGCTCGGCGCCCACCTGGTCGGCGACGCGCGCGCGGAACTGGCCGCCCGCCTGCCGGAGACCATGGCCCTGATCCTGCTCAACCCCTTGCAGGCAGCCGAGCCGCTCAGCCCGGAGCGGTTCGTGCGCGCGACCGCGGCCTGGATCGAGGGAGCCACCGAAGCCACGGCCCCGTGGGACATCGGCGCAGTCCTGTCCACGGTGGCCGACGCCGCCGGCGACGACCTCACCAGGCGGATCCTGCTCCAGCTGCCACCCGGCTACGACCTGCTGTTCGGCCGCCCCACCGCACGGACACGCCCCTGACCACCCGCTCACGCCGCCGGTCCGCCGGCGGCCGGCCCCTGGAAGGCCCACGGTCATGACTCGACGCTGTGCTGGCCCTCCTGGGCTCCCAGCTCACCGGCGACGAACGCTGCGACCTCGCCGCAGTCCGACGTGTGGCGAACGGTTCGTCGGCGCTTGGGCGCCTCGGTGAGGTGGTCAGGGGCGTCCGAGGAAGTCGAGCAGCAGAGCGGTCAGTTCCTCGGGGTGTTCCTCGTAGATCCAGTGGCCGGAGTCTGCGATGGTCACGCCGGTGACGTCGGAGGCGTACGCCTTGGCCTGCTCGCCGACGGCTGGGCCGAGGCTGCCCGACGCGCCGATGGCGAGCACCGGCATCGGCAGGGGGGTCTGCCGGAACCGTGCGTTGTCCTGGATGTCCTGCGGGAACGCGCGGAACCACGCCAGGCTCGCCCTCAGGTGGGCGGGGTCGCGCAGGTAGTGGGCGTACACCCGGACGTCCTCCGCGGTGACGGCGCCCTTGACGCCCTCCAGGCCGTCGATGAAGCCGGCGATCCAGGTGGTCTCCCGGCCCCGGATCATGTCCTCCGGCAGGCCGTTGGTCACGTTGAAGAACCCGAAGTTCCACACCCCGGGGCCGTTCTTCGTCAGCGCGGGGAACTGGTAGATGCCGTCGTCCGGGATCGGGGCCTCGCTGAGCACCAACTTTCTTACCGTGGAAGGGTATTGCGCGGCGTACGAGTAGGCGACCATGGTGCCGATGTCGTGGCCGACGACCCGCACGTCCTGGTCCTTGCCGAGTGATGCCAGCAGCGCGTGGACCTCGGCGGCCATCGTCTTCTTGTCGTAGCCCGAGGGCGGGGCGTCGCTCTGGCCGGCGCCCGGCAGGTCGGGGGCGACGACCGTGTAGTGCTCGGCGAGGGCGGGCATGATGCGGTGCCACTCGTACCAGGTCTGCGGGTAGCCGTGCAGCAGTACCAGGGTCGGGCCGTGGCCGCCGATGACGTAGTGCAGGCCGATACCGGCCGCGACGGTGCGGTGCTCGCTGAACCCCGAGGGGAGTCGCTCGCCGGCGGAGGCGGGTTCGGGGGGCGCGGCGGCGCTGATCGCCGTCGCGCTCGGTGCGACGGCTGCCGCCGGAGCCGCGCCGAACGGTCGGCGGTGATTGCGGGTTCCGGGCCGGGAGAGTTCCACGCGGTGCTCCAAGGACGCTGAGGGACGACGGCTGACGGTGGATCGGTGGCCCCCTGGCGGGGCGGCACGGACCGGTCTTCGGGGGCGGGTGCTGAAAGGGCCGAGGAGCCCGGCGTCGATCCGGAGCGACTTCGACCATGGCGGCGGCGTTCTTGAGCGTGAACTCCTCGACTGCGGCGAGGGCGCCGGTGTATTCGGCGATCACCGGTGCGGCGGCCTGCGCCGGCATCGCCTCGAGGCAGGTCTCGAAGATAGCCCAGGCGTTGCTTGCGGGTCGTGGTTCGCGAAGCGCGGAGCGGGTTCCAGGTTCACCACGTCCTCGCCCGGGAGCGGCGAGGCACCCCGCTTCGCCGGCGGGGGAGTGCGCGTGGACGAGGCGCGTGACCTGTGCCGATCGTTCGCCCGCCGGGTCCGGACGCAGTGGCGGGGCGTCGTACGGACCGCCTGGGTGGTGTCGAAGGCTTCGAGCCGGTAGCGGGCGCGCTCGATCGCCGACGGTGGAGAGCGCCCGGTCCGCGCGCGCCGGCGTACGCGCGGGCGGGCCAGGGTCCTGATGGCTCGTTCGTCCGGGCCGGTTGGCGTGCGGGCAGTGGTCGGTGGGGCAGTGGGTGCTGGTGCGCCGGGCGGCGTCCGGCAGGAGGCTGAGCGTGGGGCCGGGCTCAGGAGGGCGGGGGTCCTGGCCTCGGCCGGGGAGGTTGCCTTCGCCCGTTCCCCGGGTGGCGAGGGTTCGTGTCTGTGGAGGGCGTGACGGCGAGGTGCTGGAGCGGCGGTGATTGGTAAGCCCGTGGGCGGACGGGAGGTGGTGTGCCAGGATGCACATCATGCTTACTGTGGACCGCCACCTCGCCGAGGACGAAGACCTCGTTTACGTCACCCGGCAGCATTGGACGCAGCTCGTCGGCGAGTTCGTCGTGCTGTGCCTCACCTGGGTCGTGGCGGGCGGGATCCTGTGGCTGCTGCCCAGCGGCGAAGGCTGGGGCAGGGTGGGAAGCTACGTGGTGCTCGCCGCGGCGCTGTTCGTCTCCCTGCGGTACTGGCTGATCCCGCTGATGAAGTGGCGTGGCACGGTCTACATCCTCACCACCAAGCGGCTCCACCTGCGCAGCGGCTTCCTGACCAAGACCGGTCACAGCGTTCCGCTCCTCCGGGTGAACGACATCTCGTTCGAGGCTTCGCTGTGGGAGCGGATCATCCGTTGCGGGACGCTCAACGTCGAGTCGGCCTCCGAGCAGGGGATGTTGACGCTGAGGCATGTTCCGGACCCCGAGGGCCTGAAGAACAAGATCTACGAGGCCATGGACGAGGCGCAGGAGCACCAGCACGGGTCCGACGGGATGACCTCCACGACCCGATGACCGGGGCGGCTCCAGCGGCCCCGCCTCCGCCGCGCCCGGGTGAATCGAGGCGTCGGCGCCCTGGCTGACGCTGTAGGCGCAGCCGACGATGGTGAACGACTGTGCGGCCGTGCTTCGGGTCCCCGGCCGGCTGCGGGCGCCGCCGGGATTGTCGGCAGGTGGCAAGGCATCGTGGGGGCAGACACCGCGGGGCCGAAGGTGCACCTGCGTGGCGGCCTCGATGTCGGACGGTGACGGGGCGCGAGCCGGTGCAGCAGATCTCCTGGACGACCTGGTCCGGCACCCCTGCCGGTTTGGAGTAACAGGCCCGGTGGCACGCGTAGTTGGCTAGCCTGGTGGGTGACCGGACGGCTGGGAGGAGACGTCGTGCCCGATGTGGATGTGATCGTCGGTCAGGTCGTGCCGGCGATCGGCGCAGCAGTCGGTGCCTACGGGGTGGAGGTGCTGCGGCGGACGCAGGATGCCGCAGCCGGGGCCACGGTCGGGCTGGGGCAGCGGTTGCTGGCCAGACTGCTGCACCGCGCCCCCGCGCCGGCGCCGTTGGAGGCGGCGGTGGAGGACCTCGCCGAGGACCGGCTGAACCCGGACGCGCTGGCCGCGCTGCGGCTGCAGGTCCGCAGGCTCCTGCTGGCGGACCCGGAGCTGGCCGCGCAGGTGGCCGCCATGCTTCCGCCGGTGCCGGCCGCTTCGCCAGTCCAGGCCGACGGGGAGCGGTCGGTGGCCGTCGGGACCAACCACGGCGGAAGGATCACCACGGGCGACAACTCGCCGATCTCGGGGCCGGAGTGACATCCGCCGGGCCCTGGCCCGGCACGCCCGTCGGGGCCACCGGCCAGCGAGCGGTCCTGATCGCCGGGTCGAACTACGGTCAGATCACCACGGGCGACAACTCGCCGATCTCGGGGCCGGAGTGACATCCGCCGGGCCCTGGCCCGGCACGCCCGTCGGGGCCACCGGCCAACGAGCGGTCCTGATCGCCGGGTCGAACTACGGTCAGATCACCACCGGCGACCACTCCCCGATCACCGTCACGCGGCTCCCGCCGCTGCGGGCGATCGACGAACTTCCGCCTACCGCGGGGCCGGTGGGGATCCCCGGCCGGGTGCAGTCGTTCGTCGGACGGCTCGACGCGCTGTCCCGAATAGCGCGGGCCCTGGCGCCGGGGCCCGGCGTGGTGGTGCACACCGTGCACGGTCTCGGTGGCGTCGGCAAGAGCGCACTGGCCGCGCAGTACGTGTGCACCCACGGCCACCACTACTCACAGGTCGTGTGGTTCACGGCCGACGACACCACCGCGATCGCGGCAGGTCTGCGCAGGTTCGCCCTCGCCCTGGAACCCGCCGCGAGCCTGCTGGCCTCCGAGGCGCTGGTCGAACGGGCGCTGGCCTGGCTGTCCGCGCACGATGGGTGGCTGGTGGTGCTCGACAACGCGACGGCGGCCGACAGCCTCGCTCCGCTGCTCGCCGGGATCTCCGGCTCCGGCCGGTTCCTGATCACCAGTCGCAGTTCGGTCGGATGGCAGCGGATCGGGGCCGACACGCAGGTGCTGGAATCGTTGGGCGCGGAGGAGTCGCTCCGCCTGCTGGCCGCGAGTACGGGCCGCGGACCCGCCCCGCCGCCCGGAGGCCGGGAGGTGTGCGAGGCGCTCGGCCACCTGCCACTGGCCGTCGTCCAGGCGGGCGCGTACCTGGCGCAGACCGCCACCGGGGCGCACGCCTACCTCCGGCTGCTCGCCGAGCAGCCCGTCGTGGCCTACAACAGGGGCGACGAGCACACCGACCCGGACCGGACCATCGCCCGGATCTGGCGCATCACACTGGACCGTGTCGCCGACACCCCGTTGGTCGGGGAGGTCCTGCGGGTGCTGGCCTGGCTCGCGCCGACCGGCATTCCCCGCCGACTGCTCGACGGCCTGGCCGCCGAACCGGAACTCGCCCACGCGCTCGGGCGCCTGACGGCATACAGCATGATCGCCCGCCGGTCGGAGGGGCCCGACGGGGGCGGCTTCCTGACGGTGCACCGGCTGGTCCAGGCGGTGGCCCGGACGCCGGATCCGGCGGATCCGCACCGGTCACCGGAGGCGATCGCCAGGGCCCGCGCGCGGGCCACCGGTCTACTGGTCGGGGCGATGCCCGAAACCACGAAGGACGTGCGTCACTGGCCCGTCTGGCGGTGGCTGACGGAGCAGATCGCGGCCCTGGCCGAACATGCGGACCCGGCCACCGACGACCTGAAGACCGCGGCCGCCCTGAACCAGGCCGGGATCTTCCTGGGTTCGCAGGGAGACCTGGCGACCGGAATCGCTTTCGTGAACCGGGCCCGGGACGGATTCCGGAGACTGACCGACCGCGCCGACCCGGACACTCTGGTCTGCACCAACAACCTCGCCGACCTACTGCGCGAGGCCGGTGACGCCAGGCGGGCGATCCGGTTGTTCGAGGACATCCTGGACGATGTGCGCCGGGTCTTCGGCGAGGAGGACCCCAGGACGCTGCGGGTGTGGACCAACCTCGCCGGCGCCCAACTGGCCGCCGGAGAAGCCCACCGGGCGATCGCCGTGCTGAAGCTGACCTTGGACGGCTACCGCCGGGTGAAGGGTGACGGGCACCCCGACACCGTCACCTGTCGTGAAAGCCTGGCTGTCGCGTACAGCGCCGCCGGAGACCTCGCCCGGGCGCTGCCCCTGCTCGACCGCAACCTCGCCGACTACGAGAGGATCCTCGGCCCCGACCACCCGAACACGCTGCACTCCCGCAGCAACGTGGCCACCGCGCAGCTCGCCCTCGGCGACAGCCGGCGGGCGGTTCCCCAGCTGAAGCAAGCCCTTGCCGACAGTCTCCGGGTCCTGGGCCCCGACCACCCGGACACACTGACGATCCGCAACAACCTCGCGGGCGCGTTCGCCGAGGGCGGGGACTTCGCACAGGCGCTCCCCCTGCTCGAACAGAACCTCCACGACCGCCGGCGGATCCACGCCGAAGACCACCCGTCGACCCTGCTGGCCCGTCACAACCTGGCCCACGCCCGACTCGACGCGGGCGATCCGGAAGGGGCGCTGGCGATGCTTGCCCCGGTCGCCGCCGACGCGCGCCGCGTCTTCGGCGAGGAGCACCCCACTGCGCTGCGCATGGCTTCGAGCCTCGCGAACGCCTACGACGCCGTCGCGGAGTACGGGATGGCGATCGAGCTGTACCGGGGGACGCTCGCCACCGCCGTCCGGGTCCTCGGCGAGGACCACCCGGAGGTGCTCATGATCCGGAGCGGCCTCGGCCGCACCTGCGTGATGGCGGAGGATGCCGAGTCTGCGATCCCGCTGCTCGAACAGACGCTGGCCGCGAGCCGGCGGGTGTTCGGCCCGGAGCATCCGATGACCCTGACGGCGCGCAGCGATCTGGCGACGGCGCGGGCCGAGTGCGGGGGCTACGACGCGATCGTCCAGGAGCTGGAACACCTCCTGGCGGACGTGCGGCGGATCTTCGGGGAGGAACATTCGCGCACGCTGGACCAGCTCGTCCTGCTCGCCGACGTCTACGACCTGGTAGGGCTGACCGATCGGGCCGTCACCGCGTGGCGCGCTGCCCGGGCGATCTCCGGGCGGGTCCGCGGCGAGGAGCACCCGGACACCAGGAGGGCCGCCCGGTGCCTGGCGGCGGCGCTGCGCGCGGCCGGGGGCTGACCGGGGCTCAGAGGTTCCGGTAGCAGACGGTGTAGGCCAGGTCGGTGTAGGTCTTAGGGGACCAGGTGCCCCAGCCGTAACGGCCGCAGAATCCCGGGGCGTTGTAGGTACTGGTCCGGCCGACGACGATCACGTTGGCCCGGTCGCAGGGGGCTTTCGTGAAGGTCGCGTGGTTGGCGGGGCCGGTTTGGGCCAGGCACTGGTTCACCACCGCCCGTCCCAGGTCGTCGGGATAGCGCATCTCCAGACAGAGCGTCACGCTCTGGCTGTCCAAGCGGGGGACCGGGAACTGCATGACCTTCTGGGCGCTCGGAGCGGCGCCGCAGAAATTGGCGTCGGCCGGCCCCTGGTGGCGTGCCAGGACGGTGAAGGCACCTGTCTGGCAGGACAGTTGGACCCACGAGGTGCCGGGCTCGCCGTACACGCACTGACCGGGCCGGGCGTAGTACGCGTCGCCGTGCTCGTACTGGTAGCTCAGGCAGAGGACCAGGTTGTAGCCCGGGTAGGAGAAGTTCCACGTGTCGGCGGGGATGTCGTCGCAGCGGCTCTGGTCCGTGGTGCCCTCAAAGACCCGCAGCACCTTGAACACCCCGTTGCCGCAGTCCGCCGGTTCGAGTCGGACGTCCTGCCCGCTGCCGTCGGCGCCGAAGCACTGACCCGCCCGGGCGGTCCGGATCGGGTCGGGCGGTGGCGCGGTCGGACTCTCGGCGGTCGGGCTCTCGACGGTCGGGCTGGGCGGATCCGGCGCCGGTCGAGTCGGCAGGACGGAGGCCGGCGGCACGATCGGCGGCGGCTCCGGGACGACGAAGTGGGACACCGGGGGTTGTGGGGCGGGGTCGGACCGCGGGGTGGAGTCGCCGTCCGACGAGCCGAACAGCAACGCTGCGGCGACCACGATTGCGAGCAGCCAGCCGACGGCCTTGCCGCGTTTCGGAGGCGGGACCGGCGGGACGGTGGTGGGTGGGGTCGGCGCGGGTGCCGGTGCACCACCCGGCCTCACCGGGCCCGGCCTCACCGGGCCCGGCCCCACCGGGCCCGGTCGTGCCGTGTGCGGTCGGGTGGGTGAGGTCGGCCGGGGTGGGGGCGGCGAAGGGGGCCGCGGCGACGGTGCGGCGGGCTTGGTCGAGGCGTTGACGAGGGCACGCTCCAGGGCGGGGAGCCACTCGCCGGGGGTCGGGCGCGCGTCCGGCCGCGACTGGCTTCCGGTGGCCAGGTCGGCCAGCTCGGGGTCGATGGACGACAGGACCCCGGGGTCCGTCGCGCTCTGGTCCCGGGCGATCAGCCGGATGGCCATCAGTCCGAACTTGAGGGCGTCGCTGTGCGGCGTCGCCTTCTCCTCCCCGTCGTGGCCCTGCCACTCCGGGGTCTCCAGCTGAGGCATCGCGCTGTCGCCCCGGAAACGCATCGCGTCGCAGTCGAGGAAGAAGCACGTGGCGGTGGGCCCGGTGGCGAAGAGCACGTTCCTCGGCGACAGATCGCCGACGGCGATGCCGAGTCGGTGCATCCGCTCCAGGGTGCGGGCCAGTTCCCGGAGCAGCGCCAGCCGGTCACGGGGGGTGATCTTCAGGCCGATCCGGGCCACGTAGTCGTCGCTGTTGAGCAGGAACTCGAAGTTGGCGGGTTTGCGTTCCGAACCCACCGGGCTGAGCCCCCGGTAGTCGAACCTGAACCGCTCGGGCACCTTCCGCATCAGGAAGCCGGTGACGGCGCCCTGATGGGTCACCAGGGCGTCGGGCCAGGCGGCATGTTCGCGCAGCCAACGGGCATCGTCGTCCGGCACCCCCGGGAGGTCGACCATGGACTGCAGCACCCCGGAGCGGAGGGAGGGCAGGACGGCCGGCAGGTACTCCTTGTAGACGGCCGACGCCAGGCCGGCCGGACGGCCGCGGACCGAACGGACCGAACGGACCACGCCCTGGCCGCCCTTTCCCAGCTCCGCGCCCAGGACGAGGTCGGAGAGGCTGACCGTCGGAGCCGGCGAGGTCACGGCAGGGGCCCCGGCTCGGCGACCGGCCAGAGAGCGATCAGTGTCCGGTCGTCGTCGAAGGTCTCCCGGGAGAAGTCCAGGACGTGTGCCAGCCAAGCGGCGGACGGCTCGGTGGCCAACTGCCGGGCGAACAGCGCGCCCACCAAGCCGGTGCCGTCCCCGAGCGGATCGCCGAATCCATCGGTGCCCACCAACAGGACCTGCCCCGCAGTGAGTTGACAGCCGGCCAGTTCCGCCGGTTCGGGGCAGCGGGGCAGCGGCACCACCGCGTTGGAGACAACCTCCGCGTCCGGAGCCGACTTGGGTGCGAACAGCGCGCGGTACGCGGCATGGCGGAGATCCAGGGCCCAGGCCCCGGAGTCGCCGACCCGGGAGAGGGCCACGTCCAGGCCGCCGGGGACCGGGCACGCCGTCCCCACCACGAGGGTGGTGGCGAGCAGCCGCTCCACCTTCGCCGGGTCGGGGGCCGGGTCGTCGAGCAGGGCTGCGCCGCGTTCGAGCAGGGCGGCGGCCGCGTCGCGCAGGACGGCGGCCCACTCGACAGGGCGCTGACCGGCGTCCAGTCGGTCGAGCACCGCTCCGAGCGCGGCCTCGCAGGCAAGCGCGGAACCGAGTTCGGGGACCTCGGCAGCCGACACCCCGTCGGCGACGGCGAACACGATCGTGCCCGAGGCGGCGTGCACGGCCGCCGCGGCCGAGTCCTGGCGCGGCTTGCCGTAGTAACGGTGGGCATTGCCGCGGACGGAGGCCATGCGCAGCTGCGCGCGGGGCGTGGACCAGCCGTCGGACTCGGTGTCCGCACGGTAGCTGCGCCCCTTGGGCGGCCTGGGCTCGAAGACGGCACCGGCGCGGTCGACCACGATCGGTGGCCAGACGGTCGGGTCGGGCGGCGCCTTCGGACGCGGCGGGATCTCCGGCCGTGGTGGCGTCTCGGGGCGAGGTGGTGTCTCGGGGCGAGGTGGTGTGAGGTCGACCGGCGTTGCCGGTGTCCGGGGCTGCGGGCGAGGGTTCGGCAGACTCATGGTCACACCATGTCAATGGGTACGCGCATGATGCTGGGGTCCGGCGGCTTGACGAGCAGTTCGCCGGCGCCCCTCGCCAGCGCACCGCCCGACTCCATCAGACTCTGCGTCAAGGTCTCGAAGAACCCGGTGATGGCCTTCCCCACGTTTGTCCCGGGAACGGCGACGAACGCGAAGTCGGGGCGGGTGGCGATCTCCGCGATCGTCCGCGGCTCGGCCTGGCCCACCCCGAACGCGATGATGTTCGGGGCCGCCCTGGTGATGCTCCGATCGACCAACCGCCCATGCGGCTCCCGCCACGACTCCCCATCGGTGGGGGCCCCGTCGCTCAGGAAGAAGACCACCGGTCGGTGCACCTGGTACCCCTCCTGCTTCAACCGGCGGACGTCGTCGGGGATACGCGCGAGCAGGTCCTCGAAGGCCGCGCCGTAGCAGGTCAGCCCCCGGATGACGAAGCGGGGCAACTGCAGTTCGTTGCGCACGTCGGAGAGCGGCAGGCGTTCCTCGACGTCGTCCGAGAAGCCCAGGATCGCCAGCCGGACCTTCGCCGAGATCATCGGTGCGCCCCGCAGCGCCTCGTGCAGCGAGACCAGGCCGTCTGCCAGTTCCCGTTCGCACACCGCCATCGATCCGGACTCGTCGGCCACCACGTAGGCGGGCAGCAACACGCCCCTGACATCTGGCATCGGTATTTCCCCCTTGCCGCATCCCCACAAGCTTCTGACAGTTGCAGTCGGGTGGCGAGACCGTGGACTCCGCGCACAGGACACCGCGAGGAATCCTCGGCGGCCGGCTCGCCCCGGAGAGAGCGGTCCTGGCGTCGCTTGCGACTCGGGACAGCTCGGCGACACGTGCCAGGCCGTCACCGGAAGCTCAGAAGCCTCCCGTGACGTATCGGGCTGTCGCACCTTGCAGGTACAACTCCACTTGGTCGCGTGAGAAGCCTTCGTGCTTGGCCGTGTACTCGGCGATCAGGCGGGACTGGTAGACGACTCCGTCGTTCACCTGGAATCGGGACTGTCCGGGCGGAGGAGCGCCGGGCCCGATCTGTTCCTTGACGAACACGGCCATCGGCTGCGGCTGAAGGGCCTTCAGTTCCGACGGATGGGCCTGTTGGAGTTGGACCAGGTAGGCGTGGATGTGCTCGACGGGCTCCGAGCCGTTGAACACGTACTCCATGACGTTACGCAGGAACGCGTTCAGCACCCCGAACATCGCCGGCCCGGCCGCCTGGACGTCGGCTTCCAAGTCCCTGGCCTGACCTCCTTCCACCACCATGTGATGGAGGACGCGGTGCGCGGCACGGGCCGCCAAGAACAGCGCTTCGTCTGACGACTTGCCCATGAGTCCCCCCGCCGCCCGGTTCCGCCCTGCGCAGGATGACACACGTCGAAAGCCTGGCACAGGGCATTGGCGGTCCTTCACCGGTTCTGGCGATCCGCCTATGCCTGAGGCAACTGCTCGGCACCATCGGGAGCTGAGTCCGAGCCCAAGCTCAGGGCGCCTCCGAAACCAGCCCGCTCCACCTGAGCCGCCGCCTCTTCGCCTGGATATTTCCGCAATCAGTGCCAAGGGCTACGGTGAGGCCATGCCCGAGCAGACACCTCGCAGATTCCATGGGCGGGTCGCCCTGGTCACCGGCGCCGCCAACGGCATCGGCGCTGCGACGGCCCGGCGGCTGGCCGCCGAGGGCGCCGCGGTGACCGCCGTCGACATCGACGACGACGCCGGCCGGGTCCTGGTCGATTCCCTCGTCCGGGAGGGCGGCCGGGCCGAGTACCGGCACGGTGACGTGTCCGCCGCCGCCGTGTGGGACGGACTGGCCGCACACGTCCGGGACCGCTACGGGCGCCTGGACGTCCTGTTCAGCAACGCCTACACCGTGACCGTCAAGCCGGCCCACGAACTGGCGGAGGACGAGTGGGACCGCCAGCTCGCGGTCACCCTGAAGGGATCCTGGCTCGCCGTGCGGGCCTTCGCCGACCTGTTGCGCGCGAGCGAGGGCTCGCTGGTTCTCGCCTCCTCGGTGCACGCGCTCGTCGGCATCCCGGGCCACCCCGCGTACGCCGCGGCCAAGGGCGCGCTGTGCTCGATGGGCCGTCAACTCGCCGTGGAGTACGGGCCCGAGGTCCGGGTGAACACCGTGCTCCCCGGCCCGATCATGACGGCGGCCTGGGACCGGGTGGACGAGGTCGGCCGGGCGAACAGCGTGGCCGAGACCGTCGCCAAGCGCTTCGGCCGCCCCGAGGAGGTCGCCGCGGCGGTGGCCTTCCTGGCCTCCTCCGACGCCTCCTACATCACCGGTACGACCCTCGTGGTGGACGGCGGCTGGTCCGCCGTCAAAGCTTCCTCCTGACGTGAGCGAAGATCAGTCGCGGCCGTCGCAGCGCACGTGCGGAACGAGGGTCTGCCCGTCGTGTCGCAGGGAGTGCTCCATGCTGCCGAGCAGCTTGGAGAGGGTCCGCTGTTCGTCGGCGTCGAGCGTTGCCAGTAGGCGCTGTTCGCATGCGCGGTAGTGGGCGAGGAGGTGGTCGACGAGGTCGAGGCCGTGTTCGGTGAGCCTGAGGTGGATGATGCGCCGGTCGTGGTCGTCGCGTTCGCGGATGATCAGTCGTTGCTGCTCCAACTTGTCCGCGCGGGTGGTCATTCCGGAGCAGGTGACCAGGTCGAGGGCGGCCAGTTCGCCGGTGGTCAGGCTGTGGGCGGGCCCGGCCTGGCGCAGGGTGACGAGCACATGGAAGCCGGTGGCGGTGAGGCCGTGCCGCTTGAGGAGGGGCTCCAGCCGGGTCTTCCAGAGGGTGGCTATCCGGTACATGCGGCCGAGTGGCTGCGGGGACGGCGCGGCCGGGGGAGGGGTCTCGGGGCGGGGAGCGCGGGCGAGGGTCTTCGGTGTGGTTCGGCCGGGTGGAGCGGGAGTTCTTTCGGGTGTGTGCCGGGGCACGGGGGCCTTCCAGGTGTCGTGCGGGCATACGGGGGCGGTGCACCGGCGGTCCGGCGTCGGCGCGGGGCCGGCGTCGGACGGTGCGTGGGCGGGTCAGCCGATCGGGGCGGGTTGCGGTGCGGGTGTGTGGGGCGCGGTGCGGTGCAGGCCCTTACGGTCGTAGAGGCGGGTGATGGCGAGGCCGAGGAGGAGAGAGACCGCGAAGCCGATGCCGACCATGCTCCAGGCCCGTCCCAGTCCGGCCTCGGCCTGGGCGTCGAAGTAGAGGATGGAGCGGACGCCGTCGACGACCTGGCGGAAGGGTTCGAAGTCGGCGAGGAACCGGTAGAACCCGGGCAGTGCCTCAAGGGGGATGGTGGCGCCGGCGGATGGGATGGCCAGGCCGATCAGCACGAGCATGGAGATGATCGGGCCCGGGGTGCCGAAGGCGGCGAGCAGGGCCAGGGCGGTGATGCCCATCGATGCCGTGGCGCAGGTACCGAAGATCCACAGCTGGGGCAGGTGGGAGGCATCGATGCCGACGACGCCGACGGCGGCGGCCATGGCCAGTGCGGAGGTCGCCATCGACAGGACGGCCATGAGGACCGAGCCGACCGCGAAGTGCCGTACCCGGCTGAGGTGTTGCACGGGCTTGGTGGTGCGGAACGGGCCCTTGTCGCTGGCGATGTAGCCGAGTGCGGTGTCCAGCTGGGTGTGGATGACGTTGGCGCCCAGCATGCCGCCGAGGACGAGGACGAGGGTGTAGAAGAACGCGCTCAGTCCGAGGCCGCTGTGGTCGCCGAGCGGGTGGCCCTCCTCGATCGCGGCCTTGACCGGGTCGGCGATCATCAGCTGTGCGGCGGCGCCGGGGGCGGCGGGGTGCTCGGTGGAGCCGGAGGCGGCGTGCGGTTGGGCCTGCTGGCCCAGCTGCCGGGTGAGCTCCTGGCCCACCTGGGTGGAGACGGTGTGGACGACCTGGCGGTTGATCTCGGACGCCATGTTCGAGCCGAAGCTTCCGGCGGCGGGGTTGGTCAGCACGGTCATGGTCGGCGGGTGCGGATCGTGCTGGGGCGGGCCGCCGAGGGCGGCCACGGAGGCGGAGAAGTCGTCCGGGATGACGAGCGCGCCGAACACCTTGTCCTTGGCGAGGAGGTCGTCGGCGGTTCGGCGGTCGACCTGCTTCCAGGCGACCTTGCCCTTCGAGCCGGGGTCCTGGGCGATCTGCGGGGTGATCTGCTCGCCCAGGTTGACCTGCTTGCCCGCGACCTGGGTGCCCCGGTCCGCGTTGACCAGTGCGATCGGCAGGTCCTTCATCGAGCCGACCGGGTTGTTGTTGGCGCCCAGGTACAGCAGGGAGAGGACGAACGACAGCAGGCCGAGGATCACCGCGGACGGCAGCCACAGGCTCTTCCTGCGCAGCAGTCCGCGTGCGCTGGCCCTGAGCGCGTGGGGCGGTTCAGACATGGCTCCTCCCACAGCGGTGGCGGGTGGCGGGGGCCTGTTCGTGGGACCCGGGTCCGGTGGGGCGTGGGGCTGGCATGGTGCTCCAGTTGCGATGTCGCGTCGGGGTGGCGCTCAGGGGCGGAAGTGAGCGGTTTCCGGCATCGCGCCTGGTCGGACGCTTGCTAGAAACCTTCACTTTCTAGCTCAATAGTGGCACTACCGAACAGGGGTGTCCATCTGGGGGTCTGGAAGACTGGGCGCATACCGAACAGCCGAGTGAGCGAGCGCATGAGGATCTCCGACCTGAGCCGCCTGACCGGGACACCGGTCGGGACCATCAAGTACTACCTGCGGGAAGGCCTGCTGCCGCCCGGCCGATCCCTCGGGGCCACCCTGACCCTGTACGGCGACGAACACGCCCAGCGCCTGCGGCTGATCCGCGCCCTGACCGCCCGCGGCGGCCTGTCCATCTCCGCCGCCCGCGACGTCCTCACCGCGATCGACCAGCCGCTCGAACCGCTGGACACGCTCCGCGTCGTCCACTACGCCCTGCCCACTCCGGTCGACGCCGCCGAGACCGACGCGGTCGACGAGCAGGCGCCGCGGGTCGACCAGCTGCTGGAGGCCATGCGCTGGGAGATCTCCGAGGAATCGCCGCACCGCAGAGCACTCGCCGCCAGCCTGATGGACCTCAACCGCCTCGGCATGGAGTACGGCACGGAGGAACTGCTGCCCTACGCCGAACTCGCCGCCGCCGCAGCCCGACTGGACCTCGACCGGCTCGAACACATCGAGGACCGCCTCCGGCTCGCCGAACACGCGGCCATCGTCGTCCTGCTCCTCGAACCCGTCCTGGCCGTGCTGCGCCGCCTTGCCCAGGAGGACGAGTCCCGTCGCCGCGCGGCGTGGGCCCGCACCGGCGACGGAACGGACCCGCGGTCCACGGCACACCCGGAGTAGGTGGCGGTGAGCTCGTCCGGTTCGGCCTCGGGTGCTTCGGCGAGTTCGCGTGCGCCGCCACGCCGGCCTCCGCCGCACCGACACCATCGTTGAAGGCCTCTCCGGGCCGGCCGCCGTGGGTTGTGGAGGGGGCCGCGGCACGGTGGAGCCGGCACGTGAACCGCGGCGCCCGCGCCGATCGCGCTTTCCGGGGATGGCCGGTCAAGGGCTTTGGTCGAGACCAATGGGTTCCGATCGCCCATTTTGCGGGGCGCGAAAGTGCAATCGGTGATGGTGTCGCTACGATCCGGCATTCGCGCGGCGTTGCCCATGGCTACAAAAGTGGTCCAATCGGGCACGGGTTGCCGAGATTTGCACAGAGTGTTGACGTGCCCTAGACCAACCAACACACTCTTCCTCGGTGGACGCGCGTAGCGTCGCCCCACAGTCGGCGCATGATCCCGCGAGAGGACGCTATGCGAACCGCCGAAGATATACCTCTGGCAGGCGTAAGACCCCGGTTGCGCAATGACGTTGTATTCCTTCGCGTCGACACCGGAATTTATCTGAGAAGTTCAGAGACATCGTGTGTTCTCAAAGGCGCGGGCGCCTATGAATGGATGTCTGTCCTCGGCCCCCGAATGACGGGTGAACGCACTGTCGAGGAAATATGCGAAGGCCTGGACGAAAACCGGCGCAAGACCGCCGTCGGCCTGATGCGCACCTTGCTCGACAGGGGTTTCGCCCGTGCTGTTCCGGGCGCGGGCACGGGGACGCTGCCGGCCGAAGTGCTGGACAGGTTCGCGCCGCAGATCAACTTCGTCGAACATTTCATGCACGCGGACCAGCGGACGCCACAGGAGCTGTTCGCGCGCTTCCGCTCTTCCCGGGTCCTGGTCAGTGGCTCACCGAGTGGTGTCGCGGCGGCGGCGGTGCGCGGTCTGTTGCGCAACGGGCTGGCCGAGGTGTCGCTGGACGACGCGGCGTGGGGACGGGAGTTCGAGAGCGAGACGGCCGGGCTCGCCGACGCGGGCGCACCGGCACAGGTCGTGGTGCTGCCGTCAACTCCCGAGGACCTGACGGAATTCGACGTCGTGGTGGCGGTCGCCGACGAGTCGGACAGCAGCGCCGTGCTCGACCTGACCAGGCGCCTGCACGGAGCTCCGCAGGGTCCTCGACTGATCCCGGTGGTGGCCGACCCGACCCGCATGGTCGTCGGTCCGATCTCCGGACCCGGTGAGCAGCCGTGCTGGGTGTGCGCCCAGCTTCGTCTGTCGGCCAACTCCGATCCGCGTCGGACGGCCGACCTCTGGCGCCGACTGGCGCTCGGCCCGACCGGCGCCGGGGCCCCGAGCGGCGATCCGGTGACACAGTCCATGGTCGGCAACGCCTTGGCGTTCGAGATCTTCCGGCTGCGCACCGGGCAGTTGCAGATGGATGACGAGCGGCACGCCGTGATCCAGGACCTGACCACGCTCGAATCCCGCCGCGAACGCGTGCTGCCCCATCCCGGATGCCCGCTGCGCCACCAGGCGGTGCCGCCCGAGGAGGTGCTTCCGCCCGCGGACGACAGCGACGCCTATGGACGCGCGGCTGTTCTGGTCTCCCCGGAACTGGGCGTCATGTCCGGATGGACCGACGAATCGATTCGGCAGATCCCGCTCAAGACGGGCCGGGTGCGGCTGGGTCCGGCCCTGGCCCTGACCGACGCGGCACGTGAGATCGTCGCGTTCGACATCGACACGGCCCTCGTCGCCCGCACCCGCTCGGTGCAGTCGGCAGTCGCCTGCTACGTGGGCCGGCTCGGCTCCCCCGGGCTTTCGGACGGAGAACCTGCGGCCGACGCCGAAGCGGTCCCGGCCGAACGGCTCGGCCTGTTCAGCGGCTTGCCCACGGCCGGTGCGCGGGCGGCGGGTCCGATGGTGGCCGCCGTGTCCCTGTACGACGAAAGCCGGTGGCAGGTGCCGGCCGCGGCAGTCCACCCGCTGTCACCGGCCAACTCCCTCCTCACGTTCGAGCCGAGCCCCGCGGGCGCGGCGGTCGGCTGGACCGCCGAGGAGGTGCGGGAGCGAGGACTGTGTTCGGCGCTCGCCCATCGCGGACTCGTCCTTGCGGTACGCGGCGGTGAACCGGCCGTCCCGCTCTCCGAGGAGTGGCTCGGCACCGACGACGAGACGGCCTTCGCGCTGCGCAGCCTGCGGCCCATCGGCCGGTCCGCCAGGGTGTGGGCGCTGCCCGGTGCCGCACCGTCCTTCGCCGTTCTCGCGATGGTCGAGGACTCCGAGGGGAAGGTCGACTGGGCGGTCGGCTCGGCGCTGTCCGTACGTGCCGCGGTACGCGAAGCGGTGCGGGACGCCGTCGGACTCGCGGTCGGCCGCCACTACGAGGGCGCACCCATGGACTTCGGCGACCCGCTGATCGCGGACTTCGATCCCAGGGTCCTCGTCCCGGCCGACGCGAAGACCGAGTGGTCCTTCGACCAACTCGACGTGCCCATGTCCGAAGCGCTCGCCCGGCTGGAAGCCGAGGGAACACGCGCGCTGTTCGTCGACACCACACCGATCGATCTGAGGGCAGTCCGCGGAATGACCACAGGCACGGTCCTGCTCGCCGCGAAGTAGCCGGACAGTCGGCCGGTCCGCGCCCACTCGAGGCGCGCCACGGTTCTCGGAACGTCCCGTTCCGGGTGGCACAACCCGAGCACATCCCGAGAAAAGAGGATTGCCATGTCCGTTGAGCTCATGAACGAGCTGAGCGCTCTCGAGAGCGCGACGTTCGAGGTCGAGGAGATGACCGACGAGTCCGTCGAGCTGGCCTGGTCCAGCTCCAGCTGCTCCTGCTCCAGCTGCTGCTCCTGCTCCACCAGCAGCTGCTGCTCCTGCTCCTCGAGCACCAGCTGACCCACGGCTGACCAGGTCGCCGGGCACCTGCCCGGGACCAGGCACATGGGCTGAAAACGTGCGGCTGCTTGGCAGGACGGTCCCCGTCGACAGGAGGGGTCTGTCCGTGAAGTGGCAAGCAGCCGCACACCCCTATCTTCTCATCGACTGGGTGGACGGATGAATGTGGAGTCGAGCGCGGTGACCACCGTGACGGTCCCGGTTGGCCCCGGGGTGGTCGAGGTCGTCCGCGACCATCTGGCCGGGTACGCCGCTGCGGGCGTCACGGTCGACGTCGGAGTGCTCGGCCTGCCTGAGCGCCACGCGCCGAGCGGGGCGCGGAGGGCCGACGGTCTGGTCTACCCGGTGCGCCTGTACGGCGGAACGGTACTGATGGGGCCGCTGCACCGGGCCGACGGTACGAGTCAGCCGTGCGGGCTCTGCCTGGAACGCCGCTGGCTGGCGCTGCGCCCCGTCGAGGAGCGCAAGCCGGTCGAGGACGGCGCGGACGTGTGGGTGGCGGGTGACGACGCCCTGCTCACGCCCTTCGCCATGGAACAGATCGCCCAGATCGTCCACACGGAGACGGCCGACGGCCGACTCGCCCCCGGGGACCGCCGGATCGGGCGCATCGTGGAACTCCGGATCCGCGATCTGACGGTCAACCGGCACGAGCTGGTCGCCGACTCCGAGTGCGAGCGGTGCGCCACCCCGGTACCGGACACCGCCGAGGGCGCGATGCTCCCGCTGAGCCCCCGGCCGAAGCCGGGCCCGACCAGCTACCGGGGCGCGTCGGCGGCGGACCTGAACCTGCCGACCGCCGGTCTGGTGAACGAGGTGTGCGGAGCGCTGGCGAGCGCGGCACGACGTGTGTACCAGTGCAGCGCCACTCTGCCGGTCAGCGGGTACTTCCGGGTCCGCAGCAAGTACGACTACCACGAGATGTGGTGGAGCGGGCAGTCGCAGAGTTCGGCCAGCAGCGAGCGGTACGGCGTCCTGGAAGGCATGGAGCGGTACGCCGGGCAGTTCCCGCGGGCCAAGCAGACGCAGACGTACGCCAGTTACAACGAACTGAAGCCGAACGCGCTCGACCCCATGGCGATGGGTTCGTACAGCCCGGAGTTCTACACCGGGCACCACGACTACTACCAGCCGTACCACCCTGACACCCCGACCCACTGGGTGTGGGGCTACTCCTTCGGGGAGCAGCGTCCGCTGCTCGTGCCCGAGCAGTTCGTCTTCTACCTGGACCGCCGGCCGGACCGGAAGTTCGTCCAGGAGTGCTCCAACGGCTGTGCCAGCGGCAGCAGCGTGGAAGAGGCACTGCTGCACGGCATGCTCGAACTCATCGAGCGGGACGCGTTCCTGCTCTGCTGGTACGGCGCGGCCAGACTGCCCGAGATCGACCAGTCGACCCTCGTCGACGAGGAGATCAGGTTCGTCCTGGACCGGGTGGCCCGGCTCGGCTACCGGATGCGGCTGTTCGACATGCGCGTCGACGTCCCGGTGCCCGCCGTGATGGCGGTGGCCGAGCGCCTGGACGGGGGACTGGGCAAGCTGTGCTTCGCCGCCGGCGCGAGCCTGGACCCGGTGGAGGCGGTGCGCGCCGCCATCGCGGAGACGGCGTCCTACATCCCGGGGATGGACGAACGGGTGGAGGCGAAGCTGCCGGCGCTGCGCGAGATGGCCGCCGACTACAACCAGGTGCACGAGCTCACTCACCACGCACTGCTGTACGGGCTGCCTGAAATGGCGTCGACGGCCGACTTCCTGCTGGAGGCGGCACCGCTCCGGTCGATGGACGAGCTGTACGGTCCGTGGCTCGCGCAGCGACCCGCGACCCTGGACCTGGCGGACGACGCCCGGTTCGTGATGGAACGTCTGCGCGAGGCCGGCAGCGACGTCGTGGCGGTGGACCAGACCTGCCCCGAGCAGCACGGCACCGGCATCCGCACCCTGTGCGTACTGGCGCCCGGGCTGGTGCCGATCGACTTCGGCTGGGAGCGGCAGCGCGTGCTGGGCCATCCGCGGCTCCAGGCGTACCTCGACGGAGAACTGGCCGAGATCCACGCCCGTGACGAGGGGTTCGGTCCCACGGGGCTGAACCGCAGGCCGCACCCGTTCCCCTGAGCCGTCCCGTCGGGTTCCGCGCGCTGTCCGTCCGGTGCGGAACCCGGCAGTGAGTCCCGTCCGTCACGTCGGCCCGCCCGCGGGCCGAAGGAGGAAGTCCGGTGTCCGTAGACCGAACGCAGGTCGTGAAAGGCTATGTCGAGTCTGTGTTCCGGCGCGGTCGGGAGCCGATGGAGCCGGTCGGTTTCACCCCCGACTGGGACGACCAGCCGTCCCGGCACAAGACCTACCTGGGGGTGCGGCGCTTCCCGCTCCCGGCGGGCGTCGGCCTGGCGCTGGAGGACACCGCGGAGGTTCTCTTCGGTGAACCGCCCGTCGGCCGCGGGGCGCCCTGGACCCTCGACTCCCTCGCCACGCTGCTGCGGCTGTCGTACGGCGTGCTCGACCGCAGGCTGCGGGTGAGCTGGAACCAGGACAGCCATGTCCGGGTGCTCTACCCGGAGGCGCTGTGGGGGCGCGGTACCGCCTCGGGGGGCGGCATGTACCCGCTGGAGGTCTACTGGGTGGCCGGGCCCGGCAGCCCGCTGCTTCCGGGTGTCTACCACTACTCGACGGCGCACCACAGCTTCGAGCGGCTGCTTGCCGGTGACCTCACGGACGAGGTCCGTGCGGCGTGCGAGTCCGGGGACGGGGACGGGGCGGCGGACGGGTTCCTCGTGGTGACCGTGCGTTTCTGGAAGAACTCCTTCAAGTACAACAGCTTCTGCTACCACGTGGTGACACAGGACGCCGGTGCGCTGCTGGGATGCTGGGAATTGATCGCGCGGGGAACGGGCCGGCGCCTCACTCGCACGCTGTGGTTCGACGACGAGCGGCTGAACCGCCTGCTCGGACTCGAAACCGATCAGGAAACCGTACTGGCCGTGGTGCCGATGCCGTTCGGCCCGCCCGCGGACCGGGCGGCCCAGGTCGATCCGGTGGACCGCGGCGGTCTCATCGACCGGCCGAGTTTCGAGCGATCGGCCCGTCCCCGCACCTTCGAGCAGATCGAGCAGGTGCACCGCGCGGTCCTGGCGGACCGTCGTGAGCGCCCGCGGCCCTCGGTGGCCCGCGGCCTCGTGCCGCGGGAGCCCGCCGGGGGCGAGGAGGTCGACCTGCCCGGGCCGCTGACCGGCCGGCTCGGCCGGGACGTCGGCCGGGCCCTGCGCTCGCGGCGGACCAGCTTCGGCTCGTTCACGCGCTCCCGCCCCCTGCACCTCGACGAGTTGGCGACCGTGCTGGCGGGCACGGCGGCGGGGCAGCGGTACCTCTCGGACGTGGTGCCCGACGAAGTCGGGCTGACGGGTCTGTACGTCCTGGCGAACCGCGTCACCGGCCTGCCGAGCGGCACCTACCGCTACGACGCCGCCGGGCACCGGCTGCGGGTCGTGTCCGAGATGCCGCTCGCCGAGAAGCTGCAGCGCAGTTACTACCTGAGCAACTACAACCTGGAGCAGGTCGCCGCCGTACTGGCGATCTCCGGCCGGTGGCAGAGCACGCTCGATGCCTACGGCAGCCGCGGCTACCGCGTTCTCAACTCCGAGGTGGGCGCCCTGTCACAGACGGCGTACACCACCGCTGCCGCGCTGAACGTCGGCTGCGGAGTGGTGCTCGGCTTCGACAACATCGCCATCGACGAGGCGGTCGGCCTCGACGACGGCGACGAGCGCACCTTCCTGTTCGTGCTGCTCGGCCACGAACGCGCGGACAGCGCGGACTACGACTACCGGCTGGTCTGAGAGGGCTGATCCGTGAAATCCAGCGCGCCGCCATCGACGATGCCCCGCACGGCGTCCGCAGCGACCCCGCCCGATCACCGGAGCACGGAGCACGTGACCTGGCACCTGGTGCCGAGGTTCATGCTGCGTGTCGGTGGTCTTCCCTTCGAAACCGCGGCCGCTCTGGCGACTCCGGCGACCGCGGCATGGGGGGACGGCGTCCTCGACGCGCGGCACCGGCTGAGCGAGCGCGCGGCCCGGATCGCCGACTCCCTGCAAGAACGCGTGGCCGACAACCTCGACGATCCCCAGGCGCGACGGGCACTGATCAATCTGCGTCGGGACGTCTTCAACGCCCGTGCCCCGCGCGGCCTGACCGCGGCCGAACCGCTGCTCTCGGCCGACGAACTCGACGAGTTGCACGCGTGGTCGGCCGACCGGCAACGACACGACGAACTGCTGCGGACCGGTTCGGGAGTCCTCGGCGACGAAATCGCCGCGGTCCGAAGGGAGTTGCGCCGCGTCGCGACGGAGACCGATCTGCGCCACGGCGTCCAGTTGTCGTCCCCGTCACTGGACGAATACCTGGACGACTTCCTGCGGCGTGCCGACGGACCGCTCAGCAAGCGGGAACGGCGCATCGAGCGGTCGCTGCTGGAGTACCTGCTGCGCACCGCGTGCAAGACCAGCCCGTTCAGCACGCTGACGGCCGTGTCCGCCGGCGCCTTCGCGGAGGGCGACGGCAGGCCGCTCACCGCCTCCGTCCGCGGCTGGGGCAAGCAGGGCAGCACCCGGCTGAACATCGCCCTGCTCGCCAGACTGTCGGACCAGCTCACCGGAAACCCGGAGGTCCGCCGCGATCTGCCGGTGAGAGCCACCAGCGGAACACAGGTGCACCGCGACCGGGTTCGCTACCTGCGCAAGCTCCGCGGTGCCGACGGCGACGCGGATGCCGCGGTCACCCTGGACGCCGTGCACGAGAGTCTCTTCTACCTGCCGGGCGGGGAGGCCATCACCGATGTCCTCACGCTGTTCCGCGACGGCAGGACGCTGCGGTTCGGCGACGCCGTACGACAGCTGTGCGCGATGGACGGCAAGCGGCCCGAGCAGGACGTGGAGCGGTACCTGGCCCAGCTGCTCAGGCTGGGGCTGCTCGTTGTGCCGGATCTGGACATCGACATCCACGACCCGGACCCGGTCGCCACGTACCGGAAGGGGCTGTCGCGGCTGGGAACGGACCGGGCCGACGACATCGCCGTGCTCGTCGGGCGGATGGGTGCGGACGTCGAGCGATTCGCGGACGCCGGCCTGCCCGAGAGGCGTGAACTCCTCTCCGGGATAAGGGAGTCGGCGGCACAGGCGCACCGTCTCGCGGGCCGCGGCGACACCCCGGTGCTGCGCACCCTGGTCTACGAGGACACCACCCTGCCCGGACTGACGGTGACCGGTGACGCCTCGACCTGGACCCGGAAACTCACCCCCGGGCTCCAGCAACTCGCCAGGATCCTCCCGGCGTTCGACGGAAACCTGGTACGCAGACTCGTCACCAAGGGATTCTTCCGGGCACGCTACGGGGAAGGCGGGCGCTGCGAGGACTTCCTCTCGTTCGCCCACCAGTTCAACCAGGACTTCTACGAGAACTACAACAAGCGGCTGATGCGCCACCAGCGCTTCGACGGCACCGACTTCCGTCACTACGACAACTGGTTCCGGCAGGAGGAGATCACGGCGGTCGACCGTGCGCGAGCCGCGGTGGCCCGGGAGATGGACCTCCGCTACCGGAGCGCCCGCGCCACCGGAGCCGATGTCGAGCTGGACGAGGACTTCCTGGCCACGGTGGAGGGGCTGCTGCCCGGGCACGAGCGCCTGCGCTCGCTGTCCTTCTTCCTCCAGATCGCCGAGGACGGCACCGAGGACCCGCTGGTGGTCGTCAACCGGGTCTACTCCGGACTCACCCTGCTCTTCTCGCGGTTCGCGCACTGCTTCGACGAGGGCCTCACCACGTCATTGCGCCGGTCGCTGGACGACGCCGTGCCGGAGGGAGCCGTGTTCGCCGAACTGAAGGGCGGCTACGACACGACGAACCTGAACCTGCATCCGGTCGTCACGCCCTACGAGATCGTCTGCCCCGGAGAGACCAGCTTCCGGCCGCCGCACGAACAGATCCCGGTGGAGGACCTGGTCGTCGAGCACGACGCGGCCACCGACCGGCTGCTTCTGCGCTCCCGCGCACTGGGCGTCGAGGTGATTCCCGTCTACCTCGGCTTCCTGCTTCCGATGGCACTGCCGGAGGTGCAGCAGGTACTGCTCAACTTCTCCTCCACCACCATGGTCCAACTCGACCTGTGGGAGGGCACCGGCATCCCGGAGCGCGACAACGGCGCGACTCCGCGCGTGCGGCTCGGAAACGTGGTGCTGCAACGCAAGTCCTGGCGGTTCGCCGCCGACCAGCTCCCGCCCGCGACAGCCGGCCAACCGGACCACGAGTGGTTCCTCGCATGGCGGGAATGGCAGCGGGCGGCCGGGCTGCCCCGCCACGTGTTCGCCGGTCTCGGCGGCGAACGCAAGCCGCAGTACGTGGACTTCGACTCGTACACGTGCCTCCGGCTGTTCGAGGCCGCAGTCCGCAAGAGCGACTCGGCGGTGACACTCACCGAAATGCTGCCCGGCCCCGACCAGCTGTGGCTGCGTGACGACCGGCACCGGTACGTCACCGAACTCACGGTCGAACTCAACGGAATCAAAGCAACGGATGCGGAGCGGTGATGGGCGCCGATCAGGACGCGAACGACGGCGGGCACATCGAGGCGGAACCGGACGGCGACGGTTGGATCAGCCTCCACGTCTTCTACGCCGCCAACGCCAACCCGGTGCTGGTCAACTGCGTGCGGCCGCTGGTGGAGAGCCTGCGCGAACAGGGTCTGCTGCGCTCGTGGTTCTTCATCCGCTACTGGCTGGAGGGCCCGCACATCCGGCTGCGCCTGCTGCCGGCCGAGGCGTCGGCGATCGCGAAGGTCGCCGAGGCCGCGCGAACCGCACTCGAGTCGTACCTGCGCGAGCGCCCCGCCCTGTACGAGGAGGACCGCAACGCCAGCGGTGACCTGTACAAGAACATGTTCCTGGCCGAGTACAGCGAGGAGCGCTGGAACGAGCTGTACGGCGCCGAGGGCACGATGCCGTTCCGGGACAACAACAGCGTCGCCCGCATCCCCTACGAACGAGAACTGGACCGGTACGGGGGCCCGGCCGGAATGGAACTCGCGGAGTGGCACTTCCAGGAATCCAGCGAGACGGTGATGACCCTGCTGGAGACCACCAACGTGCACGTGCGCACCGTACTGCTGGGCCAGGCCGCGCAGTTGACCGCGGGACTGTGCTTCGCGTTCCTGCGCGACGAGGAGGCGGTGGCCCGCTTCCTGGTCAACTACCGCATGATGTGGGAGGCCTCGTACCAGGAACCCAGCGACGACCAGCACAAGCGCTTCGACCGCAGCTACGAGCGGATGAAGGACCGGCTGGTGGCCCGGCTGGAGCACGTGCGGGACAGCGCCAGGGACGCCTCCTCGACAGCACCCACCCCGCTGGAGCGATCGTGGCTCGCGCACTGCGGCGAACTCCGTGACAAGGTACTGGGAATGACCGACGCGGGGTCCCTGACCTTCCGCGACGGACCCGTGCAGGACCCGCAGGTCGCACTGGCCATCGTGCTCAGCTCCTACGTCCACATGACCAACAACCGGCTCGGGGTGAGCATCCTCGACGAGATCTACCTGTCGTACATCCTGTGCAAGGCACTGTCCGACACGGCTCCGCAGGAGGCGCAGCGGTGACCGGCACCGCCCACGACCGGCCCCGGCTCCGGCCGGAGGTGGCACTCGGCCCGGGCATGCGCTCCGGCCCCAGGACCGTTCACCACGTCAAGGACGCGCGCACCGGCTGCTACTACCGGGTCGGTTCCCGCGAGTACTTCGTCATGGGACTGATGGACGGACAGCACACGATCGAGGACATCGGGCGCAGTTACGTCGACACCTTCGACCGCAGACTGGGCCCCGAGCACTGGCAGCAGATCTTCACCATGCTCGGCCGCTACCAACTGCTCGACGGGTACGCCGACGACGCGGCGCTGGACAGGCTGAAGCAGGCCCACGAGGCGAAGCAGTCGGCGCGGCAGGGCTGGCTGCGCCGGCGCTGGGTGATCCTGCGCCCCGATCAGCTGTGCGCCACCTTGGCGAGCCGCCTGTCCTTCGCCTTCCGCACGGCGTTCCTGGTCCCGGCGTTCGTCCTGCTGGCCGCCGTCCAGCTGTTCGTCTGGACACATGTCGGCGCCCTGGCCCACGAGGCGACGCATCAGAAGCACCCGATGATCACCCTGCCGCTCTCGGCGCTCGTGGTGTGGGGAATCACCGTGCTGCACGAGTTCGCCCACGGCGTGACGTGTCGTCACTTCGGCGGCAGGGTAACGGAGATCGGAGTCAGCTGGCGGTTTCCCATGCTGGTCCCCTACTGTCGCACGGACGACATCGTGCTGTTCCAGCGGCGCAGGGCCCGGGTGGGCACCGCGTTCGCCGGCATCTTCGTCAGCTGGTTGGCGCTGGTGCCGGTGGCGGCCTGGTGGTGGCTGGCCGGTGACGGCATGTTCGGCCGGCCGCTCGCCGCCGGTCTGTTGCTCTTCGGCAGTGGTGCCACGGCGATCAGCCTGCTGCCAGTTCTACGATCGGATGGTTACGTGATGCTCACCCACGCGCTGAACATCGCCGATCTGCGCCGCGAGTCCTTCCGGTTCTGGCGGCTGCGACTGCGTTGGCGCGACCCGGCCGCCCGGGAAAGCCTCAGCGCCTACCCGCCCCGCGACATCCGCACCTACGCCCTCTACGGGAGCGTCTCCCTCCTCCTTCTCCTCTCGGCCTACGGCGCGATGATGTCGGTGTGGTTCAGCAGCCTTCAGCACTGGGTAGGGCCGACGTGGGCAGTGGTGATTCTCGCCGCGGAGACCGCGGTGGCCGCCGGTGTCCTTTCAGCCGTCGCCCGCGGCAGCTCGAGCGAACGGCGGACCACCGGTGAGTGACAGCGACGACTACGCGATCCGCACCAGCGGACTGACCAAGCAGTACGGCCCGGACACCGGCGTGTTCGACCTCGACCTGCGTATCCACCGCGGGGAGGTCTACGGATTCCTCGGCCCCAACGGGGCAGGAAAGAGCACCGCCATGCGCATGCTGGTGGGGCTGATCCGGCCGACCTCGGGAACCGCCACGGTGCTGGGCCACCCGGCCGGGACCCCGCGCAGCCTGCGCGGGGTGGGGGCACTGATCGAGGCCCCGGCCCTGTACCCGCACCTGTCGGGCCGGGACAACCTGCGCATCCTCGCCGGATACGCGTCCGTACCCGCCACCCGCATCGGGGAAGTCCTCGAGGAGGTCGGGATGGCCGCCAAGGCGGACGCCGCCTTCCGCACGTACTCGCTCGGCATGAAACAACGACTCGGGGTGGCCGCCGCACTGCTGAAGGACCCCGCGCTGCTCATCCTCGACGAGCCGACCAACGGTCTCGACCCCGAAGGCATGGCGAGCATGCGGGAGTTGATCACCGGGCTGCGCCGCGACAACCGCACGGTACTTCTGTCCAGCCACATGCTGGGCGAGGTGGAGCACGTGTGCGACCGGGTGGGTGTGATCCGCCGGGGCCGGCTGATCGCCGACGGCACGGTGGAGGAACTCCGCCGGGGCGTCGGCGAAGGCGGGCTGACGGTCGCCGTGGACGCGCCCGAGCGCGCCGCCGAGCTGGTACGCGAGTTGCCGGCCGTCCGCTCGGCGACGGTCGTCGACGGGGAACTGCAGGTGGCTGTCGACCCCGGTGAGGCCGCCGCGATCAACCGGCTGCTCGTGGTGAACGGACTGGAGGTCAGCGAACTCCGCAAACGGGTCCTCTCGCTGGAAGACGTGTTCTTCGACCTGGTCGAAGAACACCGGCCCACTGAACCGGCACCCGTGGAGGCGGCCAACCGATGAACGGTGTCCTTCGAGCAGAGCTGCTGTCGACGCGAAAGCGCCCCGGCGCCTGGATCATCGGCGGGGCGTGGGTCGCGCTGTCGGTGGCCTTCGGGATGGCGGTCCCGTACATCATCTGGCTGGCCATCAGGAACAAGCCGATCGGATCGTCCGGTGATCCCGAGGAGTTGATCAACGGTCTGCTGCCGGACAAGTTCCTGTCCGGCACCGTCAGCCTGTACCCCATGTTCGGCAGTGCGCTGATGCTGATCCTCGGCGCCGTCCTCGTCGGCGGGGAGCACCGATGGGGGACCTGGGGCACGCTTCTGGTCCAAGGGCCCAGCCGCACCTCGGTGGTGCTCGGGAAGGCCGGGGCCGTGGCAGCGGCGTCACTGTGCATCTCGGTGCTGGTGGTGGTGGTCGGCGCGGGAGCGAGCGCGCTCATCGCGGCGCTCACCGGCCGGCCCGCGCACTGGCCGGACACGGCGACGCTGCTGGCCGGAATCGGCGCCATCTGGCTGATCAGCACGGCCGCGACGAGCCTGGGCATCTTCCTGGGCGTTCTGCTGCGCGGCACTGGGGCCGCCATCGGAGTGGGCCTGCTCTGGCTGCTGGCGGTCGAGAACCTGGTGTCCGGACTGGCCGGCACCCTGTCCGCACTGAAAGGCGTCCAGAAGCTGCTGATCGGCCCGTGCGCGGGCTCCCTCGCCACCGCCCTCGACCCGTCGGGCAAGCCCAACACGTCGATCCCCGGGGTCGTCTCGGTTGCCGGACCGCTGACCGCGAGCATCGTGCTGGCGGCGTACGTGGTGGTGTTCCTCGGCCTCTCCGCGCTACTCGTCTCGCGCCGCGACATGACCTGATCGGCAGGCCTGCCGTGCGGATGTGCAGGCCTGCCGTGCGGATGTGGAAGTCGGACACGGATCCCCCGTTCCCGCCCACACCGCTCAACGCGGGCGTTCGGTCAGGCGTGGAGGTGTGTGAGGACGGCGGACAGTGCGTGCCGTACGGCCTCCCGGGTCTCGTCCGTGGGGTCGTGCACGTCGAAGCCGTGCATCGCGTGCGGTACGTCCACGAGTTCCAGTGCCGCGCCGCACTCGTCGGCGGCTGCCAGGAACGCGGTGACTGTCGCGGCGATCTCCGGTGCCTCGAGCCCCACCCGGGTCAGCACGACCGGCAGTCGGCCTGCCTTCGGCAGCACTGCGGCAGGGGCGAAGCGCGGGTCGACGCCGATCCAGCCGGTCAGTGGGGCCAGGACCGGGTAGGTGGCGGCGACGCAGCGCAGCCAGGGCGGAGGAGCGGCCAGGTGGTCGGACATCAGTAGGCCGCCGCCGGAGAAGGTCCACAGGGCGATCCGGTCCGCGTCGACGCGCGGATCCGCCCGCAGTACGCGCAGTGCCTCGGCGATGTCCGCCGCGGCTGTCGGGTAGTCGGACGTCGCGTGGAGCCGGTGGGCGACGACCGCGCCGATCACGCCCTGGCTCGCCGCGAGCCGGGCGTAGCCGACGTAGAGCGGCCAGTCGCGGGGCTCGGGCACCATGTCGCGCGGTAGCGGGCCGCCGTGCACGAAGAGGATCGCCGGGCGGGGGCCGTCGTCGTCGGCCGGGTCGGGCAGGTGGAGGTCCAGACGCCCGGTGCGTTCCCGTGCCGCTACCGGTGCGTCGAGCAGGAACGGACGCTCGTGGAGCGGCGTGATGTTCGCCGGGGTGAGCCGGTGGCCCTCTCCGGCGGCGGCGCGCAGCAGGGTCGTGGCCAGCTCGTCGGGGCGGGAGAGCATCGGCCAGTGGCCCGTCGCCAGTTCGAAGAAGCCCACGCCCGGCTCGGCGAGGGACTGGAACTGCGGCATGCCCGACGTCACCAGTTGCTGCACGGCCTCGATGGTGAACCCGCTTGCCGTGCACAGGATGCCGCTGGTCGGCACGTCTTTCAGCGCGCCGGTCAGCCGCAGCGGCTCGGTCAGCGTCCGGCCCGGCTGCGGGGCGGCGAGCGAGGACAGCCGCTCCAGGTCGGCCGGCGACAGGCCGGTCGTGTTGCCCCACCTCTGCCACTGGTCGGGCGCGGGCGCGGGTACGGTCGCGTCCGGCTGCTCGCGCAGCAGCGCCTGCACGTCGGTGTCGGGCACCAGGGCGAGGGGAAGGTCGCCGTCCTGCGGCAGCCCGGAGTCCAGGTAGACGATCCGGGTGACCCGCTCCACGCGGTGCTGCGCCGCGCCGAGCACCGGGTGGATGGCGTAGTCGTGGCCGACGAGCACCACCTTCGGTGCGGTGACCCCGTCGATCAGCCGCACCACGTCGGCGATGTGGGTCTCCAAGCCCGTCCCGCCTGCGGGCGCCGTGCCGCCGCCCGTGCCGGTCAGTGCCGCGGCGTGCACCTCGGCGCCCGCCTCGCGCAGTTTCTCGCCCACCCGGTCCCACAGCGGCCCGCCCGTGAACGGGCCGGAGGCCAGGATGAACGCGGTCCGAATCTCATGATCGCTTCGCATGCGGGTACGGTAGGAACTCCCCTAACGGGAGGTTCAAGTGGTGCTGCCGCACAATCTGTTGACCATTGGTGAGCTCGCCGAGCGCGCCCGGGTGAGCGTGAAGGCAGTGCGTTTCTACTCCGAGCAGGGCCTGCTCCCCGAGGCCGGCCGCAGCGGCGGCGGACACCGCCGTTACGTCCCGCAGGCGCTGGAGCGGTTGCGGCTGATCCGCTCGCTGCGCGCGCTGGACGTGCCGCTGCCGGAAATCGCCCGTGTGGTCGAGAAGGAGACGGGCGAGGACGGGGACGGGGACGGCTTCGACGATGGTCTCGAGGCCGTCGTGGCCAGGCAGTTGGACAGCCTCGGTGCCGAACTCGCCGCGCTGCGCTGGCGGGAGGCGGCACTGCGGCTGCTGCACGAGGCCGGGGCCGCGGAGCGCGCCGAACTCCTGCGTCTGGTCGGCGCGCTCGGCACACCTCCCAGCACGGAGACCCTGGCCCGCTACTGGCGCGGGCTGCTGCCGGTGCGGCTCCCCGCCCGGCTGGTGGCCGCCATCGTGGAGGCGGCGGTGCCGCCGCTGCCGGAGCAGCCCTCGCCGGCACACGTGCTGGCCTTCGCCCGGCTGCACGAACTGACCGCGGCCATGAACGACGCGTGCCTCGCGGAACACCGGCCCTCGCCGCCACGGCCGGACATGCTCTACGACGGCCTGCGCGAGGCCTACGACCTTGCCGCGCCCGCCCTGCTCGCCGGTCGCGGCCCCGCCCCGGGCGAGGCCCTGGACTGCTTCGTCACCGCCCACGCCCGGGCGAACGACCGCCGCGACACCCTCGACTACCGCCGCGAACTCGGCCGTCACCTGGCGGTGGGCGACCACCCCGCCATGCGCCGCTACTGGGCACTCGCGGGCGAACTGACCCCGGGCCCCACTCTCGGCGCCGCGAACACCTGGCTCAGCTCCGCGCTGGCCGCGCAACTCGCCGCGAACTGACGGCGGGTGGCCGGGGGGTGATGGTGTGTCCGCCCCGTGGGAGTCGCGGGGCGGGGTGGGCGCTGCCTTGTACGGTCCCGCCGGTCGTGCGGAGGTTTGACCGTGCTTATGCCACCGGGTTCGCGCTGGCGGTGTGTTTCCGGGGGCCGGGGACGACGTGCTTCTGGAGCAGCCACGCCATGTCGTTCGCGAAGAGGGAGCGGGCGGCCGCCTTGTCGATCTCCGGTACCCGGTGGCTCGCGGGCAGTGTGGAGGCCGGGAAGCTCTCGCCGTCGCCGAGTGCGAGCGCGCTGACGTAGAGGTTGCCGAGCGCCCGGCGCACGGACCGGCGGGTGGTCTCCCATTGCGGGTAGGCCGTCAGCTCGGTGGTGAACGGGTCCAGGAGGGCGGGGCGTTGGAACGGCAGACCGGCGGCGGTCATCGTGGCGCCGAGGGCGTCGATCCACTCGGCGACGGTGAGGGCGGACGGGCCGGCCGTGGCCCAGTACTCGCGGGGGAGCGGCGACCCTTCCACGGCCAGGCGGGCCAGTGCGTTGACGGCTGCCGCCACGTGGTCGCGCGGGACCATGTCCACCCGCTGTTCGGGCCGGCCGAAGACCGCGGGCAGTCCGGAGGCGATGAACATCATGATCCGGTGCATGTTCTGCAGCTCGGGCATCGCCCCGTCCGGGGAGTCGCCCATGATGATCGAGGGGCGGATGATCGACCAGGGCTGCGTGCAGGACCGGATCCGGTCGTCGGCGGCGGCCTTCGACCGGTGGTAGGCGGACGGCCGTGAGGAGCACACCGCGCCGACCGTGTCCTCCCTGGCGGCCTGCGTGTGACGCCCGGCGAAGGCCGTCGAGGCGTAGAGCAGCGGGCTGCCGGCCGTCTCGGCGAGTGCGACCATCTCCGCCGCGCCGCCCTCGTTGACCGCGTGCAGGTCGTCGGCGGACGCCGTGTAGCGGACGTTGCCGGCCAAGTGGACGATCACGTCGGCCTGTTGGGCGAGTTCCTTGAAGGTGGGGGTGTCCAGACCCAGCTGTGGAGCCCGCAGGTCGATGCCGACCTGCCGGCATGGCAGGTCGACCGGGCGGCGTCCGGTCAGGGCCACGATGTCGAACGACTGGGCCATGGCCGGAATCACGGCCGAGCCGAGGACTCCTGAGATCCCGGTGACCAGGGCGACGGGTCGCATGAAGGGTGCTCCACTTCTTTCGTTTTCGTTCGTTGTCACGGCTCTGCGCCGTCACGTGCCGAGGCGTAATTCGGGACTCGGTTCGTGCTGATGCATTTCGAGGAAGAGGTTGCGGAATGTCTCGACCAGGAGTTCGCCCGGCAGCTTCTTCCGATGGAAGACCGAGCATCGGACGGCTGTTCCGGTCGTGGCGAACGACACGTAGGCGTCGAGCGCGAGCGAGGAAGGAGCGGAGTGCGCGACGGAAGCGCCGGTCAGGCGGGCGCCTCCGATTTCCAGGTGCGGGAGGGAGACGGAACTCGCGGTCAGCCCGATGTTCACGATGACCGGCCTGGCCGCTCTCTTGGCGAGTGCATTCGGCAGGAGGGAGAGAACGGCGCGTCGGGTGTCCCGTTCGTTCGTGCGGCGGGCGTTGCTCGTCTGTTCGCGGATGCTTTGGAGTGCGTCCTGCGGCGAGAGCGGAGTTCCGGGCGGAATTCTGAGGAGATATCCGGCTGTGAAATTGCCGGGCGTGTACCGCTCGGAAGGGCGCCGGATCGACATCGGGACGAGCAGCGTCGTATGGCGCAGGCCGACGGCCCGTACGGCGCGGGCGAGGGTGGCGAGGCACAGGTCGTTCTCCGTGACGCCCCGGCTCCTCGCGGCGGCCGCGAGGAGTGGCCGTTCGATGTCCCTGAAGTGCCACTGCAGCGGGGCCGGGGAGCCCTCGACCGCTTCCGTCCTCGGGCTCTCCCGGGTGGCGCTGACGTCCCTGGCGATGTTGATCACCGCGCGGGCGGTCGCCCGGCGTCGGGGACGGAGCCCCACGGGTTCGCCGTGCGGATCGCCCAGCAGGGCCTGGAGGTGCTGGACGATGCCGACCCCGTCCTGGAGGGCATGATTCGCGCGATAGATCACCGTGAACCGGTGCGTGCTGTATCCAGAAAGGAAGTGAATGTCCCACTGCGGGGCCGGTGCGGACGGGAACGGGCGGTCGAAGAGTTCGGTGACCGCGGCCCGAAGGGCGTCCTCGTCGGAGATGTCCGGGCGGACGGAAAAGGTGATCGATTCAGCCGGAGTTGCGGTGCGCCACCATTTCGATTTCGCCGAAGCCGGGCAGGTGAGGGCGAGGGTGGGGAGTTTCGATGCCTGTTCGTGGATTTGCTCACGCAGAGCGGCCGTGTCCGGAAGACTGCCGGTGAATTCCAGAATGAATCCGCCGATCAGGGCGGGGGACAGATCCAGGAACACTTGATCGACCGGGCCGATACGTCGCGCGCGCCGTTGCCGCGGCATTGTCATGGTGACCCTGGACTCTCTGCTTGTGCGATGGGAGGAATGGCCGTCGTCGCGCACCGGTCGAGATCCTGCCCTGACGGCATGACAAATGCCAAGCCGATCACGCTATCGAGTGATTTATCGGTCGATCCAGCGGCGCAGGGTGCCGCCGCCGGCGGCGCGGGCGAACGCGCGGTCCAGCTGGTCGCGCAGTTCGCGGACTCCGGTGCGGTCGACGACGGCGGGTCGGCAGCCGGGCCTGATCGACCGCTACCGGTGGCTTCGTCAGCTGTGCGGCTTGTGCAGGACCAGGAGTTCGGCGGGCTGCGGCACCGGGCGGGGGACGGTTTCGGAGTCGGCCTCGGCGCGCAGGGTGCTCAGGCCGGATTCGATCTCCGCTTCGGAGAGGTACTGGAATATCGAGAGTGCGCGGTGGCTCAGCCGTTCGTAATAGGCTTTTCGACTGGTGGCGAGGTCCATTTCCCAACGGTGGGTTCCGCCGGGTCGGAGGCCCGCGGCGGTGAAATGGCCGATGGTCTCCGCCATTCCGGGCAGGCGGGATTCCTCGATTCCGTGGGCGCTCGGGAAGTACGCGGAGTGGGCCCGCCGGTATCCCCGTCCGGCGAAGAACCCGTGGATCAGGACGCGCCCGCCCGGCCGGGTGACGCGGGCGGTCTCGGCGGCGGCCCGGGCGGGGTCGGAGAAATGCTGGACGACCTGGAAAATCAGCGTCAGGTCGCAGGAGGCGTCAGGCAGTGGAATGCTCTCGGCGTTTCCTCCGCGGTAGTCGACGCGGGGGTGGGAGCGGCCGGCCCGGGCGACGGTCAACATCGGTTCGGACGGTTCGACGCCGACCACCAGGGCGTCGAACGCCTCGGCGAGCAGTGGGGTGAACCGGCCGGTTCCGCAGCCGAGGTCGAGCACCGTCCGGGGGCCGGGGTGGCCGGCGTGCCGGACGAACAGGTCGACCCACTGCCGCATGGTGTGCGGCGGCAGGTGCTGCCCGTCGTCGTAGGCGGCCGCCACGTGCTCGCTGTACTCGGCGTCGGAGAACACGGACGGCGGCCCCTCTCGGTGCGGCGCTCGGGTCGGTGTCAGGCGAAGCGGTGCGGGTCGAACTGGGCGACGGGCAGCCGGGTCGAGCCGTCGCAGGCGAAGTCGGCGGCGATCTCGCCGATCACGGTGGCGAACTTGAAGCCGTGTCCGGAGAACCCGCCCAGCAGGGTGAGGCCGGGCAGTTCGCGGCGGGGGCCGAGCAGGAAGTGATGGTCCGGGGTGAGGGAGTACATGCAGGAGGTCATCCGGACCGGGTACGGGTCCACGTCGAGCAGGGTGCCGCGGATCGCGTCCGCGAAGCGCTCGGCGTCCTGCCGGTCGGGCGGGCGGTGGCCGGCAGCGGGGTCGGTGGGCTCGTAGATGCCGGGCCAGGTGTGCAGGCCGACCTTGACGGTGGCGCCGTCGGTGGACGGGAAGCCGTAGCAGTTGTGGTCGCCGCTGGAGTCGCAGCGGACGAAGACCGGGAACCGGGCGGGGGCGAATGCCGCGGGGTCCTGGGCGCGGAACCAGCCCATCACCCTGCGTTCGACGGTGATCAGTCCTGCGGTGCTCGGCAGCAGCTGCCGCAGCCAGCCGCCCGCCGCCACCACCACGTGGCGCGCCGTCAGTTCGTGGTCGTCGAGCACCACCCGCGGGCGGCTCGGGTCGGGGACGATCTCCCGGACGGCCGTCCCGTCGAACACCTCGGCCCCGCTCGCCACGGCCGCGTCCACGGCCGCCGTGACCGCGAGTTCGGGCCGCAGCACCCCGGCTTCCTCTTCGTAGAAGCCCCGAAGATCGTCGGTGACCAGGTACTGCGGGAAGTCCCGCCGCAGGTCGTCGGCGGACAGCAGGTCGTACTTGAGATCGTGCGCCTTGGCCGAGGCCAGCGGCCCGGCGATCACCGAGGAGTCGGCCGGTCCGATCATCAGGCCGCCTGTCCGGTCGAGCAGGCTCCGGCCGGACGTCTGCTCGAGTTCCTGCCAGAGCTTCCAGGCCCGCTTCACCAGCGGGACGTACGCGGTGCCCTCGGCGTAGGCGGTGCGGATGATGCGGGACTCGCCGTGGCTGGCACCCCGGTCGTGTCCCGGCGTGAACTGCTCGATGCCGATGGCCCCGACCCCGCGCCGGGCGAGCTGCCAGAGGGCCTGGCTGCCCATCGCGCCGAGTCCGACGACGATCACGTCCGCATCCACCGAATTGGTCATATTCGACAGCTCCACACTCGTGTGTCGGAATTCTCCGAACCGGTCGGGACCGGACATTGCATGAATTTCAGGGATTTCATGAATGTCGGGTAGCGGGCCGAGCTGCTGCGGGTGGAACTCTCAGCGGGGGGATTTCCGGAGGTGCAGGGCGAATCCCTCGCTGACCACCCAGGATTCGAGAAGGCGTCTGATGTCCGAGTCGGCCAACGGTTCGCGGCTGATGATAGCCGCGCCCGCAGCGGGGTTCAAATCATGGTCGTAAGCCATCCAGACCCCGGGGATGACACTCGCGTTCGACGGGATGCGACTGAGAAACCTGTACACCAGGGTTTCGCGATGGGTTTTCCCGGAAAAGGTCATGACAATATGATCCGCTTCGTCGATCAGAGACCCGCCGCGATAGCTGAGCACCGGCGGGGTCAGCGCGAGATCGGGGCCGATCGGACTCGCCGAACTGTGCCGCTCGATCACGTGCCGGGTCCTGACGCCCGTCCGGATAACGATCGTCCCGTAGCGCAGCACCGGCTGCCCCGAGAGGTAGCTGAAATGGTAGGAATACCAATGGCCGGCCATCGGATGGGCCTGCAGCCTGCGGGCCGGGTACAGCGCGAGGTTCGCCGCGGGTACCACCAGGGCGCCGAGAACGGCTCCGACCGCCGCGGAGATCAGCCAGTTCGGTTCGGACGCCGACACGCTCAAGTACTGGAGCATTGCAGTCCCCCTGCGATCCACCCCGTCCACCGGCCCCCATGGTGCCCGGCCCGGGCCGGTTCCACCAGAGGGCCAACAAGACAGTGGGACAAGGGAGTTGACCGCCCCGAGGAGGTCGACGCGCCCGGCGGCGAAGAACGCTGTGGGTGTGTCCGGGAACATGCGTGCCGGCGGGTGCGTGGCGGTGTCGCCACGTACCCGCCGGTGTCGGGGCGGTGGGTGTCAGATCCGGTAGGCGGCCCAGGAGCTGGCCATGCGGGCGACCTGGCCGGGGGTGAACTGCGTCATGCAGGAGTCGTAGGTGTAGTCCATGAAGTTGTGGATCGGGTCGACGCCGGTGGCGGTGCAGGTGTCCCGGCCGGTCGGGCACTGGAAGGCGGCGCTCTTCTCGGCCGGGGTGTCGGCGACGTAGTCGCCCTGGCCGCCGCAGCCGCCCTGGAAGGTGTGGTAGAGGCCGAGCCAGTGGCCGACCTCGTGGGTGGCGGTGTCGCCCTCGTTGTAGTTGGTGGCCGAGCCGCCGGGGAACGAGGTGTCGAGGATGACCACGCCGTCGTCCTTCGGGTTGGACTTGTAGCTGCTCGGGAACGTCGCCCAGCCGAGCAGTGACTGTCCGAGGCTGGCGCTGTACAGGTTGAGGGCGCCTGCGCCGCCCTTGCGCAGCGCGTTCTTCATCGCGCTCTCGGCGGTGGAGCCCGGCGCGACGCCGTTGTACCAGGTCGCGTTGTCGGTGTAGTCGGTGGAGACCAGCTGGAACTGGAACTGGCTGGGGGTGTTGCCCGCGCCCTGGCCGCTGTAGGCCGCGTTGAGGACGTCGATCTGCTTGGCGATGGTGGTGGCCGACAGCTTGCCGGTGGTGCCGGAGTGGACGACGTGCATGTACACCGGGATGGTGGTGGCCGCCGTCACGCCCGGGGCGAGCAGGGCGCCGCCCTGGCCGGAGGCAGCCAGCTCGGCGACGCGGGCGTTGAGGTCAGCCTCCATCGTCTTGACCTGCGCGTCGGTGACGGCGTTGGGGTCGTGGCCGGTGGTGTTGCCGGCGGGCTTGCGGGCCGCGGCGTCGTCGTTGGTCGCCGCACCGGCGCACTCGGTGGAGGCCGCGGCCTGCGCGGTGGTGGCCGTGGAAGGGGCGGCGAACTGAGCGAGGCCGACGCCTGCGACCAGCGCTGCGGCGCCGAGGATCCTGCCGACGGTACGCGAGGGGACGCGAACGGAACGACGCATCTGCGCTCCTGGGGAGTTGTGGGGGACGGCGGTCGAGGGGGCCGCCGGGGGTCAAGGCTACGCAAAGGGGCATGTCCGCGTCAGGCGTGTTCCGGCCTCGAGATTCTGACGACGAATCGGACAAAGTTCGAGAGTTTGAGCGGCTCACCCCGGTCGCACACGGGGGATTTCCCGTCGCGCGCGCGGGCGTGGCGCCGACCCCCGGCTGTCCGAAAACCGGCGGTCCGCCGCCGGGTGCGCCGACCCTCACCGACGAGCCTCCGCAGCCTCGCTCGTGAGATCCGCCATGCATGACCAGCGTGCATAGCCTCCTTGAGGCATCAGCGGCAGAAGTAATTGGTGATACCTATAGTGGCGCCCATGGCTCAAGTCGAACTGCGTCACCTGCGCTACCTGCTCGCCGTCGCCGAGCAGGGCAACTTCACCCGCGCCGCCGAGGAGCTGCACATCTCGCAGCCCACGCTCTCCCAGCAGATCAAGCAGCTGGAGAAGACCCTCGGCGTTCAGCTGCTGGACCGCAGCGGCCGCACCGTGCGGCTCACCGACGCGGGCGCCGTCTACACCGATCGCGCCCGGCGCGCGCTGCGCGACCTGGCCGCCGCCGAACGCGCCGTCCACGACGTGCAGGACCTCAGCCGCGGCCACCTGCGCCTCGGCGTCACGCCGACGTTCACCGCGTACCTGGTCGGCCCGCTCGCGGCCGAGCTGCACAGCCGCCATCCCGGCATCGACCTCACGCTGACCGAGGCCACCCAGGACCGCATCGAGGCGGCCCTGCTCGCCGACGACCTCGACCTCGGCATCGCCTTCGCCGGCGACCACCTCCCCGGCCTGGCCGGCACGCCGCTGTTCACCGAGACGCTCGCCCTGGTGGCCGGCACCGAACGGGCCCGCGCCATGCCCGACCCGCTACCGGTCAAGGCCCTCAAGGACAAGCAACTCGCGCTGCTCACCGGCGACTTCGCCACCCGAGGGCACATCGACGAGTACTTCGCGCGCCATCGCAGCACCCCGCGCATCTCGGTCGAGGCCAACTCCATCCAGGCGCTCACCGAGATCGTTCGACGGACCGACCTGGTCACCGTCCTCCCCGACGCCCTCACCCACGACCACCCCCACCTCGCCCCCGTCCCCCTCGACCCGCCCCTGCCCACCCGCACCGTCACCCTGCTGCACCGCGAGGGCGCCTATCAGAGCGTCGCCGCCCACGCCTTCACCCGCATCACCCGCGACCTCGTCCGCAGCCGGGGGTACACGCTGCCCCGGTGAGCGAGCGGCCCAGGCGGAGGGGGAATTGAAGAGGAGGTGCGCGAGGGGCGCAAGGTGTGACGCCGGGGCGCGGGCCGGGCGGTCGTGCTCCTGCGGTGCGGGAGGAACGCTACGTCGACGAACCGGCCGTGCCGATAACGCACAGGACGCCACGCCAACTCCCAGGAAGGCGCACGCTCTTGGACGGCTCCTTGACGACCGCGATGGCCGATGTCGCGGTCATCCTGCTGATCGGACTGCTCCTGTCGCCGCTGCGCACCCGGCTGCGCCAGCCGGTGGTGGTCGGTGAGATCGCGGTGGGGGTGATCCTCGGTCCGAGCGTCCTCGGGCTGTTCCCGGGCGACCTTCCGCACCTGCTGTTCCCGCCCGAGGCCCGGGTGCACCTCCTGGGGATCGCCCAACTGGGCATCGTCTTCACGCTGTTCGCCGCCGGGTGGGAGCTCGACCTGAAGCAGCTGCACGGGCGGATCCGCGTCGTGCTGGCCGTCACCGTCACCTCGGTCGCGGTCCCCCTCGCCTGCGCGGCGGCCCTGGCGGCCGCCCTCACGGTCGGCCGGCCGCGCCTCGTGGGCGGGGCCGGTTCCCCGGTGCTGCTGACGGTGTTCCTGAGCATCGTGCTGTCGGCCACCGCGCTGTCGGTGATGGCGCGCATCGTGGGGGAGAACCGGCTCCAGGCCACCCGGACCGGCGCGATGGCCGCGGCCTGCGGGGCGCTCACCGACCTCGCCGTGTGGTGCGCCGTCGCCTGCCTCGCCCCCGCGGCGCACGGCGACGGCGCGAGCCACCTCGTTCTCGCCCTCGTCGAACTCGCCTGCTACTCGGCGGGGATGGCGTTCCTGGTCCGCCCGCTGCTGCGACGACTGCTCCGCCGCCCGGCCGGCGGTGGGCACCCGTCGCTCGCCCTGCTGGCCCTCGGCAGCGGGGTCCTGCTGTCCGCCTGGACCGCCTCTTTCCTGGGCGTTCACCCGGCGGTCGGCGCGTTCGCCTTCGGGCTCGTCATGCCGCGCGACGCCGCGCAGGGGTTGCGGCAGGCCGTCGAGGCGCCACTGCGCAACGCCGGGGCGCTGCTGGTGCCGGTGTTCTTCGCGCTCACCGGCCTGTCCGTGGACCTCGGCGGACTCGGCTTCGCGGGCCTGGCGGCGGCTCTGGTGGTCCTGGCCGTCATCTGGGGCGGCAAGTTCGCCGGTGTCCGGATCGGCGCCCGGCTGGTCGGCGTGCCGCGCCGCGAGGCGGTGGCCGTGGGCGTACTGCTCAACACCAAGGGCCTCGGCGAGGTCCTTATCCTGACGATCGGCCGCGACCTCGGCATCATCGGCGACCGGCTCTTCACGATCCTGCTCGTCGCCGCCGTTTCCGCGACCCTGCCCGTCAACCCGATCATCCGGCGCCTCACCCGTTCGACCGAAGCGGCAGCCGGCACCGCCGTCCTGCCCCACCAGCAGGTCGCCGTCGGCGGTTCCGTGGGTACCGACGACGCCCACAGGGCGTGAACCGTGTCTGCCCGGGCGGTTTGCCGAAGTGGCAACACGGCTTGTTCGCCGTCAACTGTGCGCAGCACCATCGGGGTTGATCCGTCGGGCGACGGATCCGGCGCGCAGTGGGCCGGGATCTCGGGAGGTTTCATGTCAGCAGGGACCGCAGGCGTCACCCATCGGTTGGTCTCCTCGCCCGCCGGCCGGATCCACCTGGTGGAGCAGGGCACCGGGCCGCTGGTTCTGCTGGTGCACGGGTTTCCGGAGTCCTGGTACTCCTGGCGTCACCAGTTGCCGGCGCTGGCTGCGGCCGGGTACCGGGCGGTCGCCGTCGATGTCCGTGGGTACGGGCGTTCCAGCAGGCCCGGGGAGATCGACGGGTACCGGATGCCCGACCTGGTCGAGGACAACGTCGCCGTGGTGCACGCCCTGGGTGAGGAGCGGGCGGTGGTCGTCGGCCACGACTGGGGCTCGGTCATCGCCGCGAACTCCGCTCTGGCCAGGCCGGACGTCTTCCGCGCGGTGGGGCTGCTGAGCGTGCCCTACCGCCCGCGGGGCGGGCCGAGGCCGAGCGAGATCTTCGGGCGGATGGGCGGCGACGAGGAGTTCTACATCTCCTACTTCCAGGAGCCGGGCCGGGCGGAGGCCGAGATCGAACCGGACGTGCGCGGCTGGCTCGCGGGCTTCTACGCCGCGCTGTCCGCCGACACGATGCCCGCGGCCGACGCGCCCGACCCGCATTTCCTGGTCCGGGGCGGCCGGCTGCGGGACCGGTTCCCGGTCGGGCGGCGGCCTGCCTGGCTCAGCGCGGAGGACCTCGACGTGTACGCCGGAGAGTTCGAACGAACCGGTATGAGCGGCGGGTTGGCGCGCTACCGGAACATGGACCGCGACTGGGAGGACCTCGCCGCCTTCGACGGTGTCGCCATCACCCAGCCGTCGCTGTTCGCCGGCGGCGGCCTGGACGCCTCCACCACCTGGATGGCCGATGCGATCGCGGCATACCCGGAGACCCTGCCGGGCCTGCTCTCCTGTCACGTCCTCGACGGCTGCGGGCACTGGATCCAGCAGGAACGCCCCGCCGAGGTCAACCGGCTGCTGGTCGACTGGCTGGAGTCCCTGCCCTCCTGAAGCGGCCCGCGACGGGAGGCCTGGAGCGGGGTCAGTCCTGGGCGCGGCTCAGGATCCAGACGGCATAGGCGTCGTTCGCGGGGTGCAGCTGGTAGGTGCCCGCCCGCAGGTCGGCGCGCAGGCCGGCGGCCGTCAGGTCCGCCTCGAACTCGGCCGGGGTGTAGGTGCGGGCGTGCGCCGGGGCGTCCTGGAGGTGGAAGCCGACCAGGATGCGGCCGTTCTCGGAGAGGACGGCGCGCATGGCGCGCAGGGCCTCGCGTTCGGTGTCCTCGGCCAGGTAGAGCATGACGTTGCCGACGCAGACGACCAGGTCGAACGGGCCGTCGTCGGGGCGGAGGTCGAGGATGTCGCGCTCCTGGATCGGCAGCCCGGGGTAGGTCTCCCGGGCCTGCCGGACCAGTGCCTCGTCGGGCTCGATCGCGACCACGTCGTGCCCGCGCCGCAGCAGGGCCGCGGTGACCCGGCCCATGCCGGCCCCGGCGTCGAGCACCCGGGCGCCGCGCGGCAGGAGCGTGTCGGCGAGTCGGGCCTCGCCGTCGATGTCCTCGCCGGTGGAGACGAGCTCGGCGAACCGCTTGCCGAAGTTTCCGCTGTTTCCCGCCTCCTGCCAGCGGGTTCGCCGCGTCGCCGTCGGTATGGGCTCGTCGTGTGCCGGGGTGGTGCTGTCCATGGTCCGCATCCTACGGCGATGACGAAGCTGCCGGTCAGGGGCAGTGAACGGCCGGCGATCAGTTCCGGGCGCCGACGGCGGTCGTCGTCAGGGCCGGCAGGCGCATCGGGGGCTTCCTCGCACGGTCGGGATCGAGCGGGATCCCGACCGTGCACGTGGCCGCCCTGCCGCGGCGGAGCGGCACGCGGTGGGGGAGTCGCCTGGCGGCACCGACGCGAACCCCCCCCGGGCGGCGGAACCGGAGGGACGACGGCGGGCCCCCGCCGATCCGGCCGCGCCGCCCGTTTCCACCGCGGCGGGGCCGGTGCCGGCGGTGGGTCAGGAGGGCTGGGCGAGGGTGGCGGCTTCGGTGGCGGTGGTGACGGTGCCGAAGCGGGGGAAGGTGTGGCGGAAGGCGTGGTCGTGTTCCTCGGCGGTGAGGGCGGCCATGGCGTCCTCGACGAAGTGGACCTTGTAGCCGTGGTCGACGGCGGCGCGGGCGGTGGATTCGACACCCATGTTGGTGACCAGGCCGGCCAGGACGAGGGTGTCGATGCCGCGCTCGCGCAGGTGGGTGTCGAGTTCGCCGCTGTGGAAGGCGCCGATGGCCTGCTTGGTGAACAGCAGGTCGCCCTCGGCGAGGACGCCGTCGACCAGTTCGCTGCCCGGGGGCTGCTCGGGAATGCCCGGGCGGTGCACCTGGACCACGACGACGGGGACGCCGGCGGTGCGGTAGGCGTCGGCGAGGGTGCGCGCGGTCGCCACCACCTCGCGGCCGCTGCGCGGCTTGAACTCCAGGTCGACGATGCGGGTTTGGAGGTCGATGAGCATCAGGGCGAGGCGTCCTTGAGTAGTCACGGGGTGACTCTAGCGAGTGCCGGCGCACCCGCGTGCCGCGAGGGGAGAAGGGGACGGGGCCGGGGTCCGGGACCGGCCCCGCCGAGGGGGTGTCAGGGGGTGGGCTCCGTTTCGACGAGGAGGGTGGCGCGGACGTCGGCGACGGCCTTCTCCAGGGATTCGGGATCGGCGGCCTCGACCAGGACGGCGGCGGGGCGGTCGGCCGAGCAGCGGATCGGGCCGACGGTGTCACCGGGGCGGACGCCCACGTGGACGCGGGCGACGCCGGGGCGGCCGCGCAGGTCGGCGGCGCCGTGGACGGCGACCACCCGGCCGGGCGTGGCGGTGGGGAACAGGCTTGCGCTGCAACGGAGTTGGCGGGCGCGTTCGACCGCCGGGGTGGGCAGGCCGAGGGCGAGCCGGACCACGGCCTCGTACAGGTCGAGGCCGTGCACCAGGCCGACGGCGTCCATGATCGAGTCGCCGGGGGTGCGGACGGCGACCTCGATGATGGCGGGGCCGTCGGCGGTGAGCCGGAATTCGAGGTGGACGATGCCGGTGCGCATGCCGAGCGCCTGGACGACCTGGCGGCCGAGTCGCTGACCGGCCGCCACGGTGGCGGGGGCGGCGGTGCCGACCCGGTGCGCCACCTCGACGAAGTACGGCGCGGGGCCGGTCTCCTTCTCGGTGACGTTGCCGAGCAGTACCTGCCCGTCCCGGACCAGGCCCTCCCAGCTGAACTCCGGTCCGGTGACGGCGGATTCGACCAGCAGCCGGCCCTCGCCGTCGCGGCGTCGCACCACGTCCGCCCAGGCGGCGGCGTCCGGGACCAGCTCGACGCCGGAACTGCCGGACGAGGAGAGCGGTTTGACGACGACGGGCAGCCGTTCGGCGGCCCAATCGGCGGCGGCGCCGAGCCGTTCGGTGACGGTGGAGGCGGGTTGCGGGAGCCCGGCCGCGGCGAAGACCGCCCGCTGGAGCGCCTTGTTGCGGGAGACCACCGCGGCGCCCAGCGACGGCCCGGGCAGGCCGTGCCGCCCGGCGGTGAGCGCCGCGGCCAGCACCTGCGGTTCGCCGAGCGCCAGCACCCCGTCAGGGGACCAGCGGGCGGCGGCGCCGAGGGCGGCCTCGGACCACTGTTCCTCGGCCGTCCCGGCGACCGGGAAGACCTCGTCGACCAGGTCGCGCAGCAGGGCCGCCCGGCCGGGTGTCTCCACCAGGCCGACGGAGGCCCGCAGCCGCTTGGCGGCGATCAGGTAGGGCAGGCCGAGTTCACCGACCCCGACCAGCAGCAGTTTGGGCATGGTCGGTGTCCTCTCAGCGCGCGGGGGCGGGGGCGGGTTCGGCGGCGGGTTCCTCGGACTTGTTCAGGCCGAGCTCCTCGGAGAAGGAGGTCTTCCGGTAGGCCAGCCACATGAACAGGCCGGGGACGGCGGCGACCAGCGTCATGATCACCACGGTCGGGCGGTAGATGTTGCCGGCGAGGAGCGCGGCGGCGAGCGCGGCACCGGCGGGGCTGGTGCTGTTCATCAGGGTGCGCATGAAGGTCATGGTGCGGCCGCGGACCTCCGCCGGGATGCGGACCATCCGCACCACCTGCGAGGAGACCGTCATTGGCGCGGAGAGCAGGTCGGACAGGACCAGGCCGATCAGAATCACCGGCAGGTTGAGGATCAGCAGCAGGCCGAGCGAGGCGCCGGCGAAGATCTGCAGCAGGCCGATCCGGCCCATCTGCTTGTCGGAGGGCTTGAGCGCGCCGGCGATCAGCGAGCCGATCAGGCCGGCGCCGTTGGCGGCGGCGAGCAGCAGGCCGAGGGTCTCGGCGCCGCCGGGCAGCGCGTTGTGGGCGAGCCACGGGTTGGTGACGCGCAGCATGCCCATCGCGCAGTTGAACAGGGCGAAGCCGACGGTGATGCTCAGCAGCACCTTGTCCCGCTTGAGCAGGGCGAACACCGGGCCCCAGCCCCAGTTTCCGGACTTGGGCTTCTTCCCGGTGGCGGTGGGGGCGGCCGGGGCGGCGGGTTCGGGACGGGAGAGCGGGGCGCGGATCGCCCAGATGGCCAGCGCGAAGAGCAGGTAGCTGGCCGCGTCCAGGGCGAGCACCGCCTCGCCGCCGATCACCGGGATGAGCACACCGCCGAGCGCCGGACCGGCGAAGCCGGCCGCGCCGTACGCGATGGTCTCCAGCGCCGCGGCGGGCTGCAGCTGCTCCTTGGGGACCAGCTCGGGCACGATGGTGGGCACCGCGCCGAGCGGCACGATCTTCAGCAGGCCGTAGGTGCCCGCCACCGCGTACAGCTGCCACAGCGGCACGTCGCCGAAGAGCGCGATCAGCGGGACGCCGGCCACGATGACGCCGCGCAGCACCGAGTCGCCGATCAGCACGAACTTGCGGGAGAAGCGGTCGAGCAGCGGGCCGACGAAGGCGCCGCCGACGATGACCGGCATGGTGTAGCAGATGGCGAGCACGCCCAGCGCGCCCGCGCCGGCCTTGGAGATGGCCAGCCAGGACAGTGCCGTCCAGGTGGCGCCGTCGCCGAGCAGGTTGAGCACGGAGGCCGACCACAGCAGTCGGTAGTCCCGCAGGCGCAGGACGGACAGGTAGGACTTCATCGGGGATCTCTCATCTCAAAGGGGTGAGGCGGTGGGGCCGGTGCGGCGGGGTGCCGCACCGGCCCGGGGTGCGGGGTGATCAGCCGGTGGGCGCGGCCTGCTGCCAGGCCTCGCGGACGATCCGGGCCGCGTCGGCGGCCCTGGTGCGGATGAAGTAGTGGCCGCCGGCGTCGAGTTCGCACAGCCGCAGGTCGGGGGCGACGAGCTTCCAGTCCTGGTGGTACTGCGGGTACTCGACGGTGGTCCGGTCGTCCTGGGCGACCACGAAGGTCAGCGGCGCCCGCAGCGGGGTGCCGGCCTGCTCGCGCACCGCGAGCAGGTAGCGGTGGCTGGACTCCACGTCGTGCCGGAACAGGGTGGCGATGGTGCGGGCGCGGTCCATGGCCAGGCCGTCGTCGATGCTGTAGCCGGTGCGCTCGATCAGCCAGTCGACGATGTCCTGGTCGGACATGCCGTGCAGGATGCCGATCGCCTCGTGGATGTCCTCGACGGGGTTGAGCAGCTTGGCGCCGATGACCAGGTGGCGCAGGTCGGCCTCGCGGCGCTCCAGCTCCCGGGCGGTCTCCACGGCGACCGCGGCGCCGCCGCAGTGGCCCCACAGCAGGACCGGGCCGTCGATGTGCCGGGTGATCTCCTCGGCGACCAGGCGGCCGGTGGCGGCGGCGTCCAGGCACGGTTCGTCGGAGCGGTGCAGGTCGTGGCCGGGCAGTTCGACGGCGTACACCGCGATCCGGTCGTCGAGGGCGGCGAGTTCGCGGGCCAGCGGGACGAAGTTGGCCGCGTTGCCGGCCGCGTACGGGAAGCAGATCAGTGTCGCGTCGGGGGTGCCGTCGGGCACCGTGAGCGGCTGGAGGTGGCCGGGCTGCTCGTCGTTCTGTTCGGCGGAGCGTTCGGCGGCGGCGGCCAGGTCGCCGAGGACGGGGTAGCGCATCACGTCGACCAGCGAGACGGTGCCGTCGAGCAGCATGCCGACCCGCAGCGCGGCCAGTGAGTTGCCGCCGAGTTCGAAGAAGTCGTCCCCGGCGCCGATCCGCGAGGCGGGGACGCCCAGCACCTGCGACCAGGCCTCGGCGATCCGGCGCTGCACGGCGGACGGGCCGCCGGTGGTGGGTGCGGTGGCCGGCGCGGGGGCCTCCAACTCCGCGTCCGGGGGCAGGAGTTCGCGGTCCTCGGGGGCGAGGGCCAGCTCCGGGGTGACGGACGGGCCGTCGGGGTCGGCGGTCATCAGGCCGAGGACGGTGAGGTAGTAGCCGCCCATCCGGTCGATCTGCTCGCTGTTCAGCACGTCGGCGTGGTGGTGCAGGCTGAGCCGCACGTTGTCCTCGAAGAAGTGCCGGGAGAACTCGGCCCGCAGCACGAACTCGGTCTCCGCCTGCACCTGCACGTCCAGCAGCGCGAACTCGGGGAGCTTCTTCAGCTCCTTCAGCAGGTAGAAGTGGGTGAAGTTGAAGACCGTCTCGAACAGCGGCCGGTGGGCGCCGGCGTCCTGCTTCATCCGCGCCATCGGGTAGCGCCGGTGCGGCAGCAGGTCGATTTCGGCCCGGTAGACCGAGCGGATCAGCTCGGCCCAGCTGCCGCCGGACAACTCGATGCGGAACGGCACGGTGTTGAGGAACATGCCGATCGAGCGGTCGGCGCCCTCCAACTCCGGTCGCCCGCTGTGCTCGTAGCCGGTCAGCACGTCGGTGCGGCCGGCCAGCAGGCCGAGCACCCGCAGGTGGGCGGCGAGCAGCACGTTCTTCACGGGGACGCCGAGCTGGTCGGCGAGGCGGACGATCCGGGCCGACAGTTCGGCGGGGATCGGCACCGGGCGGATGCCGACCGCGAACTCCTCGCTGTCCGGCACGGCCGGGCGCGGCACCGCGGTGCTCTCCGCGCCGTCCAGCATGCCCGCCCAGAACTCGCGCGCGGCCGGGGAGTTCAGCGCGCGCAGCTCCAGGCCGACGTGGTTGCGCAGGTGGTCGCCGGGCGCCTCGGGCATCGGGCGGCCGTCGCGCAGCCGGTAGTAGATGTCGAACAGCCGGGTGTGGACGAGGTTGATGCTCCAGCCGTCCAGCGCCGAGTTGTGCAGGCTGATGTTGTACCGGTACAGGTCGTCGCGCAGCACCTGGACGTGCAGGCTGATCAGGCCCGGCTCCTCCCAGCGGAAGCGCCGGCCGCGCTCCTCCTTCACCCACTGCTCGTACCAGAACTGCTGGGCGTCGGGGGTGCGTCCGCGCAGGTCGGTGATGGTCAGCGGCAGCGGCACCTCGGAGCGGACGATCTGCAGCGACTCGGAGAAGCCGGTCAGGTGGAAGGTGGTGCGCAGGATCGGCGCCTGCTCGACCAGGATCCGCACCGCCTCGGCGAACAGCCCGGCGTCGAACGGGCTGGTGATCAGGTAGCTGATGATGTCGTGGTACTGCGCGGTGCCGCGGGTGATCTCGCTCTGGAAGATCAGGCCGGCCTGAAGCATCGACATCGGGTAGGCGTCCTGGGCGTCGGCGGGCAGCAGCGCCCGGTCGGCCTCGGAGATCAGTGAGAGGGGCGCGAACTCCTGGCTCTCGCCGGTGCGTTCGGCGCCCTCCCGGTCGAGCAGGGCGGCCAGTTCGGCGACGGTCGGGTGCTGGAAGAACTCCTGGAAGGTGAACTCCAGCCCGTGCCGGCGGCTGCGGGCCAGCACGCTGACGAAGTGGATCGAGTTGCCGCCGAGCGCGAAGAACGAGTCGTGCACGCCGACCCGCTCCAGGCCCAGCACCTCGCCCCAGATCCCGGCCAGCCGCTGCTCGGTGGCGCCGCTCGGCGCGGTGTACTCCGGCCCGGTGAAGGTGTCCGCGGGCAGCGGCAGGGCGCGCCGGTCGAGCTTGCCGTTCGGGGTGACGGGCAGCGCGTCCAGGCGCACCACGCGGGCCGGGACGAGGTGCTCGGGCAGCGCGGCCCGCAGGTGCTCCTTCAGTTCGCGCTCGTCGGGGCCGCCGGCCGGGGCGACCGCGTAGCCGTGCAGCTGGAGCTGCCCGTCCGCGCCGCGGTGCGGGATCACCACGGCCTCGGTGACGGCGGGGTGGCGGCGCAGCTGCTCCTCGATCTCGCCGGGCTCGATCCGGAAGCCGCGGATCTTGACCTGGTTGTCGATCCGGCCCAGGTACTCGACGGTGCCGTCGGGCAGCCAGCGGGCCAGGTCGCCGGTGCGGTAGACCCGCTCCTCGCCGTCGAAGGGCCGCTCGACGAACTTCTCCGCCGTCAGCTCCGGCCGGTGCAGGTAGCCGCGGGCCAGGCCGGTGCCGGCGAGGCACAGCTCGCCGGGCAGGCCGATCGGCTGCGGGCGCAGCTTGTGGTCGACGACGTGCAGGCGGGTGTTGTCGATCGGCGCGCCGATCGGGACGCGGTGGGGACGGCCGTGCACCTCGTGGTGGGTGACGTCGACGGTGGCCTCGGTCGGCCCGTACAGGTTGATCAGCCGGCTGCCGGGCAGCACCTCGGCGAACCGGGCGGCCAGGTGCGGCGGGAGCGCCTCGCCGCTGGCGAAGGCCTGCCGCAGGGTGGCGAGGGCGCCGGTCGCGCCGGTGCCGTGCGCGTAGTCGAGGAAGACCGCGAGCATCGACGGCACGAAGTGCAGGGTGCTGACCCGGTGCCGTTCGACGGTGCGGATGATCGTCTCCGGGTCCTTCTCGCCGCCGGGGGCGAGCAGGCAGACGGCGGCGCCCCGCTGGCCCCACCAGAACAGCTCCCACACCGAGACGTCGAAGGAGATCGAGGTCTTCTGCAGCACCACGTCGCCGGGGGCGATCGGGTAGGCGCGCTGCATCCAGCCGATCCGGTTGACGGCCGAGCGGTGTTCGACGGCGACGCCCTTGGGGTTGCCGGTGGAGCCGGAGGTGTAGATCACGTAGGCGAGGTCGCGGGCGGTGCCGAAGCTCTCCAGGTCGCCGTCGGCGTCCGCGTACGAGGAGGGGTCGTCGAGGTCGACGATCGCGGTGCCGTCGGGCAGCAGGCCCAGGTGCGCGGTGCGGGCGAGGACGAGGGCGGCGCCGCTGTCGCGCAGCAGGTAGTGGACCCGCTCGGCCGGGTAGGACGGGTCGACCGGCAGGTAGGCGCCGCCCGCCTTGAGCACGGCGTACACGGCGGTGAGCATCTCCACCGAGCGTTCGGCGACCACCGGGACGACGGTGTCCGGGCCGACGCCCCGCGCGACCAGGGTGCGGGCCAGCCGGTTGGCGCGGGCGTTGAACTCGGCGTAGCTGACGCTCTCGCCGTCCAGCACGACGGCCGGCGCGTCCGGGGTGGCCCGGACCTGACGCTCGAACAGCTCGTGCAGGCGCGGCCCGTCCTCGAACGGCGCGTCGGTGGCGTTGGCCTCGGCGAGCCGGGCGGCGTCCTGACCGGTGAAGAGCGACAGGTCACCGAGCGGGGTCTCCGGCGCGGCGGCCCAGCGCTCCAGCAGCAGCGCCAGGTGGGCGCCGAGCCGCCGCGCGGTGCCGGCCTCGTAGCGGCGGCCGTCGCAGTCCACGGTCAGGTACAGGCCGTCGGCCTCGCGGCGGACGTCGAAGCGGACGCCGGCGGCCGGGGCCGCGGCGTGCAGGCCCGCCAGCCGGACCACCACGTCGAACAGCGGGTTGTCGCCGGCCGGGGCGGTCAGCCCGGCCTCCGCGGCGAGCACGTCGAGCGGGTAGTCGCGGTGCTCCAGGGCGCCGAGCACGGCCTCCCGGGTGCGGGACAGCGCGGTGCGCAGGTCGGTGTCCGCGTCCAGCGCGAGGTCCAGCGGCAGGGCGTCGCCGAGCGGCTCGTGGTCGGCCGCCGGGTACGGCTGGGCCAGCGTCAGCTCCTCGCCGGCGCCGTAGCGGTGCAGCAGGGCGGCGACGCCGGCGGTCAGCAGGGTGTGCAGCGCGTCCGGGCTGCCCTTGGTCAACCGGTCGAGCACGGCGGCGAGTTCGGCGCCGAGCGCGGTGTCGGCGGTGACCCGCGGCGCGTCGTCCGGCATGCCGTGGTGCAGGTCGGTGGGGAAGGCGGAGCGGTACCGGCCGGGCCGGATCAGGCCCTTCCAGTAGGCGGTCGCCAGCGGGCGCTGCGCCGCGATGATCTTGCGTTGTCCGAAGGTCTCGTGCTGGGCCATGGTCTTCTCCTCTGGGTGTGGAGCGGGGCCGCCCGGGGCGCGGTTCACAGGTCGAACTCGATGGCGACGGCCGCCGGGGCGACGGTCGGTGCCGCGGGGCGGATCAGCCGGCCGACGGGCGCGTGCGGGTCGGCCAGCGCGCCGTCGACGATGTCGAGCAGCAGGCGGACGAAAGCCTCGGCGGTGGCGTGGTCGAACAGGTCGGTGCTGTACGCCCACACCGCCTCGACGGACTCGCCGGCCTCGTGGAACTGGAGGTTCAGGTCGAACATGGTGTGGGCGGTGTCGGTGTCGGCGAACCGCGGCCGCGCGCCGAGGAAGTCGCCCGGTCCGACCCCGCCGCCCTGGAAGGCGAGCATCGCGTCGAACAGCGGGTTGCGGCTGTAGTCCCGCTCCCCGGCGACCAGTTCGACCAGGGTGTCGAACGGCTGGTCCTGGTGGGCGAAGGCCTGCACCGCCTGGTCGGCGACCGCCCGCAGGTGGTCGGCGAACGGGGTGCCGGGTTCGAATCGGCTGCGCAGGCAGATCGTGCCGGCGAACATGCCGGGCAGCCGCTCGGTGCCCGGCACCGTCCGCCCGGCGGTGGGGACGCCCGCGGTGACGTCGTGGCTGCCGGTCACCGCGGACAGGAACAGCGCGTGCGCGGCGGCCAGGAAGCCGAACACGGTCACCCGGTGGCGGGACGCCAACTCCCGTATCGCACGGGTGCGTTCGGGCCCGAGGTCGAAGGCGGTCCGGTCGCCCGCGGTGCCCCGGGTGGCGGGCCTCGGCCGGTCCACCGGCAGGTCGGCGGCGGGCTGCGGCTCGGCGAACAGCTCCAGCCAGTACGGCCGGTGCTCGCGCTCGGCCATCGCCTCGCCGTGCTGCCGCCACCAGTGCGCGTAGTCGCGGTACTGGTGCTTGGGCTCGGGCAGCGGCACGCCCCGGTACAGGTCGGCCAGTTCGGCCAGCAGCACCGCCACCGAGGTGCCGTCCGCGACGATGTGGTGGACGTCCAGCAGCAGCCGGTCGTGGTCGCCGCGCGGGAAGAACGCGGCGCGCAGCAGCGGCGGTTCGGCCAGGTCGAAGGGCCGCAGCAGCTCGCGCACCGTCCGCTCCTCGCGCTCCAGCGCGAACGGCACCTCGGACAGCACCTGCTGCCGGGGCTCGTCGCCGTCGTGCACGAAGGCGGTGCGCAGCACCTCGTGACGTGCGATCAGCTGCCGCAGCGCCGCCTCCAGCGTGTCCGCCCCGACCTGCCCGGCGGGCAGGTCGACCACCAGCGGGACGTGGTACTGGGTGGTCGACGGGTCCTTCAACTGCTCGACGTAGAGCCTTTTCTGCTGCGGGGTGACCGGGTGGTCGGGCAGCTCGGGCGCGGTCGGCAGCTCCCGGACGCCCGCGTCGGCGGGCCAGTCGGCGGCCTCGGCGAACGCCGCGCGCAGCAGCTCGGCGACCTCGCGCACCGTCGGGTGGGTGAGGATCAGCACGCCCGAGAAGTCGACGGCGTACTCCCGCTGGACGTCCCCCGCGAGCATCGCGGCGGTCAGCGAACTCGCGCCCAGGTCGAAGAAGTCGTCGTCCAGGCCGACGAGTTCACGGCCGAGTACCTGCTGCCAGCGCTCGCACAGGAAGCGCTCCAGCTCGTCGCGCGGGGCGGCGTAGCCGGCATCGGGTGCGGCGGCCTCCGGCAGTGGCAGCGCCGCCCGGTCGACCTTGCCGTTGCGGGTGAGCGGCAGCGCGTCCAGCCGGACGATCCGGGCCGGCACCAGGTGCTCGGGCAGCCGGGCCGCCAGGGCGGTGCGCAGGGCGGCCGGGTCGGCGGCGGCGTCGGCCGCGACGTACCCGCACAGGTACTTCTCGCCGGTCTCCGGGTACTGCCGGGCCACCACCACGGCCTCGCGCACGCCTGGCTCCCGCATCAACTGCTGGGCGACCTCGGCGGGTTCGACGCGGAAGCCGCGGATCTTGACCTGGTGGTCCACCCGGCCGAGGAACTCCAGCGCGCCGTCGGGCAGCAGCCGCACCCGGTCGCCGGTGCGGTACAGCCGCCCGCCGCCGCCGAAGGTGTCGGGCACGAAGGCCCGCTCGTCCAGGTCGGGCCGGCCGAGGTAGCCCGCGGTCAGGCCGTCGCCACCCACCAGCAGCTCGCCGGGGACGCCCACGGCCTGCAGTCCGCCGTCCGGATCGACCACGTACGCCGTGGAGTTGGCGATCGGCCGGCCGATCGGGATGCGCTCGCCGAGCGGGCGGGTGACCGGGTGGGTGGTGGAGAAGGTGGTGTTCTCGGTCGGCCCGTAGCCGTTGGTGACCTTCAGGCCCGGGCAGGCGGTGAGCAGCTTGTCGATGTGCGGGACGGACAGCGCGTCGCCGCCGACCAGCAGTTCGCGCAGGCCGGTGAGCAGGGCCGGGTCCTGGTCGACCAGTTGGTTGAAGAGGGCGGCGGTCAGCCACATGGTGGTGATGCCGCGTTCGCGCACCGCCCGGCCGAGCGCCCGGGCGTCCAGGATCACGGAGTCGTCGACCAGGTGCAGGGTGCCGCCGTTCAGCAGCGGCCCCCAGATCTCCAGCGTGGCGGCGTCGAAGACCGGCGCGCCGGTCTGCAACACCCGCGTGTCCGGGCCGAGTTCGGCGAAGTCGCTGCCCCGCACCAGGCGCACCACGCTGCGGTGGTTGATCGGCACGCCCTTGGGCCGGCCGGTGGTGCCGGAGGTGTACATCACGTACGCCGTCGCTTCGGCGGCCGCCGGACTGTCCGGGCCGGTCGGGTCGCCGTCGGCGGTGTCCCAGGACAGGAGCGGCAGCGGGGCCGGGAGGCCCGGGTCGGAGGTGAGCATCAGCACCGCGCCGCTGTCGGCCACCGTGTACGCGACCCGCTCCTCGGGGTGGCCCGGGTCGACCGGCACGTATGCCGCGCCTGCCCGCAGCACCGCCAGGGTGGCGACCACCATCGCGGCGGTGCGCTCGGCGCGCAGCGCGACCCGGCTGCCGGGGACGACTCCGGCGGCGCGCAGCCGCCCGGCCAACCGGGCGGAGCGGCGGTCGAGTTCGGCGTAGCTCAGGGACTCGCCGTCCGGGCCGACCAGTGCGGTGCGCTCGGGGTGGGCGGCGGCCTGCTCGGCGAACAGCGCGGGCAGCGAGGCGTCGCGCGGGTAGTCCACGGCGGTGGCGTTGACCTCGTGCAGCACGAAGTCGCGCTCCTGCGCGCCGATGATGCCGGTGTCGGCGACGCGCTGGTCGGGCCGCTCGGCGAGGGCGTCGAGCACCAGGGCGAGGTGCCGGGGCAGGGCCTCGGCGAGGGCCGGGTCGACGGCGTCGGCGTGCACCCGGACGTCGAGCCGCAGTTCGGCGCCGTCCTCGGTGGCGCACACGGCGAGGTCGAACGGCAGTGGGTGCGCGGCGAGCGCCTGCGGGGTGTCGGCGAGCAGCACGCTCTGCGGGCCGGTGCCGCCGTCGGCGGTGCGCAGCGCCTCGGCGGCGAGGGCGGTGAACTCGGCGAGGGTGGCGGCCGGATCGACCCCCACCTCGACGGCGGGCAGCGGCCGGCCGGCCGCGTCCAGGCGGCCGAGCGGGACCAGGTCGGCGCCGGTGTACTTGCGCAGTACCAGTAACAGGGCGGCCAGCGGGTCACCGCCGGTGCGGGGCAGGCGGACGGTGGTGTGCCGCAGGTCGCAGCGGCCGGTGCAGGGCCGGGCGCCGGGCAGGTCGAGCGGCCGCTCGGGACGCTCGGGAGGTCGGGAGTGGGGTGGATCGGCGGGTGCGCCGAGGCGATGGCGGTCCACGGACGTGCGCTCCTTCGATGGTGGGACGGACACGGTTGGGCCGGGTCTGGTGCTCGGGGACGCGCGGCGGTGAGCCACCCGGCGGCCCCGGTCGGGGGCGGGCCAGGCGGCGGCCGGTGGAGCGGGGCGGGGCGTGCGGAAGCCTCGTCGCGGCCAAGAGGCTTGTGGCCTGCGACGGGAGGGGCGGAGGAAGGCCCGGTCGGGGGGTCGCTCAGTGGGCGAACACGGGCGTGAAGAGGCGGTCGATCTCGGCGCCGATCCGGCGCAGGGCGTCGTGGTCACGGGCGATGCCGTAGACCACGCCGAGGCAGCCCTGGGTGCCGTCGCGCCAGTCGAGCGGGGCGCCGGGGGTGGCCCGCCACTCGACGTACTGGACGCCGGGGATGGCGCCGATCCGGTCCGCGCCGTTCAGGCTGACGACCTGTCGGGCGGTGGCGGGGGCCACCAGGTAGCGGCGGAAGGCGACTTGGCGGAACGCCGGTCCGTCGTCGGGCAGCGGGAGTCCGAGTGCGGTGCGCAGGGCGGCGGCCAGCAGGTTGTAGCCGGCCGAGCGGCCCAGCACGTCGTTGACGTAGCCGCCGATCCGGCCGTTGACCTCGATGACGCGTGGGCCGCGGTCGGTGAGTTTCAGTTCGGTGTGGGTGACGCCGACGGTGACGCCGAGGGCGTGCAGGGCGCGTTCGGTGAGCGCGGTGCACTGCTCGGCGAGGTCGGCCGGCAGCACGCCGGGCAGGAACTGGCCGACCTCGCGGAACGGTTCGGCCAGCGGGAACTTGCCGGTGACGCAGACGTGTCGGACTTCGCCGTCGCGGACCAGTGACTCCACCGAGACGTAGTCGCCCCAGTCGGCGCCGGCCGCCGCCGGGTCGCCGGTGAGCAGCTCCTCGACGACGTACTCCTCGTCGCCGTCGGCGGTCAACGCGCCGAGCAGGTCGGCCAGTTCGGCGGTGGTGTCGACGCGGTGGGTGGCCCGGCTGCCCGCGCCGCGGCGGGGCTTGACCACGGCGGGTGCGCCGACCCCGGTCAGCGCCCGGTCGATCTCCGGCGGCTGCCGGACGGCGACGCAGCGTACGGCGTCCACCGCGGCGGCGGCCAGCGCCTCGCGCTGCAGGTACTTGTCGGTGAGCCGGCCCGCGGTCGGGCCGTCGTGGTAGGGCAGGCCGAGCCGGGCGGCGAGTTCCGCCGTGGCGTGGATCGCGTACTCGCTGAAGGTGGTGATGCCGTCCGGCATCAGCTCCGCCAGTGCGCGTGCGGTCTGTTCGGGGTCGGCTCCGGTCTCCAGCACGTCGGCGAACCTGCGCAGTTCGGGCAGGATCCGGGCGACGTGCGGGCGGTCGGGGTCGCACAGCAGGACGACGCGGCACAGGCCGCGGGCGGCGGCGACGATCTCGGCCGGTCCGACCGCCCCCAGGTCGTAGACGACCGCGAGCAGGGGCAGCCGGTGCGGGGAACGCCGGTCGGGGGACACGAAGTTGGGTGCGCTGGACAACTGACCTGCTCCGTTCGAAGGCGTGGGTTCGTACGGCCGGGTGTCGGCGGTCAGCCCCACCCGAGGTCACGGATGAAACGTGTGGACATGGTGATAACCCGTCAGATCCGGGCAGCAATCGGTCATCGCCGCTCAGGAATTACTGTGCATGATCAAAATCGTCGGTGGCGTGTCCGGTGGGGCTCGTATTCTCGCCACGTAAGAAGACGATGGGCGACAAGTGAGGATCAGGTGGAAACCAGTACGCAACTAGATCCATCCGTGGCCCGCGCCGTCGGCGCCGAGGTGTACCGCCACCTCGCCGACCACGGCCCGGCCTCCCTCGCGGAACTCCACGCGGCCCTCGCCGCGGACCGCGTGGACCTCGACTTAGCCGTCCGGCACCTGCTGGAGCTGCGTCTGGTCCGGCAGGCCCCCGACGGGCACCTGCGCGCCGACACCCCGGCCCGGGCGGGAATGGAGGCGCTCGCACCCGCCGTCCGCGACCTGGTCCGGCACCACCGCGAACTCCAGGAGATGCACAGCACCCTGGCCGCGCTGCTGCCCGTCTACGAGTCCAGCACCCTCGGACGGGTCGCCGGAAAGCAGGTGGAACGCCTCACCGATCTGGCGTCGGTGCGCCGCACCATCACCGAACTCGCCGCCCGCAGCACCACCGAGGTGCTCGCCTCCCAGCCCGGCGGCGCCCGCTCGGAGGAGGTGCTCAGCGAATCGCTCCACCGCACCGAGTCCCTGCTGAACCGCGGCGTGCGGATGCGCACCCTCTACCAGCACACCGCGCAGTACGACCAGAACACCGTCGAGTACGTCCGCAAGGTCACCGCACTCGGCGCCGAGGTCCGCACCGTCAGCGACGCCTTCGTCCGGGTGATCGTCTTCGACCGGGCCACCGCCCTGATCGAACTCCGCGACGAACCGCTCGGCGCCGCCCTGGTCCAGGACCCGAGCGTGATCGACTTCGCCGTCGCCTCCTTCGAACGCGCCTGGGTGGCGGCCGACGAGTTCCCCGCCGTGCAGCAGCGCCAGCGCGTCCGGGAGACCTCCAACAACATCAAGTCGTCCATCGTGCGGATGCTGGTGCAGGGCTACGAGGAGAAGCTGATCGCCAAGCGCCTCGGCATGTCCGTGCGCACCTGCCAGCGGCACATCTCCGAGATCATGCGCCGGATCGGCGCGCGCAACCGGCTGCACGCCGGCTACCTGCTCCGTGACGAGCTGGCCGGCCTCAGCTTCCCGCCCCCCGACGACGACCTCCCGGCCGGGCCGGCCACCACGGCGGCGCCCGGGGCCGACCACGAGGAGGCGACCGCGGAGGCCGGGAACGCCGCGGCGGCCGACGAAGTCAAGGGGGCCGCCCCACCGGGCACCGTTCCCAGACCCGCCGGCCGCTCCCGCACCGCGGGGTGATCCGCGCTTCGCCCGGCTCTCCCGCCGAACCTCAGCCCGCCATCGGCGGGTTGAGCCGGGCGAAGCCCTCCTGACGGCGGTACGGGTAGTAGGGGTACGGCGCGGTGCGGGCGCTCGCCGCGTCCAGCCGGGCCACCTGCTCCGGCGTCAGCTCCCAGCCCACCGCGCCGAGGTTCTGCCGCAGCTGCTCCTCGTTGCGGGCGCCGATGATCACCGAGGAGACGGTGGGCCGGCGCAGCAGCCAGTTGATCGCCACCTGCGGGACGGTGCGGCCGGTCTCCTCGGCGATCGCGACCAGCGCGTCCACCACGTCGTACAGCAACTCCTCGTCCACCGGCGGGCCGTAGTCCGCGGTGGCGTGCAGGCGGCTGTCGGCCGGGAGCGGGGCGTCGCGGCGGATCCGGCCGGTGAGGCGGCCCCAGCCGAGCGGGCTCCACACCATCGCGCCGACGCCCTGGTCCCGGCCGAGCGGCATCAGCTCCCACTCGTAGTCCCGGCCGACCAGCGAGTAGTAGACCTGGTGCGCGACGTAGCGGGGGCGGCCGTACCGGTCGGCGGCGGACAGCGACTTCATCAGCTCCCAGCCCGCGAAGTTGGAGGCGCCGGTGTAGCGGATCTTCCCGGCGCGCACCAGGTCGTCCAGGGTGGCCAGCACCTCCTCGACCGGCGTGCCGGCGTCGAAGGCGTGCAACTGGAACAGGTCGATGTAGTCGGTGCCGAGCCGGCGCAGCGCGGCGTCCACGGCGGTGATGAGCCGGGCCCGGGAGGTGCCGGCGTCCAACGGCCCGTCACCGGTGGGCAGTCCGGCCTTGGTGGAGATCAGTACCTGGTCGCGGCGGCCCTTGACGGCCTGGCCGAGGACCTCCTCCGACGCGCCGTCGGAGTAGACGTCGGCGGAGTCGAACATGGTCAGCCCCGCGTCGATCGAGATGTCGAGCAGGCGGCGGGCCTCCCGGGCGTCGGTGGTGCCCCAGTTGCCGAACAGCGGACCGTTGCCGCCGAAGGTGCCGGTGCCCAGCGAGAGGGCGGGGACGACGAGGCCGGACGCGCCGAGGCGGCGGTATTCCATGACGGAAGCTCCTTCGCTAACGGGACTGTGGTGCCGTTAAGATGGGGCGACCGTAACACGTTGCGCCGCGCTAATGGAACGGGAGTCCCGTTAATGAGTTCACCGACCCCTTCGGGCATGCAGCGACCCGGCGGCCGCACCGCCCGCGTCCGGACCGCCGTGCTGCGCGCCGCCGAGGACGCGCTCGTCGAGGTCGGCTTCGCCGGACTCGACCTCGGCGACGTCGCCCGGCGCGCCGAGGTCGGGCGCACCACCGTCTACCGGCGCTGGGGAACCGTCGGCGCGCTGCTCGCCGAGGTGCTCACCGACATGGCGGAACAGTCACTGCCGCGCGCCCGCACCGGATCGCTGCACGGTGACCTGCGCGCCAACGCCCGGCTCGTCCAGCAGACCCTCGCCGACCCCCGGCAGGGCGCCCTGTTCCGCTCCGTGCTGGTCGCCGCCGCCGGAGACCCGGTCGCCGCCGAGGCGCTGCACCGCTTCTACCAGGTCCGGGTGGCGGAATGGGCCCCCTGCGTGACCGAGGCCGTCGAACGCGGCGAACTGCCGGCCGGCACCGACCCGGAGGAAGTGGTCCGGGCCGTCTCCGCGCCGCTCTACTACCGCATGCTCACCACGGCCGAACCGCTGGACGAGGCCGCCGCCGACCGGGCCGCCGCTGCAGCCGAGGCCGCCGCCAGGGCGGGAGCCTTTCGCTGAATCCTCAGCGGTGGCTGCGGTGCATCTCCACGCTCTGTCCGCCGAGGCGGAGCTGACGGACCTTTCGCTGAATCCTCAGCGGTGGCTGCGGTGCATCAGCTCGACGATTTCCCCCGCGGCCCGGCGCAGCGGCTTCCTGCGCAGCCAGGCCAGGTGGACGGGCAGGGGCACGCCGTTCTTGGTGTTGTCGAACTCCAGCACCCGCAGCCGGCCGGCGGCGACCGCCTCCCGGATCGCGTGCGTGGGCAGGTTGGCCCACCCCGCGCCGCCCTGCACCAGGTCGAGTGCGGCTTCCACCGCCTCCACGTGCCACCGGTCGTCGGAGATCAGCAGCCGGCGGTCGGCGGGGTCGTCGGGGCCGGCCAGCACGATCTGGCGGCTGGTGCTCAGGTCCTCCAGCCGCCGCAGGTCGGCGGGCAGGCTGGGCGTGTCGACGGTGGCCGACGCCACGGCGACGAAGGTCACCTCTCCCACGGCGGCCCGGGCCTCCTCCCGGTCCACCTGCGGGGGAGCGGCCATCAGTGCCAGGTCGATGCGCTCCTGGTGCAGCATCGCGCGCACCCGGTCCTGCGGGGCGCGCTGCAGGTTGACGCGCAGCAGCGGGTAGCGGGCGCCGATCCGGATCACGGCGTCCAGCAGCTCCCGGTCCCGGATGCCGGCGGCCACGGCGACGGTGAGCGTGCTCTCCAGGTCCTGCGACAACTGCGCGGCGTGCACCTGGAGCAACCGCAGGCCGCTGGCCAGGGTGCGGGCCTGCGGCACCAGGGCCATCGCCTGCGCGGTGGGCACCGCCTCGCGGTGGGACCTGTCGAACAGCGGGTAGCCGAGTTCGGCCTCGATGTTGGCGATGCCCATGCTGACCGCGGAGGGCACCCGGCGCAGCGCGCGGGCCGCGCCGGAGAAGGAGCCGTGGTCCACTACGGCCAGGATCAGCGTGATGTCGTCGCTGGAGAGCGCCATGCCGGCTCCACCTGTCAGTGTTCCTGAAAGAACCTTGCTTTTTTCGCCAGACTACCTGAACTAGCTTCTTCTCTCTCGGGCAGGCGAAAGAGGAGCAACCACCATGCAGGGGATAAAGCGGAAGCTGGTCTACGTCGGGGGGTACGAGATCCTCGGGCTGGTGATCGGCACCTCGGTGATGACACTGCTGACGGGTGACTCGATGTCCTCGACCGGACCGCTGGCGATCATGATCACCGTCACGGCGACGCTGTGGAACATGGCGTTCAACTACCTCTTCGAGGCATGGGAAGCGCGCCGGGCCGACCGCACCCGCACCGTGTGGCGCCGGATCCTGCACGCGGTGGGGTTCCAGGCCTCGCTGGTCTGCTTCCTCGTCCCGCTCATCGCGTGGTGGCTGGAGCTCACACTGGTCCGGGCATTCCTGCTCGACCTGACGTTCATCATCTACGTCCCCTTCTACACCTTCGCCTACAACTGGGCCTTCGACCGGATCTTCGGGGTTCCGGCGTCGGCGGTGAACGTCGTGGCTTCGGACGAGCAACTCCTTGTTGCACAGCCGTAGTTGACGGACGGTCCGGTGTCTGTGGCGGCACCGTCTCGATGGTGTGTTTCTTCATGAAGTTCTCACCGCCGGGGAGTAGGCGGGCGGTCGCCGGGACAGGGATCGATCCGACCCCATCGTCTCGGTGATCCCTGGAGGACCACGTGCGCAAGAGGTTGATCGTTTCTGCGGCCAGCGCCCTGAGCCTGTTCCTGGCCGTCCCCGCCTCGGCTTCCGGCTTCCAACCGGGCGCGGACGGCCTGGGGGACCCGTACTACCCCACCCTCGGCAACGGCGGGTACCACGTCTCGCACTACGACGTCCGGCTGAAGTACCAGCCCGCCACCGACGAGCTGGAGGGCACCACGACCATCCTCGCCACCGCCACCCAGGACCTCTCCCGGTTCAACCTCGACTTCGCGCTGAAGGTCTCCGAGATCCAGGTCAACGGGCGGCCCGCGACCTTCGCCACCAGCGGAGACCAGGAGCTGGAGATCACCCCGGCCCGGCCGCTGGCCCACGGGTCCCCGATCACCGTCGTGGTGCGGTACAAGGACGTGCCGTCGACGGTGCAGAAGTACGGCGGCTTCACCGCCTGGAGCCGAACCCCGGACGGCGCGGTGGCGGCCGGCGAGCCCGTGTCGGCCGGCTGGTGGTTCCCGAGCAACGACCACCCCAGCGACAAGGCGACCTTCGACGTCTCGGTGCTGGTGCCGGACGGCACCCAGGTGATCAGCAACGGCGTCCTGACCGGCACCAGCTCGCAGGCGGGCTGGACCCGCTGGAGCTGGCGCGAGAACAAGCCGCAGGCCACCTACCTGGCGACCCTGGCGATCGGGAAGTTCGACATCACCCGGGACGTCACCGCGAGCGGGCTGCCCGTCTACAACGCCTACAGCAAGGACCTCGGGGACAACGCGGACGCCGCCAAGGCCAGCGTGGAACGCACCGGCGAACTGGTGGACTGGCTGAGCGGCTACTTCGGCGAGTACCCGTTCAGCTCGGTCGGCGGCTACGTGCCCAACCTCAAGGCCGGCGGCGCCCTGGAGACCCAGACCCGGGTCTTCTACGGACCCGGAGTGTTCGCCCGGGGATCCAACACCTCCGTCGTCGCGCACGAGCTGGCCCACCAGTGGTACGGCGACAGCGTCTCGCTCTCCCGCTGGAGCGACATCTGGCTGAACGAGGGCTTCGCCCAGTACGCGCAGTACCTCTGGTCCGAGCACGAGAACGAGGGCACCGCACAGGAGCTGGCCGACTACGTCTACGCCTCGCACCCCGCCGACGACCCGTTCTGGAAGGTCAAGCCGGGCGACCCGGGAGACGAGAACCAGTTCCACTGGGCGGTCTACCAGCGCGGCGCGGCCGCCATCCAGGCGCTGCGCAACACCGTCGGCGACGAAACGTTCTTCCGGATCCTGAAGGGCTGGCCCACCGAGCGCCGCTACGGCAACGCCACCATCCCGGAGTTCCAGGCCTACGCGGAGCGGATCTCCGGCCAGAAGCTCGGCGACCTGCTGAACACCTGGCTCTTCACCCCCGCCAAGCCCGCCGTCGGCCCGGGCCCGAACGCCACCGCACCGGCTGCGAGCCGGGCCGAAGGTCAGCTGCTGGCGGAACCGAAGTCCTGGCGGCAGATCCAGGAGGCCAACTCCGTTCACACGCACTGGAAGTGACGCTCCCGCAGTGAAGAGCCGGCGGTCCGTGGGGACCGCCGGCCCGGCCGATTCGCCGCAGGGCCGTCAGCCCCCGATGACGCTCTGGATCTCGTCCTCGCGCAGAACGACGTACTCCTCGCCGCGATTCGCCCCGTCCGGCAGGGACGCGTCGTGCGCGGCGGCGCGCGTGGCCTCCTGCTCCGCCTGCTCCTCGGGGGTCATGGCCGCCCACTCGGCCGCGTTCTTCTCACCGGTGGGCGGGGCAGATGTGAACCCGGGCGCGAATGCGGTTCCACCAGGGCTGTCGTACACATGGGGGATGGGCATGGGCACAGGAGCTGGACGAACGGCGCAGCCGTCGCTGTTCCGGATGCTGGAGCGGCACGAGTGGATCGAGGCCGAGCGGCTGCACCCCCGGGGCCGGGTGTTCGTGTCGGACTACAACGGCGCACACCCCTTCGTGGAGGCGTACCTGGGCGAGCTGGCCGACCTCGCGCCGCACCGCCTGACGGACGTGACCCGCTACTCGGCCCTGGACGAGGACGCGGCGCTGCGTGCCAAGATCGCCCGCATGCACTCCCGCCTCGACGGTGTGGCGTACGAGGCGCAGCACGTCGTCCCGGCGGGAGGGTCGAGCAGCCTGCTGGCGACGTTCGTGCTGTGGCTGCTCAGCAACGGCCACCGGCGGATTCACTACCTGCCGCCGGTCTACTACAAACTCGCCTACCTGCTAAGGGAGTTCGGGATCGAGCCGGTCCCGGTGGCCCGGTCCCACGCCCACCACGACGGCTTCGGCCTGGACCTGCCCGCCGAGCGGAGCGTCCTCGTCCTGACCGATCCCGTCTGGTACGCCGGGCGCCGCGTGCCCGGCCACGTCCTCCGGGCCGTCGCCGACTGGCAGCGGGCCACCGGCTCGCTGGTGTTCGTGGACGGCACCTTCCAGTACCTGCCGTGGGACGGCCGCCCGGGCGAGGCCAGCGCCCAACTACCCACCGAACAGACCGTGCGCCTGATCTGCCCCACCAAGTACCTGTCCATCCACGGCTACCGCGCCGCCCACCTGCTGGTGCCCGCCGCGCTGCGCCCGGCACTGGCGGACCTGCACATCAACCTGCACGGCGATGTCGCCGTCTCCGACCGGCTGTTCGCCCACCGCGCGGCCGACCTCATGCTGGCGGAGGGCAACGCCGGCCTGGTCGGGCACATCCGCGACAACCACCGGGCGCTGACGGCGAGCGGGGCGCTGGCCGCCCAGGTGCCCGCCGAGTGCGGCTTCTTCCTGTTCGCCCGTCCCTGCGCGCCGCTGGACCGTTTCCTCGCGATGGGCGCGGAGTACTTCGAACTCGACGGCCACGAAGGCCATGTGCGGATCAACCTGCTCAACCGGGCCGGACTCGACGCACTGGTCGCCGCCACCACCGGGGAGGGGGACGCGGTGTCAGCGGCCGGCGGCGGCGATGGCCTGCCGCCGCTGCCACACCGCGCGTGAGATCCGGGCCAGCAGGCGCGCGGCGGGATCCTCCACGTCGTGACCGCTGGCCAGCGGCCCGGTGTAGCACACGGCCAGCACGTACGGCGGCGCGTCGTCGGGGTGGACGAGCGCGGCGCTGTGCCGCAGGCCGGGGAACCAGCCGTTCTTGCTCGCCAGGCGGGTACCGGGCGGCAGGCCCGCGGCCAGGTCCACCCGGTGCGCGTTGTGCTCCAGCAGCGCCAGGACCTCGCCCTCCAGCGACTGCAGCAGCCGGACCAGGTCCAGGGCGCTCACCCGGTTGTGCACGCCGGCGTCGCGGGCCGGGTAGTCCTCGATCCCGCGCGGGCTGCCACCCGTGGCCCCGGCGCGCCGCCACACCTCGGCCACCGCCTCCGGGTCGACCTGTTCGAGGCACAGGTTCGTCGCCAGGTTGGAGGAGTGGGTGACCATCCGCCCGGCCAGCCAGCGCAGCGGCACCCGCTCGCCCAGGTGCTCCCACGGCAGCGGATCGCTGTCCCAGGAGCGGCTGTTGCCGTACACCGCACCGGTCAGCGACCGGAAGCGGTTCACCACCGGCACCCGCGCGTCCCAGTCGACTCCGCTGCGGTACAAGGCCGCCAGCACCGCCACCTTCATCGTGCTCGCCGCATCGTGCGGTACCTGCGCACCGCGCGCGAACACCGGAGCACCCTGCCCGGGCGCCACTACCACCGAGAGCACCGTGCCATCGTAGGGGCCCGCCGCGATGCCTACTCCGAAGTAGGACTGATTGGTCGTCACAGTTCTCCGTAGAGTGGTGAGTTGACCTATTCGCAGACCTGGGGGGCAGCCATGGATGCCGAACTGATCAGCCTCGCCAACAGCGCCGGAACCACACTCGTCCAGTTGATGGCCAGCAGCGCCTGGGAACGGATCTCGGCGGGCGTCGCCAGGCTGTGGCATCGGCATCGGCCGGAGGACGCGGAACTGGTGGAGACCGACCTCGCCGAGATGCGCGCGGACCTGCTCGGGTCCGGGGCGGACCCGGCGGCGCAGCGGATGGCCGCGACCGCCTGGCAGATGCAGTTCCGTGCCCTGCTCGCCTCCGGGGGACCGGAGTTGGCGCAGGAGCTGAGGGTGCTGGTGGAGAGCGGGTTCCTGCCGGCGCCCGGCGCGCAGGGGACGTCGTTCGGCGGGAACGTGCAGATGAAGGCCGAGGCGAGGGACAACGCCACGATCAACCAGCTCGGCCAGGGCACGTTGATCGTGAACGCGGCGGTGCGCCCCGAGCCGGCGGCCGAACAGCGGTGAGAGACGAGGACGATGCCGGGCAGCCGCCGTCCGGCGGGCCGTCGTTCGTCACCCATGTCGGCGGCTCGGCCCAGGCGTTCGTGGCGGGCCGCGACATGGTGTTCCAGGGGCCGGGCCCGCGAGCCCTCGCGGGACTGCCGACCGACTACGAGTACCTGATCGGCCGGCAGCCGCAACTCGCGGCGCTGCGCGAGTTCCTGTCGGCCTCGCCCGACGCGTTGTCGTTCACCCCGGTGGCGCTGATCTCCGGTTTCGCCGGTTCGGGGAAGACGGCGCTCGCGGTTTCGGCCGCCCGGCAGGCGCTGGAGAACGGGGAATTCGCCGGGGGTGTGGTCTTCGTCGACCTGAACGGGATCGGCCGTCCGCACAATGGCGGCGGGGCGCTCGACTCCGCTCTGCGTTCCCTGGGCGTCCGGCAGTCCGAACTGGGCGGGCCGATGGCCGAGCGCGCCAGGCTCTACCGGTCCCTGCTGCACGAACGCGGCCGGGAGCACGGCCCGGTGCTGGTGGTGGTCGACGGCGCCGAGGAGCCGGAGCAGGTGCTGCCGCTCCTCCCCGGGGACGAGGCGCACAAGCTGCTGGTGACCAGCCGCCGGATGCTGGCCGTCCCCGGTGCGAGGGTGGTGGTCACAGGGCCGTTGGGCAGCACGGACTCGTCGCTGGTGCTGATGTTCGCGGTCGAGCGCACCGGGCTGTCCCCGGGACGGGTCTCCTTCTCCTCGAGAACGGCCGACTTCCTGCCGGACCTGATGGAGGAGTGCGGTCACCTGCCCGCGGTCGTGACCTCGCTGGCCGCCCAGTTCACCCAGGACCCGGGTCTCACCGTCGGCGCGCTGTACGGACGACTGAAGGCGGCGATCGACTCGTACGCGCGGGGCGGGCCCGCGAACGGCCCGCTGCTGTCCGTCGTCCGCCGCGGTTTCGACGAAACCCTCCTCCGGCTCGGTCCGGAAGCCGCCGAGCTGCTGCCGCTGCTCGCACTCGCCGAGGGCCCCGACATCACCACGGACCAGGTCGGGTACCTGACCGGGGCGGGAGAGGAGGACCTCCGGTCCGCCCTCGCCGACCTGGCGGGACACCACCTGCTCGTCGAGGACCCGATCGGGTCCGACCGCTGGCGACTTCCCGGGTTCGCGCGCCGGGAGGCCAGGGCGCTGGCCGCCCGGCTCCCGGGGCCGGTCCGCACCGCCGCGCAGCGGCGCCTGCTCGACCAGTACGTGCGGATGGCCAGGACGGCGGACGAGGACAACACCGGTGCCACCGCCGCCTCACGAGTGGAACTGCGGGTCGGCCGCGAACTCGCCAAGGAGTGGTTCGACGCCGAACGCCACAATGTCGTCGCGGCCGTGACCATGGCGATCCGGGCGGGGCTCGACCAGCAGGCCGTGGACCTGGCCCTCCCGGTCGGCCGCCTGCTCCTGGACCGCCACCTGCTGAAGGAAGTCGGCGCCTGCACGAAGGCCGGGCTGGCGGCGGCCGAACGGATCGGCGACCGCTCGGCCGAGGCCGGGCTGGTCAATCTTCGGGGCGTGTGGCTCATTCGCCTCGGCCAGGACGAGAAGGCTCTCGGCCTGTACGAACGGGCCCGGGCGATCTACGCGGAGATCGGCGACCTGCTGGGTCAGGCCAAGACGTCCGCGAACATCGGCAACGTTCAGTACGCGCGCGGCGAACTGCGCCTCGCCTACGCCATGCTCCGCTCGGCGGCCGTGGACTTCCGGGAACTGGGTGACACCGGGAACGAGGCCGAGGCCACCCGGAACGCGGCCAACATCATGGTGGATGCCAAGGATTACGAATCCGCGCACATGCTGTACGGGCGAGCAGTCTCGATCCATCGGGACCGGGGTGACCAACTGGGCGAGGCATGGGCGCTGGAGGGCCTCGGCGATCTGTTCCTGCTGCTGGAGAATCCCCAGGAAGCGCTGTCCTGCTTCGGCGGGATGCGGGTCATCGGCCAAGTCGTCGAGGACCCCGGCGTACTGGGCTCGGCCCTGTACGGCGCGGCGCGCGCGATCTCCATGGGGAAACCCCGGCAGCGTCGCCAGGCCCAACCGCTGCTGAAGGACGCCGTGGTCCTCCTGGAGGCCGCCGGAGACCGGCGGAAACTGGCCGCAGCCTGCTACGTCCTCGGCGTGCTGCTCTACGAGGAGCGCAAGTACCCGGAGGCCCATGCGCAGCTGCAGCGGGCCGGCCTCATCCACTTGGAGGAGTTCGGGGACGAAGGGGCGGCCGGCGGGCCGATGGGACTGATGGTCGCCGCCGAACGGGCCATGGAGAACCGGGGTGTGGGCAAGAAGCTCCTGGGCCGGGTCTCCCGAGTCGGACACCGGCCTGCCTGGGAAGTGCCGAACGTGCGGGTGACCTCGTTCCGGCCGGGTCCGTGGGAGGCCGAGGACTGAACGGGGCCCGACGAGACACCGCCCACGACAAGAAACCGCCGCCGGCGCACTGACCGGTGGCGGTTTCCTGTCGTGGGCCGAGTGCGTTCGCGTCCGGGATGTGGCGCCGGCACCTAAATGTACGGACAAATTCGGCCGAATCCTCGCAGGTGGCTTGCGTGTTCGGCCTGCGCCGCCCTAACTTAATGTCCGTACATTTGAAGGGGGTCCTTGATGGCCAAGCAGCATCACCGGATCGTGATCATTGGCGGCGGTACCGCCGGGATCACCGTCGCGGCCCGGCTCCGCCGCGCCGGGGAGCGGGATGTCGCCGTGCTCGATCCGAGCGAGCGGCACTACTACCAGCCGCTGTGGACGCTGGTCGGCGGTGGCCGGGCGCCGCTGGCGGAGAGTGTCCGTTCGCAGGCGTCCGTCATGCCGAAGGGCGTCCGGTGGATCCGCAGTGCCGCGGTCGCCGTCGATCCCGAGGCGCGGGAGGTGGCGCTGGACGACGGCGGCACCGTCTCGTACGACCAGCTCGTGGTCTGCCCGGGCATCCAGCTGGACTGGGACCGCATACCGGGCCTGGAGGCGGGGCTCGGAAAGGACGGACTGTCCAGCAACTACTCGTACCAGCACGCCCCCGCGACCTGGCGCTTCATCCGCGAAACCCGTTCCGGCAGCGCGGTGTTCAGCATGCCGACGGGCGCCGTCAAGTGCGGCGGCGCCCCGCAGAAGATCGCCTATCTCGCCGCCGACTACTGGCGCCAGCAGGGCGTCCTCGACAAGATCGACGTCCACCTGGTGATCCCCGGCGCCGCGATCTTCGGCGTGCCGGAGTTCGCCCGCGTGCTCGACGGCGTGGTGCGCCGGTACGGCATCAAGGTCCACTACGGCAGCGAAGTCACCGAAGTGCGGCCCGAGGCGCGCGAGTTGGTCGTCACCGAGCTGGACGGCGGCGGCACCACGACGCTGCCGTACGACATGGCCCACGTGGTGCCGCCGCAGAGCGCCCCGGACTGGATCAAGCGCAGCCCGCTGGCCGGCGCCGACGACCCGGCCGGCTACGTCGAGATCGACAAGCACACCATGCGGCACGTCCGGTACCCGAACGTCTGGGCGCTCGGGGACGCCGGATCGTCACCGAACTCCAAGACCGGCGCCGCCGTGCGCAAGCAGGCGCCCGTGCTGGTGGAGAACCTGCTCGCCGTGCTGGGCGGCCGGGAACCCAGGGCGAGTTACCAGGGCTACTCGTCCTGCCCGCTGACCACCGCGCGCAACAAGATGCTGCTCGCCGAGTTCGACTACAGCGGACGGCCCGCCCCGTCGATCCCGGTGATCAACACCGTCCGCGAGCGCACCGACATGTGGTACCTCAAGCGCCGCGGACTGCCGTTCCTCTACTGGAACCTGATGCTCCGCGGGCTCGCCTGAGCCGAAGGCCGACCGACCCGCGTCACCGTCCCGCGCCGTTGCGGCGTCACCATCCCTGCCCACCCTCAGGAGCCCGTCATGCCCGAGAACGCCGGACCGCTGGTCCTCGAGCAGTTCTACCTCGACTGCCTCTCCCACGCCTCCTACCTGGTCGGCGACCGCACCACCGGCCGCGCCGTCGTGGTCGACCCCCAGCGCGACGTCAACGACTACCTCGTCACCGCCGAGCGCCACGGCCTGACCATCGAGCGGGTCATCGAGACCCACATCCACGCGGACTTCCTCTCCGGCCACCTGGAGCTGGCCGAGCGCACCGGCGCCCGGATCTCCTACGGCTCCGCCGCCGCACTCGACTTCGACACCGACCCGCTGGCCGACGGCGAGCGCCTCGCCCTCGGCGAGGTCGAGCTGGAGATCCTGCACACCCCGGGCCACACCCCGGAGTCGATCTGCGTGGTGGTGCGCGAGCACGCGGACGACGAAGTCCCGTACGGCGTGCTCACCGGCGACACGCTGTTCATCGGCGACGTCGGCCGCCCCGACCTGCTCAGCTCGCGCGGCCGGTCGGCCGACGAGATGGGCCGCCTGCTGTACCGCTCCACCCGCGCGCTGCTCGCCCTCCCCGACGACACCCGCGTCTACCCGGCGCACGGGGCCGGCTCGGCCTGCGGCAAGAACCTCTCCGCCGAGCTGAGCTGCTCGATCGGCAACCAGCGGCGCGGCAACTACGCGCTGGCCGACATGACCGAGGACGAGTTCGTCGCCGTGGTGACGGACGGTCAGCCCGCCGTGCCCGCCTACTTCGCGTTCACCTCGGTGCGCAACCGGCAGGCCCGCCCGGTCCTGGACGAGGACACCGGCGTCCCGTCGCTCACCCCGGACGAACTGCTCCAGGCACGGGCCGGCGGCGCGATCGTGCTGGACACCCGGGACCCGGAGGCGTTCGCCGCCGCGCACCTGCACGGCGCCGTCAACGTCCCGCTCGGCGGCCGGTTCGCCGAACTCGCCGGCCAGGTGCTCGACGCCCAGGACGCCATCGTGCTGTGCGGCGACCCGGACACCGCCGTCGAGGCCCGCACCCGGCTGGCCCGGATCGGCTTCGACCGCGTGCTCGGCGCCCTGGCCGCGCCGGTCGGCGCCGTCGGCGCCGAGCACCTGACCCGCGCGATACGGGTCGAGGCCGACGCCCTCGCCGAGCAGCTCGCCGCCGCCGACCTCGTGGTGCTGGACGTGCGCGGCCCCGGCGAGGTGCAGGAGAAGGGCACCGTCCCCGGCGCCCGGCTGATCCCGCTGCCCGAACTCCTCGCCCGCCTCGGCGAGTTGCCGACCGGGCAGCCGCTGACCGTGATCTGCGCCAGCGGCAACCGCTCCTCGGTGGCCGCGTCCGTGCTGCGCGCCCGCGGCTTCGACACCACCGACCTGCGCGGCGGCTTCGCCGCCTGGCAGGGCGAGGTCGCCCGCCCGGCCGGCGATGCGGACGGCGTCACGGCGTGAGCGTTCTGATCACCGCTCTGCTCTGCGGAGCCGTGGTCGGCGTGGCGCTCGGCGCGCTGGGCGGCGGCGGGGGAGTGCTGGCGGTCCCGGCCCTGGTGTACCTGCTGGGCGTCGCGCCCGCGGAGGCCGGGACCACCAGCCTGGTCATCGTCATCGCCACCTCGGTCACCGCGCTCGCCCGCCACGCCGGCGCCGGCACCATCGAGTGGCGGACCGGCTTCCTGTTCGCCGCGGCCGGCGTGCTCCCCGCCATCGGGGCGTCCGCGCTCGCCCACCGCATCCCGCAGGCGGTGCTGACCGCCGCGTTCGCCGTGCTGGCCGCGCTGGCCGCCGCGGCGATGCTGCGCGGCACCCGCACCGCGCGGCGCGCGCCGTCCGCGGAACCGGCCGACGCCGCAGGCCGGGGCGGTCGGGGCGGTCGGGGCGGTCGGGGCGGGCACCCGGGCACGCTCGCCGCCGGGGCCGGACTGGGGGCGGTGACCGGGCTGCTGGGAGTCGGCGGCGGCTTCCTCGCCGTGCCCGCCCTGGTGTCCGTGCTCCGGCTGCCGATGCGCAAGGCGGCCGCCACCAGCCTGGTGGTCATCCTGGTCAACTCGGTGGTCTCCCTCGCCACCCGGCTGACGGTCTCCGGGATGTCCCTGAACCTGGCGGTCTTCGGACCGTTCGTGGGCGCCGCCGTCCTGGGTGCCTGGGACGGCAAACGACTGGCGGCCAAGATCTCCGGCACCGCCCTGCAACGCACCTTCGCGGCCATGCTGCTCGCGGTGTCCGCCGCCATGCTGATCAGCGCCGTCGCCTGACAGCTCCGGTGCGAACGCTTCCCCACGACCGCTGCCCGGGACCAACCCGCCCGGGCAGCGGTCGCCGCGTCTCCCCGTATGAGCGGCCGGCGCCGATTTTGCACTGCCCCCGCAAAGGTACGAACATTCACTTCGTGCCCCGCACCACCCATCCCACCCACCACCCCAGGACGGCGCCGTGACCACCGCCCCCGGCCCCCGGCCCCTCGTCCGCGCCCCGGGGAACCCGCTCTGGGCACAACTCCGCGCCGACCTGCTGCGCCGGCTCGACGAGGGCGAGTTCAGCGACGTCTTCCCCGGCGAGCACGACCTGGTCGCCGAGTACCAGGTCAGCCGGCACACCGTCCGCGAGGCCCTGCGGAAGCTCCGCGAGGAGGGCCTGGTCAGCGCCCAGCGCGGCAAGGCCTCCCGGTTCACCGCGAACCGCCCGCTGGAGCAGGACGTCGGCGAGGCGTACAGCCTCTTCCGCTCCGTCGAGGAAGTCGGAGCCGTCCAGCGCAGCGTCGTGCGCGCACTCGACCAGCGCGCCGACGGCGTCATCGCCGCCCGCCTCGGGCTCGAGGAGTCCACGCCACTGATCTACCTCGAACGCATCCGCCTGGCCGACGAGGAACCGCTCGCCGTCGACCGGATATGGCTCCCCGCGGACATCGCCCGCCCGCTCCTCGAGGTCGACTTCACCCACACCGCGCTCTACGACGAACTCGAACGCCACTGCGGCAGCCGCATCTGCGGCGGCTGGGAACGCATCCGCGCCGTCGTCCCCGGCCGCGGCGAACGCATCCTCCTCGACTGCCCCCCGACCACCGCCCTGCTCGCCATCGACCGCCTCGGCCACGACACCCGCGGCCGCCTCATCGAATGGCGCCAGACCCTCGTCCGCGCCGACCGCTTCGCCGTCTCCGCCGCGTTCTCCAACACCGACTACCGCCTGGGCGCACCGATCCACGCACTCTGACCGTCGGACCGGGGCTGATGAGGCGTCAGAACCCTTGCGGCTCCCGTGTGACAGCCGGACGGCGAACTGGATAGTGTGTGCCGCCCTGGGAGGTGGCGCGTCGAGAGGGACGCGCCGGGCGGTGGGGAGGACCTGAGTGGTGGGGGAATACCAAGGCGGGTACCTGCCGGGGCCGGTGGCCCGGCGGCCGGTCGGGTACATCGTCGTGGTGGTGCTGTTCGCCGTGCTCGGTGGGCTGGTCGACGTGCTGTTCTCGTTCGGGATGCTGTTCGCCACGGACAGCTGCGGGACGGGAGGCGCCGGTGGCTCGGCGCCGGTGTGCACACCGGCCGTGTGGCTGCTCGCGGTCGCCCTTCCGTGGGCCGGTCTGCTGGCGCTGGTGCTGGTCGCCTCCCTGGGCGCCGTCCGGGCGCGCCGGCGCGGGCGTTCGGCCTGGCTCGCCCTGCCCGCCGCGCTCGGCGCCTATCTGCTGGCCTGCGCCCTGTCCTACCTGCTGGTCTTCGTGCTGTGAACGCGGGACGTCATCGAGGGGGCCCGGCGGGTCGGGGTGTCGGTGCGGCTAGGGTCGGGGCATGAGTGCTCGTTACCTCCTCCCGTACGCCCCCGATGCGATCGGCGGCCTGCCCGCCGGTCTCGACGCCCTCGTGTGGGACGGGGACGGGCCGGTGCCGTCGGACGACGCGCTCCGGGAGGTGGAGTTCTTCTGCCTGCCGTACCTGCGGCACGCCGCCGCGCTCCCGGTGATCCCGCACCTGTCGTCGCTGAAGGTGGTCCAGACGCTCACGGCCGGCATGGACGACGTCCTGCCGCAGGTGCCGGACGGTGTCGTCGCGTGCAGTGCGCGCGGACTGCACGATGCCAGCACCGCCGAGCTGGCGGTGGCGCTGATCCTCGCCTCGCTGCGGGGCATCCCGCACTTCACCCGCCTTCAGGACCAAGGGCGTTGGAGCCAGGAGTTCCACCAGTCGCTCGCCGACCGGACGGTGCTCATCCTCGGATACGGTTCGATCGGCCGGGCGCTGGCCGCGCGGCTGGAGCCCTTCGAGTGCGACATCGTCCGGGTCGCCCGCCGGGCCCGCCCGGAGGAACGGGTGCACGGCGTGGCGGAGTTGGCGGAACTGCTGCCGACCGCCGACGTCGTCGTGCTGCTGACACCGCTGACCCCCGAGAGCCGTCATCTCGTCGATGCTGGGTTCCTGTCCCGGATGAAGGACGGCGCGCTGCTCGTCAACGTCGCGCGCGGCCCCGTCGTCGACACCGGGGCACTCCTCGCGGAACTCACCGCGCAGCGGCTGCGGGCCGCCCTCGACGTCACGGACCCGGAGCCGCTGCCCGCCGACCACCCGCTCTGGCACGCCCCCGGTGTGCTGATCACCCCGCACGTCGGTGGCCCCAGCAGCGCGTTCCTGCCGCGGGCCAAGCGCGTGCTGCGCCGGCAGATCCTGCGGTTCGAGAACGGCGAGCCGCTCGCCCGCTGACGCGGATACGCCAGGGCCTGCCTTCAAACCCGCGTCGCAGCCCCGCGGCGTCTGGTGCGTGCTCTCGGCGTGCCGGGTGGAAGGCCTCGTACTGGGTGTACTTGGTCTTTCGCCCGGTGCGGCGAGAGTGCGTGCCTGGGGTACCTCCCAGCCCGCCAGGGCTGCGGGCGGGCTGTGGGGCAGGCGGGGGTTTGAAGGCAGGCCCTGGGCCTGCCCGGAACCTGACAGGCCGTCGGTTCGTCGGAACTGCTGACCGCGAGATCGGCGAAAGGGACCCGGATGGCACGGCGGATACGTAAACGGGTGTTTCTGCATGCGGCGGGCGTGATGGTGGCCCTGGCAGCGGCGACGGCATCCACGGCACCGGCGGAACCACTGCCGGCGCGGGCCGCGGGGGCCGGCCCGCTCGCCGCCTTCACGGATGACGGTCCGGTCGACCTGCCGGACGGTCAGGTGCCGTTGGACGGTGGCGGTGCCCGTCCGCTGCCCCAGCCGCCGGCGTCGGCGGACGGGGCGCCGAGTGTGGAGACCGTCGCGCTCCAGGACGGGGGAGGCGCGCGGCTGCCGTCCATCGTCTTCGACGCCTACCGCAAGGCGGAGGCGTCGCTCGCCAAGTCGTCCCCGGGATGCCACCTGCCGTGGCAACTGCTCGCCGCGATCGGCGAGGTGGAGTCCGGGCAGGCCGACGGCGGCCGGGTGGACGCCAACGGGACGACCTACCGCCCGATCCTCGGCCCGGTCCTCGACGGGAACGGCTTCGCGGCGATCCCCGACACCGACGGCGGCCGGTACGACGGAAGTGCCGCCTGGGACCGGGCCGTCGGTCCGATGCAGTTCATCCCGTCCACCTGGGCGACCTGGGGCGCGGACGGCAACGACGACGGCAAGGCGGACCCGAACAACATCTGGGACGCCGCACTCGCCGCCGGCCGGTACCTCTGCGCGGGCGGCCGCGACCTGGCCGTCCCCGCGCAGCTCGACCGGGCGGTCCTCGGCTACAACCACTCCGCCGAGTACCTGCGGACGGTCCGGGCGTGGATGGCGCACTTCCAGGCCGGCGTCTCGGTCACCCCGCCGGCACCGGCGCCGACGCCGACCATGACCCCGTCTCCGTCCGCGCCGAAGCCGAGCCCGAGCGCCGACCGGTCGCCGAGCGCCGGCCCGTCGCCGGCGGTCTCACCGTCGCCCACGGCAAGCGGGTCGCCGTCGCCGTCGCCGTCCGCCTCGCCGAGCGGGACGCCCTCCGGCTGCCCGTCGCCGACGGCAGGTCCCACCGTGAGCCCGAGCCCGAGCGCATCGGCGTCAGCGTCCTCGTCGCCGTCCCCCTCGCCGACGACGAGCGCATCGCCGTCGCCGTCGCCGTCCGCGACTCCGTCGGGTTCGCCCTCGCCCGGCTGCAACGCTCCTTCGCCGACGGCATCCACGTCCTCGTCGCCGTCGCCCTCGGCGCGGGCCGGCAGCGTCCCGTCCGCGTCCCCCGGAGCCGCTCCGGTCAAGTGAGGTTGCCGGGACCGGCGCACAAGTGCCGGTCCCGGTAGGTGAGTTGCTGTCAGGCGCGGTAGGCGACCAGGCCCATCATGCCGCTCTCGCCGTGGTAGGCGTTGTGGCAGTGGACCATCCACTGGCCGGGGTTGTCGGCGTCGAAGTCGCAGACGATTCGCTGCTTCGGCTTGACGATCACGGTGTCCTTGCGCGGTCCCGTGTCGCCCACCTGGAAGGTGTGGCCGTGCAGGTGCATCGGGTGCCACATCTCGCTGGCGTTGGTGAACTCCAGCCGCACACGCTGTCCCTGGCCGACCAGGAACGCGCCGGCGGCCGGGTCGTTCATGTCGAAGCGCCGCCCGTTGATCGACCAGTCGTAGCGGGCCATGCCGCCGGTGAGTTGGAGCCGGTGCGTGACGTCGGGGGTGCGCGCGGCGAGCCGGACGCCCTGGTCGGCGCGGAGCTGATCGGCGGTCAGCAGCCTGCCGTCCAGCTCGGTCGGCCGGAAGGACGGTTCCGGGGCCTGGCCGGAGCCGGTGCGGATCAGGGCCGTGCCGGTGGCGTTCTTGCCCTCCGCGAGGGACACCAGCGGGAACACCCCGTCCTGGAGGGTGACCAGGACGTCGTACCGTTCGCCCATGCCCAACAGCAGCGCGTCGACCTCCTGGTGCTCGACCGGGTAGCCGTCGGAGTGCGTGACGGTGAGCCGGTGCCCGCCGAGCGCGACCCGGTAGGCGGTGTCGCCGCCCGCGTTGATGATCCGCAGCCGCACCCGGGCCCCGGGCCTGGCCTGCTTGACCGCCGGGGCCGTGGGCAGCCGGCCGTTGATCAGGTGATGCGGGTGGTTCACGTCGCCGGCGTCGCCGCCGAGCAGCGGGCTGGCGGCGCCCATGAGCATGAACTTCATCGACATCCCGCCGCCGGTGGACGAGGGACTCTGCCCCATGTCCATCCCGCCCATGTCCATCCCGCCCATGCCGTGGTTCATGCCCCCATGCCCTTGGAGAGTTCGGCGAACGCCTCGTCGGGGGTGCCGGTCACGCCGTCGAGCCAGTCGTCCAGGACGACGACCCACTCGTCGTCGTACTTCAGCGGCTCGTGCGGGTCCTCGACGATCAGCGGTCCGTACAGTCCGCGGTCGAGCTGCACCCCGACGTGGGGGTGGTACCAGTACGTGCCGGGCCGGTCGGCGATGAAGCGGTAGTCGAAGCTGCCGCCGGCCGGTACCTCGCGCATGGTGACGGGCGGGACGCCGTCCATGTCGTTGCGCAGCGACAGGCCGTGCCAGTGGATCGAGGTGGGCGCGGCGAGGTTGTTCGCGAGCTGGGCGACCAGGGTGTCGCCGGCGGTGAGGCGGATCTCCTGGCCGGGCAGCTGCCCGCCGAAGGTCCAGGTGTTGACGGTCGTTCCGCCGAGGTCGACGGGGGTGGCGGCGGCGGTCAGCCGGACGGTGCGTTCGGCGCCGCCGGTGGCGCGCTTCGTCTCGGCCGCCGCCACGGCGGAGCCGGACGGGCCGACGAGGGCGGCGGAGCCGCCCTCCGGGCCGGAGCAGGCGGCGAGCGCTCCGCCGCCGGCCAGGCCCAGGCCGGCGAGCAGTACGGAGCGTCGGTTGATGGTGGTCATCGTTCCTCTTCGCGGGTGCGCGTGGCACGGCCCGGCCGTGCCGGTGGACGTGGGCAGCGGCGGCCGCCGGGCATGCGGCGGCCGCGGCCCGCGCCTATATGCGCAGCACCGAGAGGAGTGACGGATCGGGCGGGGACGGCCCGGCAGGGTGCCGGCCGTCGTGCGGGCCGCCCGCTTTCATGCCGGGCGCCGCGGCGGCGGGCACCGGGTGCGCGGGCGGCGCGGTGAGCACCGGCCCGCGGACGTCGGTTCCGACGCAGTGCATGCCGGTCGCACACTGCTGACCGGCGGGGGAGTGGGCGACCTGCCCGTGCGGCACCGAGCTGCCCGCCGACGTGGCCGTGTGGTGAGCCATGCCCGGCATCGCCGGGGACGCCTCGGCCGAGATGCTGTGGTGCACGAGCAGGGCCAGCGCCGCGACCAGCGCGAGCAGCAGCGCGTGGAACAGGCGGGCCCGTGGCCGGCGTGCCGGTCCTCCGAACGTCCGCGCCGCTGCCATCTGCTCCCGCCCGCTCCCCTGGCTCGTCCCGGCCACCGTGCGTCAACGGTAACCGCCCTCACACCGGGACAGATCCCCGGCGGCCGAGGTGCTCCGGCGCGCGGCTTCCCCCGGTGCCGCATACCGTGCGAGAGGGGAGCCGACGAGGTCCGGCGGGCGAGGCCCGAGGGCTCACTGGAGGACTGATGGCAGCCACCGATCCGGGCCGTTCGATCGTCCTGGGCGTCGACGCGCTCGGCGATCACGACGACGCGCTGCGCTGGGCGGCGGACGAGGCGGAACGTCGAGGCCTCCCGTTGCGCATGATCCACGTCGTTCAGCCGTCTCCCCGGAGCATGCGCGTGCTCGGGGCGGCCTTCCAGCAGGACCAGAGGCGGGTCGGACGCCGGCAGCTCCACCTCGCCGGCCGGCTCGCCCGGACGCGGCACCGCGAGCTGGAGGTGTCCGCCGAGATCCTGGAGGGGGCGCCGGGCCCGGTCCTGGTCCGGGCCTCCCACGAGGCCGCGTACGTGGTGCTCGGCTCGCGCTCGCTCAGCCGGGTCGAGGAACTGCTCAGCGGCTACTCGATCACCGTGCCGGTGAGCGCGCAGGCCGACTGCCCGGTGGTCGTGGTCGGCGGGCGCCAGGAGGAGCCGGACGACCCGCCCCGAATTGTCGTCGGAGTCGACGGCAGCGCCTCCTCGGCCGTCGCCTTCGCCGCCGCCCTCGAACTGGCGCGGCACCGCGACGCGACGGTGCGGGCCCTGTGGGTGTGGCAGCGGCCACGCCTGGCACGCATCGACGAGGACGCCACACTCGACGAACTGCGCCGCACGTTGGCCCACACAACGGCCGGACAACTGGCCGCGAACCCGGACGTGCCCGTCACGAGCGAAGTCGTCCCCGGCCATCCTGTCCGGGTGCTCGCCGACGAGTCCCGGCACGCGCTGGCCGTCGTGGTCGGACGACGCGGCAGCGGCGGCTTCACCGGCATGCGGCTCGGCTCCGTGCCCCGCGGGCTGCTGCACGAGGCGAGCTGTCCCGTCGTCACGGTGCCGGGCGTGGCCGAGCGGGACTGACGGCGGGGCACGTCCTGGACTCTCCGCGCCGGGGGCACTTCTTCTTATACAGGGTGAAAAGGTGTCATCGGGCGGTTGCTTCGACGATATCCGCAGCCACAGCAGCACTCTTGATGTCGCAGAGCTCAGCGCTCAGCGCTTCCACTCGGCTCCGCATGACCGAATCGGCGAGCGCTTTCTCCAGCGCACTTACGGGTGTGGAGTCCGTCGGCAGGGGAGCGGCGACGCCTGCCCGCACACATGCCTTCGCCAGCACGGGTTGTTCCCCTCCGACGGGTGAGACGAGCTGCGGCCGCTTGTGGAGCAGAGCACACAGCACGGGAGAAGTCGTGGCGTTGCTGACGACGAGGTCGGCGTGCTTGACGATCGGAGTCATCCACGGCTTGCGAACAAGGAGCAGATCACGACCCTCAAAGTCGGCGACTGCCACCGGGTCGTTACGCCCCACCTCGATCGCAACCCGGAAAGGCGAATTCGAGAAGAACCTCGCGATGTCCGGTGAGGCGCCTTTCCTGCCGAAAGTACGCCCTAGGTGCACATACAGCAAAGGCTTGTCGCTTGAGTCCAGGAATCGGTTGACCGCTTCCATGTCGACCTGACTCGGCGGCGGCTCCCACCAGCAGGGGCCGACATTCCTGACGCGTTCCGGAAGGATTGCGCCGGGAAGTTCGAGGTCGGCGTGGCCGCGCAGGAGAAGTTGATCCCCGATGAGCGGACTCTGGAGGTCGCCCGTTCGTATCGGCCCGAGGCCGAGTTCCGAGCGAAGTTCGGAGTAATGGCGAAAGGTTTCCTTGAGCCGCCATTCACGGGTGTCATGCAACTGCGGCTCGGCGTCTCCCCCGGCGGTATAGGGCCACAAATATGCAGCCAGGCCCATCACGATTACCGGGATGTTCAGGCTCTCAGCAGCAAGGAGGGCGCCGTGGCACAGAATCGACGTGATGAGGACGTCGGGGCGGGATTCCTTGCCGGCGCACCTGACCGCCGTGTACTGTTCGGCGCCTTCCTGGTACCAGTGGGCGGCATTGAACGATCGAGTGGCTCCGTAATCTGCCGAAGAGAGGAAGTCGAGGCGGGCGGAGGAAGCGACGTCGGCGGCGGCCGGGCGGCCAATCATGGTTACGTCATGTCCTCGATTGCGGAGCTCCACGCCGACGGCGACGACCGGATACAGAAACCCGGGATCACTCAGCGGGCACAGCAGAACTCTCAAGGCATCTCCCTTTCGGCGCTAAAGCCCTTTCCCGTGGGCCGGATCAAGCTTCCCCTGGCGGTGGCGCTACAGTCGGCCGGTCGCGTACAGATAATCCAGTACCTGGCCGTCCACCCGGTCGTGGAAATCGGCGACCACCTCAGTCGGTGCCTGGTCGTATTCGTAGCCGCACTGTACCCAGCGGTCGCTCACCCGGTCAGCGGTCAGGTAGCCGTCATCGAGCGTGCCGACCTCGAAGCCATCCTTTCCCGCCGACTGCCAGCAGCTGTACAAGGTCCCGTCGGCATTGACCACAGCGCCGTACTTTCCGCCCGGGGCCGAGCAGGTGTGGCAGGTGGTCTTCATGCCGGGCCGCGTGATACGGAATCCGCACTCAAGTGCCATGACCTGCCACTCTACGAACTTCTGACTGACTTCGTCGACGTGCCGCAGATCGTTGCCGTAGCCGAAACCGGCGTCCCCGACCCATGCGAAGGACACAGTGCAGCGGCCAGGGTCGAGGTGTTCCTTCCACTGTGCGAAGACCTCGCCGATCCGATCGAAGTTGTGATGGGAGATATTGACCCTCAGCCCCCAGGAAAGGGTGGTGACATCGGTCGCCCGGGCCACATTCCGGACGATGGTATCGAAAGTGGCTCCACCGTTTCGGGTCACGCGGATTCGATCGTGATCTTCTCGGCTGCCGTCGAAGGTCACTTGTACGCCACTGAGTCCGGCGGCGTTGAGGTTTTTTGCGATGGTGGGCGTGAGAAGCACACCGTTGGTCGTCATCACCGCTGAGCGCAGGCCGATCGTCCCGCAGTGTTGCAGCAGCGCCAGGCAGCCGCGCGGATTGAGCAACGGCTCACCCCCGAAAACGACGAGGTCGAGGCTGCGCAGGCCGGCGCGCTCCATTTGGCTTTCCGTGAAATGCGCGATGCGATCGATGGTGGCGGTATCGAGCCGGTAGCCGTCGATGCGCTGGGGTTTGTTTCCACCGGCTGGATCGAGGCCGGTGTTCTGGAAACAGTAGCCACAGCCCAGGTTGCATGTTGTGGTGGGGAGCACGGTCAGGGTGTAAGCGGATGGAATGCGTGGACGGTAGGCCCCGTGGCTGTGAAGAAATTCTTCGATTTCTGCGCAGATCGTCCCGTCCTGGAGCACCTGTTCCGATTTCAGAAGGGTCCAGGTCTGGTTCCCGAGGAACCACCAACCGTGCGTGCTCCTGATCAGTCGTGGGGCGTCGATTTCGTCAACACGGGTTCCCAGCATGATCTCTCTTCTGAATAAGTCTTCTGAATAAGCAAGGGACGAGGAAAGCGGAGGGCGAGAGCTGAGGCGGAATCTGCTGCTTGCAGGGACGCAGCCGAAGCTGCGTCCCTGCAAGCGTGCTCACGGCACTCCACTCGGCGGAACGAGCGTCGGTCCGGGGGCGGTCAGCCTAGGTAGATCCCGCACTCAGGCCCGTCGCACTGGGACCGGTCAGCCAGTGACGCTCGGGCGCCTCCACCACCGCCGCCGCCCCCGCCGCCCCCACCGCCACCGCCCCCGCCACCGCCCCCGCCGCCAGTGGGGTCCGTGCCGCCATGGCCGCCGTCCACATCAGCCGCAGAGGCTTCGATGCAGTGGATGTGGACCCCACAGCCGCCGCCTCCGCCGCCTCCGCCGCCATTGCCATCGGCAACATCCATCAACTCCTGGGTCTTGGTGCCACCGCCTCCGCCGCCTCCGCCGCCTCCGCCTCCGCCGCCTCCGCCGCCCCCGCCGCCGCCCCCGCCGCCGCCGCCTCCGCCCCCGCCGCCCCCGCCGTCGATGTCTGCTTGCGTCTTACCTGCTGGGCCTGCCACCTTCATTGGTTCCACCGGCACTTCGAGGAAAATTTCGCAGCCCTGCGAACCGTTGGGGATGTCAGCCAGTCCCGCCCCCTTTCCCTTGCCGCCGCCGGGTTTTCCTCCTTGGCCAGTTTGGTTGGCAGCTGGACCTGGCAACTTTGATAGATCGACGTACAGATCGCACATGCCAGAGACGCATCCTGCCTGAACGTGTGTGATGGGCTGCTGCTCTCCCATACTTGACCTTCCATTGCCTTGCGTGACTGATTGGATGCATACAGATATAATCCTCAACTGGAAACCTGTCCCGTCCAGTCGTCTACTGGAGCTATGGTTTCGCTCCAATGGCAGAGTCTCGGGGGCCAGGTGACGAGTGCACCAACAGCCTGCGGCTGGTCCCCCGATCGGCTCGATGTTTTCGCTCGGGGTACGGATTCGGCTCTGATGCACAACGGCTACGACGGTGGTTGGTCGGGCTGGGAACGCCTCGGTGGCATGCTGGCCAGCGCCCCCAGTGCCATCACCCGGGAGGTCGGGAAGATCGATGTGGTCGCATGCGGCACCGACTCCGCCATATGGCACAACAGCTACGATCACGGTTGGTCTGGCTGGCAGTCCCTGGGCGGCACTCTCACCTCATCGCCAACCCTGTGCGGCTGGTCCCCCGATCGGCTCGACGTCTTCGCTCGGGGTACGGATTCGGCTCTGATGCACAATGGCTACGACGGTGGTTGGTCGGGCTGGGAACGCCTCGGTGGCATGCTGGCCAGCGCCCCCAGCGCCATCACCCGGGAGGCCGGGAAGATCGATGTGGTCGCATGCGGCACCGACTCCGCCATATGGCACAACAGCTACGATCACGGCTGGTCTGGCTGGCAGTCCCTCGGCGGCACTCTCACCTCATCGCCAACCCTGTGCGGCTGGTCCCCCGATCGGCTCGACGTCTTCGCTCGGGGTACGGATTCGGCTCTGATGCACAACGGCTACGACGGTGGTTGGTCGGGCTGGGAACGCCTCGGTGGCATGCTGGCCAGCGCCCCCAGTGCCATCACCCGGGAGGTCGGGAAGATCGATCTGCTGGCCGGCGGGTCGGACAGTGCGATCTGGAGCGGTACCGCTCAGGCATCGGTTCCGCCGGTCGCTGCCCCCGCCGCGCCCAGCGCCAGCGTGCGCATTCACGCAAAGATCATCGCACCGCCCAGTGTCCCGCTGGATGACTCCTTGGCCCGCATGGTCGAAGTTTACGCAACGCGCGGAATATCCGTGGAGGTGGGCTCCACCGAAACCTTGAATATTCCAGAGCTCAGCGACGTCGAGGTCGGACAGTGCGTGATGGGGCAGACCTCGGCCGAGCAGAACCAGCTGTTTTCCCATCGCGACAACGCGGGAGGGGCAGAAGCAGTCGTCTACTTCGTCCGGTCGACGATTCCGCCGTACAACGGCTGTGCCGCGCACCCGGACGGAGTCCCGGCCGTGGTCATCGCCCAGGAAGCCACGGAATGGACCATGGCGCACGAGGTCGGCCATGTGCTGGGGCTCCAGCATGTCAACGACAATCACCGACTTATGACGGGGAACGGAACGCGAAATATCATAAATCCACCGCCGGAGCTGGTGCCCGACGAGGGTGCGATCATTATGTCAAGCGAGTTCTCTCGGAGATCCTAGGAAGCCTTATGGCTGTCACGATGGAAGACGTCCTCAAGCTCCTCGCGCCGGAAGAGCCGAATTACGCCGGTGTCGAAGCGCTCGGTGCCGAAGGGGTGCCGTTCCTGGAGAGCCTCCTGCACGGAAGCGACCCGATGCTCGCCTCAAAGGCGGCGTATGCGGCGAGTCTGCTCCCGGCGGCCACAGGACACGACGTGGTGGCGGACGCCGCTCGGAGCGACAACCCGCTGCTCAGAGTCGCTGCTGCCGGTGCGACCCGGAACCTTCCGACGCCCTCGGCCGCCGTCGTTCTCGCCGATCTCGTCTCCGACAGCGATGCCAGCGTCCGCCGCAGGGCCAACATGGTGATCGAAGCGGACAGTGCTGACAAGGGTGCGGATGGAGGAGGGGGCTTCAGCCTGGCCGGCCTCGTCACAGCCATCAACCTCGCCCGGGGGACGAAGGGATCACTGGCGGGGCCAGCTGCCGACCGGAGCCGCGGCAGTCTGCTTCCAAGCGGCCCCAGCCCTGCGCAACCCGCCGCCCCGACGGCGACAGCGGCCGGTGACGTTTCGCGCGGACTCATGCCCGGTGAGCTGCCCCCCGGTAGCGGCCCCTCAAAACCGCCGCCCGGCCGGATGCCGGGAGAAGCTCTCTAAAGGCTGGCCCGTGCCCGGCAACCACAACGACTGCCGCGCGTTCGCCGACTCCCGCACCGCCGCCGACCGGGCCCGGACCTGACCGACTGGCAGAAGGACGACAACCGCTCCCACCGACGTGTGCGAGCACGCGTCGAACATGCCAGCTCCTGGGTTGCCCCGGACGACGCCGTCGCCGAGCGCGCCCCGCGCGTGGCCGTCACCGCTTCGCTGGGCGGACAGGGAACGGACCGGGTGCTCGCCACAGGGGCCACCAATGTCACCGATCCCGACGAACTCCACTGGCGTCAGCTCTGACGGAGCTCACTTCTGTGCGGCCGGGGCGGCCGCCGCGGGTTCCTGGACGGTGGCCGGGTCGGGCGTCGGCGTGGGGGCGGTGTTGACGGCGGCGCGCAGGCGTGGGCTGGTGGCGAGGGCGGCCAGGGGGAGCAGCAGGGGCGCGACCAGGACGATCGAGGCGGTCGGGCCGCCCGCGCCGGTGATCAGGAAACCGGTGATGCCGGGCCCGGCCCAGGCGATGCTGCCGGCCAGCAGGATGACCGCCGCCGAGATCCGGCCCTGGAGGTGGGTCGGGGAGTCCAGGCTGACCTGGAGGAAGACCAGCGAGCCGATCAGCGGCAGGAAGAAGACGATCACGCCCACCGCCGCGACGGTGAGCAGCATCGAGCCGAGCGCCACCAGCGGCGTGACCACCAGCCACACCGCCATCACGCCCAGCAGCACGGTGGCCGGCCGGAACCGGCGCAGGACCCACCCGGTGCAGATGCCGCCGACGATCCCGCCGCACCCGGCGGCGGTCAGCACCCAGCCGGCCGAGACCGGGTGGCGTCCCACGTCCGAGGCGCCGATCGCGGCCAGCAGTTCGATGGCGCGGCCCAGCAGGTTGATGTAGGCGACGACGCCCACCAGGAACAGCAGCGGACGCCGTCGGGCCACCCAGCCGAAACCCCGGGTGAGCTCGCCGGCCGTGTGGCGCACCGGACCCGCGCCGTTCCGGTCGGACGGCGGGCGCGGCAGGTGCTCGTACACCACCTGGGAGAGCAGGGCCAGGGAGAGCAGGTAGGAGACGGCGTCCACCAGGAAGGCGATCGGCGCGCCGAGGGTGAGCAGCAGCCCGCCCAGTGGCGGGCCGACGGCGATGGCGATGTTGGTGCGGACGATGGTTCGGGTGATCGCCTCCCGCCGCCGCTCGACCGGGACGGACTGCCGCAGGACGCCCGACTCGGCCGACGAGAACAGCGTCGAGACCACGGCCGTCGCCGCCGCGGCGGCCACCGCGACGACCGTGGTCAGATGGCCCATCGCCAGGGTGAGCACGAGCAGCAGCGCGATCACGGCCCGGCCGGCGTCGCAGAGCAGCATCAGCGACTTGCGGTTGACCGTGTCGGCGATCAGACCGCTGGGCAGTTTGGCGACCAGCTGGGCGACACCCACAGCCGTGGCCACCAGGGCCGCGTCCACCGCCGACCGGGTGGAGGCCAGCACCGCCAGCGGCAGGGCGAGCGAGGTCATCTCGCTCGCCATGTCGGACATCGCCTGGCTGACCCAGATGAGCGTGTAACTCCTGCTGATCACGGCCCGGTCCCGGTGTCAGCCGGCGGTGCGGCGGACGGCGACGTACAGGCCCTTGGTGTGGCTGTCCTCGTCCACCGAGTCGGCCATGCTGCCGTCGCGGTTCAGGCCGTGCGCGGCGACCAGGTCCAGGCCGGCCGCGTCCAGGAGACGGGTGAACTCCTCGACGGAGTGGTGCCGTTGGAGGTGGTCGATGCTCTCCCGGGACCACACCCCGGGGGCCTCGGCGGACCGCCGGAAGGCGGTCATGTTCAGCCGGAACCGCTCCGGGTCGCCGTTCTCGGGCAGGAAGCGGCCGCGCAGGGTCACGTGCAGGCCCTCCGACTCGAAGACGTGCGGCTCGTGCATCAGCCGGTAGCCGTGCCGGGTGTTGGCGTCGAAGACCAGCACACCGCCCGGGCTCATCACCTGGCCCAGGCTGACCAGGGCCTCGGCCAAGTGGGCGGGGTCGGCGAGGTAGTTGGCGATGTCGCTCATGCACAGCACCACGTCGTAGGGCCCGCCGTGCGCGAACGGCAGCCGGATGTCGTGCACGTGGAAGTCGATGCCGGTGTCCGCGTGGGTGGTCCGCGCGATCGCGATCATGGCGGGGCTGATGTCCGTCCCCGTCGGCCGGAAGCCGCGCTCCGCGAACGCCACGGTGCTGCGACCGGTGCCGCAGCCCGCGTCCAGCAGGCGGTCCCCGGGCGGGGTGGCGCGCTTGATCAGCTGCTCCAGCAGGTCGCCGAAGAGGGTGTAGTTGTCCTCGCGGGTCAGCGCGTCGTAGAACGGGGCGGTGGCGTCGTAGGCGACGGCCGCGTGGTCGGTGGGGACGGTGCTCATGAGCGACTCCTGTTCGGGGTGGGTGCGGTGGGGCGTGCCGGCCGGTGTCCTCACCCGGCCGCGAGCGCCTCGGTGCGGCGCTTGTGGGTGCGCAGCAGTTCCAGCAGGCCCACCGAGAGGGTGTCGTCGAACGCCCGGGAGGCCGCCTCGGTCGCCGACTGCTGGGCGAACTCGCCGCAGCTGACCCAGCGTTCCTGCGGGTAGGAGGTGTAGCCGCCGTCGATGTCCCCGACCTCGTACCCGGGCTTGCCGATCGTCTCCCAGCAGCTGTACAGCGTCCCGTCCGCGTTGACGACCGCGCCGGAGGTGCCGTCCCGCTCGCCGCAGAAGCCGCACTCGCCGCCGCCGGGCCAGTTCACCGTGAACCCGGCCTCCAGGGCGGCGGTGTAGGCGGCCAGGATGGTCTCCACCTCGCCGCCGGAGCGGTCCAGCACGTCGCCGAACATGCCCTCGTAGTTGAGCACCGGGGCGATGTCCAGGGTGCAGCGCGACGGGTCCACCCGTTCGGCCAGCGACCGGACCAGGCCCTCCAGGTGGGGCAGGCCCTCGGCGGTGGTGTTGAGCCGCAGGCCGAACCGCAGGGCGGTGGCGCCCTGGACGGCCGCGAGGTTGTCGAGGATCGACTCGTAGGTGCCGCGACCGGACCGGGTCGCGCGCAGCGAGTCGTGCAGCTCCTTCGGGCCGTCCAGGGTGATCTGCACCGAGCGCAGCCCGACCTGCTCCAGCTTCTCGGCCCGGCGGGGCGTCAGCAGCACCCCGTTGCTGACCATCGAGGCGGCGACCGGCCCCAACGCGGCCAGGCGGACCAGGAGTTCACGGCACGCCCACGGGTTGAGCAGCGGCTCGCCGCCGAACAGCAGGACGAACAGCCGCCGGGCGCCCGCGCGTTCCATCCGGGGCCGGGTGAACTCGACGATCCGGTCGATGGTGGGGCCGTCGAGCACCTGCCTGTCGATCCGCGGCGGGTCGAAGCGCCCCGGCTGGGCGGCGTCGGTGTTCTGGAAGCAGTACGGGCAGCCGAGGTTGCAGGCCGTTGAGGTGACCACCGTCAGGCTGTAGTCGCTCTTCGGCGCGCGCCGCGCGAGGTCCGCCTGCTCCAGCTCCCGCGCGCCCTCCTCGGTCAGCACACCGTCCCGGTAGTAGCGGTGGGGCAGCAGCAGCGTCCCGCCGGGGCCCAGGTGCCAGACGCCGGACCTGCCTTCGATGATTCTCACGGTTGGCCTGCGCTTCCTGTGACGGGGGCTTCCTGCGGCGAGTGCTTCCTGCGGCGAGTGCTTCCTGCGACGAGTCGGACGGGGCATCCGAGCGGGAACGGGGCGCGTGGCCGGAACCCGGGCGCGGCTCCACGGATCCGGCCACGCGGTACTAGCCCTCGAGGTCCGTGTCGTAGACGCCGCAGATCACCTTGGCGCCCTCGTGCATCTCGGCGGTGTGGGCGAGGACGTCCTCGGAGTTGGAGGGGTATTCCTTGTCGTAGATGCCGCAGACGACCTCGGCGCCCTCGTGCATCTCGGCGGTGTGGGCGAGGACGTCCTCGGAGTTGGAGGGGTATTCCTTGTCGTAGACGCCGCAGACGACCTCGGGGGCCTCGAGCTTCTCGGCGGTGTGGGCGAGGACGTCGTCGGCGTTGCCGAGGGGCGACGCCTTGTCGTAGATGCCGCAGACGACCTCGGGGGTCTCGAACTTCTCGGACTTCTCGGACATGAGTCTCTCCAGGGGGTGGAAGCGGATGTTCCGGGTGTCGTTCGCCAGTGCCCGGGCAGCCTTGGAGCGACTGCCGGACGGGCCGTCAGGCCGGGTCTTCGGTGCGCTCGCCGTCCGGCTCGGGGGCCGGTTTGGGCAGGTCGATGCCGTGGGCCACGACCTCGTCGTCCGAGACGCCGAGGGGCTCCATGTAGAGCTTGCAGCCCATCAGGTCGGACCCGATTTCGAACTTCTCGATCATCTGGCGCCTCCCGCGTCGGCTGTGCGGCGGATTGCCGTACCAGCGCGGCACCAGCATTGGCGGGTCCGGTTCAAAAGCGGTCCGTCGTCGCTTAATTACCGGCTAATGCACAGGTCAAGGCCGCGTCGGCGGCATGTCGGCGGACCGATCGTGCGCGGGGATCCGAGGATTGGCCGGGTGGCAGTATGCGGCGCCCGCACTCCGGCGGGAGGGGCCGTCGAACGGGACGAGGTCCAGCATGGCCGTGCAGCACGTCGGGCTGGTTGTTCACCAGGGGCGGGCCGCCGCGCGGGAGGCGGCGGGGGTCGTGCGCGGGTGGTGCGCGGCGCGGGGGGTGCCGTGCACCGAGATCGACGTGTGGTCGCCGCACCAGCAGCGCCGCTCCGGGCGGGAGGAGGCCCGCGCGGCCGGGAACCCGGACCTGGTCGTCACCCTGGGCGGGGACGGGACCTTCCTGCGCGGCGCCCGGATCGCCGTGAAGACCGGCGCCACCGTGCTCGGGGTCGATCTGGGGAAGGTCGGCTTCCTCACCGAAGTGCCGGCCGACGACCTCGCCACCGCCCTCGACACCGTGCACGCCGGCCACGCCCCCGTCGAGGAGCGGATGACGCTGACCATGCGCGCCTCCCGGCCGCCGGAGGTCCCCGCCGAGCTGGAGCCGTTCCTCAGCCACGGACGCGGCCCCACCCTGCCGCCCCCGCAGGCACGGCCGGAGGGCATCGCCGGGGACGGCTGGGGCGTGCCGCTGGACGTCAACGCCCTGAACGACGTGGTGGTGGAGAAACTCGCCCGCGACCACCAGGTCGGCGCGGGCGTCTACATCTCCGGCAGGCTGCTGGCCGCCTACTCCGCCGACGCCCTGGTGGTCGCCACGCCCACCGGCTCCACCGCGTACAGCTTCTCCGCCGGCGGGCCCGTGCTCTCCCCGCACATGGATGCCGTCGTGTTCACCCCGATCGCCGCCCATATGACCTTCAGCCGTACCGTCGTCGCCGCCCCCGACGAACCGGTCGCGCTGCGCATCCTGCCGAACTCCGGCCGCGCCGCGGTCAGCGTCGACGGCCAGCTCCGGGGCGTGCTCGACCCCGGCGACTGGATCGGCGTCTACCGGGCCCCGCAGCGCGTACGGCTGGTCCGGCTCCACCCCACCGACTTCTACGGTCGGCTCCGCGACCGCTTCCGGCTCACCGACGCCCCCGCCACCTCCGCCGACGGGGCGGCCGCCCCGTTCTTCCGCCCCGACTCCTGCGTCCCCCCGGACCTGGCCGGCCTGCGCCTGACGCCGCCGGCCGCGGCCCGCTGAGACAGGCGTCGGGGTCAGCCCTTGACGGCACCGGCGGCGAGGCCGGAGGCGATTCTGCGCTGGACGGCGAGGAAGAAGACGACGACGGGGAGAGCGGTCAGGGTGGCGCCCGCCATCAGGCCGCCGTAGTCGGTGCCGAAGCTGGTCTGGAAGGAGACCAGCCAGATGCTGACGGTCTGTTTGGTCGGGGTGGAGAGCAGGACGTAGACCAGGACGTACTCGTTCCAGGCCTGGACGAGGGCGAACACCGAGGTGGCGACGATGCCGGGGGCGAGCAGGGGGAGGACCACCCGGCGGAACGCGCCGAGTCGGCTGCAGCCGTCGACCATGGCGGCCTCCTCGAGTTCCACCGGGACGCCGGCGATGAAGCCGCGCAGCATCCACACCGTGAACGGCAGCGTGAACACCAGGTAGGTGATGATCACACCGGCGATGCTGTCGGTCATTCCGACGTCGTTCAGCAGCAGGTACACCGGGATGATCAGGGCGGTGAGCGGGACCATCTGCACGACGAGGATCACCACCACGAACGCCCGCCGGCCCAGGAAGCGGAAGCGGGCCAGGGCGAACGCGGCGAGGGTGCCGACCACCAGGGAGACCAGGACGGTGCCGACGCCGATCACGACGCTGGAGCGCACGTTGGCCCAGAAGGTCTCGGTGTTCAGGGCCCGGGCGAAGTTGGCGAGCGTGGGGCGGCCCGGCCAGAAGTGCGGTGGCAGGCTGAGGATTTCGTTGGCCGGACGGAACGCGGTGAGGACCATCCAGTAGACGGGGAATCCGATCACCGCGGCCACGGCCAGTCCGAGCAGGTCGCGGCCGAGGGATCGCCGGTGCCTCATTCGATCTCTCCCGTTCTGAGCATCTGACGCAGGTGGACGACCGATCCGGCGAGCAGCAGGACGACCGTCACCAGCGCGATCGCGGCGCCGGTGCTGTACCGGTTGACGGCGAACGACTCGATGAAGGAGTAGATGCCGAGCAGGTAGTACTCCCGTTCGGGCTGGCCGCCGCGCATCAGCCAGATCTGGTTGAAGACGCCGAAGTCCCAGATGGCCATCAGCGTGGTGACCATCAGCAGGACCGGCCTGATCACCGGAAGGGTGACGTGCCGGAAGACCTGTGACGGCCGGGCGCCGTCGAGCACCGCGGACTCCTCCAGCTCCGCCGGGACCTGCGCCAGCGCCGCCCGCAGGGTGATCGCCGCGAACGGCAGCGCCCCCCACACCACGACCGCGACGATGACGGCGAAGCCCTCCCACGGGTCGGTGAACCAGTTGTGCTTGGCCAGGTCGACGCCGGGCAGCCGGGAGAGCGTCCAGTTCACCGCGCCGTAGTCGGCGTCGAACAGCCAGCGGAAGATCGACGCGGCGACCATGGCGGGCATCGCCCACACCGTGACCAGCACCCCGGCGATGACGGCCCGCACCCACGGCGAGACGCGGTGCATCAGCCGGGCGGTGAACAGTCCGCAGGCCACGGTGAGGGCGACGCACACGGCGGTGAACAGCACCGTGCGGAGCACCACCGTCCAGAAGAACCCGTCCCCGAGGATCCGCCGGAACTGCTCCAGCCCCGCCCAGGGCGGCGCCGCGCCGCTGAACAGCTGCTCGCGGGTCATGTCCTGGAAGGCGAGCACGACCATGTCCACGAGCGGGTAGCCGAGCACCAGGACGAGCGCGAGCACGGTGGGGCCGATCAGCAGGTACGGCAGCAGGGACGGGCGGCGCCGGGGCCTGCCAACGCCCTTTGATTCAGCGCTCATTGATCACTGCGTCGATCCGCTTGTCGGCGTCCCGGGTGGCGTCCTGCACCGAGGCCTTGCCGTTGGCGATCCGTTCGAGCATCTCGGGCAGGATGTTGGACTTCTCCACCGACGTCCAGCCGGGTGCGAACGGCGTCATCCAGCCCCCGGTGGCCGCTTCCTGCGCGGCCGGGCCGTTGATGCCGCCGGCGGCGACCTCGGCCAGCTGGGCGGTGTTGTTGGGCAGGGTGTTCGCGGCGATCAGTGCCTGCTGCGACTCCCGGTCGGTGAACATCCTGATCCAGTCGGCGGCCAGGTCCTTGCGCGCGGACTTGGCCGGCACGGCCAGGGTGGAGCCGCCGAGGAACGGCGGCAGGAGCTTTCCGGACGGGCCGGGGAAGGGGAAGGTGGCGAACTCGTCCTTCAGCTTCGGGTCCCCGCCCACGGTCGGGTCGGCGGCGCCGTCGGCCTCCCAGGTGTTGCCGTAGAACACGCCCACGTGCCCCTGCCCGACGACGCCCGGCTGATCGCCGTTGTCCTTGGAGCGGTCGCCGACGTAGTAGGTGTCGATCAGCCGCTTCCACTCGGTGAGCCCCGCGACGGAGGCCGGGGAGGACAGCGAGGACTTCCAGCGGCCCCCGTCCTTCACCGCGATCTCGCCGCCCGCGTCCTTCACGAACGCCATGGCCGCGTACCAGTAGCGGCCCGGCATGTAGAAGGCGGAGAAGTTGGGGTCGGCGGCGCCGAAGGTGTTCTTCAACTTGTCGAAGGCGGAGATCAGTTCGGGGTACGTCTTCGGCGCCCCGGGGACGCCGGCCCGAGTGAACAGGTCGGTGCGGTAGATGCCGACCCGGGCCCCGACGTAGTAGGGCACGCAGTAGGTCCTGCCGTCGTTGCGGCACGCGTCGGCCAGCGCCGGAAGCCAGGCGTCCGACTGGTCGAAGCGGGCCGGGTCGAGCGCGGAGAAGGCGCCGTTGACGATGTAGTTGGTGGTCTCGCTGTTGCCCATCTCCACCACGTCGGGCACGTTCTTCCCGGCGAGGACGGCATCCAGCTTCTGGTTCTTCGTCGTCCACTGCTGGTACTGGACCTCGACCTTGACCCCGGGGTGGGCCTTGGCGAACCGGTCATTGGTGGACTGGACCAGTTGTGGCCAGCTCTCCTGGGCGTCCACGGCCAGCCACACCGTGAGCTTGCCGCCCGACTCGGAACCTCCTCCCGAGCCGGAGCCGGAGCTGCACCCGGCCGCGGCCAGGGACAGGAGGAGTAATGCTAGGACGGCAGGGCGAATGAACGGGCGAGTGGTCATGGGGGTCTCCAACTGCACTGTGGGGGTCGTGTTCTGACTACCCCTCAGGCAGGCCGGAGCTTGCAAAGGTCTAGACATTTGGCCGGAAGACGACGGCCGGTGTCCCCCGGAGGTACGGCGCCCCGGGGCCGCCGGCTCAGTCTTCGTCCTCGGCGGGCATGCTGGTGATCCGGCGGCCGGTGACGGACACCGGACGGATGCGGATCCAGCTGGTGCGCGGCCCGCCCGCCCAGGGCTGGACGGCGAGGTCGCGCATCAGCCGCTGGAGCGTCGGCTTGTCGTCGATCCGCTCGGCGGTGCCGGTGACCAGCACGCTCCAGCCGTTGCTCCGGCGGTCGTCGATCCGGTCGACCTCGAAGGAGACGTCGGTGCCGGGCGGCGGGTCGGCGGCGCTGTGGTGGTGGGTGCGGTAGACGACGGTGTGCCGGTCGACGGCGTAGTTCACCGGGAGGATCGCCGGGCCGTGTTCGCCGGGCAGCCCGATCCGTCCGACACCCCGGGTGCCCACCCGGTCCCAGCACTCCTCCTCGGTGAGCCGCACCAGCACCGGCCGGGGAGCGGGCGGTGCCTGCCCGGGAGGCGGGTCGGCGCGGCCGGCGACCAGCTCGTGGTAGGTCACGCCGAGCGCGGCGGCGATCCGCAGGAAGCCGTTGGGGTCGAAGCCCGGACCGGCCGCGGTCAGCAGCTCCAGGTAGGAGCGCGACATGCCGGCCCGGTGGGCCAGCGCGTCCGGACTGAGGCCGATCTGTGCCTGCCGGTCGGCGATCCGGTGGGCGACCGCGGCGGCGGCCGACGGGCCGGTCCGGGGGTGCGGTTCCATGGATTTCCACCTCCTGGCGGTCAGGCCCGGAACAGGGCGACCTTGAGCGCCCCGGTCCCGGCGGCGTTGCCGAAGACGTCGTAGGCGTCCGGCATCTCGTCGAGCCCGAACCGGTGGGTGACCAGGCCGGTCACGTCGAGCCGCCCGGCGGCCAGCAGGTCGAGCAGCAGCGGTGTGCTGTCGGTGTCGACCAGGCCGGTGGTGATGGTGATGTCCTTGATCCACAGGTCTTCGAGGTGCAGCACGGCGGGACTGCCGTGCACGCCGATATTGGCGACGTGCCCGCCGGGCCGCACCAGCCGGGTGCAGAGCTCGAAGGTGTCGGGGATGCCGACCGCCTCGATCGCCACGTCGACACCGAGCCCGTCCGGGCTGAGCGCCCGCACCGCCTCCTCCGGGTCGCCGTTGCCGGGCAGCACCTCGTCGGCCCCGGCCCGCTCGGCGGCGGCCAGCCGGCCCGGCGCCAGGTCGACGGCGACGATCCGGCGCGGGCTGAACAGGCGGGCGGTGGCGATCGCGGCCAGGCCGATCGGCCCGGCACCGATCACCGCCACCGTGTCGCCGGGCCCCACCCGGCCGCTCAGCACCCCCACCTCGTACGCGGTGGGCAGGATGTCGGCGAACATCAGCGCGGTCTCGTTGTCGACGGTGTCCGGCAGCGGGTGCAGCGAGTTGTCGGCGAACGGGGTGCGCACGTACTCGGCCTGGGTCCCGTCGACCAGATGCCCCAGGATCCACCCGCCGCCGCCCGTGCACTGCCCGTACCTGCCCTGCCGGCAGTACCCGCAGCGCCCGCAGGCCGAGATGCAGGAGACCAGCACCCGGTCACCGACCGCGACGGTGCGGACCGCGCTGCCGGTCTCGACGACCGTGCCGACGGCCTCGTGGCCGAGCACCCGGCCCTCGGTGACCTCGGGCACGTCGCCCTTGAGGATGTGCAGGTCGGTGCCGCAGATGGTGACGGCGTCCACCCGGACGACCGCGTCCTCCGCGTCGCGGACCACCGGGTCGGGGACCTCGCCCCAGGTGCGCCGGCCGGGCCCGTGGTAGGTCAGTGCCTTCATCGCTCTCACGCCCTCCGCTGTCGCTTCCCCTACCAGCCTGGGCGGTTCCGGCCGCCCCCGCCACGGTTGCCGGGGCGGCACGGCCGCCGACCCCGTGCGCACACTGGAAACCGGGCGACGCACACGGACGGAGGTGGACGCGTGCAGTCCGACACCCCGCAGCGGCGGGCCGAGGCCCTGCACCGGCTGATGCCGGACGCGTGGACGCTGCGCCACCGCGGGTTCGCGCCACTGGACGAAGGGCTCCGCGAGGCGCTGTGCGCCGTCGGGAACGGCTACCTGGTCACCCGCGGGGCCGCGCCCGAGGCCGTCGCGGACGGCGTGCACTACCCCGGCACCTACCTGGCCGGCTGCTACGACCGCACCGCCTCCGAGGTCGGCGGGCGGGTGTTCACCCACGAGGACCTGGTCAACTGCCCGAACTGGCTGCCCGTGACCTTCCGCTGCGCGGACGGCGACTGGTTCACCGGCCCGCCCGCCGAGCAGGAACTCGAACTCGACCTGCGCCGCGGCGTCCTGACCCGCCGCGCCCTGTGCGTGGACGGCGCGGGGCGGCGCACCCGGCTGGTCCAGCGCCGGATCGCCAGCCAGGCCCGGCCGCACCTGGTGGCGCTGGAGACCGTCCTCACCGCCGAGAACTGGTCCGGCCGGCTGGAGGTCCGCTCCGCGCTCGACGGCACCGTCACCAACAGCGGCGTGCCACGCTACGCGGGACTCACCGGCCGGCACCTCACCCCGCTGCGCCAGGGCCTCGACCCGGACGGCACGCTGTGGCTGGAGGTGTCCACCGGCGCGGGCCGGCGCATCGCGCTCGCCGCCCGGCACCGCGTCCGGGTCGGCGGCCGGCCCGTCGAAGCCGCGTCCGTCGAAGCCGCGTCCGCTGGCCTGGCCGGCGAGGGCCTGGCCGCCACCACCTTCGCCGTGGAGGCGTTCGCCGGCACGGCCGTCACCGTCGACAAGGCCGTCGCCGTTCACACCTCGCACGACCCGGCCACCGGCGACCCGCTCGACGCCGCCCGCCAACTCGTTGCCGAAGCCGAGGACTTCGACCACCTGCTGACCGAACACGCCCTGCGCTGGGCGCAGTTGTGGCGGCGCTGCCGGATCGACGCGGACTTCCCGGGCCGCGGGCCGCTGCACCTCGACCTGTTCCACCTGCTGCAGACCTGGTCGGAGCACTCCGCCGACCTGGACGTCGGCGTACCGGCCCGCGGCCTGCACGGCGAGGCGTACCGCGGCCACGTCTTCTGGGACGAACTGTTCGTCCTGCGGGTCCTCGACCTGCGCTTCCCCGAACTCGCCCGCGCCGTCCTGCGCTACCGCCACCGCCGCCTCGACGCCGCCCGGCGCGCCGCCCGCGCGGAGGGCCGCCGCGGCGCCAGCTACCCCTGGCAGAGCGGCAGCGACGGGCGGGAACAGTCCGCCCAGGTGCACCTCAACCCGCTGTCCGGCCGCTGGCTGCCCGACCACAGCCACCTGCAACGGCACATCGGCTCCGCCGTCGCCTACAACATCTGGCAGCACTACCAGGCCACCGGCGACCTCGGCTTCCTCGCCGAGACCGGCGCCGAGACGCTGCTGGAGATCGCCCGCTACTGGGCGTCGGCCGCCGAGCACGTGCCGTCCCGCGGGCACTGGTCGATCCGCGGGGTGCTCGGCCCCGACGAGTACCACGACGCCTACCCCTGGGCGGACCGTCCCGGGCTCGACGACAACGCGTACACCAACGTCCTCGCCTCCTGGGTCCTCGCCCGCGCCCAGGACACCCTCGACCTGCTGCCCGACCGCCGCCGCGGCGAACTGACCGAGCGCCTCGCCCTGGACGCCGCCGAACTCCAGCACTGGCAGGACGTCGGCCGGCACCTGCACGTGCCCTTCCACGACGGAGTGATCAGCCAGTTCGACGGCTACGAACACCTCGCCGAACTCGACTGGGCGACCTACCGCCGCCGCTACCCCGACCTGCGCCGCCTCGACCGGATCCTGGAGGCCGAGGGCGACACCGTCAACCGCTACCGGGCCTCCAAACAGGCCGACGTGCTGATGCTCTGGTACCTGTTCTCCGCCCACGAGGTCCGCGACCTGCTGCGCCGCCTCGGCCACCCCGCCGAACACGAACTGATGCGCCGCACCGTCTCCCACTACCTGCACCGCACCGTCCACGGCTCCACCCTGAGCTCCGTCGTGCACGCCTGGGTACTGACCCGCTGCGACCGCCGCGCCTCCTGGAAGCACTTCCGCGACGCGCTCACCGCCGACCTGCGCGACAGCCAGCGCGGCACCACCCGCGAGGGCATCCACCTCGGCGCGATGGCCGGCGCCGCCGACCTGCTGCAACGCTGCTACACCGGCCTGGAACTGCGCGAGGACGCCCTGTGGCTCGACCCGAGGCTGCCCGCCGCGCTCAGCGGCCTCGCCCTCGACCTGCACTACCGCGGCCACTGGGGCGTGCGGATCACCGTCGACCGGCAGACCGCGACCGTCGCCCTCGGTACGGACCGGCCGGAACCCGTCACGGTGCGCTTCCGCGGCACGGCCGTCCCGGTGCGGCCCGGCGAGAGCCGCACCTTCACGCTCTGACCGGGCCCGATGCCCCACGGGCCAGGGCCGGTCGGCCCTCGCCCGTCCCACCGGGCACGCCTACCGTGGAAGTTGCTGGTGCGCGGCCGTTCGAGCCGCCGACCGGAGGAAGGAACCAACCATGCGTGCCGTGATCGTCTACGAGAGCATGTACGGCAACACCGGGCAGGTCGCCCAGGCGATCGCCCACGGCATCCGGACGACCAAGCCGGACGCCGACGTGCGGTGCCTGCCGGTCGCCGAGGCCGAGACCGAGGCCGTCGGGGACGCGGACCTGCTGGTGGTCGGCGGCCCCACACACATGCGGGGCATGTCCACCGGCCTCAGCCGTACCGTCGCCGCGAAGACCGGCGCACCGGAGGAGAGCCCCGGCCTGCGTTCCTGGTTCCGGTCCCTGCCGGCCGAGGGCGCGGGCACCCGCGCCGCCGCGTTCGACACCCGGGTCGAGGGGAAGCACTCCGGAGCGGCGGCCGACGGCATCGCCGCGCGCCTCACCCGCCACAACTACGACCTCACGGCCGAGCCCGTCGGCTTCCTGGTGGAGGACGTCGGCGGACCGCTGCGCGACGGCGAGCTGAACCGGGCCAAGGAGTGGGGTGCGGCGATCGCCTGACATCCGGCCGTCAGTGGGCGGCGGCGCAGTCCGGGTGGCCCCAGCCGGAGCCGACCTTGGTGATGGTCGCGCCCTTCGGGTACGCGGTGCCGCACGGGCAGGTGCCCGGGAAGCGGGCGGCGAGGGTGCGGCCTCCGGCGGACTTGGTCGTGCTCTTCGCGGCGGTGGCCCGGCGGGGCTTGCTCGCGGGCTTGGCGGCCGAGCTCTGCGGGTCGGGCTCGGGCAGGTCGGCCGCGGTGCCGGACGCGCCCTGCTGGGTGCGGGCGGCGTCGCTGGCGGCCTTGTCCGCGATGGCGTTCAGCGGGTCGCCGTCCACCTGGTGTGCCGCGACGTAGACGAAGGTGACGTCCCGGCCGGTCAGCAGCGCGTCGATCCGCTGGATCAGCTCCTGATTGGCGACCGGCTTGCCCGCGGCGGTCTTCCACCCGTTGCGCTTCCACCCCGCCAGCCACTTGGTGACGGCGTCGCGGGTGTAGGTGCTGTCCAGCCGCACCTCCAGCGGCACGCCCGGGTCGGTGGAGGCCAGCAGCTGCTGGAGGGCGGTCAACTCGCCGATGTTGTTGGTGCTGTGGCCGAGCGCCCCGGACTCCCAGCGCTGCGGCACGGCCGCACTGTCGGCGACCACGTACGCCCAGCCCGCCGGCCCGGGGTTGCCCTTGGCCGCTCCGTCACATGCGGCGATCACTCGTTCAAGCATGTGTCGATCATGCCAGGCGCCGCACCGGGGCGGCGGCGGTGGTTGGTCAGGCGAAGGCCTCGGGGGAGGGGGAGCGGGCGGCGGACAGGTCGATGGGGGCGCCCGGGTGGAGGGTGGTGGCCCGGAGGTTGCGGGTGACTTCGGTGGTGGCGGCGTCGAACTGGGGGGCGGTGATCTCGAAGGTGGCGCTGGCGAAGAGGCCTTGGGCGGAGAGGGCCGGGTCGGGGTGCGGGTTGCGGGACAACTGGGCCGCGCGGTCGCGGAGTTCGAGCATGGTGGGGATGGCCAGGGCCAGGTGGCGGGGGAAGCCGTCGAAGGCGGAGGCGAGGTAGCGGAGCAGGACGGCGTAGCGGGAGTTGAAGGCGACGGCCTGCTCGTAGACGCCGCTGGTCTGCTCGTACCGCTGGTAGTCGGCGACCTTGGAGTCGCCGTGGATCGGGTAGGCGTCGTCCCAGGAGACGTCGATCAGCGGGCCGCTGGGCGGGTCCTTGGGGCGGTCGTGGGGGCCGTAACCGCGGCCGGTGTAGATCTCGTTGAAGCGGAACCAGTGGGCGAGTTCGCGTTCCTCGCCGAACACCTCGTTGCTGTTCCAGATGGTGTCGTGGACGCCCTCGCCCTGTTCGGTGATGGTCTCGATCGCCAGCAGCGCGGTGGCCAGGTCCTCGATCGGGAAGACTTCGCCGCCGGAGTTGTAGAAGTCCTCGGGGCCGACCTGGCGTTCGGGGCCGCCGGTGAAGACCCGGTCGTGGCCGAGGGTGCGGACGAGGTACTCCAGGCCCTGGCGAATGGTGTCGTAGAACTGTCCGATGGAGGTCCAGCCGTCGCCGGGGGTGGCCGGGGGCGTCATGCTCTTCGGCTGTTCGATCCGCAGGAAGGTCTTCAGCGCCTCGGGTGAGAAGTGCCGCAGGCCGATCGACGGGACGGTCTCGCCGCTGAACGGCAGCCTCGCCGGGTACTCGGCGACGACCCGGGAGTCGACGACCGGGGTGCCGCCGACGGCGTTGAGCAGGTTGGCGGCCAGCGTCATGTGGAGCATCTCCTCCATCAGGACGGCGCGGATCCCGTAGTAGGCGGGCGTGTTGGTGCCGGGGCGGATGGTGTACATGCCGGTCATGTAGACCGGGATGGTGAGGTGCTCGACCTCCAGCGCCGCCTGGAGGTAGGTGCGCAGCTCGTCCAGGGTCTTCGGGACGGCGAAGCCGGCCTTCTCCACTGCCAGGGCGGTCCTCATGCGGGTACCTCCGCTTCGTCGGCGCCCCGGATGTCGGCCGGGCGCCGGTCGAGGAGCAGGTCGGTGTGGATCTGCTCGGCGCTGCGCAGGGCGAGGGCCAGCATGGTGAGGGTGGGGTTGCTGGTGCCGACGGACGGCATGCTGCCGCAGCCGACGGCGTACAGGTTGGGGTGTTCCCAGGTGCGCTGGAAGCCGTCGACCACGGAGTCCTTCGGGGAACCGCCCATGATGTGCGTGCCGGCGCCGTGCCCGGCGCCGCTGTAGGCCAGGTCCATCGTGGTGCCGTCGATGGTGTGGGTGAAGTGGCCGAGCGGGGGGACGCCGTCGCGGGGCGTGAAGTCGGTGTAGTCGGTGGCGCCGAGGTGCTGGAAGATCTGCCCGGCGACCAGGCGGGCCGCGTAGATCCCGTCGCGGGTGTGCTGGTCGAGGTCGTAGGTGAGGACGGGGCGCAGGTTGCCCATCGCGTCGCGGTAGCGGCGGTCGACGGTGACCCGGTTGGCCGGGTTCGCGGACTGCTCGACGGCGACCTGGAGTTGGAGCTGCCGGCCGATGGTGGAGCCGAGCAGGCGGCGCAGTTCGGGGCCGAAGACGCCGTCGGGGCGGACCTCGCCGTTCTTGTCGCCGCCGATGCCGAGCGCGGTGGCGACGTTGCTCATCGGGGCGCCGGTGGCCCAGCCCCAGCCCCAGTTGCCGATCTCGATCCGGAACGGGGCCCGGCGCCGGCGTCCGTCCCCGAACCGGAAGACCTCCCAGCCGGAGGTGTGCCCGGGCCCGCGGAACGGGCCGACCGGGCCTCTCTTCTCGTCGGCGAGCGCCCAGTTGAGGATGGTGGGGTGGTCCATCAGGTTGCGGCCGACCTGGTCGCTGCCGTTGGCGAGCCCGGAGAACAGCAGCAGGCGGGCGTTCTCGATGGCGTGCGCGGCGAGCACCACCGTGTTCGCCTCGACCACGTACGACCGGCCGACCGGCGAGACCGGGTCGGTGTAGGCGCGGAACTCGACGCCGCTCACCCGGCCGCCCATGGTCGGCCCCGCCAGGCGGACCCGGGTCACCACGCAGCGGGTGGCGAGCGTGACCGTCCTCGGGAAGCGGGCCTGCTGGCGCAGCGGGTGGGACTTGGCCTGCACCGGGCAGATCGGCACACAGCTCGCGTTGCCCACGCAGCGCTCGCCGTAGTTGGGCAGGCCCACGGCGCTGGCCGGCCGGTACCGTTCCGGCTTGTAGTCCGGGTTCGGGGTGGAGTTGCGGGCCTGCGGCAGGCTGTGGACCTTCAACGGGTAGGTGTCGTGGGCGACTTGGTCCGGGATCTGGGTGCCGTCGAGGCCGGTGCAGTACTGGTCGATGTAGCTGGGCGGGATCCGGTGCATCGGGTAGACGTAGTCGGGGTCCGTGACGACACCGAGCTCGCGCTGATCGGCGGCGTCCCCGGCCACGCCGATCTCCAACTCGGCCCGGGCGTACCAGGGTTGCAGGTCCGCCGCGTCGATCGGCCAGTCGCGGCCGTAGCCGAAGTGTTCCTTGGTGGCGAAGTCCTCGGGGTGCATGCGCGGCACCGCCCCGAGCCAGTGCATCGCCGCGCCCCCCAACTCCCGCAGGTAGTCGGTGCCGTAGGGCAGCCGGCCGTTCTGCACGAAGTAGCCGTTGGCGGTGTACTCCCGCTCGCCGGGCTCCGGGTCGGTCACCGGTGCGAGGTCGAGGACGTCGGGGAAGGGGGCGGCGGTGCTGCGCCGGTAGGCGGAGTTGGGCACCTTGGCGACGGCCGAGTAGAAGGTGGACAAGGAGCCCAGGTAGCCGGGCCAGGTCTCGGTGCCGCCGTTCCCGGCCTCCAGGACCAGCACGTGCCAGCCCCGGTCGCCGAGGTCCTTGGCGAGCAGGCTGCCGGCCCAGCCGCCGCCGACGATGACGACGTCGTAGCGGCGGCGGACCGCCTCGTCCGCGCTGACGGTCTCGGTCATGCGTCCTCCTTCGAACTGCCGGGCCGCTCGGCGGCGGTGGGGACGGCGGACGGTCGTTCGGTGGCGGTGGCGGTGGGGACGGCGGACGGCGGAATGTGGCGGGCGGCGCGGAGCCCGGGCAGCAGGTGCCCGGGGACGGCGTCCAGGGCGATCTCGGCGGTCAGCCCGGTGCGGAAGGGGAGTTCGGCGAGGCCGAGGCCCTCGCGCAGCGCCGCGGTGTCGGGCTGGGCGGGCGGCTTGACCGCCCAGGTGCCGAAGCCCGGCGGTTTGGCGCCGGACGGGTGCCCGTGGAAGGTGCGCCAGGCCAGGCCCTCGACGTAGGACTCCGGGGCGACCACGAACTCCTCGTTGGCCACCTGGCGGCGCAGCGCCGCGTGGGCGGCCGGTGCCAGGCGGGGCCAGGCGCCGGTGAGCCACAGGTAGATGAGCGCCCGGGCCACCTCCAGGTGGACGGGGGAGAGGCTCTGCGGGCCGCCGCCGTCCGCGACGGCGGCCTTCCAGGCGGCCCAGAACTCGCCGAACTGCTCGGCCCCGACCTGCTGTTGGGTGGTCTCCAAGTAACGTTCGGCCATGCCGGTGCCGTACAGGTCGAACGCGGAGAACCCGGTCAGCGGCACGGACAGCTCGACGAAGTCCTCAACCTCTTCGGTCACAGCGGGAATTGTCATCGCGCTCCTCTCTCACGGGGAGGTCGCCCGGCCCGGGGCGGATGCCGGGATCCTGAACAGTTCTCGGGCGAACTGCCTTGATTCTTCGCCCACCTGGGTACCGCGTTGTGCTGTCCGCCAAAGGGGGGCCCGGAATTCACCCGTCCGGGTCAGCCAGGGTTTTGAGGAAGGCCGAGACCGCTTCGAGGAACGCCTCGGGCTCGGTGTCGTGGATCATGTGCCCGGCGTCGATGGTGACGAGAGTCCCGCCGGGGATCCGGGCGGCCAGCTCGGCGACGCCGTCCTGCGGGATGTGACTGGACGGGCCGCCGGCCAGCACCAGGGTCTTCGCGGTGATCTCGCCGAGCTGCTCGAGCCAGCGGGGATCGGGCCGGTCGATCTGCCGGCGGACGGGCGCCACCAGCTCCCAGTCGAAGGCCAGTTCGCCGTCCGGCCGGGTCGGGACGCTCGGCGTCCGCGGGCGCGGCACCGGTACGTCCTCCAGCACCAGCCCACGGACCCGCCGCGGCCGGCGCTGGGCGAGCAGATAAGCCACGACCCCGCCCATCGAGTGCCCGACCAGATCGACGGCGCCCAGCCCGAGCGCGTCCAGGAACCCGAGCACGTCGGCCTGCATCAGCTCGAGCGTGTACTCCTTCGATCGGTCGCTGCGGCCGTGGCCGCGCAGATCGAGGGCGTACACCCGCCGGCCGCGGGCGAGCGCGGGCGTCACCACGTCCCAGCTGTCGGCGCCCTCGCCCAGCGCGTGCAGCAGCACCAGCGGCCTGGCGTCCGGCGGGCCGGACACCCGGTAGGACAGCCGGATCCCGCCGACATCGACTGTGCGGTCGTCAACCATGGGGCGAGAATACGGGAGCGCCGGCCCGCGGCCGTCGGGTTCAGGCCAGGCCGAACTGCCGGGCGCGGGCGGCGAGTTCGACGTCGGGACCGGCCGGCAGTCGGGTGGCCTCGCGCCCGTTCAGGCGGAGTGGCGTACCAGTGCACAGCGCCGTTCGCGTCCCCGAAGACCGGCGCGGCCTGCGGGAGCCGTCCGACCGCTGCCACCGCACACAGCTCGGCGGCGGATTCCCCGATGGCCTCGATCGCCTCCGTCAGTGCGTACGGTTCCAGGCCCGGCCGTGGTTCGGTCGGCGCCAGCAGTTCCGTGCCGCCCCACGCGTCGAGCAGTACGACGGATCCGCCGGCCGTGACAGCCGACCCCCGCGACGGCCGCGGGGCAGGTGTCACGACCGTGCCGAGCCGCCGTCCGGTGGCGGCGTCGAAGGTGCGTACCGAACCACTCGTGTCGGCTACCAGCAGCTGTGAAACGTACTGTGCCGATCCGGCGGTGGCCGCGACCGCTGGTCCCGGCCACTTCTGATCGTCCGTCCGCCAGTGTGCCCAGCGCCCGGCCCAGGGGCTGGGAGGGCCGTACGTGGACAGTCGTGAGCCTGACGCCAAGTTAGCTGAGGCATCGGCAGGTGGAAACCGTGCCGCGGTCCCAGCCGGTCCAGGGCGACGCGAACCGGGCACGGCTACAACATGCCTGTCCCTGACGTGAGTTGGATGCCCGGCGGGCCGTCAGTCGGCGGTAGGGCGTACGGCGGTGAGGGCGGCGACGGCGAGGGTGGTGGTGCGGTCGGTGGTGGGGTGGTAGGGGGCGCCGGATTCGAGGGCGGTGACGGCGGCGTTGACCAGGCCCTGGAGGAGGCGGGCGGTGAGTTCGGGGGAGGTGTCGCCGAGGTCGGTGAGGGCCTGGAGCAGGGGGGCGAGCAGTTCGTGGTGGGCGTGGCCGGCGGCCTCGCGGAGGGCGGCGGCGTCGCGGTCGCCGGCCAGGGCGCGGGCGATCCGGTGCTCGCCGTCGCGGACGAGTTCGCACTGGGCGCGGACGTAGGCGGCGACGCGGAGTTCGGGGGTGTCGGCGGCGGCCATCGCGGCGGTGATCCGCTCGGTCCAGCGCGGGGTGGACTCCTGGACCACGGCGGCGAGCAGTTCGGCGCGGTCCGCGAAGTACTTGTAGACGCTGTTGCGGGCCAGGCCGGTGCGGCGGGCGACGGCGGTGAAGGTGACGGCGGCGGCGTCGCCCTCGGTCTCCAGCAGTTCGCGGGCAGCCGTGACCAGCGCCCGGCGCTGCTGGGCGCGGTGGTCGGCGACCGTGGCGGCACTGATCTTCGGCATCTCAACAGTCTAGGAGCTCGGACGGCCCCCGGCTTGGGGACGCCGCGTCGCCATGTTCTATCTTGGGGACACACTGTCCCCATCTCGGAAGGAGCACGGTGTACCTCGCCCTGCTCGAACTCAAGGCCGCCCGCGGCCGCTTCCTGCTCATGGGCTGCGTCGTCCTGCTGGTCGCCGCCCTGGTCGGGATCGTCTCCGGGTTCACCACCGGACTCGGTGACGACACCGTTTCCGCGCTGCGCCGCCTGCCCGCCACCCACCTGGCGTTCTCCCCGGACGCCAAGTCCGACCAGTTCGCCCGCAGCCTCGTCCCCGCCGAGACCCTGACCGGCTGGCAGCAGCAGCCCGGCGTCCGGGCCACCCCGCTCGGCGTCGGCATCACCCGCGGCACCACCGACCGGCACACCGAGGTCGACCTCGCCGCGTTCGGCGTCGAACCCGGCTCGTTCCTCGACCCGGGCGCCGAGGACGGCCAACGCCTCGGCGGCGACGACCAGTTGGTGATCTCCCGAAAGCTCGCCGACGAGGGCGTCGCGATCGGCGACACCCTCACCGTCGACCGGCTCGGCATCGCCCTCAAGGTCACCGGCATCACCGGCCGCGCCTCCTACGGCCACGTCCCGGTCGGCTACGTCACCACCACCACCTGGCAGCGGATCCGCTTCACCACCCCCGGCGCGAAGACTCCCGCCGCCGAACTCCCGCACCAGTACAGCGCGATCGCCCTCCAGGCCGGAACCTCGGAGCTCGCCGCCGCCGACCGCGAGCTCGGCACCCGCACCGTCCCGCTGGAGGACGCCTTCGCCGCCGCGCCCGGCTACACCGGCGAACGCGTCACCATGACGTCCATCCAGTTCTTCCTGTACCTGATCGCCCCGCTGGTGGTCGGCGCGTTCTTCGGCGTCTGGACCGTCCAGCGGCAGCCCGAACTCGCCCTGCTGCGCGCGATGGGCGCCTCCCGGCGCCGGCTGCTCGGCCACACCCTCGTCCAGGCCGCGGTCGTGGTGGTCGGCGGAACCGCGGCCGGCGCCGCGCTCGCCTCCGCCGTCGGGCTGCTGGTCGGCACCGAAGTCCCGTTCAGCCTCCCGGGGTTGGCGCTCACCGCCACCATGGGCACCGTCGCCCTGGCCGCCCTCGCCGGCGCCGCCCTCACCCTCCGCCGGGTCGCCACCGCCGACCCGATGACCATGCTGGGAGCCGGACGATGACCACGCTGACCCTCCGCCAGGTGTCCGTCTCGCTCGGCCGCGGCGACGCACGGACCCCCGTGCTGCGCGGCATCGACGCGACCTGCCGCCCGGGAGTCCTCACCGCGCTCGTCGGCCCCTCCGGCTCCGGGAAGTCCACCCTGCTCGCCGTGGCCGGCGCGATGCTGCGCCCCGACGAGGGCCAAGTGCTGCTCGGCGACACCGACTTGGCGCCGCTCGGGGACACGGAGCGGGCGAAGGTCCGCCGCGAACGGATCGGGTACATGTTCCAGAGCGGCAACCTGCTCGGCGGACTCACCACCGTCGAACAGCTCCTTGCCGCCGCCTCGATCGCCGGACGCCCGGCCCGTCGGCTGCGCCCCCGGGCCGAGACCGCGCTCGGCGAGGTCGGACTCGGCCACCGGCTGCGGCACCGCGCCGACCAGCTCTCCGGCGGCGAACGCCAACGCGTCGCGCTGGCCCGGGCGTTGTTCCTCGAACCGGACCTGCTGCTGATCGACGAACCCACCGCCGCCGTCGACCGCGAACAGGCCGGCACCCTCACCGAGCTGATCGCCAACACCGCGCAGGCCCGCGGCTGCGTGGCACTGGTGGCCACCCACGACCCGGTGGTGACCGAAGCGGCGGGGGACGTGATCGACATGGCTGCCGGACCGCGCTGAGGCGGCGTCAGCGGGGGAGAGCTTCGGCGACCGCGCGGGCGAAGGCCTCGGGATTGTCGAGCATGATGTTGTGACCGCAGTCCGGGACCGCCCGGACGGTCACGCCCGAGGCCACCAGCCGCTCGGCGTCGGCGGGCGCGCCGTCGGCAGCCGGGTGCAGGAAGGTGCGCGGGATGGGCAGGGCCTCCAACTGCTCGCGCAGAGCCGGGGTCGTTCCGCGCGCCCGGTGGACCGCCGTCCGGTACAGGGCCTCGCGCCCGGCCAGGCGCATGGTGGCCCACCACTCCGGGCCGACCCGCTGCTCCGTGCGCTGCCATCCGTCGGCCAGGAACTCCTGCTCCGTGAAGGTGTGGATGGCGCTGCTGCCGGGCTCCGGGACCGGCGGGGCCGGGTCCAACGCGGCGTCCACCAGGACGAGTTGGGAGACCAGTCGCGGGTGCCGGGCGGCGAGCAGGACCGCCACCGCGCCGCCCATGCTGTGCGCGACGACCTCGGCGCCCGTCACCTCGGCGGCCTCCAGCGCGGTTGCCACGGCGTCCGCGTGGGCCTCCAGCGTGTAGGTGAAGTCCGTCGGGCGGTCGCTGATGCCGAAGCCGAGCAGGTCGAGCAGCAGCGACCGGCGGCCGGTCAGCAGCGGGTGCGCGGCGGCGGCCGCCCAGTACACGGGCGAGCTGGCGCCGAGGCCGTGCAGGTAGAGGCGGGCGGGCTCCTCGCCGGGGATCTCCACCCACCGGATCCGGTCGCCGTTCGGGGTCACGAGGGCATGGCGCACGGCCGACTCCCTTGGTTGCTGCGGGACTTGGACGAGGTGGACGATACCTCGATGGCGAGGTATCGCGATACCGATATACCGCGTTGCCGAGCGACGGATGTGGCAGCATGGGCCGCATGCTCAAGCTCGCGATCCTCGGATTCCTGCACGACCGGCCGATGCACGGCTACGAGCTGCGCCGGCACCTGGCCGGACTCACCGGCCACATCCGGCCGATCAGCGACGGCACCCTCTACCCCGCGATCAAGCGACTCGAGGGCGACGGCCTGCTCGCCCGTGAGACCGAACCCGGATCGGCCGCCGCCCCCCGGCACACCCTGCACCTCACCCCGGCCGGGCGCGCCGCACTGCTCGAACTCCTGCGTATGCCCGAGCAGTTGGACATCAGCGACGAGAACCGCTGGTTCACCGTGCTGGCCTTCCTCCGCCACCTCGACAACCCCGCCGAGCAGGCCGCCGTACTCCGCCGCCGGCTGGCGTTCCTCAGCGAGCCCGCCAGCTTCTTCTACGACCGCGACGACCGCGACCGGCCGCTGCGCGCGGAGGAGCTCACCGACCCGTTCCGCAGCGGCATCCTGCTGATCGCCCGCGCGACCTCCGAGGCCGAGCTCGCCTGGCTGAACGAGACGCTCGCGGCCCTGGACGACTCGCCACGTCCGCAGGGTGACTGAGAACTGTTACCGAGCCTGCCGGTGGCTGTTACACAACCGGCGGCTCGCCGAGGGCCGCGCTTCCTAGCCTGAGCTGCGTCAACCCGCGGCCACGGGGCCGCGGGTGGCGAGCGCTCGGAGGAGTTCCATGTCAGGTTCCACGTCCATCCGTCGTGCGGTGCGGTTCGCCCTGGTCTCGGCCGGTGTCGTCGGGGCGCTCGCGCTGCCCGGCGCCGCCGCGTTCGCCGACTCCGCCACGCCGAGCCCGGCCGGCACGGCGAGCCCCGTCGGTTCGGCGTCGCCCAGCGCCGCGCGGTCGGCGGCCCCGTCCCCGGTGGCGTCCGCGCCGGGTGCGGGCACGCCGGGTGCGGGCACGCCGGGTGTGGGCACGCCGGGTGTGGGCACGCCCACCTCGGGCGCGCAGGTCTCCCAGGTGCCCCGGGGTGGTGCGCAGACCGGTGAAGGCGCGGCCGGCGGGAGTTCGACCAGCACGCTGGTGCTCGGGACGGGGTTGGCGGGTGCGGGTGTTGCCGCGGTCGGCGTGCTCGTCGCCCGGCGTCGTGCCGGCGCGCGGGGCTAGTCCGCACCGTCGCGGCCGGCGCCCTTCGTGGGTGCCGGCCGTGGCGGCCGGACTGCTGATCGCCGCCGGGGTGACGCTGGTCAGCACCCGGAGCGCGGACCCGGCGCCGGTGCGGATCACCGCCGCCGGCCCGGCCGCCGCGGCACCGGCCGACCCGTCGCCGCCCGCGACCGCGCAGGCTCCCTTCTCGCCACCGGTGCGGCTGGTGATCCCGCGGATCGGCGTGGACGCGCCGGTGGACGGCGTCGGCCTGAACGCGGACGGCACCGTCGAGGTGCCGCCGCTCGACCGGCCGGAACAGGTCGGCTGGTACCGCAACGGCCCCGCGCCGGGACGGATCGGGCCGGCCGTGCTGCTCGGGCACTACGACACCCGCAAGGGCCCGGCGGTGTTCCACCGGCTGCCCGGCCTCCGGCCCGGCGACCGGATCGACGTCCGGCGGGAGGACGGCAGCACGGTCTCCTACCAGGTGCGCGAACTGCGCCAGTTCGCCAAGGACGCTTTCCCGACCGAGCTGGTCTACGGCGACACCGCGGGCCCGCAACTGCGGCTGGTCACCTGCGGCGGCACCCTCGGCGGCAACGGCCACTACACCGACAACATCATCGTCTTCGCCGACCCGCTGACCCCCTGACCGACCGCCCACCGCCCACCACCCCCGGGGCGGTGGGCGGTCCGGCGGTGGGGGAGACTGGCGGCTCTTCCCGCCCGCACTTCGCCCGCACCCCGCCCGCACCCGAAAGGCGCCGTTTCGACGTGAGGACCTGGACCGTTCGCCCTGCCCTGCTGCGGTGCGTCCTGCTCGGACTGCTGGCGCTGCTGGCGCTGGTGGCCGTCACCGGCTGCCGGGCGCCCGGTGGTCTGGACGACGCCGGGGCGACCCGGCCGATCCAGGCCCACCCGAGCCCGCTGCCGCTGTGGCCCGTGTCCGCGACCTCCGCGCCGCCCGCCGCGCAGGCCTCGGCGGTCCCGCAGGCGCCCGTCCCGCTGCCCGGGCTGTCGGCCGGTTCGCTCACCGAACTCGACGCCCGCGCCGTGCTCGGCGCCGAACCCGACCTGAGCTCGGCCGAGCGGGCCGCGCTGAACGGCCGGTGCACCGGCTGCGAGATCCGGCCCGCCCAGTACCGCGACCTCAACGGCGACGGCAGCCCCGAACTGCTGACCGCCGTGGTCGCCGGCGCCGACTCGGAGGGCGGGCGGGCCGTGCTGCACGTCTACACGCTGCGCGGCCGCGAGGTGCTGCCGGTGCTGACGGTGGCCGCGCTCCCGGGGTTCACCGCCGAGACCGTCGGCGAGGACCTGGTCGTCCACGAGCCCACCGGCCCGTCCGCCGAGACCAGCAGCACCTACCGGTGGAACGCCGGCCGGATGGCCTTCGTCGACCGGCGGATCAAGGCCACCGGCACCGACCCGAACGTCCCCGGCTGCCCGGCCGACAGCGCGCCGACCGTCCCGGTGGTGCCGACCGCCGGGCCGTTGCCGCGCCGCGACCCCACCGACAGCGCGTCCCCCGTCCCGCAGGGCGGCCGCATCCCGGCAGCCCGGCAGGGCGGCGCCGTCCAGCCCGTCCCGACGAGGAACCCATGAGCACTCCCGCCTCCCCGCGCATCCTGCTGGTCGAGGACGACGAGGTGATCCGCGAAGCCACCCAACTCGCCCTGGAGCGCTACGGATTCCCGGTCGACACCGCCGGCGACGGACTGGAGGGCCTGGAACGCTTCCGCGCCGCGCCGCCGGACCTGCTGCTGCTCGACGTGATGCTGCCGCTGCTCGACGGGGTCGGCCTGTGCCGGCGGATCCGCGAGGAGAGCCAGCTGCCGATCCTGATGATGTCCGCCCGCACCGAACCCATCGACGTGATCTCCGGGCTGGAGGCCGGCGCCGACGACTACGTGGTCAAGCCGTTCGAGACCGCCGTCCTGGTCGCCCGGATCCGGACCGTCCTGCGACGCACCGGCTTCGGGCCGACCGCGACGGCCGCCGCTGCGGCGACCGCGCCGGGGAACTCCGTGCGGGTGATCGACGACCTGGAGGTGGACACCGACGCGATGGAGGTCAAGGTGGCCGGCCGACCGGTGCCGCTCACCCCGACCGAACTCCGGCTGCTGCTCGAATTCACCGCCGCACCAGGCGTGTTGATGGAGCGACAGGTGCTGCTGGAGCGGGTCTGGGACTACTCCTGGGGCGCGGACAGCCGGGTGGTGGACGTGCACGTCCAGCGGCTCCGGGCCAAGATCGGCGCCACCCGGATCGAGACCGTCCGGGGCTTCGGCTACAAACTGCGGCGGACGACGTGACGCTCCGCCGGCAGATCGCCGCCGTCATCGCGCTGGTCTCCTGCCTGGTCGCGCTGGCCGTGGGAATCCTGGTCCACCAGGCCTCGGTGCGTCAGCACACCGACCAGGCCCGCAAGTCCGCCATGACCGCCCTCGACGCGCTGCTCACCGGGTACGACGCCACGGGAGACCTGGTCGGCGGCTGGCACGCCGCCGCCGACGACCCGGCCCTGCCGGCCGACCTGCGCCGGCTCGCCGAACGCGGCCACCAGGGCTCGATGCTCGGCCCCGGCCCGCACGGCACCGCGATGTGGGCCGCCGCCGGAACCGACGGACGGGTGCTGTCCGTCCGGATCGACTACGCCGAGGACGCGCGGGCGATCGCCGACCTGGACCGCGCCGTGGCGATCGGTGCCGCACTGTCCGTCCTGGTCACCGTCCTCGCCGGGGTGCTCGCCGCCGACCGGATCAGCAGCCGCCTGCGGACCGCCGCCCGCACCGCCCGCACCATCGCCGGCGGCGACCTCGACGCCCGGATCGGGCGGCTCGGCCGGGCCCGCGACGAAGTGGCCGAACTCGCCGCCGCCGTCGACTCGATGTCCGCCACCCTGCGCAGCAAGCTCGCCGGCGAACAGCGCTTCACCGCCGACGTCGCCCACGAACTGCGCACCCCGTTGACCGGCCTGCTGACCGCGTCCGAACTGCTGCCCCCGGGCCGGCCGACCGAACTGGTCCGCAACCGGGTGCGCGCGCTGCGCGACCTGACGGAGGACCTGCTGGAGGTGTCCCGGCTGGACGCCGGCGCCGAGACGCCGGAACTCGCCGACCTCCCGCTCGCCCCGCTGATGGCCCGGATCACCGCCAACGCCGGGGTCGAGCTGCGGACCGACTCCGACGCCGTGGTCAGCACCGACCCGCGCCGCCTCGACCGGGTCGTCGCCAACCTGGTCGCCAACGCGCAACGCCACGGCCGGGAACCGGTGTTGGTGACGGTGCACGGCACCACCGTGACCATTCGCGACCACGGGCCCGGCTACCCCGAGGAGATCCTCCACGAGGGCCCGCAGCGCTTCCGCACCGGAGCCCGCGAACGCGGCGGCGGCCACGGCCTCGGCCTGACCATCGCCCAGGGCCACGCCGCCGCGATCGGTGTCCGGTTGAGCTTGCGCAACCACCCCGACGGCGGCGCGCTCGCCCACCTCCAACTGCCCGGCCCCGCAGCGCTTTAGCGTTGCGCCGCCATGGCGGGGGTGCCGTGGTCGAGCCAGACGATCGCCGTGGCCAGGTGGCTGATCCGCCAGCCGGCGGGGGTGCGGACCGCCTGGAAGTCGTAGCGGGCGCCGCCGGTGAAGAGCGGGGCGTCGGGGCCGTGCGGGACGTGGGTGGCCTGGACGTTCGCCCGGCCCGTCGCGGTGTCACCGGCCACCTCGATCAGGTGGTTGGTGGTCACGTGGTGGGTGCGCGCCCACTGCGACTTGGGGCCGCCGAAGAAGAGCGGGAGACCGGCGATCCCGGTGTGGGTGCCGTTGGGCATGTCGAGCACGATGCCGTCGCTGAACACCGAGCGGTACCACGCCTCGTCGCACCACCGCGGATCCGGGTGGTCGAGCCCGGAGACGAAGCGGTCGATCAGCGCGCCGATCCGGCTGCGGTCCGTCAGTTCGCGCAGCTGGTCCTCGAGGCGGTCGATGCGGTCCTGAGTGCTGTTCGGCATGGGGTGTCAGTCCTTGATCTCGCAGATGGCGGCGCCGGAGGTGAGGGCGGCGCCGACCTCCAGGGACAGGCCCGTGACGGTGCCGGATTTGTGGGCGTTGAGCGGCTGTTCCATCTTCATCGCCTCCAGGACGACGACCAGCTCGCCCTCGGCGACGAGCTGGCCCTCCTCGACGGCGACCTTGACGATGGTGCCCTGCATCGGCGAGGCCAGCGTGTCGCCGGAGATCGCCGGGCCGGACGCCGACGCCGTGCGCCGCTTCGGCCTGACGCCCGGGGCAGCAGCCGAACGGGCCCCCGAGATGCCCATGCCCGCAGGGAGGGAGATCTCGAGGCGCCGGCCGCCGACCTCGACGACGAGGTTCTCGCGTTCCGGCTCGTCGTTCTCCTCGGCGGCGGCCGGGGCGACGAAGGCCGGGATGTCGTTGACGAACCCGGTCTCGATCCAGCGGGTGAAGACCGTGAACGGGTCGGTGGCGCCGGTGAGTTCGGGGGCGAAGGCGGGGTCGGTGACCACGGCCTGGTGGAACGGGATGGCGGTGGCCATGCCCTCCACCTTGAACTCCTCCAGGGCGCGCTTGGCGCGCTGCAGGGCCTGCTTGCGGTCGGTGCCAGTGACGATCAGCTTGGCCAGCAGCGAGTCCCAGGCGGGGCCGATGACCGAGCCGGACTCGACGCCGGCGTCCAGGCGCACGCCCGGGCCGGACGGCGGGGCGAACAGCGTGACGGTGCCGGGCGCGGGCAGGAAGTTGCGGCCCGGGTCCTCGCCGTTGATCCGGAACTCGAAGGAGTGACCGCGGACCTCCGGGTCGTCGTAACCGAGCTCCTCGCCGTCGGCGATCCGGAACATCTCGCGAACCAGGTCCAGGCCGGTGACCTCCTCGGACACCGGGTGCTCGACCTGGAGGCGGGTGTTGACCTCCAGGAAGGAGATCAGACCGTCCTGAGAGACCAGGAACTCGCAGGTGCCGGCACCGACGTAGCCCGCCTCGCGCAGGATCGCCTTGGACGCCCGGTACAGCTCGGCGTTCTGCTCCGCCGTCAGGAACGGCGCGGGCGCCTCCTCGACCAGCTTCTGGTGGCGACGCTGCAACGAGCAGTCACGCGTGGAGACCACCACCACGTTGCCGTGCCGGTCGGCCAGACACTGGGTCTCGACGTGCCGCGGCTTGTCCAGGTACTGCTCGACGAAGCACTCACCGCGGCCGAACGCGGCCACCGCCTCGCGCACCGCCGACTCGTACAGCTCCGGAATCTCCTCCAGCGTACGGGCCACCTTCAGACCACGACCGCCACCACCGAACGCCGCCTTGATGGCAACCGGCAGACCATGCTCCGACGCGAACGCGACAACCTCGTCAGCACCCGACACCGGATCGGCGGTACCAGCCACCAACGGGGCACCGGCGCGCTGCGCCACGTGCCGGGCGGTGACCTTGTCACCCAGGTCGCGGATCGCCTGCGGCGGCGGGCCGATCCAGGTCAGGCCGGCGTCCAGGACGGCCTGGGCGAAGTCGGCGTTCTCCGAGAGGAAGCCGTAGCCGGGGTGGATCGCGTCCGCGCCCGAATCGGCGGCCGCCTTCAGGACCTTCGCGATGTCCAGGTAGCTGGTGGCCGGGGTGTCGCCGCCCAGTGCGAAGGCCTCGTCGGCCGCCCGCACGTGCAGCGCGTCCCGGTCCGGCTCGGCGTAGACGGCGACGCTGGCGATACCGGCATCCCGGCACGCCCGGGCGACGCGGACAGCGATTTCACCACGATTGGCGATGAGCACCTTGCGCATGACGAGTCACTTCTCCCAGGGGTGGAAACCTGCGTCCGGAAAGTTGGGTCCGGAGACCTGCGTTCGGAAACCTGCGTTCGGAAACCTGCGTTCGGGAATCCCACCCTGCCCGGTGCTCGCTTCAGGGATCTACGCACCGCACTACACGCCTTGGTCAACTCCAGCTCCGGGCGGCCGTTTTCAGGCGTGGCCGAGGCGGAATCCGACGCCGCGCACGGTGATGATCCAACTGCTGGAGCCCAGCTTGTTGCGCAGGCTGCTGACGTGGGTGTCGATGGTGCGGCCGGGGCGCGACCAGGAGTCGTCCCAGACCTGGGTCATCAGCTGTCGGCGCGAGACGACGGTCTCGGGCTGGGCCGCGAGCAGGTGCAGCAGGTCGAATTCCTTGCGGGTCATCTCCACCGGCTCGCCGTCGAGCAGCACTTCGCGGGTGCCGGCGTCGATCTGCAGCGGGCCGTGCTTGATGACCTGTTCGAGGACGTGCGGCGGACGGACGCGGCGCATGACGGCCTCCATCCGGGCCACCAGTTCGCGGAACCCGTACGGCTTGACCATGTAGTCGTCGGCGCCGGCCTGCAGGCCGAGTACCCGGTCGAGTTCGGAGTCCCGGGCGGTCAGGGCGATGACCGGGGTGTCCGACATGGCGCGCACGCTGCGGCAGACTTCGAGGCCGTCGATGTCGGGCAGGTCGAGGTCGAGCAGGATCAGGTCCGCGCTGCGGTAGGTCTGCAGGGCCCGGGCCCCGGTCGCCACGCTGTCGGACCGGTAGCCCTGGCGGCGCAGGCCCTGTACCAGGGAGTCGGCGGCCTTGGTCTCGTTCTCCACGACGAGCACCCGGAGGGGCTCGCGCTGCGGCCGCACGGGCTGTTCCACCACCGGCCCGGCGACCGACTGTTCTGCCTGGTGGCGACGGTCGTGATGCGCACTGTGTGCCCGGTGCACCAAAAGATCCGAGGATGACCTGGTCATCTGCTCTCCCCCTGCAAGTCGGCGCTGAGCTCATGGTGAGTAGACGTCAGGAGAATACAAACCGGCATGCCGGTTTGTCAAAGATCCGAGGCCGTCGCGCCGGAGCGGAGGCGGTCTCGGAGGGTGTCTCAACGCAGCCGCACAGCAGCAGACTTGACGTGCCCCTGTAGTTGATCTCCGCGCCCCCGGGACGGGCTCGGGCGTGCCGCCGCGACGCCGGTCGGGTCGGTCCGATCGTGATCAAATCGGACGCCCGATTGTTCAATACCGGGGAGTTGGTTTTATAGTAGGGCGCACTGTGCCGCGCCTCCCAAGACGGAGCCGAGAGAGTGAGCAAACAAGAACGGGCGACCCGTACCCGCAACGCGCTGATCCGCTCGGCGGCCGGGCTCTTCGAGCAGCACGGCTATGTGCAGACCGGGCTGACCGCGATCAGTTCGGGTGCGGAGGTCAGCCGTGGTGCCCTGACCTTCCACTTCGAGAACAAGGCCGCCGTTGCCCGCGCCGTCGAGCAGTCGGCCGTCCACGTCCTGCGCCGGGCCGCGCGCCGGGCCACCCTCTGGCAGGGCAATGCCGTGCAGGCCATGGCGGACATGTCCCACGGCTTCGCGTACCTGCTGACGGAGGACGTGGTGGTCCGCGCGGGCTTCCGCCTCAACTGTGACTGGGCGCAGGGCGAGATCGACCTGCGCCGGGAGTGGCAGGGGTGCGTGCAGAGCCGCGTCACCCGGGCCGCGGCCGACGGGGCGCTGCGGCCCGACGCCGAGTTGGAGGACCTGGTGAACACCGTGACGAGCGCGACGCTCGGCATGGAGATACTCGGCCGGCGCGACCGGGAATGGCTGTCGCGCCGCACGGTCACGGGCTTCTGGCAGCAGATGCTGTTCGCTGCCTGCACCGAGCAGGCCCGGGCCGCGACCGACCCGAAGGGTGGCGACGAGGTTCTGGAGCAGATCGCCGAGATCCACCGGCGGTTCGCCCCGTATATCGCTTCGCCCGAGAGCACGCCGGACCAGTAAAACCGACCGCACGGTACCGTTTGGAGCGGGAAAGCCAGGCTGCCGTTGTCCGCGCGTGCCGAGAGGCCCTTGGTTGAGGGCCGGCGCGCGCGTTGACAAACAGCACGATCGGTTTTTGGTGCGGGAGGGTCAGGGGCGCGGTTCCCCGAACCAGCTCCGCAGCGCCTCGGTGAGCCGGCCGCCGTCCGGGGCCCAGGCGATGTAGCCGTCGGGGCGGACCAGCAGTGCCGGAGCCGGCAGCGCGGATCGCGGTACGGGGACAGTGGTGACGACGTGCGCCCAGCCGGCCGCCTCCTGCGCGGGGGAGTCGTCGCTGGTGAGCAGCAGCGGGCGGCCCCCCGCCAGCAGGCCGATGAGGTCGGTGCCGCCGAGGGTGGCGTTGTCTAGGAACCGGCCCTCCCACGGTGACGCGCCCGGCCCGCGGGCCGGCAGGTCCAGGCCCTGGGCGCTGATCATGCCGCCGACCAGCCGGCCGCCCTCGGCGCGGGTCAGCAACTGCTCGAACAGTTCGCGCAGTTCGCGCAGCGCGGGGTCGGGCTTCATCAGGGCGAGCTGGGCCCGGGTGTTGGCCACGACCTGCTGGGCGACGGGCCGGCGCTCGGACTCGTAGGTGTCGAGCAGGCCCTCGCCCGCGGTGCCGCGGACCGCGAACGCCAGCTTCCAGGCGAGGTTCAGGCCGTCCAGCAGTCCGGTGCTCAACCCCTGGCCGCCGATGGGGAAGTGGGCGTGCGCGGCGTCGCCGACCAGGAAGGCCCGGCCCCGGCGGTACTGGTCGGCGAGCCGGGTGAAGTCGCTGAACCGGCTGAGGCTGGTGGCCTCGGACAGCGGCACGGGGTGGCCGGTGATCCGGGACAGCTCCGCCTCGAGTTCCTGCCGGGTCAGCGGCGTGCGCCGGTCCGGGTGCGGGGCGCTCAGGTCGAGGACGCGGACCAGGTGGCGGCCGTCCGGCAGCGGGCGGGCGACCGTCCAGCCGCGCGGTGTGCTCCGCCAGCCCTCCGGCAGCGCGCCCGGCTTGGCGACCCGGACCACGCCCATGGCCGCGGAGACGGTGGGCAGTTGCTCCTCGCAGCCGAAGCCGAGCTGTTCGCGCACGGTGCTGCGGGCGCCGTCCGCCCCGACCAGGAAGTCGGCGGTGAACTCGGCCGCCCCGTCGGGGCCTTCGGCCACCACCACGGTCCGGTCCGCGTCCTGGCGGGCCGTCATGACGCGGTGCGCGCGCAGGACCCGGGCGCCGCGCGCGGTCGCCCGTCCCTCGAACTCCCGCTCCAGGTCGGCCTGGAGGCGCTTGACCACGGCGGGCGGCTCGCTCGCGGGCGCGGTGATGGCGAGCATGTGCAGCCCGCCGAAGTGGAACGGCGTGGACACCGTTCCGGCGCGCTCGGCGGACACCGGCAGGTCCAGGTAGCCGCGGCGCACCAGGCACTGCACCGTCCGGGCGTGCAGCGTGTTGGCCTTCGGGTGCTCGTCGACGGTGTCCCGGGCCTCCAGGACCACCGTGTCGACGCCGTAGCCGGCCAGTTCCGCCGCCACCAGCAGCCCGACCGGACCGCCTCCGGCCACCACGACCCGTGTTGCCGCACCCCTGCGCATGGAGCCCCCTGATCACGCCGAAACCGGCGCGCAACCTAACACAGCCCGACCGAACCCCGGCCGTTCGGGGCGGCCGGCCGCCGGGCGCACCGGTGGTGCGCCGGGCCGCGGAGCAGGGTCCGACCGGCGCCGGCGCCGCCCCGCGCGCCGACCTCGACCCGACACTGAACGCGTGAAGACGGCGTGTCCGCGATCGACGCCGGGCAGTGCTCGGATCAAGCGGCTCCGACCGCCCAGCCGCAGCGGGTGCGGTGCCCGATCACTCGGCGCGCTCCCGATGACACTCCCGATGCGGCTCTCCCGTCCCGGCCTGCGCCCGCCGCGTTCGCCCGGGTCGAAGAGGTGGTGGAGGCGGCCGGGAATTCCGACGTCTCTGTCTGCGCCCCTGCGCCCCTGCGCCCCTTCTGTCCCCGCAGGCGACGGCCTCACAGTGCTGTCTCAGGGCCCAAGAAGCCCACCGCCGGGCAACTGGCCACCCGAACCGGGGGACGGCCCGCTACGCCCACTCCGCGCCGCGCTCGGCGAGCCGGCCGGGCGCCGGCTTCGCCCGGCCGGCCTTCTGATTGCCGAGCCAGCTGTCCTGCGCGAAGTGCGACACCACCACCTGCTCCTCACCCGCCGGGGCCGGCCTCCACGGTCCCCAACGGCTCCTTGCGCAGGCGGGCGAGGCACCCCGGGGATGCCGCTCCCCCTCGACAAACGCCGCCGGCGCCGCCGGACCCCGGGCGAACCGGCCTGCCCGCGACACCTTCGGCTTCGCCTCCGCGGCGGCCTTCGCGGCCACCGGCCCGGCGCCGGCCCCGATCCCGATCGCGATGAGGAGGTCCCGCCGGTCCGCCACCAGGCCCGCCCGCACCGGCGCGCCGCGCCCGCCCGCACCGGCGCGCCGCGCTCGCCCGCACCGGCGCGCCGCGCCCGCCCGCACCGGCGCGCCGCGCCCGCCCGCACCGGCCGAGCTGCTCGCCCTCGTACACCGTCTCCAGCGGCAGCACGGTCCGGTCGGCCAGGCCGTCGGACTCGAGCCCCTGTCACGTACCCATTTGCACCGCGAGGGTCTCGCGGGTACGCAGCGTGGCGCGTACGACGGCGACCTCGTCGGCGTCGAGCAGAGCTTGGCGCAGTGGGGCGTATGGGCGATGCCGGGTCCTCGCCGGCTCGCGCGGGGTGTTGCGACATACGAGGCTTCTCATCACAACCTCGCTACCTCGAAGTGATCGGGGCGGGGTATCCACTGTGGTTTGTCGTGATTTGACGTCAAGTGTCCTGTCGCACTTCCGCGTTGTCGCGTGAGGGTGTGGGGCGCTTTGTTATGAGGAGAGGTGAACCTGCGGATGAGTGCTCGTACGCGTGGACAGGGCGATCTGCCGTGGTACCGGGTCAGCCGTCAGCGGCCCGCGGCCGTATTCAACAGGGCCCTGGCCGGTGGGACGATCCCGGCCGGTGCCGGCGGTGCGTCCGACCTGGTCGGCCCGGGTGGACGGCGTGGGGAGCGTGGTGTGGGGGTGATGTCGGTGGGGGGCGCGCTGCTGTCCGCTATGGCGCTGCTGGCGGCCGCGGCTCCACCGGTGGCTGCCGCGCCGGCGGGGGCCGTGCCGGTGCGGGCGCAGGAGGCCGATCCGTCGCAGACCTTCACCTTCACCGGCGCTTCGCAGACCCTGACCGTTCCGGCGGCGGCGGTGGTGACGATCACCGCGGACGGCGCGGGCGGCGCCGACAACACCGGCACCCCCTGTTCCGTCACCGGGACCGGTGGGACGGGGGCGCGGGTGGTGACCACCCTGCCGCAAACCACCATCCCGACGACCTTCACCGTCAACGTCGGCGGCACCGGCGGCAAGGGCTGCAACGGCACGGGCGCGGCGGGCGCCGGCGGGTTCAACGGCGGCGCCCCAGGGGGGAGTTTCCCGCTCACCGGTTTCCACTTCGAAGGTCCGGGCGGGGGCGGGGCCTCCAGCGTCAGCACGGGCGGCTCCCTGCTGGTGGTCGCCGGGGGCGGCGGTGCCTCCGGCGGCACCGGAGCGGGCTCCACGGGAGGCAACGGAGGCAACGGCGGGACGACACCGGATGCCACCGGCGGTACCGCGGGAAGTGCCACCGGCTCCGGGGCTTCCCCGGGGCAGGGCGGGGGTGGCGGCAGCACCAGCACCAGCACCGGGGGCGCCGGCGGGGCCGCCGGCACCGCTCCACCCTGTGCCGCTTTTTCGGGTGGGCCGGGAGGCGGGTTCCTGGGTGCCACGGTCGGCACCGGCGGCACCGGCGGCACCTTCGACGGCGGCTGCGCCGCCACTGCCATCGCTGGCGGCGGTGGCGGCGGGGGCGGCTACTTCGGCGGCGGGGGCGGCGGCAGCGGCGCCGTCAACAACCACGGCACCTCGGCGGGTGGTGGTGGCGGCGGCGGGGGCAGCAGCTTCGCCACCCCCACGGGCACCGGCACGAGCTATGCGCCGTCGACGATCGGGACGGCGAACCACAACGGCCAGGTGACCATCTCCTACGTAGTCCCGTCCTTGACCATCACCAAGACCCACACCGGGCACTTCACCCAGGGACAGGACGGCATCTACACCATCACCGTCGGCAACGCCGCCGGAGCCGCCCCGACCGACGGCACCACCGTCACCATGCAAGACACCCTCCCCGCAGGGCTCGAGGCCGACAGCATCAGCGGCACGGGCTGGACCTGTGACCAGGGCACGCTCACCTGCACCCGCAGTGACACCCTTCCCGCCGGGAGCAGCTACCCGCCCATCACACTGCAGGTCGACGTCTCCTGCAGCGCCGACGACGAGGTCACCAACGTCGCGGTCGTCACCGGAGGCGGCGACACCACCCCCCACACCGCCACCGACCCCACCAGGATCGAGCGCCCCCGGCACGACGAACACAACAAGTACGACACGCACTGCGACCGCCCCGAGCACTGGTAGACCAACCAGCCCCGGGGACCTCGGAGCCCGCACCACCCTCCACAACCACTCGAACAGCGCCCCGGACGGGCTCACCCCTCCCCGTTCAACGAGAACCAAACCAGCCGCGGAGCACACCCGCGCCGCACCGCTTCACGCCCGCGGCCTTCCACCCGGGCCACGCCGCTGACCCACCAGCAGGCCCACCGAACACTGCCGGCCGGCCCCGCACATCGCGAGGCCGGCCGGCAGCACCCGGCAGAAGCGACAGCCTGCCCACGCCCACCCGACGCCGAGCCCGACGAGCCGCGCGAGCCGACCCGACGCCAGTTCCGCCCTCCCGGCCTTCCGGTTGTCGAGCCAGGTACCCAGCGCGAAGTGCGACACGACTCGCCCCCGGGGCCGGCCTCCACGACCTCCAACGGCTCCTCGTGCGGCCGGGGCACCCGCGGATGCCGCTCCCGCCCGACAAAGGGCCGCCGGCGCCGCCAGACCCTGGACGAGCCGGGCCCGTGCGCGACACCTTCCGCTTCGCCTCCGCGGCGGCCCCGGCGGCCACCAGCCCGGCATCGCCTTCGACCCCGATCGCCGACAGCAGGCCCCACCGGTCCGCCCCCAGCCCCGGCCGGCCGGCCCGCTGCGCCCGCACCCACCGGCCGAGCTGCTCGCCCTCGAACACCGTGGCCGCGCCGGCACCCACAGCGGCGCGCACTCGTCCCCCGCCGCCCGAGCGACGGCCACGAAGGCGACGTGGGTGCGCACGACGGCCAGGACGTGGCCGACCCGCAGCCGCGCCGCCGTCCTGTCCTCGGGCAGCGGCGGCGAGGTGACGCCCTCCAACTCGGGGAAGGTCGTGGCGATCCGCACCGCGTGCTCGGTCAGGAACCACGTTCGCAGCTTCCCGGCCTGCGGCAGCACGACGCTCTCGACCAGGCCCTCGTCCTTGAGCCGCCGCAGTCGCTTGCGCAGCTGCTCCGGGCCCGAGCCCGGGGTGCCGGTGCTGATGGTGGAGGCCGACCGCTCGACCATGGCCCCGGCCGACGTCGCCGCGGAGTTCCCCCGCTACCGCGAGCTGTTCCGCACCGAGGTCCGCGACAACGATCCGGCCCGCTCCGGCGAGGAGCCGGCCGACCGGACGGTGCACTGGTGGCGTCCCCGGTGATCTGTCCATTCCCTGACATTCGCCGGACGTATTTGCACAGGGCGCACAGAGCCGTGAAGAAACCCTGCGGAGGCCTGAACAGAAGTGCCTTGAAGTCCTTTCTCCGGGCCAACAGACTCATTGACGTCGCCGCAGTTGTGTGTCGAACCGAAGGAACCCGGAAATGGCCGAGGAGAGGTACATGGACGCTTCAGTGATCGTTGTGGGCGCGGGCCCCGCCGGAATGATGCTGGCGGGCGAACTGCGGCTCGCCGGCGTCGATGTCGTCGTTCTCGAGCGTCTCGCGGAGCGCACCGGAGAATCCCGTGGGCTCGGGTTCACCGCCCGCACCATGGAAATATTCGACCAGCGCGGAATTCTCGGCCGCTTCGGCGACGTCGAGACCAGCGACCTCGGTCATTTCGGTGGTCTGCCGATCGATTTCTCCGTTCTGGAAGGCGCCCAGCAGGCCGCGAAGTCGGTTCCGCAGTCCGCCACCGAGACGCACCTGGAGGAGTGGGCGACCAGCCTCGGCGCCGACATCCGGCGCAGCCACGAGGTGCTGGAGGTGACCGACGAGGGCGACGGCGTCCGCGTGAAGGTGCGCGGCCCGAAGGGCGAGCAGACGCTGCGCGCCGCCTACCTGGTCGGCTGCGACGGCGGCCGTTCGATGGTCCGCAAGGCGGCCGGGTTCGACTTCCCCGGCACCGCGGCGACGATGGAGATGTTCCTCGCCGACATCAAGGGCGTCGAACTCAAGACCCGCATGATCGGCGAGACCCTGCCCGGCGGCATGGTGATGGTCGGCCCGCTGCCCGGCGGCACCACCCGGATCATCGTCTGCGAGCGCGGCAACCCGCCGCAGCGCCGCGACACCCCGCCGCCGTGGCAGGAGGTCGCGGACGCCTGGAAGCGGCTGACCGGCGACGACATCTCGCACGCCGAGCCGGTCTGGGTCAGCGCCTTCGGCAACGCCACCCGCCAGGTCACCGAGTACCGGCGCGGCCGGATCATCCTGGCCGGCGACGCCGCCCACATCCACCTGCCGGCCGGCGGCCAGGGCATGAACACCAGCATCCAGGACTCGGTGAACCTGGGCTGGAAGCTCGCCGCCGTCGTCCACGGCACCGCCCCCGAAGGCCTGCTCGACACGTACCACTCCGAGCGGCACCGGGTCGGCAAGCGGCTGCTGATGAACACCCAGGCCCAGGGCCTGCTCTTCCTGAGCGGACCCGAGGTGCAGCCGCTGCGCGACGTGCTGTCCGAACTCATCGAGTACCCCGAGGTCGCCACCCACCTGACCGCCATGGTCAGCGGCCTGGAGATCACCTACGACGTGGGCACGGGCACCCACCCGCTGCTCGGCAAGCGCATGCCGAACCTGGAGCTCACCACCGCCAGGCGGGTCACCACCAGCACCGAACTGCTGCACTCCGCCCGCGGCTTGCTGCTCGACCTCACCGACAACCCGCGGCTGCGCGCCCGGGCGGCCGGCTGGTCCGACCGGGTCGACATCGTCACCGCCGAGCCCGGCCGCCGCACCGCCGCCAGTGGCCTGGGGGACACCACCGCCGTGCTGATCCGCCCCGACGGCTACATCGCCTGGGCCGCGCCCGGCAGCCACCACGACCTGCCGATGGCGCTGGAGCGCTGGTTCGGCAAGCCGCTCGCCGGCTGAGCGACCGACACCCCCACCGAACCGCACGTCAAGGAGGAGTACGCCCATGGCCACGCTGCAGGCAACGATCGCGGTCCACGCCGGTCCGGCGGAGGAACGCCGGGACGTCGTCACCGCGGCCCGCACGGTCTTCGCCCGCGAGGGCTGGACCCACACCACCGTCGAGGCGATCGCCGAGCAGGCCGGCCTCGAACCGGCCGCGGTGGAGCACTACTTCAGGGACAAGGAACAGCTGTTGCTGTCGGTGCTGCTGGACAGCGCCGCGTCCGTCGCCGCCGCGCTGACCGTCATCGCCGAGGACCACCTCGTCCAGGTGGACGACCTGCCGGCGGACCTCGCCGCCCTCGGCCGCGCCTGGCTGACGCCCATGACGACCTTCCCCGAGCACTTCGCCATCGTCCGGCACATCGGCGCCGAGGTCACCCGGCTGCCCGCCGGCGTCCTGGAGATGTGGCAGACCGCCGGCCCCCGGCAGGCCCAGCGCGAACTGGCCCGCCGGCTCCAGCGGATCGCCGACGCCGGACTGCTGGACATCGCCGACGCCGACCACGCGGCCGGCCGGTTCGTCCAGCTGGTCGCCGGCAGCGTCGTGCAGCGCTCGTTCCACGGCGCCCTGCCGCTCGCCGACTTCGAACGCGACGCCCTGGTCGACGCGGGCGTGGCGGACTTCATCCGGCTCTTCGGCCCCACCCGCGCCGCTTGAGGCGCCGACACCCACGGAAGAGAGAAGACCATGCACAGCACCCTGATCGTGGCCCGCATGGACGTCGAGTCCAGCGCCCAGGTCGCCAAGCTCTTCGGCGAGTTCGACGGCACCGACATGCCGCACCGGATGGGCACCCGCCGCCGCCAGCTGTTCGCCTACAACGGCCTGTACTTCCACCTCCAGGACTTCGACGGCGACAACGGCGGCGAACTGATCGAGGCGGCCAAGACCGACCCGCGGTTCGTCGGCATCAGCGAGGACCTCAAGCCGTTCATCGGCGCCTTCGACCCGGCCACCTGGCGCTCGCCCGCCGACGCCATGGCCACCCGCTTCTACAACTGGACGGCCTCCCAGTGACGCCGACCGCCACCGACACCAGGGAAAGGCACCGCCAGTGAGCCGCCGCGTAGTCATCACCGGGGTGGGAGTGCTGGCGCCGGGCGGAATCGGCGCCAAGAACTTCTGGAGTCTGCTGAGCGAAGGACGCACGGCGACCCGGGGGATCACCTTCTTCGACCCGTCCTCCTTCCGCTCCCGGGTCGCGGCCGAGGCCGACTTCGACCCCGAGCTGCACGGGCTGACCCCGCAGGAGATCCGCCGGATGGACCGCGCCGCCCAGTTCGGCGTGGTCACCGCCCGCGAGGCACTCGCCGACTCCGGCCTCGACCTGGCCGGCTTCGACCCGCACCGCACCGGCGTCACCATCGGCTCCGCGGTCGGCGCCACCACCGGGCTCGACGACGAGTACCGGGTGGTCAGCAACAACGGCGTGCTCAACGAGGTCGACCACCGCTACGCCGTGCCGCACCTTTACAACTACTTCGTCCCGAGCTCGTTCTCGGCCGAGGTGGCCTGGGCGGTCGGCGCCGAGGGCCCGGCCACCGTGGTCTCCACCGGCTGCACCTCCGGCATCGACTCGGTCGGCCACGCCGTCGAGCTGATCCGCGAGGGCACCGCCGACGTGATGATCACCGGCGCGACCGACGCCCCGATCTCGCCGATCACCATGGCCTGCTTCGACGCCATCAAGGCGACGACCCCGCGCAACGACGACCCCGCGCACGCCTCCCGGCCCTTCGACGGCACCCGCAACGGCTTCGTCCTCGGCGAGGGCAGCGCGGCGTTCGTCCTGGAGGAGTACGAGAGCGCGAAGCGGCGCGGCGCGCACATCTACGCCGAGATCGCCGGCTACGCCTCGCGCTGCAACGCCTTCCACATGACCGGCCTGCGCCCCGACGGCCGCGAGATGTCCGAGGCGATCAACGTGGCGCTGGCCGAGGCCCGGATGAACCCGGAGCAGATCGACTACATCAACGCGCACGGCTCCGGCACCAAGCAGAACGACCGGCACGAGACGGCCGCGTTCAAGCTGAGCCTCGGCCGGCACGCCTACCGCACCCCGGTCTCCTCCATCAAGTCGATGGTGGGGCACTCGCTGGGCGCGATCGGCTCGATCGAGATCGCCGCGTCGATCCTCGCGATGGAGAACAACGTGGTGCCGCCCACCGCGAACCTGCACACCCCCGACCCGGAGTGCGATCTCGACTACGTGCCGCTCACCGCGCGCGAGCACCGCACCGACGCCGTCCTCACGGTCGGCAGCGGATTCGGCGGGTTCCAGAGCGCGATGGTGCTGGCCCGTCCCGACAGGAGCGTGGCATGAGCGCCAGGACAGTGATCACCGGTATCGGCGTCGCCACGCCCAACGGGCTCGGCGTGGACGAGTTCTGGGCCGCGACCCGGATCGGCAAGAACGCCATCGACCGGATCACCCGGTTCGACCCGTCCTCGTACCCGTCGCAACTCGCGGGCGAGATCCGCAACTTCGAGGCGTCCGAGCACCTGCCCAGCCGGCTGATCCCGCAGACCGACCGGATGACCCGGCTCGCCCTGGTCGCCGCCGAATGCGCCTTCGACGACGCGGACGTCAAGCCCGACGACATCCCCGAGTTCGACATGGGCGTCGTCACCGCCTCCACCTCCGGCGGCTTCGAGTTCGGCCAGAACGAACTCCAAAAGCTGTGGAGCCAGGGCAGCCAGTACGTCTCCGCGTACCAGTCCTTCGCCTGGTTCTACGCCGTCAACAGCGGCCAGATCTCCATCCGCAACGGCATGAAGGGCCCCAGCGGCGTCGTCGTCAGTGACCACGCCGGCGGCCTCGACGCCATCGCGCAGGCCCGCCGCCAGATCCGCAAGGGCAGCAAGCTGATCTTCTCCGGCGGCTTCGACGCCTCGATCTGCCCCTGGGGCTGGGTCGCGCAGATCGCCGGCGGCCGGATGACCACCAGCAACGAGCCCGACCGCGCCTACCTGCCGTTCGACGCCGCCGCCAGCGGCTACGTCGCCGGTGAGGGCGGGGCGCTGCTGATCCTGGAGAACGAGGACACCGCCCGCGAACGCGGCGCGCAGAACATCTACGGCGAAGTCGCCGGCTACGGCTCGACGTTCGACCCGAAGCCGGGCACCGGACGCGAACCCGGGCTGCGCCGCGCCATCGAGACCGCGCTGGCCGACGCCGGTGTCACCGCGAGCGAGATCGACGTGGTCTTCGCCGACGCGGCCGGTACCCCGCGGCTGGACCGCGAGGAGGCCGACGCGCTGATCGCCGTGTTCGGACCCTCCGGCGTCCCGGTCACCGCGCCCAAGACGATGATCGGCCGCCTCTACTCCGGCGCCGCCCCCGTCGACGTGGTCGCGGCCGTCCTCGCCATGCGCGAGGGCCTGATCCCGCCGACCACCAACGTCGAACTCTCGCCCGAGTACGACATCGACCTCGTCGTCGGCCAGCCGCGCACCGCCCTGGTGCGCAACGCGCTGGTGCTCGCCCGCGGCTACGGCGGCTTCAACTCCGCCCTGGTCGTCCGCTCCCTCGACTGACCCCCACCCCCGCAAAAAAACCACACCTACCGAAGGGGACCCCCATGTCCGCCCAGGAATTCACCATCGAGGACCTCAAGCGCATCCTGCTCGAAGGCGCCGGTGCCGACGAGGACGTCGACCTCGACGGCGACATCCTCGACACCGACTTCGAGGAGCTCGGCTACGAGTCCCTCGCGCTGCTCGAGACCGGTGGCCGGATCGAGCGCGAGTACGGCATATCCCTCGACGACGAGATCTTCGCCGACAACAAGACCCCGCGCACCCTGGTCGCCGCGATCAACGGCTACTTCACCGAACTCGTCGACGCCTGAGCCCTGAGCCCTGACCGGCCCCCCGCCGGGGTCCCGCGCCCCGGCGGGCCCGCAGCTCACCCCACTCTTCTTCGTTTGGAGCAGCAAAGCCATGTCGCAGCAGGACAAGCGGGTCGCCCTCGTCACCGGCGCCACCAGCGGGATCGGCCTCGCCGTCGCCCGGCTGCTGGCCGCCCAGAACCACAAGGTGTTCATCGGCGCCCGCAACGCCGAGAACGTCGCCGAGACCGTCAAGCAGCTCCAGGACGAGGGCCTGGAGGTCGACGGCACCACCCTGGACGTGCGCTCCTCGGACGATGCCCGGGCCTTCGTCCAGGCCGCCGTCGACCGCTTCGGCACCGTGGACGTGCTGGTCAACAACGCCGGCCGGTCCGGCGGCGGGGTCACCGCCGACATCGACGACGAGCTGTGGAACGACGTCATCGACACCAACCTCAACTCGGTGTTCCGGCTGACCCGCGAGGTGCTCACCACCGGCGGCCTGCGCCACAAGGACCGCGGCCGCATCATCAACATCGCCTCCACCGCGGGCAAGCAGGGCGTCGTCCTCGGCGCCCCGTACTCGGCCTCCAAGCACGGCGTGGTCGGCTTCACCAAGGCCCTCGGCAACGAGCTCGCCCCGACCGGCATCACCGTAAACGCCGTGTGCCCCGGCTACGTCGAGACGCCGATGGCCCAGCGCGTCCGCCAGGGCTACGCCGCCGCCTACAACGCCACCGAGGACGCCATCCTCGAGAAGTTCCAGGCCAAGATCCCGCTGGGCCGCTACTCGACGCCCGAGGAGGTGGCCGGCCTGGTCGGCTACCTGGCCTCCGACACGGCCGCCTCCATCACCTCGCAGGCGCTCAACGTCTGCGGCGGCCTCGGCAACTTCTGACCCGTCAGGCCCCCACCAACCCGCCCCCAGACCCAAGGAGTCACCAGCATGTCGCAGCCCGGCCTGCGCGAGGTGGAGCACGAGATCACGATCTCGGCCCCGGCCGCCGCCGTGTACCGGCTGATCGCCGAGGTGCAGAACTGGCCGCGGATCTTCCCGCCGACGATCTTCGTCGACCACGTGGAGAAGTCCGCGAACGAGGAGCGCATCCGCATCTGGGCCACCGCCAACGGCGAGGCCAAGAACTGGACTTCGCACCGAACCCTGGACCAGGAGAACCTCCGGATCACCTTCCGCCAGGAGGTCTCCGCCCCGCCGGTCGCCGCCATGGGCGGCACCTGGATCATCGAACCGCTCTCCGCCGACTCGTCCCGCGTGCGGCTGCTGCACGACTACCGGGCCGTCGACGACGACCCCGAGTCGCTGAAGTGGATCGACGAGGCCGTGGACCGCAACTCGCGCTCCGAACTCGCCGCCCTGAAGACCAACGTCGAGGCCGCGCACGCCGCCGAGTACCTGACGTTCTCCTTCGAGGACACCGTCCAGATCAACGGCTCCGCCAAGGACGTCTTCGACTTCGTCAACGAGGCCCAGCTGTGGTCCGAGCGCCTCCCGCACGTGGCCACCGTCCGCTTCGAGGAGCCCTATCCGGGCCTCCAGGAGCTGGAGATGGACACCCGCGCCAAGGACGGCTCGGTGCACACCACCAAGTCGTACCGGGTGGCCTTCCCGCACCAGAAGATCGCCTACAAGCAGGTCACGCTGCCGGCGCTGATGACGCTGCACACCGGCTACTGGACGTTCACCGAGAACGCCGACGGCGTCGCCGCCTCCTCGCAGCACACCGTCACCCTGAACACCGCCAACATCGAGAAGATCCTCGGCGGGCAGGCCACGGTCGAGGACGCCCGGTTCTACGTCCACACCGCGCTGAGCACCAACAGCCGCGCCACCCTCGGCCACGCCAAGGAGCACGCCGAGAACCTCGCGAAGAACAAGGCGGCCTGACCATGGCCGGGGACCACACCGGGACCCAGGTGGTCGTGGTCGGCGCGGGCCCGGTCGGGCTGTTCCTGGCCGGCGAGCTCCGGCTCGGAGGCGCGGACGTGGTGGTCCTCGACCGGCTCACCGCACCGACCACCGAATCGCGGGCGTCCACCCTGCACGCCCGCACCATGGAACTCCTCGACGGCCGCGGCCTGCTCGCGCCGCTCGGCGAGATCCCGTCCGACCCGATGGGCCACTTCGGCGGCATCCCGCTCGACCTCACCCTGCCCGGCCCCCACCCGGGGCAGTGGAAGGTCCCGCAGACCCGCATCGAGGAACTCCTCGGCCAGTGGGCGGCGGACCTCGGCGCGGACATCAGGCGCGGCCACGAGCTGACCGGCCTCACCGTGACGGCCGATCACGTCGAGGCCGAGGTACGGACGGCCGGCGGGACGACGGAGTTCCTCCGGGCCGCGTACCTGGTCGGCTGCGACGGCGAGACCAGCGCCGTGCGCCGCCTGGGAGGCTTCGACTTCCCCGGCGCCGACGCCGGCCGCGAACTGCTGCGCGCCGACGTGGCGGGCATCGACATCCCCAACCGCCGCTTCCAGCGGCTCGCGGGGGGACTGGCCATCGCCGCCCGGCGTCCCGACGGAGTGACCCGGGTGATGGTGCACGAGTTCGGTGCGGCGCCGCGCGGAACGCAGCCGGAGTTCACGGACGTCGCCGACGCCTGGAAGCGCGTCACCGGCGAGGACATCGGCGGCGGCACCCCGCTGTGGGTGAACTCCTTCGGCGACGCCTCCCGGCAGGCCACCCGCTACCGCGACGGACGGCTCCTGCTGGCCGGCGACGCCGCCCACCAGCAGATGCCGATCGGCGGACAGGCCCTCAACCTCGGCCTCCAGGACGCCGCCAACCTCGGCTGGAAACTCGCCGCACAGGTCGCCGGCCGGAGCCCTGACGGGCTGCTGGACAGCTACCACACCGAGCGGCACGCCGTCGGCCGGCAGGTGCTGGGCAACATCGGGGCGCAGGCCCTGCTGCTGCTCGGCGACGGCGGGACCGACGCCACCCGCGAAGTGTTCGCCGAACTGATCGGCGGCAGCGAGAACGTCCGCACCCACCTGGCCGGAATGATCTCCGGCCTCGACATCCGCTACGACGTCGGGCCGGGCGCCCACCCCCTGCTCGGACGACGCCTGCCGCACTGGCAACTGACCACCGACGACGGCACGTCGACCACCGCGCAGGCACTGCGCGGCGGGCAGGGCCTGCTGCTGCTCCTGCCCGGCGACGAAGCGCGCCGCACGGCCGCGGCGGCCGCCGCCGCACCGTGGGCACCGCTGGTGCGCACGGTCCGCGCGACCGCGCTGCCCGACACCCCCGCGCCGGGCGGCGGCGCCCTGCTGGTGCGACCGGACGGCTACGTCGTCTGGGCCGACACCGCCGACGCCGCCGACCTGCCGCAGGCGCTGACCCGCTGGTTCGGGAAGCCCGCGGCCACCACCAGGACGACGACACCGGCCACCGCGCCGGCCACGAAGTGGAGTACAGACATGGGAAGGCTCACCGGCAAGACGGCGCTCGTCACGGGTTCCAGCCGCGGCATGGGCCGCGCGACGGCGATCCGGCTGGCGCGGGAAGGCGCACTCGTCGCCGTCCACTACACCGCGAAGCAGGAGGCGGCCGAAGAGGTCGTCGAAACCATCGAGAAGGACGGCGGCCGCGCCTTCACCGTGCGCGCCGAACTCGGCGTCCCCGGCGACGTGCACGAGCTGTTCCTCGCCCTGGAGGCCGGACTGCGCGAGCGCACCGGCAGCACCGACCTGGACATCCTGGTCAACAACGCCGGCGTGATGGGCGGGGTCAAGCCCGAGGAGACCACCCCGGAGAAGTTCGACGAACTGTTCGCGGTCAACGCCAAGGCGCCGTTCTTCCTCATCCAGCGGGCGCTGAAGAACATGCCCGACGGCGGACGCATCATCAACATCACCTCCGGCCTCACCCGGTTCGCGAACCCCGACGAGATCGCCTACGCGATGACCAAGGGCGCCGTCGACCAGCTGGCGCTGCACTTCGCGAAGTACCTCGGCCCGCGCAACATCACCATCAACTCGGTGGCACCGGGCATCACCCGCAACAGCAACCCGGTCTTCGCCATCCCCGAGGCGGTGCAGGCGATGGCGCAGCTGTCCGCCTTCAACCGGGTCGGCGAGCCCGAGGACGTCGCCGACGTGGTGGCCTTCCTCGCCACCGACGAGGCCCGCTGGATCACCGGCTCGTTCGTCGACGCCACCGGCGGCACCCTGCTCGGCTGAGGCCGGGCCACCCCATCGGGGCCGGCCGCGGGACCCCCCGCCCGCGGCCGGCCCGCCCCGAAACCCACGCTCCGGGACCCCACGCCCGGAACGCCCACGCCCCGGGACCCCACGCCCGGAACGCCCACGCCCCGGGACCCCACCCTGTGGCACCCCACCCTGTGGCACCCCAACCACCCCTGCGGAACGGGATCATGACGCTCTCGACACCCACGCGCCCGGCCGCCCGGGCCGACGCACGCTGGACCCCCGTCCTGTGGGGCCTGCTGTTCGTGCTCGCCGGCAACATGCTCATCGACGCCCTGGAAGTGTCCGTCGCGCTGGTCGCGCTGCCCTCGGTCGGCGCCGACCTGGGACTCGCGACGGCCGAACTCCAGTGGCTGGTCTCCGGATTCGCGGTCGGCTTCGGCGGGCTGCTGCTGTTCGGCGGCCGCCTGGTCGCGATCCGCGGCCGGCGCCCGGTCTACCTGGCCGCGCTGCTGGTGTTCGCCGCCGCCTCACTGGTGGGCGCGCTGGCCGACAGCATGGCGCTGCTGGTGGCCACCCGCTTCGTCAAGGGTTTCTGCGCGGCGCTGACCGCGCCGACCGGACTCGCCATCATCGCCGCCACCTTCCCCGAAGGACCGGCCCGCCGGCGGGCGCTGTCGGTGTACTCGCTGTTCGGCGCGGGCGGGTTCTCCGCCGGGCTGCTGCTGTCCGGGGCGCTCACCGGACTCGGCTGGCGCTGGACCTTCGCCTTCCCGGCACCCGTCGCCTTGGCGCTGTTCGCCGCCGCGCTCCGGCTGGTCCCGCGCGACCTGCCCGACGAGAAGGCCCCGCGCCGCTACGACGCGGCGGGCGCGGCCACCCTCACCGGCGCGGTGATGCTGCTGCCGGCCGCCCTCACCTCGGGGGCGCGGTACGGCTGGGACGCCCCGGTCACCGTCGCGGCGTTCCTGCTCGCGGCGCTGCTCGCGGCCGCCTTCGTGCGGATCGAACTCACCGCCCGCGAACCGCTGGTGCGGCTCGACCTGCTGCGCCACGGGCCGCTGCTGCGCTCCGCGCTCGGCGCCGGCGCGCTCAACGGCTCGTACCTGGGCCTGCTGCTGGTCGCCACCCTAGACCTGCAGCAGCGCGCGGGCTACGGTCCCTGGCTCACCGGACTGGCGTTCCTGCCGGCCGCCGCCCCGCTCGCCCTGACCGCGCTGCACTCCGGCCGGCTGGTCGCCCGCTTCGGCCCGCCCCGGCTGATCGCGGCGGGCGCCGCCGCGGCGCCGCTCGGCTACCTCCTCTACTCGCCCGACGGATCCGAACTGTCGTACGTGACAGGCGTGTTGCCCACGATGCTGCTGCTCGGAGCGGCGTTCGTGCTGGCCTTCACCGCCTTCCACGTGCAGGCCACCGGTTCCGTGGCCCCCGCCGACCAGGCGGCGGCCGGCGGGCTCTACCAGACCTTCGTGCAGCTGGGGGCGGCCGTCATGACCGCCCTGTGCGGCTCGTTGTACCCCGCGGGGCAGCGGCCGGTGCTGTACCTGATCACGGCCGTCGGCCTGCTCGGCCTGGCCGTCGCACTCCACGGCCTAGGACAGGCCCTCGTGCCCCGGCGGGCGGCGCACACCGCCGCCCGTCAACTCCCCGAATGAGAACAGGAAAAGGTGAAGAAGATGTCGAACGATCCGCTGCGGCTGGCCGTCATCATCAGCAGCGTCCGCGAGGGCCGGTTCGGACCGGTCGTGGGCGAGTGGTTCACGGAGCAGGCGAAGGGACGCGCCGACCTCGAGGTCGACGTCATCGACCTGATCGAGCACGAGATGCCGTTCGCGCACTCGTTCAACCCGTCCGGTGACGCCCTCGAGCAGCTCTCGAAGATCTCGCCCCGCCTGGAGGCGGCCGACGCGTTCGTCGTGGTGACGCCGGAGTACAACCACAGCTTCCCGGCCTCGCTGAAGCACGTCATCGACTGGCACTACACGCAGTGGCGCGCCAAGCCGGTCGGCTTCGTCTCCTACGGCGGTCTGGCCGGCGGCCTGCGCGCCGTCGAGCAGCTGCGACCGATCTTCGCCGAGCTGCACGCGGTGACCGTCCGCGACGTCGTCAGCTTCCACACCCCGTGGGAGAACTTCGAGAACGGCAAGCCCAAGGACGAGACCGGCCCGGCCGGCGCGGCCAAGGTGCTCCTCGACCAGCTGTCCTGGTGGGCCAACGTGCTGCGCGAGGGCCGCACCCGGATCCCGTACCAGGCCTGACCCGCGGCTCCGGGGGGAGCGCGGCACGCACCGCGCTCCCCCGGAGCGGCGCCTACCGGAAAGGGACATGACTGTGAACCGCACGGCGCGCCCCACCCGCACGTGCACCGCCGGCACCGGGGCGGTGACGGCGCCCGACCGGGCCCGACTCGCCGCCGCCGACCACGCCGAACGCACCCGGGTCCTCGACGCTTACGTCCGCCAGGAGCTCGGCCGGGTCCTCGGCATCGCCCCCCACCAGGTGGACACCACCGGCCGGCCGATGCGCAGCCTGGGCGTCGGCTCCATCGCCGGGCTGGAACTCCAGCGCCGGATGGAGCACGCCCTCCAGGTCGAGCTCAACCTGCAGATGCTGCTGCTCGCCAACAGCGCGGCCGAACTGGTGGAGTGCCTGGCCGGACAGCTCGGCCCGCTCGGCCCGCATCCGGCGGCGGTGGCCGCCCCCCACGGCACCGCGGTCCCCGCATGACCGCCGCCCGGGCCACCGTCCGCACGCTTGCCGACCAGGAGTTCACCCTCGGCGACGGCAGGCTCGACCTCTGGCTGATGCGCAGCCCGCACCCGGCCACCGCGCACCTGCTCGACCGCTCCGAGCTCGACGCCGCCGAGCGCCGCCGCGCCGACTCCTTCGTCCGCCCCGCCGACGGACTGCTGTACGCGACGGTCCACGTCGCGCTGCGCCGGCTGCTCGGCCGCTACCTGCACACCGCGCCCGAGGACGTGCGCTTCACCCGCGAGCCGTGCCCCGGCTGCGGCGAACGCCACGGCCGCCCCGCGCTGGACAGGTCCCCGCTGCCCCTGCACTTCTCGCTGTCGCACAGCAGCGCCGTCGCCCTGATCGGCGTCGCCACCGCACCGCTCGGCGTGGACGTCGAACGGCTGCCCCGGGCCGAGACCATCGAGGTCTGCACCGGCGCCCTGCACCCCGAGGAACAGGCCGAACTGGCGTGCCACCAGCACGAGTTCGAGCGGGCGGAGGGCTTCGGGCGGATCTGGACCCGCAAGGAGGCCTACCTCAAGGGCATCGGCACCGGCCTGAGCCGGTCGCCCGCCCAGGACTACCTCGGCGCCCGCTCCGCCCGCCACCCGGCCGGCTGGACGGTGTTCGACGTGCCCTGCACCACCACCCACGCGGCCGCCGCGGCCGTGCGCAGCGCCGGCCCCCTGACCGCCGGGGTCCGCTGGCTGGACGAGGGGTGGCTGCACGCCGCTCCGGCGCCGGCCCTCGCCGGCTGAACGACCGGGGCCTGTCCGGCAAGGCCCTTGAACGGCCAGGACCCGTCCGACCCGACTTTTGACCAAGGAGAGTGGGAACCACATGTCCGCGAGCGACCAGACGATACGGGCCCGCATCGAGGAGTTGACGGAGCTCAAGGAGACGGTGCGCGCCGGAGACGACGCCGCCACCGAACGCCAGCACGCCAAGGGCAAGCTCACCGCCCACGAGCGCGTCCAACTCCTGCTGGACAAGGGCTCGTTCAACGAGGTCGAGGCGCTGCGCCGGCACCGCGCCACCGGCTTCGGCCTGGAGCGGAAGAAACCGCACAGCGACGGCGTCGTGACCGGCTGGGGCACCGTGCACGGCCGCACCGTCTTCGTGTACGCCCACGACTTCCGGATCTTCGGCGGCGCGCTCGGCGAGGCGCACGCCCAGAAGATCCACAAGATCATGGACCTGGCGGAGGCGGCCGGCGCCCCGCTGGTCTCCCTCAACGACGGTGCGGGCGCCCGCATCCAGGAGGGTGTCACCGCGCTGGCCGGTTACGGCGGCATCTTCCTGCGCAACACCCGCGCCTCCGGCGTCATCCCGCAGATCTCGGTGATGCTCGGCCCGTGCGCGGGCGGCGCCGCCTACTCCCCGGCGCTCACCGACTTCGTGTTCATGGTCCGCGAGACCTCGCAGATGTTCATCACCGGACCGGACGTCGTCAAGGCCGTCACCGGCGAGGAGATCACCCAGAACGGCCTCGGCGGCGCCGACGTGCACGCCGGCACCTCGGGCGTCGCGCACTTCGCGTACGACGACGAGGAGCACTGCATCGAGGACGTGCGCTACCTGCTGTCCCTGCTGCCCGCCAACAACCGCGAACTCGCCCCCGTCGAGCGCTCCGGCGACCCCGCCGACCGGCTCAACGAGTCGCTGCTCGACCTCGTCCCGGCCGAGCCCGGCAAGGCCTACGACATGCGCAAGGTGATCGCCGAAGTCGTCGACGACGGCGAGTACTTCGAGGTGCACTCGGCCTGGGCGCCGAACATCGTCTGCGCGTTCAGCCGGCTCGACGGGCACGTGGTCGGCATCGTCGCCAACCAGCCCTCCGCGATGGCCGGCGTGCTGGACATCGAGGCCTCCGAGAAGGGCGCGCGGTTCGTCCAGTTCTGCGACGCCTTCAACATCCCGCTGATCACCCTGGTCGACGTGCCCGGCTTCCTGCCCGGCGTCGACCAGGAGCACAACGGCGTCATCCGGCGCGGCGCGAAACTCCTGTACGCGTACTGCAACGCCACCGTGCCGCGGATCTCCCTGGTGGTCCGCAAGGCCTACGGTGGCGCCTACATCGTCATGGACTCGCGCTCCATCGGCGCCGACCTCGCGCTCGCCTGGCCCACCAACGAGATCGCCGTGATGGGCGCCGAGGGCGCCGCCAACGTGGTCTTCCGCCGCGAGATCAACGCCGCCGACGACCCCGAGGCCGTCCGCGAGGCGCGCATCCAGGAGTACAAGGACGAGCTGATGCACCCGTACTACGCGGCCGAGCGCGGCCTGATCGACGACGTCATCGACCCGCGCGAGACCCGCTCCGTGCTGATCCGCTCGCTGGACATGCTGCGCGCCAAGCACTCCGAACTGCCGTCCCGCAAGCACGGCAACCCGCCGCAGTGACCACCCGCCACCGAGAGAGAAGACCCGACGTGACCACTCAACCCTCCGACGTCCTCCGCATCGAGAAGGGCATGCCCACCGACGAGGAACTGGCCGCCGTCACCGTGGCCCTGCTCCTCGCCACCAGCCGGGCCGCGGACCCCGCCGACACCGCCACGCTGGCCCGCGCCCGCTGGCGGCGGGTGGACCGCACCTTCGGCCACCGCACCCCCCGCAGCTGGCGCAGCGAGGCCTCGCACCTCGCCCGCACCTTCGGCGAAGCCGCATGACACTCACCATCGAGGACCTCGCCGCCGAACTCGCCGCGCTGCGCGCCCGGGTCCAGGAACTCACCGACGGCGCGGAGATCAGCGCACTGATCAACCGCTACGTCACCCTGCTCGACACCCAGGACGAGCACGGCTACGACGAGACCTGGCCGCCCACCGTCTTCACCGACGACGCGGTGCTGCACTTCCCGATCGGCACCCACCGGGGCATCGACGGGGTGGCGCGGTTCCACTACGAGGCCAAGGCCAAGTTCGACCGCACGCTGCACCTGAGCGCCAACCACGCGATCAGCCTGGACGGCGACCGGGGCACCGTCCGGTTCCACGTGGTGGCCACCCATGTGCACCACCGCGAGGCCGGCGCGGCGCTGTTCGACATCGGCGGCCACTACGGCGGCGTGGTGGTGCGCACCCCGCAGGGCTGGCGCTTCCAGGAGTGGAGCTTCAACCTCACCTGGGCCGACGGCCCCGGCCCCGACGGGACCCCGGTGCAGTGAACCGGCCGCCGTGCGGGCAGCAGGAGAGGCGGTACGAGCGGGCCGCTCGTACCGCCTCCCGGGCGGGGTGTTCAGCGCTTGGCGAAGAACGCCAGCAGCTCGGGCGGGAAGGCGCCGGACGCCGCGGCCTGCGCGGTGAAGGCCTCGGCCAGCTCCGTCAGCCGGGCCACGGACTCGGCGCCCAGGTGCTCGTACGGTGCGCGGTCGAGCCGGTCGGTCTCCGCCTCCAGCTGCGTGCGCAGCAGCTCGCCGTGCGCGGTCAGCGCCCCGCCCGCGTCCATCAGGCCGCGTTCGCGCAGCCGGTCCTCGGCGGCGGACCAGTCGGCCTCGGTCCAGCCGCGCTTGGTCATCACAACCTCCTTGGGCATGCCGTCGCCGCTCGCGCAGTGCGAGACCAGGGCGTCGATCCCGTCGAGCTCGGCGTGCTGGAGCGCCGCGATGTGGGCGTCGCCGCGGTGCTCGCGCAGCAGGGTGGCGGCGTACCAGAGCGCCAAGTGCGGTTCCTGCGGCACCGGTTGGTCGGCGTGGGCGGAGAACATCGGACGCCCGGCGCGCTGCCCGGCCCCGGCGGCGGACAGCGCGAGCCGGGCGGCCTCGGCCATCCCGGCGGAGGCCAGCGTCTCCTCGCCGAGGTGGCGGCGCAGCAGGGCGTCCACCGCGGCCAGCCGCAGTTCGACGACGGTGGCGGGCGGTACCAGGCTCCACACGTGCGGCAGGTGCTCGGCGATCAGCGGGTGCGCGAAGCCGTAGAACGCGGCCGTGACCGTGCCCGCCGCCACCGGGCCGAGCGGGCCGGCCCGGCCCGCGAGGTAGACGGCCATCGAGTCGTCGACGCCGTACTCCGCCAGGCTCTCGGCGAAGTCCGGGCTGAAGTAGACGGTCGAGTGCAGCGCGTTGAGGGCTTCCTGGCAGCGGCGCCCGGCGAGCGGGGACAGCGGAATCGGGGTCATGGCCGAGACGGTAAATGGCGCCCGTGTCATATCGAAAGGCCGCTGTGTCAGAACTGCTGAAACAAATGTCAGAACGAGGAAAAGGATGCCGAATTCGCCGTGGGGGAGCGGAGAGTTGAGGTTCGAGACGTGCGCGAATACGGGCGAGGAAGAGGGACAGTCATGACACACGAGACCAGCGCCGCCGCCGGGCGGCCCGCCGGCGGCCGCCCGCTGCTGGTGACACTGCTGCTGGCCAGCATGCTCACCACCATGGCCGGGGCGATCGTGGCACCGGCCCTGCCGGCGATGGAGAAGCACTTCGCCGACGTCGGCCACGTCGGGCTGCTGGTGCGCATGGTGCTCACCGTGCCCGGCCTGGCCATCGCCTTCGGCGCGCCGGTGGTGGGCGCGCTGATCGACCGGAGCGGGCGCAAGCCGATCCTGGTCGCCTCGGTCGCCCTGTTCGCCGTGGCGGGCAGCACCGGCCTGTTCCTGAGCAACCTGTACGCGATCCTGGTGTTCCGGCTGCTGCTCGGCATCGCCGTCGCCGGCATCATGACCGCGACCACCACTCTGGTCGCCGACCACTACCCCGGGCAGCAGCGCTCCCGGGTCCTCGGACTCCAGGCCGGTTTCATGGGCTTCGGCGGCGTGGCGTTCCTGTCGCTCGGCGGCGCCCTGGCCGACATCAGCTGGCGCGGCCCGTTCGCCATCTACCTGGTGGCCGTGCCGATGACCTTCCTGACCCTGTGGCTGATCCGCGAACCGCGCCCCGCGGACGGCGCCGCCGCCGAGGCCGGGGCGGCCGACACCGCGGGCGGCTTCCCGAAGCTGGCCTTCGGCATTTACGCCCTGGTCTTCGCCGCCCAGCTGGTCTTCTACGCCATCCCCTCCCAACTCCCGTTCTATCTCGATGAGTTGGCCCACGTCGGGGCCGGTGGCAGCGGACTGGCCATCGCCCTGATGAGTCTGTCCACCGCACTGGTCGGACTGTCCTACGGGCGGATCGGCAAGAACCGCAGCCACCGCACCATCGCCGTCACCACCTTCGTCCTGCTGGCGGTCGGTTACACCGCGATCGGCGCCGCCACCGGCGTGCCGCTGGTGCTCGCCGGGCTGCTGGTGGCCGGCGCCGGCATCGGCCTGCTGATCCCCAACCTCAACACCTGGCTGGTGTCGCGCACCCCCGTCGCGATGCGCGGCCGGGCCCTGAGCGGCGTCACCTCGACCCTGTTCCTCGGCCAGTTCGTCTCGCCCCTGGTGAGCCAGCCGGTGAGCGGCTCCGTCGGCATCGGCGGCGTCTACCTGACCGCCGCCGGCTTCGCCGCCGTCGTCGCCGTGCTGGTCCTGCTCACGGTGCGCGGCGGGGCGGCCCGACCGGCACCGCGAACGGAGGCCGCACGCAAGCCCGTTGAGGTCCCCGCGGAGGCCTGAGCCGTCAGCCGCCCACCGCCCGCGTCCCGTACGTCTTTTATTCGAGAAAGGCCCCCGCATGGCTCCCGCCGAGACCCCGGTCCGCCGCGTCGAGATCGTCCTCGACATCATCTGCGCACACTCCTACATCGGCTACGCGCGCTTCACCGAGGCCGCCCGCCGCTTCCGCGCCGACGGCGGCCGGCTCGAAGTCACCTTCCTGCCGTTCCAGCTCGACCAGGACTCCACCAGCGAGGGCGAGCCGCTGATCCCCGTCCTGCTGCGCAAGTTCGGCCCCGACGCACTCGCCAGCACCGAACGCGTCGCGAAGACCGCCGCCGCCGACGGCCTCGACCTGCGCTTCGCCGAGGTCGTGCACACCCAGACCTTCGACGCCCACCGCCAGATCCTGCACGCCGCCCGGTCCGGCCGCGCCGAGGAGATGACCGAACGCCTGTTCCGCGCCTACTTCACCGAGGGCCTCAACGTGGCCGACCCGGACGTCCTCGCCGGCCTCGGCCAGGAAGTCGGAGTCGACAAGCCGATGGCCGACGGCGAGGGCACGGAGGAGACCCGCACCATGCTCGAGCACGTGCACCACCGGATGCGGGTGCGCTCCATCCCGCAATTCCTGTTCGACGACGGCACCGTGCTGAGCGGCGCCCAGCCCGTGAGCGCCTTCGAAGCCGCCCTGCGCGCCGCGGCGCCACACGTGAACGCCCATGACTGAGCCGCAGAGCACCCGCCCACCCCAGGTACGCCGGATCACCCTCGACGCGGCCGGCGTACCGCTCTCGGCCCTGCTCGCCGAGACACCCGCACCACCGCGCGCCGTCATCGTCGCCATCCACGGCGGCGGCATGAGCGCCGGCTACTTCGACAGCCGGGCCCGCCCCGGACTCTCCCTGCTCACCCTCGGCGCCGAACTCGGCTACACCGTCCTGGCGATCGACCGGCCCGGCTACGGCGCGTCTGCCGAACACCTGCCCGACGGACAGGGCGTCCTGGACCAGGCCGACACCCTGAACGCCGCCCTCGCCGACTTCGCGCGCGACCGCGACATCGGCGGCGGCTTCTTCCTCCTCGCCCACTCCAACGGCGGCAAACTCGCCCTCGCCGCAGGCGCCCGCACCGGCGAACACCCCCTGATCGGGCTCGACATCTCCGGCCTCGGCAGCCGCCTCGCGGTCGAACCGCACCAAATGCCCGGCTCCGGCGGCCACGGCGCCTGGCGCAAACACTGGGGCGCGCTGCGCCTCTACCCGCCGGACGCCTTCCGGCTCGGCCGCTCCCTGGTCTCGCCCGTCCCCACCCGCGAGGCCCAGGAGGGCCCGCTGTGGCCCGAGCTCTACCCCGGACTCGCCGAACTCGTCCGGGTACCCGTCCGGTTCACCTTCGCCGAGCAGGAACAGTGGTGGCACTTCGACGAGGACGCCATCGCCGCCCTGCGCAGACCGCTCGCCGCCCCCCGGGTCGCCGTCGACCACCAGCCGGACGCCGGACACAACATCAGCCTCGGCTGGGCGGCCCGCACCTACCACCTGCGCGCGCTGGCCTTCCTGGAGGAGTGCCTGCTCGCCCAGGACGCGGCGCCGCCGCGGCCGGTACGACGCCGGGCCTCCGCCGAACTCCCGGCATCCGCCGACGAGTTCGACGACCGCCTCGACGACCGTGCGGCCCCCTGCCTGGTCTGACCCCTGCTCCGCCTGTTCCCGCTCGTCCCGACCCGTTCCGCTCGTCCTGACTCGTTCCGCTCGTTCCGCCTGTTTCGCCGACCCGGAAAGGATCCCCGCGTGACTTCCGACCTGTTGGAGAGCCAAGACCGGACCACCTTCGAGATATTCGGCACCAGGCCCGCCGTCGCGGGCCGCGTGTTCACCCGCCCCGCTCTGCTCGCCGGTGAGGACCGGGACGCCCCGGACCACCACATCTTCCGGGGCACCGACTGACCGGCCCGCGGTGCCCCGGCCCGGCGCCCCGGCCCGGTGAGGCGGGCCGGGGTCACCGACCGTCGGGCGGCGTGCTACTCACCCACCTGCTCGCCCGCGGAACGGGTGTGCACCACCCGGTAGGTGTTGACGTCCCGCCAGGTGCTCAGCGCCGCGACCCGCTCGTCCACCTTCAGCCGCTCCGCTCCCCGCTCGGCCTCCGGCCGGCCGCGGAAGGCGTCGTGGGCCTCCTTGCTGTCCCACTGCCCGTACACCACAACGAACTTGCCCTCGACACCGCGGGCGCGCAGCCCGCGCAGCACGGTGTGGGTGCGGTAGCCGGGCACGTCCACCAGCCACCCCTGCGAGGCGCCCAGGGCGTCGATCAGCTCCTCCTGGTCGGCCTCCGCGACGCCGAACAGCTCGATGACGGTCCAGTCGTCCCGCTCGGGCGACAGCTCGGTGCCGCCGGCCTCCCGCTGCTGCGTGAACGCGATCTCGTTCTGCAACAGCCGCACAGAGGTGGCGAGTTGACCGAACGCCGGCGCTGTGCGGCGCTTGAACTCCTCGTCGGCGTAGCGGGCCTCCAGGTCCGCGGCGCTGCGCCACTGGATGAAGTTGGCGGTGCCCGGGCTGTCCTGCCCCGCGTGGACGGTGGTGGAGATCCAGCCCGCGATGTCGGCGGTGTCGGTGACCCCGCGCATGGCCGTCAGCAGCTCCTGCTGCTTCTCCGGGGTGGCGGTGGTGAACACGTTGAGGACGGTGAGGCGCCCGTCGTTGGCGGTGATCTTCGGCATTCTCTCGGCTCCTGACTTGAGGGAAATCGCGCTGTCCGGGACTCCTGGCTCCGTCCCGAGGTCACTTCAACCGACCGGACAGCGCTTCGAACTGTGAGGCGAACCAGCCGGTGCGCTACCCGGCGAAGGCCGCCGCGTGCTCCTCGGCCCAGCCGGCGAAGGAGCCGGCCGGACGGGCCGTCAGCCGCTCCACCGTGGTGTCCACCCCCGTCTTCGCTCCCGCCAACTGCCGCTCTGCACTGGCCAGCAGCGCCTCGGCGACCGGCCCCGGGTACCGCCGCGACCACTGGGCCAGGGCCTGTTCCCGGCCCAACTCCTCGAACCTGACCGGGCGTTGGAGCACCCGGCCGATCCACTCCGCCTGCTCGGCCGCGCTGATGGCCTCCGGGCCGGTCAGCGTGTACGCCTTGCCCTCGTGCCCGGGTTCGGTGAGTGCCTTCACCGCCACCCGCGCGATGTCGCGAGGGTCCACGCACGAGTTGCGCGTGGTGCCGTACAGCGCGCGGACGACACCTTCGGCCCGGACGGTCGCCGCCCAGCCCAGCGTGTTCGACATGAACGATCGCGGCCGGAGGAACGTCCAGTCGAGCCCCGACGCGCGGATGCTCTCCTCCGCCCCGCGCTGCCAGCGGGTGATCAGATCGTCGGCCAGCGGATCCGTGACGGCCGCGGCGGAGAGCTTGACCAGGTGCCGCACACCGGCGTTCCGGGCCGCCGCCACGAAGCGGACGTCGTCCTGCCCGCCGACGTCGCTGGTCACCACGAACGCCGAACTCGCCCCCCGCAGACCGCGCTTCAGCGACTCCTCGTCCCGATAGTCACCCTCAACGACCTCGTCCGCTTCACTTATACGCGTGACACGGCCCGGATCCCTGGCCAGAATGCGCAACGGCACCCGGCCGGACAGCCGACGGACCACCTCGCGTCCCACCGTCCCGGTGGCACCCGTGACCAGGATCATCGTCGCCGCCCGCTCAGCCGAGCTCGCCGCGAAGCGTGGCCTCGAACACCGGACGGTCGCCCTGACGCCCGGTCACCCGCACGGCCGGCTCCCCGGTCGCCGGGTCCGTGACCTCCTGCGCCTGGATCAGGCAATCCTCGGTCAGCTCCACGTAGTTGAAGAAGGACGCGTCGGCGGCCCAGGGAGCGAACGCCCCCGGCCGGGCCACCGCCGTGGCCGCCTGCCGCGCCGCCTCCAGCAGGAGCATGCCCGGCACGTGGTCCTTGGGGCTCTGGAACAGGGTCCGGTGCTCGGTGTCGACCCGCAGCAGCCACTCCCGTTCCCGCGAGCCGGCCGACAGCAGGACGTCCTCGTCCCGGGAGCGCCCCACCGCCGCCGCCGCGACGGCCGGCACCGTGGGCCGCACCGACAGCAGATCGGTCCGGCCGCCCCGAAGCCGCCGGTACACACCCGGGCTGACCACCTGGAAGTCGATGCTGCCACCGGCCACGGTGACCCCCGCCAGCCGGATCTCGATCCTGGCCTCGGTCGTGCCCCGCGACCTGCCCCCGAAGCCCGGAATCGAGACCCGGACCCGCAGGTCCGTCGGATCCGCCCCGACCGCGAGACGCTCGGGGGAGCAGTGGTACCGCATGTTCTGCAGCACGAACGCCTGACCCACCGGGACGCCGAAGCCCGCGTGCGCCACCAAGTGGACGGACTGGCGCACGGTTTCGGCGACCAGCAGCGGATCCACCCGGCGCCCGGCCATCAGCTCGAAGAAGGGGTGACGCGCGGGCCACTGCCCGGTAAGCACGAAGGTGTCCGCGCCGGTCCGCCGCCAGCCGTGCAGGAACGCGTCCTGGGCGCGGGCGCGGTGGAGCATCTCCAGCGTCGCGATGCCGGATTCCGGCTGAACGTGCAGTGCGTCGGGTGCGGTCAGCGTCGCCTCGAGCATGGTCCCCCCCTTGGGGTAGGTAATGTGTTGTAAAATACAGACTGGACGGTTTCGCTGTACGGTGAGTATGTGTCAGTGTGCGTTCAGTAACCAGCAACGCTTGAGGGGCACGGAGGAGGCTGTATGGCCATTCAGGACAGGGCGATCCGAACCAGAAAGACAATCGTCGCCGCGGCGGCGAAGGTCTTCGAGGAGCACGGGTACCAGGCCGCCACGATCATGCAGATCCTCAAAGAGGCCGGCGTGACAAAGGGTGCTTTGTACTTCCACTTCAAGTCCAAGGAGGACCTGGCCCGCGGGGTCCTCGCGGAACAGGGGCAGACCGCCGAACTGCCCGACCGGAACATCAAGGCCCAGCAGTTGGTCGACCTGGTCATGCTGCACGCCCACCGCCTGCAGACGGACCCGCTGGTCCGCGCCTCGGTGCGCCTGACCCTCAACTCGCTGGAGCAGGACCTCGACCGCTCCGGCCCCTTCCAGGAGTTCGGCAGGATCTGCCGCAGCATCCTCGCCGCCGCGAAGGAACAGGGCGAACTGCTTCCCCATGTCGACGTGGCGGAAGCCTCCGACGTGGTCGTCGGCTCCTTCGGCGGCATCCAGGCCATGTCCGAGGCCCTCACCGGCTACCAGGACCTCGACCGCCGCGCCCAGTCCCTGCTGCGCTACCTGCTGCCGAGCATCGTGGTCCCCTCCGTCCTCGCCGCCCTGCTCTACGGCGCCGACCGAGGTGGCCAGGTGTACCAGGAGTTGACGGCCCCGTAGGGCGAGTCGTGAGCCGCGCCACCGTCATTCCGGGTGGTGCGGCTTTGTGTTGCGGTGCACAGCGACCTTGGCATGACGGCTCCAGCAATGAGAAGCGAACTCTGGCCAGTTGGGTGGATCGCGCGCGGGCGAACGTGAGCGGGCAGTCGCACCGCACGTCCCACTGATCGCCGCATCACCCTGATCGAATAACAGCCACTACACCCCGTGCGCCCGCCGAACAAATCGGACGCCACACCCCAGAACGCCCCGCACAAGCTCCGAGGCGGCCGGCTGACTTCATCGATCAAGAGCAAGTAGCCAATAAGATACAGGCGGGTCGGTTTTTAATCAAGGCTCCCTCGAGCGCCCCTCGAGCACTCTGTGCAGCCCCCGTCACACTCGACCACCTGACCCCCTCTCTCCACCGCCACCCACCCCGAGCCCCCACGCGACGAGCCTGCGCGGCGGGGCCGTTCTCCGTCAACACCGCTACTGCGTCCGCAGATTGAGTGACGACCGGTGATTCCCCCGTGACACGGGGACGGGCCCGCCGAGTTGGCGGGCCTGTCCTTGGTCCGGCGGAGTGCCAGTCAATTCCCGTAGCAGCCGCAGCAACTTGACGTTCGGTCTGCCAGATCTTCGCTCCCGTGCGGCGCGGTCAGCGCAGGCAGCGCGCGGGGTGGAGGAACCGGGCCGGCTCGGTGCGTCGGTGCAGCCCTGGCCGTCCGGCCTGGCCATCCCGAGCAGCCCGGCCGCGATGCTGTTGCGCAGCGCGGTGAGCGCCTGCTCCGGCTTCTCGTCCAGCTCGGCGGCGGTGGGCAGATCGTAGTTGCTCGGCGTCTCCGGGGTGGCCGCCCCGTGGTACCTGGTCGCGGTGCGCCACAGCGCCTCCGGGACGGGTACCTCCTGTTCGAGATCGCGCAGGTACAGCTCCGCCCGGCCGCGCGGGTCGCGCTCCAGCGGCTGGGCGAGCGGGAACAGCTCCCCGCGCCGGCCGTCCGGCACCTCACTGGGCCGGTAGCGCTCGCCCACCTCGGGGGCCCGCTCCATCGGAACGTAGAACTCCCGGTCCGCCAGCGTCAGGCAGAAGTCGAGCACCGCGCCACCTCCCAATTCCCGCCCCGGCGTCCGCATTTCCCGGGGGCAGGGATGACGTTGTGCGCGCGCCGCGGACCTCCTGTACCCCCTCTTTGGGGGGCTTGGCCTGCGCCGCATCGGCCCTGGTCGGAGGACTGCCGGGAACCGCAACGAGATCGACGCGAAGCCGTGCCGGGGCGGCTACCCGACTGCGGAAAGCTGACACCGGCAATCACCCCGGCAGCAGCAGGAGTCGACGACGTGAAGAACCATGGACGACGGCACCGGCTCGCGGTCGCGGCGGTCGCCGGCTGCCTGGCGCTGCCCCTGCTGTCCGCGTGCACGCCTGCCTGGGACCGGGTCTTCGGCGTGCGGGTGGTGGAGGGGCACCTCGTGATCGATCCCGCCCGGTGTCCGAACGAGACGGTGAACGACGTGATGATCAGGACCAGGGTGAACGGGGAGGAGGGGGAGAACCACTGGTTCGCGAGCCCGGACACCATGGAAACGAATGTCGACCAGGTCGATTCGGGGGCGCTCGCCCCGGGCTGGGCGGGGAGCGGTGACGTGCCCGGCCTCCGGGCCGACGCGACCTACTCCTTCACGGTGACGGTCAGCCGGGGTGACCGGCCGCATTCCGGCTCGTTCACGGTGGACGGTGCGGTCCTGCTGGGGCTCGGCGCGGACCAGGTCGTCCGGGGTCAGGGCGGGCACGAGCACGAGGTCATGACGCTCGCGGACTACCGGGCGCAGGTCGACAAGCGCTGCCGCTGACGGCTACGGCTGCGAAGGAGTGGCGGCGGCGAACGGCCAGGCGGTGATGTCCCGGTAATGGATCGGGCCGGGGCCGCGGCCGATGTTGCTGCCGACCAGGTGGAGCCGGTCGGTGTGCCAACTGCGCCCGATGAAGCCGGCCAGGTCGGCGGCCGCGGCCGGGACGCCGAGCGGGTCGTCGCGGCGGGCCCGGGCCAGCGTGAGGTGCGGGCGCAACGGGCGCTCCAGGAAGTCGATCCCGCAGGACCTGACCAGCCGCCGGACCTCGTCGGCGAGGGCGTGCAGCCCCGCCAGGTCGCCGTCGATGCCGCTCCACAGCAGCCGGCCGTCGAAGTGCCCGCCGCCACGCAGCCGCAGCTCCAGGGCCGGCCGCGAGCCGGCGGTGCCGGCCAGTGCGGTGAGCAGCAACGGCACGACGGCGCTGGGGAGTTCACCGAGGAAGGCGAGCGTGATGTGCCAGTCCTCGATCCGGTTCCAGCGCAGCTGCGGGTGGGCGGCGTAGGCGGGCGCCAGCGCGCGGGCCAGTTCGTCCTTGGCCTCGTCGGGCGGTGCCAGCGCCACGAATATGCGCCGGGTCGGGGGCTCTTCGGGGCTCACCGCCCAGCACCGCCTTCAGCTCCCGGGCGGCCACCGACCTGGCCACCACCTGCAACAACGGTACACACCACGAGCCCAGCCGGTTCCCAGCCCGTACCAGCAGGTCAGGCCGCGACTCCTCCGAGGTCCAGCGGGATCGGGGCCGCCGCGGTCAGTTGCGGGTCGAGGGTGAGCGCGCTGACGCCCAGCGGCTCGAACAGGGCGCGCAGCGCGGGCTCGGCGAGCGAGATCCAGGGCTGGCCGGGGCCGAGCACGGCGATCAGGTGCCGCTCCGACGAGAAGGCGACCGCGGTGCGGTCACCGACGGCGGTACGGAAGACACGGACCGTGTGGCCCAGCGGGCCCGGCCGGACGGGTACCACCAGCCGTCCGGCCGGGGTGCGTTCCGAGGGCTTCGGACGGACGGGGTGCAGCTGCTGCTTCACGGCATACCTCCACACAACGGTCGAGACACCAAGCGCCGCTCGCGGGCGCAGCAGAGACGCTATCCCCGCTCACCACCGGGGCTGTCACCTTCCGGCAAGATCCGTACGGCCCGTTGACGCGCGCCCCGTGACGCCCGTCAACGTCCCGTCAGGGCAAGGCCGATCGGTGTAGCCCCTGCGTCAAGGAGGGGTGCGATCGGCGCGCGCCGGGCTTGCACTGGAGTGGTCGGGGCCCGGACGAAGGCCCCCGCGACCTCCAGGCGAAAGCGAGCCCACCATGACCGACCTGCAACTCGTCCCCGCGAACCTGCTGAACCCCGCCCCGAGCACGCAGCAGGACCGACCCGACGACGCGATCCTCCGCCGCCTGCTGCGCACACCGGCCCTCGACGCCGCACCCGACCGCACCAACGACCGCCCCGAAGGCCGCCCCGCCGCCGGACACTGCCGCTTCACCATGCACTACGAGGACTGACGGCGCCCCGCACACCGGGCCGAAGCCCGTACCCTCCCGCCGAGCCCAGGAGAACCCCCGCGATGACCACCCTGTCCACCCGCCCACCCGCCGCCCGCCCGCACGACCCGCCCCGGCCCCTCGGCAGCCCCTGGCCCGCGTCCGCCGTCGCCGGGCGCGGCGGCGACGTGCTGCTCGGCGGTGTCGGCCTGCGCGAGGCCGCCGAGCGCTTCGGGACCCCGCTGTACGTGCTCGACGAGGACGAGGTCCGGCTGCGCGCCCGGGCCTACCGCCGCGCCCTGCCGCACGCCGACGTGCTGTACGCCGCGAAGGCGTTCCTGTGCACCGCGATGGCCGACTGGATTGCCGACGAGGGCCTCGGCCTCGACGTCTGCTCGGCCGGCGAACTGCGCCTGGCCGCCGCCGCGGGCTTCCCGCCCGGGCGGATCCTGCTGCACGGCAACGCCAAGTCCCCGGAGGAGCTGCGCCTGGCCCGCCGCCTGCGGGTGGGCCGGATCGTCGTCGACAACCTCGCCGAGATCCCGCGCCTGGCCGCCCTCACCGCCGCCGACACCCCGCAGCGCGTCCTGGTGCGCGTTCTGCCCGGTGTCGCGGCCGGACACCACAGCGCCGTCCGGACGGGCGTCGACGGGCAGAAGTTCGGCTTCTCGATCGCCGCCGGCGAGGCCGCCGAAGCCGTCCGCCGCATCCTCGCCCAGCCCGGCCTCCGACTGGCGGGCCTGCACTGCCACCTCGGCTCGCAGATCACCGACACCGCCCCCTACCTCACGGCGCTGGACCGCCTGGTCGAGCTGCTCGCCCGGATCCGCGACCGGCACGGCGTCGAGCTGCCCGAACTCGACCTCGGCGGCGGCCACGGCGTCCGCTACCTCCCCGGCGACCCGGAACTCGACCCCGCCCGATTCGCCGCCGAGATCACCGCCCGACTGACCGTCTGCTGCGCCGAACACGGCCTTGCCGTACCGAAGTTGACGGTGGAGCCGGGTCGGGCGATCGCCGCCCCCGCCGCAGTCGCCGTCTACCGGGTGCTCTCCGTGAAGCACACTGCAGACGGCCGCGCCTTCGCCGCCGTCGACGGCGGCATGAGCGACAACCCGCGGCCCGCGCTCTACGGCTCCGCCTACACCGTCCGCCCGATCGGCCGCACCGGCACCGCCCCGACCAGGCCGTTCGACGTGGTGGGCTGCCACTGCGAGGCCGGCGACCTGCTGGCCCGCGACGCGCCGCTCCCCGCCGACCTGCGGCCGGGCGACCTGCTGGCCGTCCCGGCCGCCGGGGCGTACCACCTGTCGATGGCTTCCAGCTACAACCACGTGGGCCGCCCGGCCGTCGCCGCGGTCCGCGAGGGCCGGATCCGGCTGCTGATCCGCCGGGAGACCGTCGACGACTTCCGCACCCGCGAGGTCGGCCGCTGACCGGCCCGGCCTGCTCAGGCCGCTGACCGGCCCGGCCTGCTCAGGCCGCTGACCGGCCCGGCCTGCTCAGGCCGCTGACCGGCCCGGGCGGCTCAGGCCGCTGACCGGCCCGGGCGGCTCAGGCCGTTGACCGGCCCGGGCGGCTCAGGCCGTTGACCGGCCCGGCCTGCTCAGGCCGTTGACCGGCCCGGCCTGCTCAGGCCGTTGACCGGCCCGGCCTGCTCAGGCCGTTGACCGGCCCGGCCTGCTCCGGCCGTTGACCGGCCCGGCCTGCTCCGGCCGTTGACCGGCCCGGCCTGCTCCGGCCGTTGACCGGCCCGGCCGGTTCAGGCCGCTGACCGGCCCGGCCGGCTCAGGCGGGTGAGGAGGCCAGTGCGGCGAGCTGCTCGATCAGCGTGCCAGGCCGCTGGAAGGTCAGCCCGGCCAGTGCGACGTGCCGCCAGCGGACCACGCCCTCGGCGTCCAGCACGAAGACCGAGCGCCGCACCCCGATGCCCGGCGCGGTGATGCCGTAGAGCTTGGCGACCCGCTCGCCGGTGTCGGCCAGCAGCGGCAGGTGCAGGCCGCGCTTGCGGGCGAAGCGTTCGTGACTGTCGAGGTCCTGGCCGCTGATGCACCAGACGGCGGCGCCGAGTCCGGTGAACTGGTCGAGCTCGGAGTTGTAGGAGCAGAGCTGCCGGGTGCAGACCAGGGTGTCGTCACCCGGATAGAAGACCAGTACGAGCGGGGTGCCCTTGGAGTCCGCGAGCCGGTACTCGCGGCGGTGGGCGGTGTCCTGGTCGAGCTGTACCCCGGCCAGCGTGAAGTCGGGGGCTGGCGTGCCCGGTTCGGGCGGTCGGGCCATCGTGGTGTCCTTTCCGAGGGGGCGGCAGTGCTTCAGAGTTCGACAACTACCTTGCCCCGGTTGGCGGTTCGGGCCTCACCGTACAGGCTCTGGTAGGCGGTGGGGATGGCGTCGAAGCCCTGGTGGACGGTCTGGCGGTGGAAGATCTCGCCGCTGCGGACCAGGCTTCCGACCTCGGTGCGGAGTGCGGTCCAGTTGGGCTCGGTGAACCACTCGGGGGCGAAGATCCCGCGGACGGTGGTGCGCGGGAACATGATGTACGGCAGCAGGCGGGGCCCGGTGTGGTCGTTGCCGACCTGGGTGGCCCACTGCCAGCAGACCGCGACCTGGCTGTCGACGTTCAGCATGGTGAACGCCGCGTCGGTGATCGCGCCGCCGAGGTTGTCGAGGTAGCGGTCGATGCCGTCGGGCGCGGCCTTCCGCAGCAGTTCGCCGATCCGGTCGGGGTGGTCGCCGTGCCGGTAGAGGAGCGGTTCGATGCCGAGGCCGGTGAGGTGGTCGGCCTTCTGTTCGGAGCTGGTGGTGCCGATGACGCGGGCGCCGGCCCGGCTGGCGAGCTGTCCGAACAGCGAGCCGACGGCGCCGCTCGCGGCGCTGACCAGGACGGTGTGGCCGGGGCGGACGGTCATGAACTTGGTCAGGGTGCCCCAGGCGGTCATGCCGGGGCCGCCGAGGATGCCCAGCGCGGTGCTGATCGGCAGGGTGTCGTCGTAGTGCGCGGGGTCGAGGCGGCGGTAGTCGGGGAAGATCATCGGGAAGGTTCCGGTCTGCCACAGCCGGGCCTCCCCGGTGCCGACCAGGTGGGTGCACCAGCCGCCGTAGCCCTGCACCAGGTCGCCGACCGCGAACCGGGCGCGCGGCCCGGCCGCCACCACCTCCATGACGGCGTCGCCGCCCATCAGGTCGCCGATCGGGGTGTCCAGGGTGATGCCGTGCAGGTAGGGGTCGAGCGAGAGGTAGCGGGTGCGGAACAGCATTTCGTCGTCCCGCAGTCGGATGTCGGTGTCCTCGACCACCTTCCGGTACATCCGTCGGGCATCGGGCACTCCGTCGAGGTGTTCCTGGACGACCCACTTGGCGATCTGCACGGTGCTGTTCTCCTCAACGACTCAACGACTCAACGACTCAACGGCCTACGGGGATGACGACATGGGTGGGCAGGGGTGCGCTGCGGTCGATCTCGGCGCGGAACGGCACGCCGTCGTCGCGGCAGACGAACTGCATGACGTGGCGTCCGGCGGCGGCGGCGCGGATCAGGCCGCCGGTGGTCGCCCAGACGCCGGAGAGGTAGAAGTTCCGCAGCCCGGGCAGTACGGGGCCGTTGCGCTTCATCTCGGTCTCCAGCGTCTCGCCGCTGGTCACGAACGGCTGCCAGCCGAGCACGGTGCCGTCGTAGTTGCCGGTGTAGCGGACCTGGGTGAGCGGGGTGGAGACGTCCTTGACCGCGACGGCGGCCTTCAGGCCGGGGTGGCGCTGGTCGAGGAAGTCCACGATGGTGTCCCGGACTTGGCGCTTGGCGGTCTGGTAGGCCTTGCCGCGCCCGGTGGGCAGGGTGTGCAGTTCCTCGCCGCGGCGCACCCGGCTGGCCTGTTCGGGGCCGGTGCTGAGGGCCCGCCAGGGGGCGATGTCGCAGAAGTAGCTGGCGTAGACGACGGTCGAGTCGGGGGGCGACAGTTCGGGGTAGTGCCGGCTGCGGAACTGGACGTTGATGCTGGGGTGGCGGATGCCGGTCAGCGCGTCGGCCCGGTCCTGGTCCAGCAGGTACGTGGCGCACGGATCGCCCTCGGGGAAGGGGCGGCGCAGGCCGAGGAAGACGGTGACGTAGCCGGGGAAGACCATGCCGGGCTGGGTGATGGTGCTGGTGTACAACTCCCGGTAGGTGTCGCCGAGATAGCGGCCCTTGAGGAGGTCCATCAGGGTGGTGCGGCCGTCGGCGGCGGAGACCACGATGTCGGCGAGCAGTTCGCGCCCGTCGCTGAGCCGGACGCCGATCGCCCGGTCGTCCTCGACCAGCACCTCGGTCACCTTGGCGTTGTAGTGGATCTCGCCGCCGAGCCGCAGGTAGCGCTGTTCGATCGAGCGGGCCAGCCCGAGCGAGCCGCCCTCGGGGACGCCGGCGGACAGGTTGGCGTGGCTGGCCAGCTGGAAGTAGAACGGCAGCACCGGGAAGGCGGGGTGGCGTTCGTACAGGATGTAGTTGAACGCCTCGCGCAGCAGCGGGTGCCGGAACCGCGCCGAGTAGTCCGTCATCAGGGTGCCGATGGAACGCCGGACGACGTTGAAGTAGGGCAGGAAGCCGGCCAGCATCCGCCAGCGCTCCACCGTCCCCATCAGGCCGACCGGCTTGAGGAACGGGTAACTCGCCAGACAGGCGCGGAACTTGCGCAGCCCGGCGCAGAACTCCCGGATCGGGCGGGCGTCCTGGGGCGAGATGCCCAGCAGGTGGGCCTCGAGCCGGTCCGGGTCGGAGTAGAAGTAGACCTCGCCGTGTTCGGTGCGGACGATGTTGAAGACGTCGAAGTGCCGCATCTGCTTGCCCTGGAGGGCGCCGAGTTCGAGCCAGATCTGGTGCATCTCGTTGCCCGGTCCGCAGCCGAGCAGCCAGCTGACGCAGCAGTCGAAGGTGAAGTCGCCGCGGTCCCAGGCGGTGCAGCAGCCACCGGGCAGTTCGTGCATCTCCACGACGGTGCTGCGGTAGCCGTTCATCTGTGCGTAGCAGGCGGTCGACAGTCCGCCCAGGCCGCCGCCGATGACGATCATGGTCTCTCTGCGTGGTTCCGTCATGCCGACGCGCTCCAGCGGGCGAGTTGGGGCAGGTGTCCGAGCTTGCCGGGGTGCCAGGGGTCCTGGTTGTCGCTCTCCCAGGCCCGGAACTCCAGGCCGAGTTCCTCGCAGAGGTACTGGACGGCGAACCGGCCGCTGGACGCCGCGCGGATCAGGCCGCCGAGGCTGGCCCAGTGGCCGGCCATGGAGAAGCCGCTCAGTCCGGGCAGGCGCATCCGGTCCCGGTTGATCAGCTTGGTCACCAGGTCGTCGGCCCCGGAGAACGCCTTCCAGGCGAGGATGCTGCCGAAGCTGTTGCCGGTGTAGCGCTCCATGGTGGCGGGCGAGGCGACCTCGATCAGGTCGATGCGCTCGCCGATCCCCGGGTACCGCCGCTCCAGGAAGCCCCGGACCACGTCGGCGGCCCGCTGCTTCTCCGCCCGGTACGCCCGGCGGTCCCGGCCGCGCAGCGACTTCCAGTGGTGGTAGTCGCTGAAGTAGGTGCAGTGGATCACCGACTTGCCGGGCGGGGCGAAGCCGTCCGAGTAGTGCGAGCGCTGCTGCACCACCAGGCCGCGCTGGAGGGCGCCGGGCAGTTCGGCGGCCTGTTCGGCGGGGAGCAGGTAGGTGGTGCAGTGCGGGCCGCCGGCGTCGAGTTCGCCGTCGATGCCGAGGAAGACCGAGACCACGGCCGGGAACAGCGTGCCCGGCTCGTGCAGCACGTCCTGGTAGAGCCGGTCGATCCGCGGCCCGGTCCAACGGCCTTCCAGCAGACGGTAGATGGCGGTCTGTCCGTCGCAGGCCGCGACCACGTGGTCGGCGTAGTGCCGTTCGCCGCCGCGGAGTTCCACGCCGACCGCGCGCCCGTCCTCGACCAGGATGCGTTCGACCCGGGCGCGGTAGGCGATCTCGCCGCCGAGCGAGGTGTAGCGGTGCTCGACCGACCGTGCCAGGCCCAGCGAACCCCCTTGCGGGAAACCGGCGTTGAGGTTGCGCGCGGCGGCCATGCTGTACAGGTAGGGCAGCAGCGGGAAGCCGTCCGGGTCCTGGAACAGGATGTTGCGGAACGCCTGGCGCAGCAGCGGGTCCTGGAAGCGGTCGGCGAAGGTGTTGAGCGGGGTCGCCGCCGTCCGCCACAGCAGCCGGAACGAGGGCAGTACCTTCCGCAGGGTGGCGAGCTTCTCGCGGGGCGTCTGCAGGGCGGACGGTTTGAGGAAGGGGTGCAGGTCGAGCGCGGCGAACCGCCTGAGGTCCCGGCAGAATGCCCGGATCGGGCGGGCGTCGGCGGGGGAGAGGTCGAGCAGGTGGTGCTCCAGCCGGTCCGGGTCGTTGTAGAAGCTCACCGCCCGGCCGTGCTCGTCGACCACCCGGTTGAACAGGTCGAAGTTGGTGACGCTCTTCCCGTCGAGGGCGCCGAGTTCCCGCCAGACGCGGTTGGCGTCGTTGCCCGGGGCGGTGCCGATCAGCCAGTCGATGCAGTAGTCGAACAGGTAGCCCTTGCGGGACCAGGCGGTGCAGCAGCCGCCCGGCAGGACGTGCTTCTCGAAGATCTGGGTCCGCATCCCGCTCATCCGGGCGTAGCAGCCGGTGGCCAGCCCGCCGAGCCCGGCGCCGATGACGATCACCCGGGGTCCGTCGTCACCCTGCGGCACCGGTCGCCCCTCCCGTGAGGATGCCGCGCGTCAGTTCCGCGTTGCGGGCGGCGAAGTCCTGGTCGAGCATTTCGGCGTGGCTGCCGAAGCCGCGGAACACGGTGGTCCGGGTGGTCGAACTGCCGTGCCAGGTGCCCTGGTTGCCCGCCGCGTAGAACGGGACCTTCTCCTGGTCGGAGATCACGCTGATCAGTGAGCGGACGGCGCCGAGGTTCGGTGTGCGGGCGCAGAAGTGCAGGTACTCCCGGGCCTGGCTGAGCGTCTCCTCGGCGACCAGGTCCGAGCCGGTGTGCCGGCGCAGGTGTTCGCGCAGTTCGCGCTCGAAGGCGTCGAGGTGCTCGGCTTCGAGGGTGAAGGAGTCGGTGATCCGGTAGGAGTCCACGATGAGCACGTGCGGCACCTCGTGGGAGCGGCGTTCCAGTTCCTTGGCCACCTCGAAGGCGAGGTTGCCGCCGAGCGAGTAGCCGAGCAGCGTGTACGGGCCCTGCTCCTGGAAGGACTCGATCAGGTCGGCGTAGCGAGCGATCTTGTCCTCGCCGGTCAGGTAGTTGAACGCGACGAACTGGTACTCCGTCAGGTGCGCGGCGAGCTGCCGGTACACCAGGCCGTGCCCGCCGGCGGGCGGGAAGCAGAACACCGTTCCGTTCTCGTCGCCGGGGTTGAAGCGCAGGTACGGCTGGGCGCCGGCGATCCGGCCGGTGATGACGTGCTCCAGGGTCCGGGCCATGCCGCGCAGCGTGGTGGACTCGAACAGCAGGCTGACGGGGATGGAGACGTTGAACTCGGTCCGCAGGTGGTGGATCAGTTCGATCAGCTTGATCGAACTGCCGCCCGCCTCGAAGAAGTCGTGCTGCAGGCCGACCCGTTCCACGCCCAGCAGGGACGTCCAGTGCGCGGCCATCCGTACCTCGAACAGCGTGGTCGGCGGCTCGGGTTCGCCGTCGCCCGGGTCGAACCGGGGGGACGGCAGCGCGGCGGTGTCGACCTTGCCGTTCGGGGTGAGCGGCAGGGCGGGCAGCTCGGTGAGGTGCGAGGGCGTCATGTACGCGGGCAGCCGGTCGGCGAGTTGGCGGCGCAGCTCGCGCTGGTCGGGCTGCGCGCCGGGCTCGGGGACGTAGTAGGCGCACAGCACGCCGCCGCCGTCGTCGACCTGGCGCACCGTCACGGCGCAGGCGGCGATGCCGGGCAGAGCGGCCAACTGGGTCTCGATCTCGCCGGGTTCGATGCGGTGGCCGCGCACCTTGACCTGGTTGTCGGCCCGTCCGAGCAGCCGTACGGTGCCGTCGGCAGCCCAGTGCGCCAGGTCGCCGGTCCGGTACAGCCGGACCGGGCGGCCGCCCGGGGAGCGCACGGTGAAGCGTTCGGCGGTCTGCTCCGGGTCGCCGACGTAGCCGTCCGCGACGCCCCCGCCGCCGACCCAGAGTTCGCCCGCCACCCCGGGCGGCACCGGCTCGCCGTGCTCGTCCAGGACGTAGAGCGCGCTGTTCGGGAACGGCCGCCCGATCGGCACCATCCGGCCCGGTTCGACGCCGTCGGCCGGGCCCTCGAACCAGGCGCTGTCGATGGTCGCCTCGGTCAGCCCGTAGGAGTTGACCAGCCGGGTGCCGGGGCCGCACAGCGCGTGCAGGCGCCGGTGCTCCTCGACCTTCCAGGCGTCCGAGCCGACGATCAGCAGCCGCATGAAGTCCAGCCGGTGGCCCTCGCGTTCGCAGTGCGCCAGCAGGCCGCGCGCCACCGCCGGGACGAACTCGGCGCAGTCGACGCGCTCCTGCACCATCGTCCGGTACAGCCGGGCGGTGTCGAACAGCAGGTCGCGGTCGACCAGCAGCAGGTGGCCGCCCGAGCACAGGGCGCGCACCAGGTCGCCGGTGAAGACGTCGAAGGACTGGGCGGCCATCTGGAGGTGCACCCGGACGTCGCTGTCCAGCCGGTACTCGGCGCGCCAACCGGCGTACACCGAGGCCAGGTTGCGGTGGCTGACCCGGACCGCCTTGGGGCGGCCGGTGCTGCCGGAGGTGTAGATGACGTACGCGGGGGCGTCCAGGGCGACGGCCTCGGGGGCCGGGCCCTCGGGCGCCGCGTCCAGTTCGTCGAGGGTCAGCACCCGCGGGGCGAGGCCGGCCAGTTCGGGGCGGTCGCGGTCGGTGAGCAGCAGGACGGCGCCGGCGTTGGACGTCATGTAGGCGAGCCGGTCCACCGGGTGCCCGGGGTCGAGCGGCAGGTAGGCGCCGCCGGCCCGGAGCACGGCCAGCAGGGCGACGATCTGCTCCGGCGACTTGTCGAGGCACAGGGCCACCACCGAGCCGTCCCGGACGCCGAGTTGGCGCAGCTGCCCGGCGGCCCGGCGGCTGCGGCGGTCGAGCTCGCCGTAGTCGAGCCGCCGGACGGTGCCGTCCGGCGCCGGGAGGGTCACGGCGAGGGCCTCGGGCCGCTCGGCGGCGGCCCGGGCGATCAGCTCGTGCACCGGCAGCTCGGCGGGCTCGGTGCGCCCCGCGCCGCTCCACCGGTCGAGCAGCCGCTCCCGCTCGGCGGCGTCGAGCAGCGGCAACCGGTCGGCGGGCTGCTCGGCGGATGACCGGGTGAGCGCGTCCAGCAGGTTGCGGTAGTGCCCGGCCATCCGTTCCATCGTCGTGGGCTCGAACAGGTCGGTGTTGTACTTGAACACGCAGTGGTAGCAGCCGTCCGCCCGGTCCTGGTAGGCGGACAGTGTGATGTCGAACTGCCCTTCCTCCTCCGGGAGTTCGATGTAGTCCAGGTGGTAGCCGTACTTGTCGGTGGCCACCTTGTGGGTGAGCAGGATGAACATCGCCTGGAAGACCGCCGAGCGGCTCGGGTCGCGCTGCAGCCCGAGCTGCTCGACCAGCAGCACGAACGGGTACTCCTGGTTGTCCAGGCCGCCCAGCACGGTCTCCCGGACCCGGCCCAGCAGCTCGGCCACCGACGGCCGGTCGGCCAGATTCACGTGCAGCGGAAGCGGGTTGACGAAGTACCCGTAGACCGAGCCGAACTCCTCGCGGGTGCGGCCGGTGACCGGACTGCCCACGATGATGTCGTCCTGCCCGGAGTACCGGTGCAGCAGCAGGTAGTACGCGCTGAGCAGCACCATGAACACCGTGACATCGTGCTCGCGGGCCAACTCCTGCACGCGGGCGCTGAGTTCCTCGTCCAGCCGGAAGAACTCGGACGCCCCGTTGTGGGTCTGCACGGACGGGCGGGGCTTGTCGGTGGGCAGGCCCAGCACCGGCGTCTCGGCCGGCAGGTGGGAGCGCCAGTAGTCCAGCATCGGTTTGGCGTCCGGCCCCGCGAGCAGGCGGTTCTGCCAGTTGAGGAAGTCCAGGTAGCGCGCGGACATCGGCGGCAGCTCGACCCGGCGGCCATGGCGCCGCCCCTCGTAGAGGGTGAACAGCTCGTCGATGAAGGTGAAGGTCGAGATCGCGTCCGAGACGATGTGGTGGACGGCCTTCATCAGCACCCAGCGGTCCGGGCCGCGCTTGAACAGCCGCAGCCGCACCAGCGGGTCCCGTTCGAGGTCGTACGGCTTGCGGTACTCCTGGACGATCATCCCGTGGATCTCGTCCCACTCCCGGCCTTGGACGTCGAACAGGCCGGTGTCCGGACGGGCCTCGGGGGAGATCAGCTGGACGGCCCGGCCGTCCTCCAGCACGAAGTTGGCCCGCAGGGCCGGGTGCCGCTCCAGCAGCACCCGGAAGGCGTCGAACATCAGCTCCGGGTCGAGCTCGGTGCGGATCTCCACCGCGCCGCCGATGTTGTACGCGAAGGCGTCCGGGTTGAGGTGCTTGAGGAACCACAGGGCCTTCTGGTTGTGCGTCAGCGGATACCGGTGCTCGTCGGTGTGCACCTCCACCTCGGCCTCCGGCGCGGGTCCGTCGGTCGCCGCCTTCTCCAGCAGTCCGGTGTACAGCCGCTCGACCAGCTCGTCGAAGGGATCGCCGCTCAGCAGCGTCACCACCGGCAGGGCGACGCCCAGTTCGGCCTGGGTGCGGGCGCGCAGCTCCATCGCCAGCAGCGAATCCAGACCGAGGCTGTTCAGGCCCGCCGCCGGGTCGATCCGCTCCGGGTTCGCCCGCAGCACGTGCGCCACCAGCTCGGTGAACCGCTCCGTCACCAACTGGCGCCGCACCCCGGCATCGGCGGCCCGGAAAGCGGCCGGGAAACCCCCGGCCGGGGCGGCCTGCGGGACGTCGGCGGCGGCCGCCAGCTCGGCGACCAGAGCGGGCGGTGTGGCGTACCAGGCCTGGAACACCGGCCAGTCGACGACCGTGGCGACCAGCAGCTGCGCCCGGTCCTGCCCGATGACCCGCTCCAGCACCGCCATGCCCGCCGCCGGGGGCAGCGAACTCATCCCGCGTGCCTCGCGGTAGTGGCTCACCAGGCCCAGTTCCTCGATCATGCCCGTCGCCCACGGACCCCAGTCGATGCTCAGCGCGGGCAGGCCGCGGGCCCGGCGGTGGTGGGCCAGCGCGTCCAGGAAGGCGTTGCCCGCCGCGTAGTTGGTCTGCCCGGCGGTGGTCAGCACCGAGGCGATGGAGGCGAACAGTACGAAGTGGTCCAGCGGTTCCTCGCGCAGGTGCCGGTGCAGGATGTGCGCGCCGACCACCTTCGGCTCCCACGCGGCGTCGAACACCTCCCGGTCCAGCTCGGGCACCAGCGCGTCCCTGACCTGCCCCGCGAGGTGGAACACGCCGCGTACGGGCGGGAGTTGACGGCGCCGGTAGTCCGCCAGCCAGTCGGCCAGCGCCGCCTCGTCGGTCACGTCCAGCGGAACCGGCACAGGGTGCGCCCCCAGCGCCTCCAACTCCCTCAGGAACGCCACCCGTTGACCTGCCGCACTCGCCGGATCGAGCTCCGACCACTGCTCGCGCGCGGGCAGTGCCGTCCGGCCGACCAGGATCAGCCGCCGCGCGCCGCGCCGGACCAGCGTCCGGCACAGCAGCCGCCCGAGCGCGCCGAACGCGCCCGTCACCAGGTAGGAGCCGTCGGCGCGCAGCCGCAGCGGCAACGGCCGGGTGAGCCCGGCGGGCCGGCGCAGGCGGCAGGTGGCGCGCCGCTCGCCGCGCAGCGCGATCTCCTCCGCGTCCGCCACCGCCAGCTCCCGCAGCAGCGCCGCCGCCTCTTCGTGTGGCTCGGCCACCGCCCCCAGGTCGATCAACTTGCCGCGCTGCGCGACGAGTTCCTGCTGCCACAGCACCCGCCCGATGCCCCAGGCGGGCGCGCCCAGTGGCTCCACCGGCTCGCCCTCGACCACCGCTTGGGTGCCCCGGGTGACGATGTGCAGCCGCCCGCCGGGCCGGGCGGACGGCAGTACCTGGGCGAGCGCGATCAGCGACCAGCCGCCGAGGGTGCCGCAGTCCGCCAACTGCTCCCGGCCGACGGCGTCGAGCGACGGCAGGTCCAGGTTCCACAGGTGCAGCACGGTGTCGAAGCTGTCGTCGAGGTCCTCGAACAGCCGGCGCAGGTCGGCGGCGGAGTCGGGCCGGACGGTGGAACTTTCGTCGCTGTGAAGGTAGTTGGCGCCCGGCCGGACCAGGTGGCAGGCGCCGCCGCGCTCGCGGACCTGCGCGGCGAGCTCCTCGGCGAGACCGGCGGCGTCGGCGAGCACCACCAGCCGCTCCGGGGCCGGCGCGTCGGCGTCCGCCAACGGCTGGTCGATCCAGACCGGTTCGGCCAGCCAGCCGTCGATCGCGGCCAGACCCGCGGAGGCCGAGGCGCCCTCGACGCCGGCCGCGCGGAAGCCGGTGACCCGGCCGAGCAGGTCGCCGTCCTCGGCGTACAGCGTGAGGTCGCCGATCAGCTCGTCCCCGCTCTCCCGGGTGACGGTCGCGTGCACCCAGAACGGCCGGTCGCCGACCCGGTCGAGGCTGACCTCCGCGATGGACAGCGGGAGCCTGATGCCGCTCACCGGGCTTTCCTCGCCGAGGAGTTGAGGCGTCAGCAGGGCTTGGAAGCAGGCGTCGAGCAGGGTCGGGTGGACGTGCGCGGCGTCGGCGTCCGCCGGGCGCGGCTCGGCCGGGCAGATCCGCGCCAGGGCCTCCCCGGGGCCGATCCAGACCTCCTCGATGCGCTGGAACGCCGGGCCGTAGCCGTAGCCCAGTTCTGCGAGCTCCCGGTAGCAGCCGACCCGGTCGAGCCGCCGGGCGGAGCGTTCCCGAATCGCGGGCAGGTCCGGCGCGGCGGCGGGCCCGCGGCGCTGATCGGTGCGGACCACACCGGCGGCGTGGATGGTGCGCTCGGCGCCGACCGAGGCGACGGAGAAGCTCACCCCGTCGGAGTCGAAGCCCAGTTGGACGGTCGGTGGCAGCGACTCGGAGAGGAACAGCGCCTTGGGCAGCTCGATGTCCGCCAGCACCGCCCGGTCGGCGCCGGTCAGCACCCGCACCGCCTGCGCGGCCATCTCCAGATAGCCGGCGGCCGGGAACACCGCGGCGTCCTCGATCCGGTGGTCGGCCAGGTACGGCAGCCGCTCCAGGTCGAGCTGGACCTCCCAGGTCGGCCGGACGTTCGCGGTGCGGCGGCCCAGCAGCGGGTGGTCGAGCCGCCCGAGCCGGATCTGCTCGACCGGCGCCGGCTCCACCCAGTACCTGTCCCGCTTCCACGGGTAGCCCGGCAGGGGCACCGGGCGGCCGCCGGGTTGCAGTGCCTCCCAGTCCAACTCGACGCCCAGGTTGTGCAGTTCGGCCAGCGAGCGGGCGATGCGCTCCGGCTCGTCCTCCTCCCGGCGGATCGACGGCACCGTCCAGCCCGCCGCCTCCCGGCCGTCCAGGCACTCGCGGATCGCGTGGCCGAGGACGGGGTGCGGGCCGATCTCCAGGAACAGCTGGTGGCCGTCGTCGACCAGCAGGTCCACGGCGGAGCGGAACCGCACCGGCTCGCGGACGTTCTGCCACCAGTAGTCGGCGTCCAACTCGGTGCCGTGGGCGCGCCCCTCGCGGGCCGTCAGGTACAGCGGGACTTCGGCTTGGTGCGGCTTCAAGTCGGCGAGCGCGTCCAGCAGTTCATCCCGGATCGGGTCCATCCGCACGCTGTGGTACGGCACTTGGACCGGCAGGAAGCGGGCGAAGACCTGCTCCCGCTCCAGCTCGGCGGCCAGCTGCTTCAGGGCGTCCAGGTCTCCGGAGAGGGTGACGGAGGACGGGCTGTTGACGGCGGCCACCGACACCAGGTCGTGGCAGGGCCGGATCCGGCGGGCGGCCTCCACCTCGGGCAGGCCGACGGCGAGCATCCCGCCCGTCCCGGCCAGGCGGTGCTGGAGCCGGCTGCGGTGCAGCATCACCGCGACGGCGTCGGCGAGTTCGTGGACGCCGGCCTCGTGGAACGCGGCGGCCTCACCGGTGGAGTGTCCGACGATCGCGTCCGGGCGCACCCCGTAGCTGCGCCACAGCGCGGCCAGGCCGAGCTGCACGGCGAAGTTGGCGGGCTGGGCGAGCCAGGTCTCGGCCATCCTCGACTCGGCCTCGCCGCGCGCGAGTTCGTCCAGCAGCGACCAGCCGGCCTGCCGGCGGATCTCGGCGTCGCACCGCTCGACCGTCTCGCGGTACACCGGCTCGCTCTCGAACAGGCCGCGGCCCATGCCCCACCACTGCGGGCCCATCCCGGTGAACACCCACACCAGCCGCCGCTGCGCGCGCTCGAGCCGCCGGCCGGTCAGCACTCGGGGGTGCGGCTCGCCCTGCTGGTGGGCGGCGAGCGCCTCGTCCAGCGACGCCGCGGACTCCGGCCGGTACACCACCGACAGGCGGTGCTCGTGGTGCTCGCGGCGCCGGGCCAGGGTGTGGCCGAGGTCGGCGAGGGCCACCGGCGGGCCGTCCGCGCCGGCGAGCTCCTGCCGGATCCCGGCGGCCAGTTCGGGCAGCCCGGCCTCGTCCCGGGCGCTCAGCGGCAGGACGGTCCAGCTGGGCATCCGCGCGGGCGGGGCGGGCGCCTCGCGCACCGGCGCCTCCTCCAGCAGCACATGGGCGTTGGTGCCGCCGAAGCCGAACGAGTTCACCCCCGCCCGGGCCGGGCCCTCGTGCGCGGGCCAGTCCACCGCCCGGGTCGGGACCTCGAACGGCAGCGCGGCCCAGTCGATCGCGTCGGTGGGCCGCTCCAGGTTGATGTGCGGCGGAATTCGGCGGTGCTTCAGGGCCAGCACCGTCTTCACCAGCCCGGCGATGCCGGCCGCCGCCTCCGTGTGCCCGATGTTGGTCTTCACCGAGCCGACATAGCACCGCGCGCCCGGCGCCCGGCCGTCGGCGAGGACCCGTCCCAGCGCCTGGGCCTCGATCGGGTCGCCGACCGGGGTGGAGGTGCCGTGCGCCTCCACGTACTGCAGGCTGCCCGGCGCGATGCCCACCTCCGCGCAGACCCGGCGGACCAGGGTGACCTGGGCATCGGCGCTGGGCACCGTGATGCCGTCGGTGCGGCCGTCCTGGTTGACGCCGCTGCCGAGCACCACCGCGTGGATCGGGTCGCCGTCGCGCAGCGCGTCCGCCAGGCGTTTGAGCGCCACCACGCCGACGCCCTCGGCCCGGACGTAGCCGTCGGCCGTCGCGTCGAAGGCGCGCGAGCGGCCCTCGGCGGACAGGAAGCCGCCCTTGGTCTCGGCGATGGTGTACTGCGGCGCCAGGTGCAGCAAGGTGCCGCCGGCCAGGGCGAGATCGGTCTCGCCGCGCAGCAGGCTCTGCCGGGCCAGGTGCAGCGCCACCAGCGAGGAACTGCACGCGGTGTCGATCGAGACGCTGGGGCCGCGGAAGTCGAAGCAGTGCGAGATGCGGTTCGACACCATCGTCATCATGGTGCCCGTCGCGGTGTGCGCGGCCAGGGTGTCGAAGCCGAGGTCGGCGAACTGCAGGATCTTGTAGTCGAGGGTGAACGCGCCGACGTAGACGCCGACTTCGCGTCCGGCGAGCAGGCTCGGCAGCTGTCCGCCGTCCTCCAGCGCCTCCCAGGCCACCTCCAGCAGCTTCCGCTGCTGCGGGTCCATGTGGTGGGCCTCGCGCGGGCTGATGCCGAAGAACTCCGGGTCGAACTCGTCGACGCCGTCGATGTATCCGCCGCGTCCGGCGATCAGCCGGCCGGGCTTGGCGCGGTCCCGGCTGGCCAGGGTGGTGGTGTCGTAGCGGTCGGCCGGGGTCGGGACGATGCAGTCCCGGCCCTCGATCAGGTTGCGCCAGAAGCTCCGGTGGTCGCGGACGCCGCCGGGAAACCGACAGCCGATGCCGATGATCGCGATCCGGTCCTGGGGTTGGTCGGTCGAGTCCGTCATGGTCCAATCCGTGTCTCGTGGCGCCCCGGCAGGGGACGGGTGGGGTCAGCTGGAAGGTCCGGTGGTGGCGTCGGGGGCGGGGCGCCAGGGGTGCAGCAGGCTGGCGAGGACGCTGGTGGTGGGCGGGAAACTCGCCGGGTCGTGCAGTCCGACCGCCACCGGCCGGCGCCCCGGCCGCCAGGTGAAACTGCCGAACAGGTGGTCCCAGATCGCGAGGTCCGCGCCGAAGTGCCCGGACTCGGCCAACACGGTGCTGTGGTGCAGCCGGTGCTGTTCCGGGCTGCCGAACACGTGGTTCAGCCGGCCGATTCGGACATCGATGTTCGCGTGCACGAAATAGCCCTGGGCGACGACGAACAGCGAGGTGCAGAAAACGGATTCCCGGGAGAAACCGAGCCAGGCCAGCGCGAGTTGCACCAACGCCTGCCCGAGCAGGACGTCGAGCAGATGATTGACGCCGTTGTTGGTGACGTTCACCTTGTCCAGCCCGTGATGGACGCCGTGCAGCCGCCACAGCCACGGCTGGTGGTGCGACCATCGGTGAAAGAGGTATTTCGCCAGTGAACCGGTGAGCAGGGCGAGCGGGATCTCCACCCGGAGCGGAAGCGTCGGATGCGGCGGCGCCAGCCGGGCGACCAGCGCCGCGACCAGCAGTTGGCCGAGTGCCCCGCCCACCATCGTCAGAACGAAGTAGACGGCGTAGCAGCGGAGTTCACGCCCGCCCGGGTGCCAGTCCCGCCGGTAGGGGATGAGCCGCTCGAGGGCCCAGAGGTAACCGATGGTGCCGGCCTGGAACGCGGCGAGGACGCGGCCGATGTCCCAGTGCTGGTGGAGAGTTGCCACGGCACAGGCGGGCACGGTGAACAGCAGGGCGGGATAGGCAGCGTAGCGAAGAACGGTGCGAAATTCGGCCGTCTGACCAAAGGATCTTTCCTGGTTCAACGGCCCTCCAGATGAATCGTCACCGAACTGAACGGGATTCGATGCTAACCGCAGGGCGAGCGGTCTACGCGGAACCGACGTGGCACGCCTTAAGAAAATCTGACGATCCATCAGCTAGCGTAATCGGCAAATCCCGCCGCTCGCGTGGAGGTGCCATGCCCGCCCAACTTCCGCCGCTGCACGCCCTGGATCTACCCGAGTCGGCCCCGCCGCGGTCGGCCACCCTGCGGGACGGCTCGGCGGCCTGGTTGGTGACCAGGTACCACGAGGTGCGGCAGGTGCTGACCGATCCGCGGTTCGTCCGCGACCTGGAGCCCGGGGGTGGCGGCGCGCTCAACGTGTCCACCGATCCGGCGTCGCTCTACAACCAGAACGGATCCGACCACCAGCGCCTGCGGCGCACCGCGCAGGGCGCGTTCACGGTCCGGGCCGTCGCCCAGTGGCGGCCCTGGGCGGAGGCGGAGGTCGGGCGGTTGCTGGACGACCTGGTGGCGGCCGGATCGCCGGGCGATCTGGTCGCCGGTCTCACCTCCGTCCTGCCGTTCGCGGTGGCGGAGCGACTGATGGGCCTGGAGGGCCTGGAGCCCGGACGGTTGCGGCGCTGGGCCGCCTGCCTGACCGTCGAGGACGCCGAAGCGGGGGATGAACTGGCGTCGGATCAGCGGGAGTTCGCGCAATTCGCGGCCGCGCTGCTGGCCGAGCGACGGCGCCGGCCGGGCGAGGACCTGGCGAGCCGCCTGGTACAGGCCGCCGACCAGGCCGGCGGGATCCCCGAGGAACAGTTGACGTACCTGCTCGGCGGCCTGGCGGCCAGCGGCAGCGACAGCGTCGCGGGAGTCCTCGCCAACGCGCTGCTGTACCTGCTGGGTGAGCGGCTCGGCAGCTGGCCGCAGCTCGCGGAGGAGGAGCGGGCGCGGACGGTCACCGAGTGGTTGCTGCATCACATCCAGCTGGGTGACGACGAGTTCACCACCCGTCGGGCGGTGGAGGCCGTCGAAGTCGGCGGCGTGCGGATCCCGGCCGGATCGACGGTCGCGGTCTGCCTCGGCAGCGCCAACCGGGACCCGGCGGTCTTCCCGGACGGCATGGCGGGCGACCTTTTCGCGCCGCTGCCGGCACCCACCCTGGCGTTCGGCGCGGGCCCGCACCACTGCCTGGGCACCTGGCTGGCGCGGACCCAGCTCCAGGTGGTCCTGCAACGGCTCGCCACCCGGCTCCCCGGCCTGCGCCTGGCCGAGCCGGGCGCGGCCGTCGAGTGGCGCCTGGGCGGCACCACCCGCAGCCCGCGCAGCCTTCGGGTGGAATGGTGATCGGGCTCAACTCCCTTGTGTGGTACATGATCTGACGATCAGTGGGGCGAATGACCTCTTTCGAGGCATTGACGCCGTGTTCGTGCCGAATTCCCCGGCGCCGGTCAGTACGGTTGCGAAGCATTGGACAGGAGGTCCTCCGTGGCCCACCCCCCCGACCCCACCCCCGATCTGCTGCTGTTCCCGCACAGTGACCTGCACATGGCGTTGACCGGAACGCCGCCGCTCACCCTCTCGCTGGCCACCCGCCGGGTGGCGGTGCCGGCGACGAACGGGTTCATCATCACCCCGGTCCCGCCGCGTCAGTGCACGGTCGACTTCTTCGCGCCTTTCAACGACAAGGGCCACCGGTTCGACGGGGTGCCGGTGTACGACAACACCACCGGCGTGGTCACGGCCACCACCCCCGGGGTCTTCCTGTTCCAGGCCCAGACCGGCGGCCAGTACATCGTCGGCCGGCTCCAGGTGCACAAGTCGGTGGTCGGCTGGTGGTTCGGCAACGACTCGATCACCACCGTGCTCGACACCACCGTGGCGCACGCCCAGCCGTCGCTGTACGCGAAGTTCAGCGACGACCCCGGCACCGGGACGGACCTGATCGGCGACATCACCGGCCACGGGTACGTCCAGCTGGTGCCGGCCGACGCCCGGCAGCTCGCCGTGTCGCCCACCGGCCGTCTGCGGGGCGTGCTGCCCACCCAGCCCGGCACCCCCTGGGTGCTGTCCGGGCTGTTCCCCGGCCTGGGCGGCGCGCAACTGCTGAACGTGTGGGTGGTCGACTACGCCGCCGACCACGCGGTGACCCGGGAGATGGGCGGCGACGACCTGACGACCCTGGCCGACAAGCACAACGTGCTGTTCCTCGCCGAGGGGTTCCGCGACCAGGACCGCCCGAAGTTCGACGCGATCGTCACCCGGGCCATCCACGAGATGTTCGAGAAGCCCGCGCACGAGCCGTACGGCATGCTGAACAAGAGCTTCAACGTCTTCAAGGCCTTCACCGCCTCCCAGCAGCACACCGTCACCTGCGGATTCCGGGTCGCCGCCGGCGAGGAGCGGATCGACGCCGGCCAGGCGAGGGGCATCGGCTTCCCGATCCCGACCAACCAGATCGGCGGAGGCAACCTCTACAGCCTGGAGGAGCTGGTCCACCTGGTCGGGTTCCCGATGCGCGGCGACCAGCGGACCAACCTGGTGGCGACCTGGCAGGCCCAGGACCTCGTCATCGAGCCGGCCAAGATCAATGACGACCTGATCAAGGCCTGGAAGGCGCACCAGTCGGTCGGGATCCTGCACGCCCGCGACACCTTCTTCGGCGTCCGCCTCGGCCCCCGGCCCGGCGACCGGTTCTCGGGCTTCGGCCCGGTGGTCAGGCCCGCCGCCGACACGGTCGGGGACCAAGGGGTCAAGGACTTCGTCGCCCGGGTGTACGAGTTCTACCGGAACAGGCCGACCCGGAACCTGACCCTGGACGTCCGCCGGCACCCGCCCGAGCTGTACATGAACCCCTCGGAACTCAACGTGGCCAACACGCTGCTCCGCTTCGTCGGCAGCCTGAAGGTCACCAGCTCGAGCGTCCCGGTCGGCGCCGTGTGGCAGCCCGACGTCCTGCACTTCCAGCCCAGCCGGGGCCTGATCGCCCTGATCGTCAACGACGGCGTGGACGGCGGCACCAACTTCAACGTCCGGACGGTGACCGCTCAGACGGTCAACAGCATCCAGGGGGTCTCGTACGTCTACGCCAACGCCACGGACAAGCGGGAGCTGCGCCGCGACCCGCCCGGCGACACCGAGGTGAACTTCGCCGGAGTCGTCGAAACCGTCGCCCACGAGTTCGGCCACAGCTTCAATCTGCTCGACGAGTACGAGGAGTTCCGCGGCGACGGCGGGCCCGACGAGGAACAACCCGTCGACCTGCCCGGGGACAACGTGGCCAGGCTCGGCTTCCTGCGGGTCGCCCCGGCCCCGGACCGGCGCATCGACCCGGCAAAGGTCAAGTGGTTCCAGCTGCCCCGGATCAGCACCGCCGCGATGCTGCTGGCCGACTCGGTGAACGTGACCAGCCCCGTCCAGGGTCTCAAACTCACCATCGGCACCCGGAACACGGCGGAGTGGCAGCAGGTCAAGACGCAGCTGTCCGAGGTGCGGGTGCGCAACTTCGGCATCGCACCGGGCGGCCAGCAGCTCCCCCTGGACACCACGCCCGCCCACTACATGGAAGGGCTGATCGTCGGCCAGGTGCTGCCGGCGGAGGGCGCGATCATCCTCACCAGGGCGGGGAGCGCCCCGTTCCCGACCTTCGTGAAGGGATCGATCGTCTTCGTCCCGCTGAAGGACAACCAGCACCAGGTGCTCCAGGTGGTGGAACCGGAGGTGCTCAAGTTCCTCCAGATCACCCAGAGCCCGCTCAACCAGGACCCGAACCACGAGGACACCAACCCCAAGGAGGACACGCCGCTCAAGATCCCGGACTTCGACCCGCCCTGCAAGGGAGCCAGGACGATCGGGATCTTCGAAGGCGGCGCCACCTTCGCGGGCGCCCACTACCGGCCGACCGGCCGCTGCAAGATGCGCCAGGACGAGACCGACTTCTGCCACGTCTGCGCCTGGCTGATCGTCAACCGGGTCGACCCCACCTTCCACGCGCTCCTCGACCGGAAGTTCTACCCGGAGTCCAAGGCGGAGAAGAAGAAGCATGAGTGAGCCGGGCACCTTCGAACGGATCCTGGCGGAGATCGGCCAGGCACTGCTGCCGCTGCGCGACGGGCTGGCCACCCCCGCCGCGTTCACCGGGCTGCTGCGCCGCCTCGGCTGGACGGTCACGGCGATCCCGCAGCCCTTCGTCGACCTGCGGGGCGCCGTCGAGACGCTCTACGACAGCCTGCACTCGCTGCTCGGCGACGGCGGGCTGAACGTCGACGGCACGGTCGGCGACGGCGGGGCCGCCGCGGCGGCGTCGTTCTCCCCGGACGACGTCAAGCGGGCCCTCGGCGCCGTGCAGGCGCTCGTCAAGGGCATCCAGGCGATCGCCAACGCGCCCGCCTCCGCCATCCCCGACACGCTGCGCGCGGACGGGTTCCTCACGCTCTTCCCCGGCCAGCTGATCGACTTCCTGGTCGTCACCTACCTGCAGCGCTATCACCCCAACCTGGGCTTCGCGCTGCGCGGCCTCGGCGTGGTGAAGTCCAGCTACGCCCCGCCCACCGGGAACCGGCCGCCGTACCAGCACCTCGCCCTCGACCTCGGCGACCTGCCGCGGACGCTCGCCGACCCGGCTCAGGTGCTGAAGGACGCCTTCGGGTGGGGCACCGCCGCGTTCGACCAGCCGGAGGTGCTCAACCAGCTCGACAATCTGCTGCGGAGCATCGGCGCCAACGTCAAGGGCGAGCGGGTGGTGCCGTCCACCGCGCTGGCCGTCCAGGGCGCGACGCCGGACCCGTTCGGGCCGCGGACCAGGGCGCTGGCCGCCGTGCTGTTCCAGCGCGTCCAGCCCTCGGCCGAGATGACCGCCGCGATCCGGCTGCTGCCGCTGCCCGCCACCGCCGACGGCGCCCCGCCCGGGCTGGCGCTGCTGCCCTCGTTCACCGGGATGCAGGGCTTCCGGTTCGAGCTCGGGCCGGACATCGCCGTCACCATCCGCGGCGACCTCGACCTGCAGGGCGGCGTCGCGCTGCTGGTGCGCCCCGGCCGGGGCATCGACATGGTGCTCGGGTTCGAGTCGTCCTCCGCGCCGGTGCACGCCAAGGGCTCGATCGACGTCCAGGTGGACCGGTTCGGGCCGACCGACCAGCCGCGCGTCCTGTTCGGCCAGGCCGACGGGACGCGGCTGCAACTGAGCCGGATCAGCGGCGGGGGCGGGGTGCGGCTGGTCGGCGACGCCGTCGACTTCTTCGCCGAATTCGACCTGGAGGGGCTGGAGTTCGTCCTCTCCCCGGCCGGCGCGGACGGCTTCATCGGCGCCGTGCTGCCCGCCGGCGGGTTCACCCTCGGCACCGACCTCACGGTCGGCCTCTCCTACCGGCAGGGCTTCTACTTCCGCGGCACCTCCAACCTGGAGATCCAGCTCCCCGCGCACCTGGAACTCGGCCCGCTGGAGATCCAGGGCCTCACCATCTCCGTCGCACCCGGGCCGGACGGGCTGCCGATCGGCCTCGGCGCGTCCTTCCGCGCTGGGCTCGGCCCCGTCACGGCCGTGGTGGAGCAGGTCGGCCTCAACGCCAACATTGCGTTCCGCTCCGGCGGCGACGGCAACCTCGGCCCCGTCGACCTCACCTTCGGTTTCAAACCGCCCAAGGGCGTAGGCCTGTCGGTGGACGCGGGGGCGGTCAAGGGCGGCGGGTTCCTGTCCTTCGACCCGGACCACGGCGAGTACGCGGGCGCCCTCGACCTGGACTTCGCCGGACTGGTCGAGCTCAAGGCGATCGGCCTGATCAGCACCCGGATGCCCGACGGCAGCAACGGCTTCTCGCTGCTGATCGTGATCACCACCGACTTCGGCTCCACCGGCCTCCAACTCGGCTACGGATTCACGCTGTTGGCGGTCGGCGGCCTGATCGGGCTGAACCGGTCGATGAACCTGCAAGCGCTGGCGGAGGGCGTGCGGACCGGCTCGGTCGAATCGGTGATGTTCCCCAAGGACGTCATCGCCAACGCCCCCCGGATCCTCTCCGACCTGCGTAAGTTCTTCCCGCCCGAGCAGGGCCGGTTCCTGATCGGGCCGATGGCGAAGATCGGCTGGGGGACGCCCACCCTGGTCAGCGTCTCGCTCGGCGTGGTCATCGAGATCCCGCCCGGGGACATCGCCATCCTCGGCGTGCTGAAGTGCCTGCTGCCCAGCGAGGACCTGCCGCTGCTGGCGCTCCAGGTGAACTTCGTGGGCGCGCTGGAGGTCGACAAGTCGAGGCTCTGGTTCTTCGCCGAACTGTTCGACTCGCACGTGCTGACGATGACCATCGACGGCGGGATGGGCCTGCTGGTCGCCTGGGGCGACGCACCGGACTTCGTGCTGACCGTCGGCGGCTTCCACCCGTCCTTCAAGCCGCCGCCACTGCCGTTCCCGGTGCCCAAGCGGCTCTCCGTGGACATCCTCAACCGGCCCGGCCAACTGATCCGGGTGTCCGGCTACTTCGCCGTCACCAGCAACACCGTGCAGTTCGGCGCGGCCGCCGAACTCCGGCTCGGCTTCGGCGGGTTCCGTATCGAGGGCCACCTCTCCTTCGACGCGCTGTTCCGCTTCTCGCCGTTCGCGTTCACCATCCAGATCTCCGCCGGCGTCACCCTGAAGGCCTTCGGCGTCGGCGTCTTCGGCATCGACCTGAACTTCGCGCTGGAGGGCCCCGCGCCCTGGCGGGCGCACGGCCGCGGCTCCATCTCGCTGCTGTTCTTCGAGATCTCCGCCGACTTCGACATCACCTGGGGCGAGGAACACAACACCACCCTGCCGCCGGTGGCCGTACTCCCGCTGCTGGCAGGGGAGTTCGGAAAGATCGAGGGCTGGCAGACCCAGCTGCCCACCGGCGGCTTCAACCCGCTGGTCACCCTCCGGCAGCTGCCCCCCACCGACCAGTTGGTGCTGCACCCGCTCGGCACCCTGTTCGTCCGCCAGCGGGCCATCCCGCTGGACGTCCGGCTGGACCGGATCGGCGCCCAACGGCCCAGCGACGGACGGCGGTTCGGCATCGCACCCGCGCCCGACAGCGGCCTCGCCAGGGTCTCCGTCACCGGCGACAGGTTCGCGATGGCTCAGTTCCAGGACCTGGACGACGCGGCCAAACTCTCCCGCCCCGCGTACGAGAGCCAGGACGCCGGACTGGAGCTGACCGCGGCCGCCGGCACCCTGCTGGCGCCTCGGGTGGTGCGCCGCAGCGCCCGGTACGAGCTGCACATCATCGACAGCGGCGCGCCCGCGACGGCCGCCGCCGCCCGCCGGGTCGTCCCGATGGCGGCCCGATCCGCCGTCGCCGCGCCGAAGCGCTTTCAGAACGTCAGCCCCGCGATCTTCGGCCAGCTGCTCCAGGGCAGCAGCACCAGCCGGTCGCCGATCTCGCAGCGGGAGTCGCAGCTGCGGCAGCCGTTCGCGCCCGACCAGACCGTACAGCTCACCGACCGGCGGTTCGTGGTCGCGAACATCCGCAACAACGTCCAGGCGCACCCGCCGGCCGGCGGCACCGGCGGGACCTTCCGCAGCCGGGCCACCGCCGAGGACGCCCTCGCCGACTGGATCGGCCTCGATGGTGCTCTTGCGGGCCAGCTGCACGTCATTCCCGAGGAGGAGTCCGTCGGCTCGCCGGCCGTGTCGGGCGCCTGGACGGCCGTCGGCCCGCTGCCGGTGCCCGCGCGGGAGATCGAGGCGGTCCGGCTGGCCAACGGCAAGGCGCTGGTGGCCGGGGGAGCGGACGTTAGTGGGGCGGCGCTGGGGTCGGTGGCGCTGTTCGATCCGGTCGCCGGGACCTGGACGGCCGCGGCCGGCCTGGCCACCGCCCGCACCGGACACAGCACGAGCCGGCTCGGCGACGGCCGGGTGGTCGTCGCGGGCGGCCTCGGCGCCGGCGGTGCTGTCCTCGCCTCGGCGGAGGTCTACGACCCGGCGCCGGGCACCTGGGCGCCCACCGCCGCGCTCGGCACCGCCCGCCACGGGCACGCCGCCACCGCGCTGGGCGACGGCCGGGTGCTGGTCACCGGCGGCACCGGCGCCGATGGCCGGGCGCTGGCCACCGTCGAACTGCTCGACCCCGCCACCCTCACCTGGTCCGCCACCGGCCCGGCGATGACCGACGCCCGCACCGGACACCGGGCCGTCCTGCTGAAGGGCGGCAAGGTCCTGGTGGTCGGCGGCGCGCTGCCGACCGGCGGACCGGACGCGGCGCTCGCCCACTGCGAGCTGTACGACCCCGTAGCCGGCACCTGGACGCCGACCGGCAGCCTGCTCACCGCCCGCAAGGGCCACCAGGCCACGCTGCTCGCCGACGGCCGCGTCCTGGTCACCGGCGGCGACGCGGTGGCCGGTCCGTCCGGGTACGACCCGCGCAGCCTCGCCACCGCCGAGATCTGGGACCCGGCCACCGGCACCTGGACCGCCTTCGGCCCCCTGCCGGGCGGCGGCCGCCGCGGACACCGCTGCCTGGCGCTGCGCTCCGGCCTGGTGCTGCTGGTCGGCGGTACGGGCGGGCCGGGGTTCGAGACGGGCTTCCGGCACGTCGCCGTCCTCGACCCCGCCGCCGGCAGCTGGACGACCACCGGGGCGCTCGGCACCGGCCGCTACGGCTTCGCGGTGGTGGAACTGACGGACGGCCGGGTGCTGGTGGCGGGCGGGACCGCCTCGGCCGGCGCGGCGGCTCCCGGGCCGGATCCGGTCGAGTTGGCCGTCGCCGTCGAGGCGTACGTGCCCTGATGACGTGACCCGCCTCCGGGTGGACCCGTTTGCCGCCGCCGAGGCCCGATGACGTAAACCCCCATGACGGAAGGTTCGACCCCCATGACCAGCACCATCGCGCCGGCCGCAGCGAAGTGGACCGCCGCTCACGATCTGACCGCGGCCACGGCCTGGTACGGGCAGCACGACGGGCCGGTCGTGCTGAAGGGGACCTCGAAGGTGCTGGCGATCGGCGGCAGCGACCCGAGCGGAGCGGCTCGCGGGCAGGCCGTGGTGTACGACCCGGCCGCCGACACCTGGACGGCGACCGCCACTCAGCCCTCGCCGCGGCGGCTGCACGCCGTGGTGGCGCTGGCCGACGGGAAGGTGCTGGCCTGTGGGGGCATCGGCGGATCCACCGCGCCGGGGCTGGCCTCGGCCGAGGTCTACGACCCGGTGGCCGGCACCTGGACGCCGGCCGCGACGATGAACCAGGCCCGCTGGGGGCACAGCGCGGTGCTGCTGCCGAACGGCAAGGTGCTGGTGGCGGGAGGCAGCGCCGTCCGGTCCGGCAGCACCACCAAGGCGCTGCGGTCCGCCGAGTTGTACGACCCGGCGGCGGGGACCTGGACGGTGACGGGTGATCTCACCGACGCGCGGTCGGGGCATGTCGCGGTGGTGCTGAAGGACGGCAAGGTGCTGGCGGTCGGCGGCACCGCGTCCGCCGGGACCGGCCAGGACCCGGCCATCGCGTTCTGCGAGCTGTACGACCCGACCACCGGCACCTGGAGCCCGACCGGCAGCCTGCTGCGTCCGCGCGCCCTGCACCAGGCGACCGCGCTGTCCGACACCACCGTGCTGGTGACCGGCGGCCGGGCGCCGGGGGCGGGGGACGACGGCACCTTCGATCCGGTCAGCCGGCGGACGGCGGAGAAGTACGACCTCACCACCGGCGTCTGGACCGCCGCCAAGGACATGCCCGCCGGGCGCGCCCAGCACCGCGCTGTCGCGGTCGGCACCGGCGGGGTGCTGGTGGTCGGCGGCACCGGGAGCGAGGCCGACGAGGCCGGTTTCCGCAGCGTCGTCCAGTACGACTCGGCCGCCGATGCCTGGACCGCCCAACCGGGCATGCCCACCGGCCGGTGGGGCTTCGCGGTGGCCGTTCTGCCCGACGGCCGGGTGCTCGCGGCGGGCGGCGCCGCCCGCGCCGGACTGGCCGCCGCCGACCCGACGACGACCGAACTCACCGCCGCCACCGAGCTGTTCAACGGGAGTGGGGCATGACCGCGAACGGCTACTCGTTCCTGCCGTGGCTGCGCACCGGCCTGTCCACCCGGATCACCCAGGACCCGGGTGCGGCGGCCCGCGCCACCATTCCCGTCAAGCTGCTGCTGAGCGGTGAGGGCCTGGACGGCAGCCCGCTGAGTCAGCGTGTCGAGCGGGCGGTGCAGCTGTACGGTCCGGGCGACATCGTCGGTGTCGAGGGGCGGGCGATCTCCCGGCGGGAGCCGCTGCCGGGCACCACCAACATCGAGCCCAACTACCTGGCGCACATCGAGTTCTACGACGAGGACTTCCCCTGGCGGTACAGCCCGGCGGTGGCCGACGGCTCCACCGACCGGCTCGCGCCCTGGCTGGCGCTCGTCGTGCTCGCCGCCAGGGCGGACGCGAACGGTGCGCCCGCCGAGTTCGAGGAGGGCGGCGGCGGCACCCCGCTGCCGTTCGTCACCGTCAAGAACCCGAACGTGTTCCCGCCGCCCGACCAGCTCGGCGCCTGGGCGCACGTGCACGTCAACGGTTCGCTGGACGATCCGGTGGCGCGGGAGCTCGGCGGACCGGGCGATCCGGTGCTCGGGGAGCTCGCCGAGATCCTGCGCACCGACCCGGACCGGGCCTGTTCGCGGCTGGTCTGCCCGCGCCACCTCCAGCACGACGTGGCGTACGAGGCGTTCCTCGTCCCGGCGTTCGAGACCGGACGGCTCGCCGGGCTCGGGTTCGACCCGGCGCTGTCGCCCGCCGCGCTGTACTCCAGCTGGGGCCCGGACTACCCCAACCGCATGGGCGCGGGCCAACTGCCCTACTACCAGCGGTGGGCGTTCACCACCGGCGCCACCGGCGACTTCGAGTACCTGGTACGGCTGCTGAAGCCGCGCCGCCCCGACCCCGCGGTCGGCCGCCGGGACATGGACGTGCACCGCTCGGCCGGGCCGGGTCTGCCGCCGATCACCACCCCGGCCGCGATCGGCGGGGTGCTGAAGCTCGGCGGCGCGCTCCAGCTGCCCGAACAGCCCATCGACGCCTGGGAGAACTGGGACAACTTCTACGACCAGCCGGCGCCCGCCGCGCCCTACCCGCACCCCTTCGAGCAGGCGCTGGCCAACCTGGTCAACCTCGCCGAGGCCTACCAGTCCGCCACCCCGGCGGCCGCGAACGGCGCGCTGCCCGCCGACCAGGCGATGTCGCTGTCGGCCGGCGTCGACCCGGTGATCACCCCACCGCTGTACGGCCGCTGGCACGCGCTCACCAACCACCTGCTGATCGACGACGCCGGTCAGCCGCTGCCCTCGCCCGCCAACCGCAACTGGGTGCACCGGCTCAACCTCGACCCGCGGCACCGGGTCGCCGCGAACTTCGGCACCAAGGTCGTCCAGGCGCGGCAGGACGAGTTCATGGACGCCGCGTGGGCCCAGATCGGCGACGTCCTGACGGCCAACGCGAAGATCCGCGCCGCCCAGCTGGCCCGCGAGGTCGGGCACCGGCTCCAGGTCAAGCACCTGTCGCCGCCCGCCGCCCCGGCCGGCGCGGTGCCGCCGCCGCCCACCGGCAAATACCTGACGCTGACCGCGCCCGCCCACCCCCGCGTCACCACTCCGGGGCCCGGTGCGGCGATCGACGCCGCCGCCGAGCAACTGGCCGTCGGCTTCCAGGTGGCGGCCAGCCGGGTCGCCGAGGCGCCGCTGTCGGCCACCATGCGTCGCCTCATCCGCCCGGGTGCCCGGCTGATGCGCTCGCTGACCTTCCCGCCCGACCAGCCCCGCGAGGCGCTGCTGCCGCGGATGGACGCCGACACCGGCGCCGTCACCGCCGCCGCGCCCAAGGTCAAACCGGCCGCCCTGGTGACCCCGGACCAGCTCGAGCAGGTGCTGCACCCCGTGATCGGCCTGGCGGCGGACCCGGTGGGCTCGCTGCCGCACAGCCCGGACTTCGTCCTCAAGGACATCGGCGACCCCGTCCCGCCGACCACCGGCGGAAACGTCGACAGCCTCGAGGCGCAGCAGTTCAAGGGCGCCCTCACCGAGCTCTACCAGGGCTGGGACGCGGCCGGCGCCGTCGGACAGGCCCCCGCCCGGGGCCCGCTCGGCGTCGCCGGGACGACGGACGCGGTGCTGACGGGGCTGCACCCGGACACCACCGTCCCCCGGTGCCTGCTCGGCTCGGTGGACGTGCCCGAGCGGCTGCGCCCGTTCGCCGAGAACTTCATCGAGGCGATGGCCTACCCGGTGATCGACCTGCCGATGTACCGCTCGCTGCTCGACCAGTCGACGGACGTCTTCGCGCCCAACCTGGACCTGATCCCGGCGAACTCGATCACCCTGCTGGCCAACAACCGCCGCTTCATCGAGTCGTACCTGGTCGGCCTCAACCACGAGATGGCCCGGCTGATGCTCTGGCGCGAGTACCCGACCGACCAGCGCGGCACCCCGTTCCGCCAGTTCTGGGACCCGCGGGCCGCGCTCTCCCCGCCCGGCGAGACCCCCGACCAGCGCCGCGAACGGCTCTACGACATCCAACCGATCCACCGCTGGGGCCCCGCCGCGCTGCTCGGCGAGAACGACAACCGGCAGCAGCCAGGCACCGCGCAGAAGGACGACCTGGTGCTGGTCGTCCGCGGCGAACTGCTGAAGAAGTACCCGAACACCGCCGTGTACGCCCACAAGGCGGCCTGGCCGCTGGACGACGCCGGCAACCCGATCACCACCGGGGAACGCATCCCCGCGCCGCTGCCCGACGAGGACCACCCGACGCCCGACCTGGTCCGGCTGCCGCTCTACGAGGCCAAGGTCGAACCCGACATCTACCTGATCGGGTTCGACCTGGACGCCGCCGAGGCGCGCGGCAATCCGCCCGCCGACCCCGGCTGGTTCTTCGTCATCAAGGAACGCCCCGGCGAACCCCGCTTCGGCCTCAACGAGCCGGACCCCGGACCGCAGCCGCCCGTCGAGCTGTGGAACGACCTCAACTGGCAGGACGTGGACCCGGGCGGGACCGGCTTCGTCGAGTTCACCGACACCACGAACGTCCCGCTGGCGCCCCTCGACCCCGCCGAGGAGGACCCGGACACCAAGCAGCAGCACACCGAGGACGCGACGCTGCCGCTCTGGTACTCCCGGCTCAGCTCCGCCGACATCGCCTACATCCTCTTCCGGGCGCCGATCATGGTCGCCATTCACGCACAGGAGATGCTCCCTGTATGGCCGACAACGCCCTGAGCGACGACTTCCCCGTCCTGCTCGGCCCGGTACGGATCGAGACCACGTTCACCGCCACCGAACTGCTGGTCCGCGTCTTCCCCGACGACTGGTCCGTCGACACCTTCGAACCGCGGCCCACCGAGGCCGAACTCGGCGCCCTCGACGCCTACTGGACCGCGCTGTGGCGCACCGGCGGAGACCCCGTCGGCGACCGGGCGGCCTGGCACGAACTGGTCGGCCGGATCGCCCCCGGCCGGGCGACCTGGCTGCTGAGCAACCACCAGCCCGCCAACCCCGGCGACCGGCCGATGCCCGTCCCCGCCGGCACCACCGTGCTCGTCATCCTCACCGCCACCGCGCTGGCCGCCGCCGACCGGCAGCCGACGGTCGACTACTGGACGGCGGTCTGGCGCGCCCACGGCGACCGGGTGAAGCTGCGGGCCGCCGACACCGCGCTGCTCGCCGCCGTCGGCCCGGCCAGGGCGGCGCCGATCCGGGCCCGCCGGCCCGCCGGCATCGACGCCGCGCCGCTGGCGAGCGGCGACGCCGTCCTGGTCGCCTTCCCCGTGGTGCCCCGCCCGCCCGACACCGGCATCGCCCCGCAGCCCTGGACGGTCGCCGCCACCGCCGGCCTGCTGCCCGACCGGTTCCGGCTGCTCGGCTGGGCCGGCGGCACCAAGGTCGTCGACCTGGTCGGCAACCCCGTCCCCGCGAGCCTCCAGGTCAGCCCCGACCCGAGTTCCACCGACCCGATGAAGGTCGACGAGACCACCGGCGTGCTGACCGTCCCCGACGCGCTGCTGTGGCTGACCGACTTCGACCGGGCCGTCACCGACGGCATGGGCTTCCGGATCCCACTGACCACCGCCCTGGCCGGCGGCCTCGACCGGCTGGTGGTGCTCGGCCTGCGCGCCCAGTCCACCCCGGCGCAGTCCGCCGCCGACCTGACCGACCGGCTCACCCGCCAACTCCGCAGCCCCGCCGGACTCGGCCTGCTGCCCCAGGGCACCCCCACCAACAACAGCGCCCAGGCACCCGCCGGCACCGACCCCACCCAGCGGGCCGACAGCGCCCTGCGCTCCGCCGCCGCCGGGGCGGACTGGACCACCCGCACCGACGGCCAGTGGTTCGCCGAACTGCTCGGCCTCGACCCCGCCGCCCTGGCCGGCATGGCCAACTCCGACAGCACCGACCAGCGCGACGCCCGCGCCGCCGACACCGCGCTGTGGCCCGCCACCTGGGGCAACCAGCTGCAGACCGTGCTGCACCCGATCTTCGGCCGGGCCGTCGTCGAACAGACCCGGCAGTACTACCTCGACCACGTCTCCGGCCGCGGCCCCGTCCCCGCCGTACAGATCGGCCGGCAGCCCTACGGGATCCTGCCCACCACCGCGTTCTCCCGGCTCGCCTGGCCGGACACCAACCCCGTCGCGCCCCACCGCCGCGGCCTGTACACCGTGCTCCAGGCCGCCGCCGCCGACTGGCAGGCCGCCACCGGCAAGGTCGCCCACCTCGGGCAGGCCCTGAGCGCCCAAGGGGCCGACGCCCACCAGCACCTGCTGGACATCCTCGCCGCGCACCCCACCTCCGCCGAGTACTACCAGCGGTACGCGCTCAGCGTCGAGGACATCTTCAACCGGGAGAACCTCGGCGCACTCGGCTCGACCGTCCTGCCCGCCCTCGAACGCCTGGGCCAGCCCGGGCCGATCCGCGACCTGCTGACCCGCTTCGGCTACCCCGACACCGGCAACGCCCAGGACCCCGACCTGGTCCGCCGCCTCTTCACCGACACCCAGCACCCGCTGCTCGCCCCACCCGTCGACGACCGGCCGCTCTCCGAGACCGACCCGATCCGGCCCTACACCGCCGACGGCGCCAACTACCTCCAGTGGCTGGCCGCCCACGCCCGCACCGACCTGGAGACCGTCCGCACCGAGGCCGGCTTCCCCGACGACGACCTGCCGTCCGCGCTGCTGTACCTGCTGGCCCGGCACGCGCTGCTGCTCGGCTGGGCCGACGCCGCCACCGAACTCGCCATCGCCGCCGGCATCGCCAGCCCCGCCGAACAGGCCGCCGCCGACCCGGCGTTCATCCACGTCAAGATCCCCGCGCCCGGCCAGACCCTGCCCAGCGAGAGCCGCTACCGGCGGCTCTACTCCGCCGCGCCGGAGATCACCGGCGACCCGACCCGCCTGGTCGTCGACCACATCCCCCGCGTCCTCGGCACCGCCCCCGGCACCGCCCGCCTCGCCGAACAGGCCACCGCCCTCGACCTGTTGACCACCCTGCCCACCGCCCGGTTGGAGCGCGTCCTCGCCGAACACCTCGACTGCGCCACCTACCGGCTCGACGCCTGGCGCCTCGGCCTCGCCAACGAACGCCTCGCCGAACTGCGCTACGGCCCCGACGGCACCACCCCCGCCACCCGCGGCATCCACCTCGGCGTGTACGGCTGGCTGGAGGACGTCCGCCGCCGCGACACCAGCACACTCACCGAAATCACCCTCACCGGGCCGCTCGCCCAGGTCTTCCAGGGCAACGGGCCACTGCTGCACGACGCCAAGAACGGCGGCCACCTGCACGCCCCGTCACCCGGCCACGCCCGCACCGCCGCCGTGCTGCGGGCTGGCTACCTCGCCAACGGCTCACCGCAGAACCCCGGCTCGTTCGCCGTCAACCTCAGCTCCGGCCGGGTCCGGATCGCCCTCGGCCTGCTCGACGGCATGCGGCAGGGGCAGTCCCTCGGCGCGCTGCTCGGCTACCGGCTCGAACGCGCCCTGCACGACGCCCACGAACAGGCCGAGGTCGACTTCCTGATCTCCGCGCTGCGCCTCAAGTTCCCGCTGCGGGCCGGCCGGATCGCCGACACCGTCCCCGGCCAGGCCGACCAGCCCGACCCGGCCAAACCCCTCGCGATCGGCCAGCTCGAAGCCCACAACGTCATCGACGGCCTCGCCCTGGTCCGCCTGCTGACCAGGGGAGACGCACCCCAGACCTACCCCTTCGGCCTGGACGGCCTGCCCGCCGTCAACGGCGCCCAGCAGGCCGTCGTCGACCGCTCCGTCCAGGACCTGCTCGACGTCCACGACGCGCTCTCCGACCTCGCCGTCGCCGAAAGCACCCACCAGGCGCTGCTCGGCAACCCCGAACGCGCCTCCGCCACCCTCGACGCCTACGCCAAGGAAGGACTGCCACCCGAACCCGCCGTCGTCACCACTCCCCGCAGCGGCACCACCCTGACCCACCGCTTCGGCCTGCGCCTCACCCCCGGCCTCAAACCCGATACCGGCGCGCCCCCGCTCTCCCACAACACCCCGCGCGCCCAGGCCGAACCCGCCGTCAACGCCTGGCTGCCCGCGCTGCTGCCGCCCGCCACCGGCGTCGTCGCCCAGGTCACCTGGACCGACCCGATCACCGGACAGCCCCGCAGCCGCACCCTCAGCCAGTTCGACCTCCACCTCCAGCCGATCGACCTGCTCTGGGCGGTCCGCCCGGCCGGCGACAGCGCCATGACCGACCTCGACGACCGGATCACCGGCGCCGTCATCGCCCTCGACAACCCGCGGCCCGACGCCGAACTGACCATCCACTACACCGACCGGGTCGCCGGACGGATCACCTTCTTCGAACTCGCCCCGCTGATCAACGTGCTGCGCCCGCTGCTGACCACCGCCCGGCCGCTGCGCCCCACCGACCTGATGCCCGCCGCCGGACCGGCCCCCGCCGACCGGGCCGCCGACGACGCCGTCTCGCTGCCCCGCGAACGCCCCGCCGCCGTCCGGGCCTCGCTGGACGTGCTGCGCACCAACGTCGAGAGCTACCTCGCCACGCTGGCGCCGCTCTACCCGGCCGGTGCGCCGCCGCAGCGCGCCCAGATCCTCGCCACCGTCGACACCCTGCTCACCGGGTACGCCAACCTGGTCACCACGGCCGCCGGCTTCGGCATGGTCCGCAGCGGCTGGGGCGAACTCGCGATGTGGCGCCGGGGCGTCTTCAGCGACGTGCTGGCCGCCGTCGCCGACGCCGCGGACCGGATGACCAGGGCGCTGGCCCAGGCCGACGCGCTGCTCGCCACCTACGACGCGCTGCCGTTCGCCACCTCCGCCACCGAACGGTTCCGGCTGCTGCAACAGGCCGAACGGCTGATCGCCACCACCCCCACCACGCCGCTGCCCGCGCTGCCGGCCGTCCTGCGCGGGATCATCGCCGGACGGCGGCAGGCCTTCGCCAACAAGCTGGCCTCGCTCCGGGCGGAGGCCAGGACCGTCCGCACCACGCTCAGCGCGCTGCTCGCCGAAGTCGCCGGCAAGCTCCCGCTGACCGCCTTCGACCCGACCGACCTCAGCCTCCAGCCGTTCCAGGACCGGGTGGTGCTGTTCTGCCGCGACCTGCTGGACCGCGCGGGCGCGCTGCACACCGACGTCCTCGCCCGGCTGGCCGGCGCGGACCAGGCGCTCGCCGCGTACGACGCGGCCGTCACCGGGCCGGACCAGGTCACGGCGGCGATCGACGCGCTCAAGGCGCTGCTCGGCCAGGACGCCCTCGCCGTACCGGAGTTCACGCCCGACCCGCAGCTCGCCGCCGACTGGCAGCACGCCGTCACCGCCAGCGGCACGCTCGTCCAGCACCTCACCCAGCCCCCGTTCGGGCGGGACTTCCCGATCGACGACTGGGCGCACGGCATCGCCCGGGTCCGCGACAAGCCCCGGCTGTGGGAACAGGCCGTGCTGCTGAGCGACGCCCTGCGCGGCCCCGGCGGGCTGCTCGGCTCCCTGCTCGGGTCCGCCGAACCGCAGTTGACGCCGATCCAGCTGCCGTTCCGGCCCGGCGACCACTGGCTGGCCATGGAGTTCGCCGACGACACGCCCATCACCGAGGACAAGGTGCTGTTCACCGCCCACTACGCGCCCGACCCGGTGCTGCCCTCCACCACCCGGGTCGGCCTGCTGTTCGACGAATGGACAGAGGTGATCCCCACCGACCGCGAGACCACCGGCATCGCGCTGCACTACGACGGCCCGGACTCCCAGCCGCCGCAGGCCATGCTGCTGGTCGTGCCGCCCGTGCGCACCGGAACCTGGAACACCGACGACCTGATCGCCGCGATCGGCGAGACGCTCGACCTGGCGAAGACCCGCGGCGTCGAACCCGAACACCTCGACAACACCGCCTACGCCCAACTGCTGCCCGCCACCGTGATGTCCGCGACCCGGCAGCCGATCACCATCTCCACCGACCTCGCGACCGCCAACCAGCGCTGGAAGGCCGCCCATGCCTGAGCCCCGCATCGCCGACCTGCCCACGGCACTCGCCGGCCGGACGAACCCGGCCGTCGGGGTGTGGAACCGGCTGGAGGGACGGCCCCGCACCACCGACTTCCAGCGCGCGCTGCGGGCCGAACTGCGCGACCCGCTCTGGCTGTTGACCCGGCAGTGGCAGCTCGGAGAGTTCCGCGCCACCGACGGCGGCTCACCCGTCACCGCGACGTACTCGATCGCCGGCACCCGGCCCAGCCGGTTCCGCCCCGACGACGGCGCCGCCGAACCACTGCCGGACGACCGGCCGCTGGAAGCTCTCGCCGAACGGCGCCCGCCGGCCTTCGTGGCGGGCAGCGACCGGATCGCCTTCGACCTGCGGCTGGCGATCGGCCGGCGGTGGCTCAAACTGCTGGGCCGCGACCCGGTGCTGGCCAACATCGCGTTCGACTTCCGCGGCCAGTACGTCCGGATGTACCCGATCGCGCTGCCCGACCCGACCACCGACACCGACGCCCCGCGGGTGTCCGACCCGGAGACCTGGTCCACCCTCCAGGCCGTCGCCGGACGGCGGATGGACGGCTACCTGCTGTACCGGCACATCAAGGGCGGCGGCCACGCCTCCGACGGCATCAACGACATCCTGCACCTGCACTACCCCGCGCTCGACGCCCTCGGCACCCGCCTGGTCGCCTGGTTCGACGACCTCATCGACCAGCCGGACGGCGACGACAGCTGGGACCCGCGCCGCCTCGAACACCGCTTCTCGGTGGCCGGTACCGCCCCCGACGGCACCGAAAAGGTGCTCACCGCGCAGGAGTTCCCCGGCGGCGAACTCGACTGGCACGCCTTCTCGATCGACCCCGACCACCCCGTCGGCGGCGCCGAACCGCCACTCCCGCCGATCAACCGCACCGTCTTCCCCGCGCCGCTGCGCTACGCCGGCATGCCACTGCCGCGCTGGTGGGCGATCGAGGACGGCGGCACCAACTTCGCCGCCGTGTCGCCGGACAGCACCGACCTGGCCCGGCTGATCTTCCTCGAGTTCGCGCTGGTCTACAGCAACAACTGGTACCAACTCCCGTGCGAACTACCGGTCGGCACCCTCGCGTCGATCCAGGGACTCGCCATCACCGACGTGTTCGGACAGCGGCTGTGGATCACCCCCGCGGGCACCGGCCTGGACGAGAACTGGCAGCGCTGGTCGATGTACACCCTCGACACCATCGACGCCGGACCCGACACCCCCGCCGACACCAGCCTGCTGCTGCCCGCCAGCGTGCCCAAGGTCGCCGACGGACCCGCGCTGGAGGAAGTGTCGCTGATCCGCGACGAGGCCGCCGACCTGGTCTGGGGCATCGAGGCGACCGTCCCCCGCCCCACCGGCCCGGGCCGCCGGGGCAGCGAGGTCGCCGCCGAGATCCGTGCCTACCACCTGCGCCTCCACCCGCCCGCCCCACCGGACGCGCCGCTCGCGCCGATCGCCTACGAGGCGATGAACTCCGTCCCCGAGAACTGGATCCCGTTCATCCCCGTGCACGTCCCCGGCGACAACCGCACCGTTCAGCTGCAACGCGCCGCCATGCCCGACGTCGTCGGCGTACTGCCGCCCGTCCAGCCGCGGACCTCGCTGCTGCGCGAGGGCCTGGACGCCGCCACACCGCACGGGTACTTCGTCAACCAGGAGGAAGTCCCGCAGACCGGCACCCGGCTCTCCGTCGCCTACCACCGGACCCGGTGGCGCAGCGGCCGGGTCTGCGTCTGGCTCGGCGCGCAGCGCGGCGCGGGGCGGGGCGAGGGGGCGAGCGGGCTGGCGTTCGACCTGCTGGTGGACACCCCTCAGGCGCCCGCGAACTGAGGTCGTATCGGCAGTTCGGGCGGTGTTCGTAGGATGGTCATGGCTCCTCCGGGAGGGGATTCGTACCGGAGGGGACCATGGCGGACCAGGCGAAGCGTCAACTGCTCGGGCGGGAGCGGGAGTCGGGGGAGCTGGAGCGGCTGCTGCGCGAGGTGCGCGGCGGGCGCAGCCGGGTGTTGGTGGTGCGGGGGGAGGCGGGGGTCGGGAAGTCGGCGCTGCTGGATCAACTGGTGGGGCTGGCCGGGCAGTTGCAGGTGGTGCGGGCGGCGGGGGTGGAGGCCGAGGCGGAGTTCGCGTACTCGGCGCTGCAACGGCTGTGCGCGCCGCTGCTGGACCGGCTGGAGCGGCTGCCCGAGGTGCAGCGGGACGCGCTGCGGGTGGCGTTCGGGCTGAGCGGCGGGGCGGCGCCCGAGATGCTGCTGGTCGGGATGGCGGTGCTGGGGCTGTTCGCGGAGGCGGCGGCCGATGCGCCGCTGGTGTGCCTGGTCGACGACGCGCAGTGGCTGGATCTGATGTCGCAGCGGATCCTGACGTTCGTCGGGCGGCGGCTGGACGCCGAGTCGGTGGCGCTGGTGTTCGCCGAGCGGGCCGTGGACGGGGCGGGCGACGAGGGCTTCGCCGGGCTGCCGGACCTCGCGCTGCGCGGGCTGGGTGACGCCGAGGCCCGGGCGCTGCTCGACAGCGTGCTGCCCGGGCCGGTCGACGCCCGGGTGCGGGACCGGATCGTCGCCGAGACCGGCGGAAACCCGCTGGCGCTGCTGGAGTTGCCCCGGGGCCTGTCGCCCGCCGAGCTGGCGTTCGGCTTCGGCGGGCCCGGGGCCGGGCCGCTGGCGACCCGGGTCGAGGACGGCTTCCGGCGCCGCGTGCAGGCGCTGCCGGCCGACACCCGGGCGCTGCTGCTGGTCGCGGCGGTCGAACCGGTCGGCGACGGGCCGCTGCTGTGGGACGCCCTGCGGTTCCTCGGCGTCGGGCCGGAGGCGGCGGCGCCGGCCGGGGAGCTGATCACGGTGGGGGCCGCGGTGCGGTTCCGGCACCCGCTGGTGCGCTCCGCCGTCTGGCGGGGCGCGGACGCGACCGCGTTGCGGGCCGCGCACCAGGCGCTGGCCGAGGCCACCGACGGCGGGCGCGACCCCGACCGGCGGGCCTGGCACCGGGCGCACGCCGCGCTCGGGCCGGACGAGGAGGTCGCCGTCGAGCTGGAGTGCTCCGCCGACCGGGCGCTGGCCCGCGGCGGGCGGGCCGCCGCCGCGTCCTTCCTGGAACGGGCCGCCGCGCTCACCCCCGACCCGAAGGGACGGGCGCGGCGCGCGCTGGCCGCCGCGGACGCGTACCTCGCGGCCGGGCTGACGGCCCGGGTGCCCGACCTGCTCGCCGCAGCCGAACTCGGCGCGCTGGACCCGCTCCAGCAGGCCCACGTGCACCGGCTGCGGGCCAGGGTGGCGGCCCTGGCCGGCCCGGAACTCGGCGTGGTGCGGCCGCTGCTGGACGCGGCGGACCGGCTCGGCGCGCTCGACCCGGCCGCCGCGCGGGAGACCGCCCTGATGGCGTTCGGCGCCGCGATCTGGGCCGGCCGGCACGACGACGGGGCACTGCGGCAGGTCGCCGGGGCGGCCCGCGCGCTGCCGCCCGGCGACGAGCCGGCGGGCGTCCTGCTGCGCGCCCTCGCCGCGTGGACCACGGACGGGCCCGCCGCCGCGCACCCGCTGCTGGCGCGGGCGCTGCGCGCCGTCCCCGACATCGACGACCCGGCGCTGCTGTGGGCGGCCGCGAACGCCGCCGCCGAGCTGGGCGACCTCGCGGCCTGGCTGGACGTCACCGAGCGGGCGGTCCGCTCCGCCCGGACGACGGGCGCGCTGTCGATCCTCTCGACGGCGCTGCCGCACCGGGCGGCCGCGCTGGGCTTCGCCGGGCGGCTCGCCGAGACCCGCGAACTGCTGGCCGGGGCGACCGCCGTCGAGAACGGCGCCGGCCTGGCGATGCGCCTGGCCACGACGGCCGGCATCGGCGCGTACCAGGGCCGGGAACGGCCGGCCCTGGCCGCGATCGGGGCGGCCGAACGGGAGGGCGAGCGGTGCGGCCTCGGCCGGCTCACCGCGACCGCGGCGTGGGCGCGGGCGGTGCTCCACAACGGCCTCGGCAACTACCCGTTGGCGCTGGAGGCGGCGCTGCGGGGCGCGGAGTACCGGGATCTCGCGGTGCACCAGTGGACGTGCGGCGAACTCGTCGAGGCGGCCGTCCGGGCCGGGGACCCGGCCGCGGCGGCCGGGGCGCGGGAGCGGCTGGCCGATTGGGGTCGGGCCGGTACGCCGTGGGCGCTCGGCGCGCGGGCGGTCGCCGAGGCGCTGGCCGGGCCGCCCGAGCAGGCCGAGGACCGCTACCGGGAGGCCGTCGGACACTTCGGGGCGGGCGGGCTCGGCGTGTTCGAGGCCCGGGCCCGGCTGCTGTTCGGCGAATGGCTGCGCCGCCAGAACCGGCGGGCCCTGGCCCGCGACGAACTGCGCGCCGCGCACGAGGAGTTCGCGCGGATGGGCCAGGAGGCGTTCGCCGAACGGGCCCGGCGCGAGCTGCTCGCCACCGGTGAGACGGTGCGCAAACGGGCCGTCGGCGGGCCGGAACTGACCCCGCAGGAGGCGCAGATCGCCCGCCTCGCCGCCGCCGGGCACCCGAATGCGGAGATCGGCGCGCAGCTGTTCCTCAGCCCGCGCACGGTGGAGTGGCACCTGCGGAAGGTGTTCGGCAAGCTGGGGATCACCAACCGGCGGGAGATCGAGGGGGCGTTGGCTTCGAGTTGACCGAGCGTCAGCTCATGCTCGCCTTTTCGATGACGCCGGCCACCAGGTCGGGGTGGGAGACCGCGACGGAGTGGGACGCGGCGACCTCGGTGGTGCGGGCGTGGGCGCGTTCGGCCATGAAGCGCTGGGCGGCGGCCGGGATGTTCAGGTCCTGGGTGGTGACGATGTCCCAGCTGGGGACGGTCTGCCAGGCGGCGGCGGTGGCCGGTTCGGTCAGCGCGGCCTGGGCGATCGGGCGCTGGGTGGCGGCCGCCAGTGCGGCCTTCTCGGCGGGGACGTCGGCGGCGAACTGCGCGCGGAACTTGCCCTGTTGGATGTACAGGTCGGTGCCGGTGCTGCCGTCGGCGTTCGTGAACGGCACCGGGTCGAGGGCGCCGGCCAGGGTGGATCCGGGGAACTGTCCGGTCAGTTGCAGCGCGGACTCGCCCGGTGCGGGCAGGAACGCGGCGACGTAGACCAGGGCCTTGACGCGCGGTTCGCCGACGGCGGCGGCGCTGATCACCGAGCCGCCGTAGGAGTGGCCGACCAGCACGACCGGGCCGTCGATGTGGTCGATGACGCTGCGCAGCGCGGCGGCGTCGGAGGCCGGGCCGCGTAGCGGGTTCGCGGCGGCGACGACCGGGTAACCGTCGTGGCGCAGGCGGGCGATGACGCCGTTCCAGCTGGAGGCGTCGGCGAACGCGCCGTGCTCCAGGACGACGGTCGGCTTCGGTCCGCGGTCGGCCGCCGCAGGGCCGGCTGTCGCGCCGGTGAGGGCGAGGACGCCCGCGGCTGCGGCGAGGGCCGCGGCGAGCCGCCGTCCGCGGCCGTTCTGGGTGATCGACATGGCGACGCTCCTGGCTTCGGTCTTCGGTCTTCGGGGGCTTGGGCGTTCACTGTCTCCCGCGCGCCGGGCGTCCGCATCGGTCGGATGACTGCATGGCCACAGAACGTCGGATGACTGATGTGTTCCAGTCGGCGGGGCGGCGACAGTGGTCGCGCGATTCCCGAAATTCGAGGAGAGACACATGAATCGACGGCTTCTGAGGCTCGCGGCGGCAGGATTCTCGCTGGCGGCGGCCGCGGCCGTCAACGCACCGGCGAGCGCCTCGGCCGGCCAGGCGGGCGGCGCGACGCTGACCGCCTCCGGTTCCGTACCGTTCGCCTGTACCCCGTTCCAGCCCTCGGCGCCGGAGGGCGCCTCGGTGGAGTCGGTGACGGCGACGGCCGTGCCGGCGGGCGCGTTCCAGGTGCCCGGCAGTCCGCCGCTGGGTGGCGGCGTGGTCCCCGACGTGCCGGCGCACTGCGAGGTGACCGTCACGCTGACCCACCCGGGCGCCAACGACCGTGCCAAGGTGCAGATCTGGCTGCCGGAGTCCGGCTGGAACGGTCGCTTCCAGGCGGCCGGCGGCGCCGCGTACGCCGCCGGGAACATCGGCTCGGTGGCCGCGGCCGTCAAGCAGGGCTACGCCGCCGCCACCACCGACGCGGGCGTGGACACCAGTGGCCTGGACAGCAGTTGGGCGCTGGACGGGCAGGGCCGGATCAACGCCGCGCTGCTGGAGAACTTCGCCTCGCGCTCCGTCCACGAGATGGCGCTCGTCGGCAAGCAGGTCGTCGACGGCGTCTACGGCCACACCGCTTTCCGCTCCTACTTCAACGGCTGCTCCACCGGCGGCCGCCAGGGCTACATGGAGGCGCAGAAGTACCCGACCGACTTCGACGGCATCAACGCGGCGTCCCCCGCCATCAACTGGAACCAGTTCGAGGTGGCCACGCTGTGGCCGCAGGTCGTGATGAACGAGCAGCACACCTACCCGACCGCCTGCGAGTTCAACGCGTTCAACCAGGCCGCGCTGAAGGCCTGCGACAAGCTCGACGGCATCGCGGACGGGCTGATCAGCGACCCGAACCGCTGCGACTTCGACCCGCGCCGCCTGATCGGCATGAAGGTGGTGTGCGAGGGCAAGGAGTACACGATCAGCGCCGCCGACGCCGAGGTGGTCCGCAAGATCTGGGACGGCCCGCGCGACAGCCACGGCAAGCGGCTCTGGTACGGGCTGCCGATCGGTGCCGACTTCGGCCCCCTCGCCGCCAGCACCACTACGGACGGCGTCACCACCGGCGCGCCGTTCATCGTCCCCGCCGAGTGGGTCGCCAACTTCGTGCAGAAGCAGCCCGGGTTCAGCTCGGCGAACCTGACGTACCCGCAGTTCGAGGAGATCTTCCGCAAGGCGCGCGCCGAGTTCGACCCGGCCATCGGGACCCGCGACGCGGACCTGTCCGCGTTCCGCGACGCCGGCGGCAAGCTGCTCAGCTGGCACGGCGACGCCGACCCGGTGATCCCCACCGCGGGCACGGTCGACTACCGCAAGCGCGTCGAGGACCGGATGGGCGGCAGCGCGAAGGTCGACAACTTCTACCGGGTCTTCCTGGCCCCCGGCGTCGGGCACTGCGCCCTGAACGGCGCCGACGACATGGCCGCGCTGACCGCCTGGGTCGAGCGCGGGCAGGCCCCCGGCGTGCTGCACGCCACCCTGCCCACCGCCGACGGGCGGAACGTCACCCGGGACGTGTGCCGGTACCCGATGGTCTCCCGCTACGCCTTCGGCGACCCGAACGCCGCGAGCAGCTTCCGCTGCGTCAGGCCCTGACGTGAACGGGGGGCGGGTCGCCGGCCCGCCCCCCGTCCTCGGTCGCTTCGGTTGCGGACAAGGAGTGGAAGTGGACAGCAACGATCTCTTCAACGGTTCCGTGGAATCCGCGCCTCGTGCGTTGGTTCCGTCCCCGTCGCCGTTTCGCGACTACGTTCTGCACGACCTTCCGGGGGACCTGGCCGAGGTCGGGCGTGGCGGGCTGACGTACCGGCAACTAGCTTTCAAGCAGCGGGAGTTGGTTTCGGGAGTCGGAGTGGTCGGTGACGACCCGCGCGCCGCGCGCGTCACGCAGCTCGACCTGCTGTTCATGCTGGGCGGGTTCGCCCCCGCCGGGCCGCTGGCCGCGCCCCGCGAGTTGACGGAGCTGATCTCCGCGCAGAGCGCGCGGTTCCGCTCGCTGGATCCGCACCTGAGCTACGAGCTGCTGATCGACGTGAACTGCGAGGAGTACCGGCGCTGCGGCGACATCCGGGTGTTCTCGCCCGGCCAACTCGGCACCCTGGAACGGGACTTCTACCTCGGACACTACCTCTCCGAGCCGTGGATCAGGTCCGCCGCGTACGGGCTTCGCACGCTGATCACCGCGCCGGACGCCGTGAAACCGGTGGCGGTGCTGGACGACGCCGCCCGCTGCACCGCGGAGTTCACCTCGCACATGGCGGGCTACCGCCGGCTGTCCGGGGAGGCGTTCGGCCGGTTCCGGCACTTCCACATGGGCCACCCCGGCGGTCCGCGCGGCGCGAGCGGGGCGTTCATGCCCAGCGTGCAGCTGCTCGAACTGGCCCTGCTGCCGCCGACCACCGAGTACGGCAGCTACCTGGACCTGGCGATGTCCTACTTCCCGACCTGGTCCCGGCCGGTCGTCGCCCAGTGGCGCAGCGCCTCCAGCCTGGGCATGAACGTGTGGCAGTCGGTGCGGGACGGCAGGCTGGTGCTCGACGGCGCCGGGGCCGAACGGCTGGTCCAACTGATCGACAGGTTCGTCGACTTCCGCATGGTGCACCTCGGCATCACCCGGCGCATACTGCCGGAGGCGTTCCCGGACCGGACCGGGCTGACCCGCAGGGAGATCGGCGCGCAGGCCGGCGAGCGGGGGATTCTGAACGCCGAGCACCCCGGCACCTCCGGGTTCAGCGTGCGCGACGTCCTCACGAACGCCGTCCACCGGCTGCTCGAACTCCGCCGGGAAGTCCTTTCGTCCGCATCGGCTCCGGCCAACCAGTAGGGGGCAGAATGTCCGCGTTCCGTGTGGCAGTCGTCGACGCGTTCGGGCCGGCCTACGGCCACATCGACGCCTTCGCGGCGGTCGGCGGCGAGGTCGTCCAGGTGCAGAGCACGCCCGGGCTGCCGTTCGGTGTCGAGCCGGTGGATGCGGCGCGGTTTGCTCAAGTGCTGGTCCACGACGGCGAATTGGACGCCTTGGCCGCGCGGCTGAAGGGGGTCGTCGCGGTGCTGCCCGGACGCGAGACCGGGGTGGAACTCGCCGACGCGCTCTCCGAGAAGCTCGGACTGCCCACCAACGGCACCGAGTTGAGCGCCGCGCGCCGGGACAAGTATGTGCAGATCGAGACACTCAGGGCCCGGGGCGTCCCCGCGATGCGGCAGCTCCGCACCGGGGACGAGAGCGAACTCCGGTCCTGGCACGCGCAGTTGGGTGGGGTGGCGGTGGTCAAACCGCTGCGCAGCTACTGGGGCGACGGCGTGTCGTTCTGCGACTCGCCGGACGAATCGGTCGTGGCGCTGCGCCGGCTCCGCGGCAGCGGGACGATCCACGGCGAGCCGATCGAGCAAGTCGTGGCCCAGGAGTACCTGGTCGGCACCGAGTACATCCTGAACACCGTCAGCAGCAGGGGCGTTCACCACCTGACCGACGCCTGGCGCACCGAGCGGATCACCGCCAACGGAGTCCGCGACCTGGTCGTCGCCCAGGTGCTGCTGCGCTCCGACGAACCGCCGGTGCCCGAACTCGCCGCGTACGGACGCCAGGTGCTGGACGCGCTCGGCATCCGGCACGGCGCCGCCCACCTGGAGATCAAGCTGACGCCGGACGGCCCCCGGCTGATCGAGGCGGGCGCCCGGATGTCCGGACTCCCGTACTACACCGCCCAGTTGCTGGGCGAGGGCCAACTGGAATGGATCGTCGACGCCTACGCCCGCCCCGACCGCTTCCGCACCCGGGCCGGCCGGGCGTACCAACGACGGCACGCGTTCGCCTGGGCCGCACTGGTCGCCCCCGCAGCCGGGCGACTGGTCCGCTACCGGGCCCTCGACCGGATCCGGGAGCTGGAGAGCTTCCGCGACCTCACCGTTCTGCTCGAACCCGGTGACCCGATCACCCCGACCACCTACGACCGGGGCTACCCGGCCACCCTCACGCTGGAGCACCCGGTGGACGCCGTACTCCAGCGCGACCTCAACACGGTGCGGTACCTCGACGGCGCCGGGATGTACGAGATCTCGTGACGGGCCGCGGGGAGCCAGGGCGGTGAGCGACTCGGATTTTGCCGGATGGTTCGCCGGAGAACTGAGGACGTTTCGGCTGGTGCCTTCGATCGTTGACAGCGGGATGCCGACGGGGCTTGAATCTGTGCACTAATTGTCAACTCGGAGGGGGAACCGCGATGTTCAAGGCTGTTGTCACCGCTGTCGCCGGGCTGGTTCTGGGTGCGGGGCTGCTGTACGTGGCCGTGCCGAGCTCGGGAGCTCCGGCACCCGCGCCGGTCGCAAAGACGCTCGACGGTGGCGCCGGCGGCTGCTGCTGACGCAGCGCCGGGCAGGTAGGTCCAGCTCGTCTCCCACTCGGCCGACCGCACCGCGAGAGGAATCGTGCGGTGCGGTCGGCCGAGCACGGGGACGGTGGGGCCGGGTTGTCCGTCTCCACGGCGGCGGCGCGTATGACGTCCCCGGTGGTCGCCAGGTCGGTGCGCAGCCGTTCGGCCTCGGCTCGGCCAGGCCGGCCGCTCGGATGTTTCCGGCGAGGGCCCGGAGGCGGCTCTCGATCGCGCTGCTCCGCCGGTTGAAGGCGCGGCGCAGCTGCTCGCCGAGGGCCCGCCGAGCGTCGCGGTGGCAAGTCGGCCGCGCAGTCCGTGCTGCCGGTCGGGGTCGCCGCTGGAGGCCGGGGAACTGCGCAACGCCTCGAAGCAGCGCCGGCTGTTGCCAGGTGCTTCAACGCCAAGCTCCCACCCCACCCCTTGGCGGCCTCGTTCGTGACGAATCGCAGGCGCCACTCGTCGTCGATGGGTGGAGGCGGAACGTCATCGCCGCGCTTGGGGCTCACGGGGCAGGTAGCTCGCCGTGGTCCTCGTCGGGAGGGCCCGGGTCAGCTGAGCAGTGAGGTCGGGTCGGCCAGGATCCTGGCGGTGGCGCGCCATTCGACTATGACGCGGTGGAGGTTGGAGTGGACATCCAGTTCGACGGCATCACGCGTCGCGTTGACGAGGTCCACAACGAACTCGCGTACCTCCTCGGCTGACAGGTGCCTGCTCCACGGGAACACCTCGGGCAGGGCTAGGGCCTGTCCGGTCGATCTTGTCGGATCAGCGCGCGGCGTCGGGCGCCCGGCTGGGAGTGCCGGCGAACCGTCCTCGTACTGGGTGTACTTGGATGGTTTGCCGGTGCTTCCAGGCGGGATGATCCGGCGTCGCGCGCCCGGCAAGATCGGCCGGACAGGCCCTAGCAGCACGGCCCGCGCGCCCGCCCCCGCGAGGGGCTCGCATCGTTGCGGCCCCGATCCCCGAGGCCCCGCCAGGTCGGATCGACTCCGGTGAGGACCTCCGTTGCCGGCGGCCGTGATTTGACTGCATGCGCCAAGCACCCGGGGTCGGATCGGGGGAAGCGGATGTGCGGTCAAATGACCGATTTCGAAAGGCGGTTCGGCGCCAATGATGGACAGGGCACGCCCGCTCCGAAGGGGCACGCCATGTCTGTCCGCTGGTCGACCTGCTCGATCCGGCGCTGGTGGCTGATCGCCGAACTGAGATCGCCGAACTGGAGAAGCAGAGCTGGATGTTCCAGGCGGAGAACCGGGCCTGATCCCCTCAGCAACAACGTCCCACGAACGGAAGGTGGTTCATATGTTCACTCCCAAGGCCTCGGCCGTCGCGGCGGCTCTCGTCGCGGCCGTGATCGGCCTCGGTGCCGGATCGGCGCAGGCCGCCGGCTGGCCCCCGTTGCAGCCGGGTGCCCACCTCTACTCGGGCAGCGGCGGGAGCGGCGCGGTGACCGTCGTCGATCTCGACGACTTCGGCACCTGCCACACGCTGTCGGTGGCCGCGCGGTCGGTGCAGGTCGCCTCCGGGGCCGCGTCCGTGGTGGTGTACACCGGCGCGGGCTGCACCGGCGACCACCCGTGGGCCACCGGCTCGCTGGCCCAGTTCGACCTGCCGTGGCCGGTGCTGAGCTACCGGGTGGTCCCGGCCTGATTCCGTCCTGTCGCGGGCGGAACACCTCACATCTTTTTCTCATGCAAGGAGGCCTCGATGGCAGCGCACGAAAACACCACCGGCCGACGCCGTTTCCTCGGTCTGGCGGCGGCCGGGGTCGTCGCCGGCCAGGTTGCCCTGTCCGCTCCGGCGCAGGCGGTCACCGGGCGGGTGGCGGGATGGACGGGCGCCGGGGAGGCGCCGCGACCGGGGGCGGGTATCCGTCCGTTCCGGATCAAGGTTCCGCAGGCGGACCTCAATGAGTTGCGGCGGCGGATCCGGGCGACCCGGTGGCCGGACCGTGAGACCGTCGACAACCGCACCCAGGGTGCGCAACTGGCGAAGATGCGGCCGCTGATGGAGTACTGGGGCAGCGGGTACGACTGGCGGACGCTGGAGCGGCGCCTCAACGACCTGCCGCAGTACATCGTCGAGATCGAGGGGCTGGACATCCAGTTCGCGCACATCCGCTCCCCGCACGCGGGCGCGATGCCGATGCTGATGACGCACGGCTGGCCCGGTTCGATCGTCGAACTGCTGAAGGTCATCGACCCGTTGGTCAATCCCACGGCGCACGGCGGGCGCGCCGAGGACGCCTTCCACCTGGTCCTGCCGACCCTGCCCGGCTACGGCTTCTCGGGCAAACCGACCGGGCCGGGGTGGAACTTCACCCGCATCGCGCACGCCTTCCACGAGCTGATGCTGCGCCTCGGGTACCCGGAGTACGTCTCGCAGGGCGGCGACCACGGCGCGCTCCTCTCCGAGGTGCTCGCCGTCCAGCAGCCGAAGGGGCTGCTCGGCATCCACGTCAACATGCCGGGGACGGTGCCGGACGACATCCTGCGCCGGGTGCGCAACTTCGACCCGGCCCCCACGAACCTGTCGGCCGAGGAGAAGCGGGCGTACGACCGGCTGCTGCACTTCTACCGCGACGGTTTCGGCTACGCGGCGATGATGAACCAGACCCCGCAGACGATCGCCTACTCGCTCACCGACTCCCCGGTCGGCATGGCGTCGTACTACTACGACAAGTTCGCGGAGTGGACGGACTCCGGTGGCGAGCCGGAGAAGGTGCTGACGTACGACGAGATGCTCGACGCGATCTCGATGTACTGGCTGACCGGCACCGGCGCGTCGTCGTCCCGGCTGTACTGGGAGGGCGCCCAGGCGGGCGGCGGACCGTTCAACGCGGTGTCCATTCCGAAGCTGCCGGTCGCGGTGACGGTCTTCCCGTCCGAGATCTACCCCGCGCCGCGCAGCTGGGGCGAGCGGACCTTCGGCAACATCATCCACTGGAACGAGGTCGACCGGGGCGGCCACTTCGCCGCCTGGGAGCAGCCGCAGCTGCTGGCCGAGGAACTCCGCACCGCCTTCAGGTCGCTGAGGTAGGACGGCGTCCCCGCTTCGGCCGGGGTGGTCAGAGGCCCAGATCGGCAGCCAGGCAGGAGAACCGGATTGCCTGGCTGTCGGGGTCGAAGGCGGCCGGATCGGTAGCTATCTCCGGGCGTTCCTCGACCATGTCCGCGAAGGGGATTCGCTGGGGGAGGGTGCCGAAGCGGGTGCGGCGGGCCTCGGCGACGTGCTCGGGGCCGGTCACTTGTGGGCCGCCAACCGGTCGGCGTCCTGGACTGCCCGGGCGAATGCGGTCGGGGCCTCCTGGGGTGCGTTGTGGCCGATGCCCGGGAGGACGCGGTGGTCGTAGGGGCCGGTGAAGAGCTGCCGGTAGGCGGCGCCGTCGGTGGAGGGGAGGAACGGGTCGAGGGCGGGGTCGAGGGTGATGGTCGGTACGGGGATGGTGGGCCGGGCGGCGAGCAGTTGTTCGTACTGGTCGTACCGGCGTTCGCCGTCGGCCAGGCCCAGGCGCCAGCGGTAGTTGTGGATCACGATGGCGGCGTAGTCGGGGTTCTCGAAGGCGGCGGCCGTGCGTTCGAAGGTGGCGTCGTCGAAGTCCCAGGTGGGGGAGACCTCGTCCCAGACCAGGCGGCACAGGTCGTGCCGGTTCTGCTTGGTCTCCATGGCGAGGCGGCCGCGGTCGGTGGCGAAGTAGTACTGGTACCACCAGGTGTGTTCGGCCTTCGGCGGCAGCGGGGTGCGCTGCGCCGCGAGGTTGGTGATCAGGTAGCCGCTGACCGACACCAGGGCCCGGACCCGCTCCGGCCAGAGGGCCGCGATGATGTCGGCGGTCCGCGAGCCCCAGTCGAAGCCGGCCAGCGTCGCCCGCCGGATCTTCAGGGCGTCCATCAGGGCGAGGATGTCCAGCGCGATCGCGGACTGCTGGGCGTTGCGGGGCGTGGTCGGCGACAGGAACGTGGTGGTGCCGTGGCCGCGCAGGTACGGCACGATCACCCGGTAGCCGGCGTCCGCGAGCAGCGGGGCCACGTCGACGTAGCTGTGGATGTCGTACGGCCAGCCGTGCAGCAGGACGGCCACCGGGCCGTGCTTGGGGCCGAGTTCGGCGTAACCGATGTCGAGCACGCCGGCCTGGACGCGCTTCAGGTCGGTGAAGGCGGTGTGGGTGCCGGGGGCGATGTCCGGGACGGTCGGGGTGGGTGCGGCGGCGGACGCGGTGCCCGTGAGGGCGGTGGCACCGAGGCCGAGGCCGACCGCGGTGGTGAAGGTACGCCTGCTGATCATGTTCGGTCCTTTCGGAGGGGGAGGTGTCATCCGGCGGCGCGGCTCAGCGCGTCGCGCAGCGCCGCCCGGCTGGTGACGCCCAGCTTGGGGAAGACGCGGTAGAGGTGCGAGCTGACGGTGCGCGGCGACAGGTGCATCCGGACGCCGATCTGCTTGTTCGTCAGGCCGCCCGCCGCCAGGTCGGCGACCCGGCGTTCCTGCCAGGTCAGCGCACCCGGCTCGGGGGCGCAGGCGCGGCGGGCGGCCCGGGCGGCGTGCAGTTCGTCCGGGGCCGGCCGGAGCAGCGCGGTTTCGTCGGGGCCGGAGGCGACCGGGAGTTCGGGCAGGGCGGCGGCGTCGAAGCGCGACGGGAGGTCAGTGCGGACCGCGACCAGCAGCTGCACCGGGCGGACGGCCAGTCGGCGGCCGACGAAGCCGCAGACGTCGGCGCTGGCCTCGTCCAGCCACTGCCCGTCGTCGAGGACCAGCAGCAGTGGCCGCTGCTCGGTGGCGAGCTCCAGCAGCCGGAGGACGGCGATGCCCATCGGCATGACCGGCGGCGAGCAGCTCCGCAGGCCGCCGAAGGCGGACTCGAACACCGCCCGGGTCCGGTCGTCCAGACGGGCGAGGTGGCCGAGCAGCGGGTGGAGCAGCTGGTGCAGGCCCGCCCAGGGCAGCGCGGACTCCACCTCGGCGCCCGCCGCCCGGACCACGGCCCGGCCCTGCTGCTCGGCCAGCGCGGCGGCGTGGTGCAGCAGCGTGCTGCGGCCGGACCCCGCCTCCCCGCGCAGCACGAGGGCGCCGCCGGACGCGGATGTCACGAACGCCGTGAGTTCGGCCTGCTCGCCGTACCCGGTCATGCCTGATTCCTCCGTTTCAGCCGTTTCAGCCGTTTCAGCTGTCGAGACCGGCCGCGCGGGCCATGTGGGCGGCGTACCAGGCGGGCGAGTCGGCGTCGTGGTGGCCGAGTGCCTCCTCGTACTTGCCGTGGGCGGCGGCCGCGTCGCGCAGCGCCGACTCGAGTTCGGCGGCATCGCGGTGGACCACGTGGCTGATCCGGCCCGGGCCACGGACGGTGACCTCCTGCAGGACGAAGACGTTGCCGTCCGGGTCGGTGAACGAGGCGAACGAGCCGTACGAGCGCCGCTCCGGGTGCGGGCCGGCCACCCGGCCGGCGGTGCCCGCGTGGTGGAAGACGCCGCCCGCGTCGTGGAAGACCTCGCTGACCTCGACCCCGGCCGCCACCAGTTCGGCGCGGGCCGCGACCACGTCGTCCACGACCAGGTGCACGCCGCGCTCGGAGCCCGGCGCCGCGTCGGTCACGCCGCTGCCGATGATCAGCGAGGCGGCCGAGCCGGGCGGGGTGAAGTGGACGACCCGGAAGCCGCCGGGGCCGGAGTAGTCGACGTCCTCGCGGAACCCGATCCGGGCGTAGAAGTCCTTGGCCCGGTCCACGTCCGAGACCGGGAGGACCAGAACCTCGATCTTGAACTCCATCACTCGTCAGCTCCCTCTGCTGGTGCGGGAAGCCGCCTTTCGGCCTCCACCGCTCACGATCCCGGGAACGCGGGCCGGTTGAGCCCGTGGAGAACCCTGGCCGGTACCCGGGCACGGGCACGGGCCGGGCCATATGCGGGCCCGGGGGTGGGGTGACGGAGAGCGATAACATGACGGAACGTCAACATGACGATCGTCTCGGGGAGGACGCGCTGGAGCTCCACTTCACCACCCTCGGCCCTCTGACAGCCCGGCGCGCGGGCCAGGAGCTGCGCATCAACCGGGCCCGGGACCGGGCGGTGCTCGCCGTGCTCCTCGCGCAGGCGGGCCGGCCGGTGACGGTCGGTGAGATCATCGACGGGGTCTGGGGCGAGGAGGGGGACGAGGCGCCCGACCGGGCCGGGGCGCTCCCGGGCAACATGTACCGGCTGCGCAGCGCGCTGGGCGGCGACGGGAACCTCCTGCGGCACGTCGGCAAGGGGTACTGCCTGGACGTCGACCCGGCCGGCATCGATCGGACGGTCTTCCTCTCCGCGCTCGCCGACGCCGCCACCGCCCGCCTGAACTGGCAGCCGCAGCGTGCGCGCGAGCTGCTGACCGCCGCGCTCGACCTCTGGCAGGGCCCGGCCGCCCTGGACGGCGTCCCCGGCCCCTTCGCCGAACACGAACGCCGGATGCTGGCCGGGCGGCGGGACGAGGCGCTGCGCGAACTCGACCTGCCGGTCAGGGAGTTGGACGCGGGGCCGGGCGCGGGGCCGGTCGAACTCAGGGCGGGCGCCGCCCGGTCGGTGCTGCGGCCCTTCCAACTGCCGCCCGATCCAGGCGACTTCACCGGTCGGATCGCTCAACTCGCCGAGATCGGCGGGCTGTTGGCCGTGCCAGGGCGGACGCAGTCGCCGCTCGTCACCGTCGCCGGCCCGTCCGGCGCCGGGAAGAGCGCGCTGGCGGTCCGCGCCGCCCACCTCGCGGGCCCCGACCACCCGGACGGGCAGCTGTACGCCGACCTGCACGGCGCGGACGACGCCTCCGGGTACCTGGCGCCGTTCCTGCGCGCACTGGGCGTCGAGGAACAGGCAGTGCCCGCGAGCGCCCCCGAGCGCCGTGCGCTGTACCTCCGGCTGCTCGCCGACCGCCGGATCCTGGTCGTACTGGACGGCGCCGGGGGCGTCGAGGACGTCCGGCCGCTGCTGCCCGCCGGGCCGGGCTGCGCCGCCGTCGTGGTCGTCAACGGGACGGCGGGGGAGGGGAGTTCGAGTGCGGTCCAGGTCGGGCCGCTGGCCCCGGACGAGGCGCTGGAGCTGCTCGGCCGGATGATCGGCCGGGAGCGGACCGACCGCGAACCGGACGCCGCCCGGGCGCTCGCCGCCGCCTGCGGCCACCTGCCCCGCGCGCTGCGGGACGCCGCCGAGCGGCTGGTGCGCCGTCCCGCCTGGCCGATCTCCGCGGTGCTCCCCTCCGGGTCGTCCGCCGACGCGTAAACGCCACCGTTCATCGCGCGTCAATCCGGGCGCCGCAGAATCCGATTGCGACGTGATCATCTGCCCGGAGACGCAGCTTGCGGGCATGGCCGGCCGTCGTGGACAGCACCATCGAAAGGACCGGACCGTTGAGCCGCACCACCGTACGAACCACCCTCGCCGCCGTCGCGCTGGCGGCAGCGAGCGTGCTGACCGCCCAGGGCGCCGCCCACGCCGTCTACGACCAGCCGACCGCCACCATCTGGGACGGCGAACAGCTCACGAACAACGGCGCGCACATCGACAACCGGGGCGGGTTCGGCACGGCGCGGCTCGTCATGCAGCCCGACGGCAACCTCGTCGCCTACTACGCGCCGGACAACGACTTCTCGCGCCAGTACCCGACCTGGGCGACCGGCACCGTCGGGTGCGGCGCCAAGGCCGTCATCCGCACCGACGGCAACCTGGTCGTCCTCGACGCGAACGGCGGCCTGTGCTGGGAGAGCGGCACCGCCGGGTACCCGCACGCCCGGGTGACGCTCTGGCGCAGCGGCGACCTGCTGATCACCGACGCCTGCAACCGCACCGTCTTCGAGCGCCAGCCCGGCACGACGTACGTCCCCGGGCAGACGCACGGCGGGATCTACGCGCCCAGCTCGGTCGAGAGCCCGTACGTCGTGATGCCGGTGCCGACCAACTGCTGAGCCGGGCCCGTCACTTCGCACCACCACGTTCCACGCACCACGCACCATCACGCACCACCCCGTGCCGTCGTGGGTGTCCGGCCGGTCCGGCGCCCGCGACGGCACGGGGGCACCGAGCTCACGGGGAGACCTGACATGGAGACAGCCGCCATCGCCGCCGACGGGGCCGGGGAGGCTGGGATCCGGTTCCGGCTGCTCGGGCCGCTCGCCGGGTGGGCGGGCGGGCAGGGCCTGGCGCTCGGCCGCCGTCAGCAGCAGGCGTTCCTCGCCATGCTGATCGCCGCGCCCGGGCGGGTGCTGACCACCGGTCGCCTCGGGGACGGGATCTTCGACGAGGACAACCCGCCGGGCAACCCCAAGTCCGTGCTCGCCACCCACGCCTACCGGGTGCGCCGGGAGCTCCGCAACCACGCGGTCGGGCACCTGCTGGTCACCGTCGACGGCGGCTACCGCCTGGACGTCCCCGCCGAGGCGCTGGACTTCGTCGTCTTCGACCGCCTGGTCACCCGGTCCGCCGAGGCGCTCGCCGCCGGTGAGCGGCCCCGGGCGCGGGACCTGCTGGCCGACGCGCTGGCCCTGCACGAGGGCGAGCCGCTGGCCGGACTGCCCGGCCGGCACGCCGCCGAACTCCGTCGCCACCTGACCGAGCGCCGCCTGGACGCGCTGGAGACCAAACTCGGCCTGGACGTCGAACTCGGGAGCGGCCCGTCCTGCCTGGTCGAGCTCGACCAGGCGGTCTTCGCCCACCCCTTCCGTGAGCGATTTCGAGCTCTGTTGATGCTGGAGTACCACCTGTCGGGCCGGCCCGCAGAGGCCCGGGCGGTGTACGAGGACGCCCGGCGGTTCTACCTCGGCGAGGGGCTGACCTGCGCGGACCTGGACGCGCTGCACCGGCGCATCCTCCGCTCCGACCCGGGCCTCGCCACCGCCGCCCGCCCCGCCACCGCCGACGACCGGCCGACCGGCCCGGCTCCCGCGGTGCCCGAGCAACTGCCCACCCGGCTACCGGACTTCACCGGCCGCCAGGCCGACGTCGTCCGGCTGACCGACGCCCTCTCCCACCCGGACCCGGGCGCCGTCGTCATCTCGGCGATCAACGGCCTCGGCGGCGTCGGCAAGACCAGCCTGGCCGTTCACGTCGGACACACCCTGCGGGCGCGCTTCCCCGACGGACGGCTGCACGTGGACCTGCGCGGCGCGCAGCCCGTACCGCTCGACCCGGGCGAGGCGCTCGCGGGCTTCCTGACCGCGCTGGGCGTCGCGGACCGCGACATCCCCGCCGACCTCGCCGAACGCGCCGCGCTGTTCCGCACCACCGTCACCGGCCGTCGCCTGCTGGTCCTGCTCGACAACGCGGCCACCCCCGAACAGGTCGCCCCGCTGCTGCCGGGCTCCCGGACCTGCGCGGTGCTGGTCACCAGCCGCGGCTGGCTCACCACGCTGCCCGGTGCCCGCCACCTGCCGCTCGACGCGATGACGGCGGACGAGGCGCTTGACCTGCTCGCCGCCGTCGTCGGCCGGGCCCGGATCGACGCCGAACCCGAGGCGGCGGCCGCGATCGTCACCGCCTGCGGATGCCTGCCGCTCGCGGTGCGGGTGGCCGGCTCCCGGCTGGCCGCCGACCCCGCGCAGTCGCTGGCCGAGCTGGCCGCGAACCTCGCCGACGAACGCACCCGGCTCGGCGAACTCACCCACGAACAGGCCGCGGTGGAGCCCGTCCTCGCCCTCTCCTACGCCCGGCTCACCGAGGAACAGGCCCGCGCCCTGCGGCTGCTCGCCCTGCCCGACGCCCCCGACCTCGGCCCCGCGGACGCCGCCGCGCTGCTCGACCGCGGCCCCGCCGAGACCCGCGAACTGCTGGACGCGCTGGTCGACCTCAACCTGCTCCAGTCGCCCGCCGCCGACCGGTACGGCTTCCACGACCTGCTGAAGGTGTTCGCCCGGCAGCGCGACGGGGACACCCCGGCGGCGGTGACGGCCGCGTTCGCCCGGCTCCTCGACTTCTGCGTGGCGAGCGCCCGCAACGCCGAGAACGCGGCGCACCGCGACCCCGACGGACACGGCTTCGCCAGCATCGAGGAGGCCACCGCCTGGATGCGCGAGCGGACCGCGCTGCACCGCGCGGTGATCCAACGGGCCTGCCGCGACGACGGGTTGTCACTGGCCCGGACCGTCGACCTGCTCGACAAGATGAGCTCGGTCCTGTTCGGCCGCGGCTACGTGACCACCGTCGCCGACCTGGCCGGGCAGGTCGCCGCCGCGGCCATGGCCCGTGGCGAGCGGGACGCCGAGGCGCTGGCCCGCTCGGTGCGCGGCGGCATGCTCTGGCACGCCAACTCCTACGCGGAGGCGGGCGAGGAACTGCGCGGCTGCCTGGCCCTGTGCGACGGCCCGGACCGGCTGCGGCTGCGCGCCGACACGCTGAAACTGCTCGGCGCGAACGCCCGTGCACTGCGGGACTTCGAGCAGGCGGTGCTCTGCCTGGAGGAGGCGGCGGAGCTCTTCCACCGGCAGGGCGACGAGAGCGGCGAAGGGCTCGTGCTCGGCGAACTGGCCTTCAACCACGCCCAGTGCGGACGCCTCGACCAGGCCCGCGCCGCCGCCGAACGCTGCGTCGAACTGACCGGCCGCCAGGTCTCGATCCCCGAGTCCATCGGCCGGTACTACCTGGCCCGGGTACTGCACCTGTGCGGCGACCTCGGCCCCGCGCTGGAGCAGGCCGAACACGTGGTGGAGCGCTTCCGCTCCTTCGGCATGCTGGCCTTCGAGGCGGCCACCGGCAGCCTGATCGCCCGCATCCACCTGGCGGCCGGCCGCGACCGGGCCACCGTCCGGGCCGCCGTCCGGGCCGCCGAGGAAGCACTGCCGAAGGCCCGCCAGGTCGGCGGCCTGCTGGAGGGCGGGCTGCTGCGCGCCCTCGGCGAGGCGCTGACCCGGCTGGGCCACACCGACCGGGCCCGGATCTGCCTCCAGCAGGCGCTGGGCCACTACCGACAGCTGGAGCTGGCGGGCGACGCGGCGGAGGTCGAGGAGCTGCTGGGCTTTTTGCCGTGAGGCCCGGCCTGGTGGTCATGCCCATGCTCATCGGATGTCCATCGCGGCCGACGAATCTCTCCCACGTGCCCGGTCACCCCGGCCGGGCCGTCCGAGAGAGGGGACGCACATGTCCATCAAGGGACTCCGCAAGGCCACGCTGGCCCTGGCGACGATGGCGATGGCCGGCGGTATCGCACTGACGGGCGCCGGGTCCGCATCCGCGTCCGTCGGCGGCGGCTGCGCCGGGCCGGACTACCAGAAGGTCTGCATCAGTGACGGGTGGACCCAGGTCAACACCTCGGTGACCACCAACTTCGCGAGCAACAACTGCACCGAGCAGGTCATCATCTGGGACTACACCACCAACACCCAGGCGATCTCCACCTCGTTCCCCTGCCACTCCGGCCAGTACACCTTCACCTGGGCCCTCGCCAACCCGACCGCCGGCCACGACTACAAGGCCGAGGCCCGCTTCTACTGGCAGCCCGGCAGCGGCTACACCTACCAGACCAGCCCCGACCTGCACTTCTGAGCACGCCCCTGAAGATCTGACCCGACGCTTCCTTCCCCCCGGACGCCACTCCGCCCCACCGCCACCCCCTTCGGCGGTGGGGCGGAGCCGTTCAGGACCGGGCAGGGCGGCGGCCGGAGCGCAGGACCAGGGCGAAGCCGCAGGCGAAGGCCGCGAGGGTGAGGACGGGTGGGTGGCCGGACGGGGCGAAGCCGTTGACGGCCAGCCAGGCGAGGGCGGGGAGAGCGGCGGCGAGGCCGCCGAGGAGCAGGGCGGGGGATCGCCCGGTGCTGCCGGTGAGGCCGAGCAGGGGGCGCTGGGCCCGTTGCAGGACGGCGACCAGGGCGACGAGGAGCACGGTCAGGACGGCGAACCAGGCCGGGCGCAGAGCGAACCACTGCCAGGAGCCGACGCCCGGCTGCGGGACGAGACCGGCCGGGTAGAGGGTGACGGCGACCAGCACCACCGGGACGGGGTGCCACAGGTAGACCGTCATCGCCGCCCGGTTGAGGCGGGTGACCTCGTCCCGTCGCGCCGGGGTGGCCAGGAAGCGTTGCGCGGCGGGCTCGGCGGCCAGCAGGAGGCCGCACTGGGCGGCGGCGAAAGCGAGCAGGGCGATCGACGGCGGCGTGGTGTTGCCGGCGTGCAGGCCCGCGCCGACCATGTCCACCGGGAACGGGCCCCAGATCAGCAGGACGGTGAGCAGGAGCGCGCCCGCGAGCGCCAGCCCGAGCGGGCGGTGCCCCCGGGTGAGGCTGCCGTCGTGCCAGGCGAACCCCCACTGGTGCATGGCGCCCCACACCAGCACGTAGTTGACGAACCCGACCACCGGCAGTCGCGGACCCAGGATCGCGAGATCCACCAGCGCGGCGGCGGTCGCCATGGCAGCAGGTACGGCGAACCCCCAGCGGGTGTGCGCGGCGTGCAGCGCCGGGGTCAGCGCGATCAGCAGCAGGTAGACCGGGAGGAACCACAGGTGCAGGGCCAAGTACCAGCCGGCCTGCGCGAGTTCGCCCGCGTCCGCGCCACCCGCCCAGGCCCCGGCGGCGGCGAGGGCCATCACGCCGACATACACCGCCGTCGGCCACAGCAGTCGTAGCGCGCGGCGGTGCACCCAGCCCGCCCAGGACTCCTCGCGGTGCGCCGTCCAGGAAGCGGCGTTGGCGTAGCCGCCGACCAGGAAGACGACCGGCATCACCTGGAAGAGAAGGGTGACCCAGCGCCCCCAGCCCACATACGCCAGGGCGTCGTGGCCGGTCACCCGCCCGGCGCGGTAGGTGAGGTCGGTCAGCAGCCAGTGGCCCAGCACGACAGCGCAGATAGCTGCTACCCGCAGGAGATCCGCGTAGTGGTTGTGGTCGGCGGGGTGGTGGGGCATGGGGGTCGCGCCGGATCCGGGAGGTTTTGGCCCGTACACCTCATTATCCGGCAGGGTGTGACCGCAGGCGGGTGCGAAACCCAGGGGCGCGGGGAGACTTGCGCGCGAGCAGGCGGGCGACCAGTCAGGGGCGCGTGGAACTGCGCGACAAGCGCACGCCCGTCCGCAAGGTCGCGATCAAGTGCAAGTTATCGCCCGCGTCGCGATCTTGCGGTCGGGTCCTTCCGCTGCGCGCAGTTCCCAGTAGGCGCGAAGGTCTTGCAACGCCTACTCGGAGCGGGCCGACCCCGCATCTCTGAGGGGCCCGCCCAGCCCCGCCCCTTCCTCCCTCTTCGGGTGGTCGGGATTGGGGCCTTTGTCCTTTGGCTTCCGTTAGCCGAGATAGGGGGTTGCTCGATTCTCCAGGAAGTGGTGGAGCCGGAGTTGCTGGGTGTGGTGCATCGGCAGGTCTCCGATGTCTTCGGGTGCCACGAACCGGAGATCGGTCGACTCATTGGAGATCCGGAGTGTCCCGCCCGTGATGCGCGCGGTGAAGCAGACATTGAACTGCTGTCGTACCTCACCGTCCGAGTAGGAGATCACGTGTCGTGGGTCGGTGTACGTTCCGACGAGTCCAGTGATCTCCACGTCAAGGCCGGTCTCCTCGCGGACTTCCCGGACGGCCGTCCCCGGAAGCGACTCGCCGAGATCCATCGTGCCGCCCGGCAGCGCGTACAGGCCGTTGTCGGTACGCCGCTGAAGCAGGATGTGCCCTTCACCATCGGTCACCACTGCGGACGCCGCCACCACCAGACGGTTCGGCTCCGGCGCGTCGGGATCGTCGTAGAACTCGGTGCGCACCACGTGATCAGTTCTCCTCAACCGGCAGGACCGCGTTCCATACTGCATCGAAGCTTGCAGCGTAGGTGGCTACCACTTCCCCGGCAGACGTCGCGGACACCGTCCGGGCGGCACTGTTCCCGAAACCCGCCGGATAGGGTCACAGACCGGGAAGTTCCGCAGCTCGCGGTTCTGCGCGATCTTGCGGGGTTTGGGGCGGGGCCGGCGGGCGTCGGCGCGGGCCTGCGCGGCATGGGGGCGGTAACTGCCGCTGCCCGGATGGCTGTTGCGCCGGATCTCCCGGCTGACCGTGGACGGGCTGCGGCCCAGCTCGGCGGCGATCGTGCGAACGCCGGCCTTCTCCCGGAGCCGGTCGGCGATGTGGATGCGCTCGTCCTCACGTAGGTACCGGGACGGTCCGGGCGCGGCGGCGGGCGCCCGCTCGGGTCGAGCGGGCGCCCGGAACCTGTTCGGGTCCGTCCGGCCGTTGCGCCACTCGCGTCCGGTTCGCTCGTGGACGCCGACCAGCAGGGACGCCTCCTTGTTGCTGTAGCCCTGTTGCACGAGCTGGAAGTGTTCCGCCCGCTCGGCACGGAGCCTCCTCGGTCCCTGCGGCTCCCGATTCGCTCGGATCTCGAAGTCCATCGCACCCCTTCAGCTGGGGTGTTGCGACGACCGTCAGAACCCAAGTCTGATCCGGGCGGGCCCGTCCTGCGCGATCAGGTCAGCCGTCGAGCTCGGCCGAAGGCAAGGTCGCGCCCGGGACGTCCGCCGGAGCGAGCAGCGCTTGTTCGCCGGGGTACGGGGTCGTCCAGTCGTGGGCCTCGTACCAGGTGAGGTGGTTCATCTGGGACGGGTTGGCGCGGTCGGGGGCGGCGCCGGTGCCGGTGAGGTGTTGCTGCTGCTTCCAGTCGGACCACTTCTGCACGAGGTCCGCCCGGTCGGCGGGGACGGTGCCGGTCGCGGCGCGGGCGGCGGCGGGGTTCTGGGTGGCGGGGACGTCGAGGCCGCAGGAGGGGGCGGTGGCGAGGCCGTTGGTGAGGGAGGTGCGGTTGGGCTGGACGTTGAAGGGGGTGAGGTCGGGGGTGCTGGTGAAGGCCGAGGTCATGGGGGTGGCCGCGGTGTCCTTCTGGTTCATCGGCTTGATGCCGAGGATCTGTTCGATGGTGCGGATCATGTTGATCTGCGAGTAGTAGTGGCTGTCGACGACGCCGCGCTGGGCGTAGGGGCTGATGATCTGGATGGGGGCGCGGTGGCCGTCGACGTGGTCCAGGCCGGCCTGGGAGTCGTCCTCGACGACGAAGATCGCCGAGTCCTTCCAGTACTGGCTGTGGGTGATCCTGTCGACGATCTGGCCGACCGCGAGGTCGTTGTCCGCGACCTGGGCGGCGCCGTTGGCGGGGCCGCCGGTGTGGTCGCTGGAGAGCCAGAGCATGTTGAGGTTGGCGGGACCGTTCTTCTCGAAGTCCTGCTGCCAGATCTGCGCGCGGTAGATGTCGGGAACGCTGGTGTCGAACATCGGGAAGCCGGGCACCGAGACGCTGTTCAGCGAGGGGATCGGCGAGGACGAGTTCAGCTTGTACGCCGAGGGGTTGCCGGTGGTCTGCATGGTCTTGGCGTCGCAGTACAGGTTCTGCCAGGTCGCGTCGGCTGGCTTGGTGAGGAACTGGTGGAACTCGCCGAAGTCCCGCACGCTCTTGCCGGACGCCTGGGCGCCGCTCCACAGGGTGCCGCTGGCCTGGTGGCCGAGGGCGTCGTCCTCGGTGTCGTAGCTGCGGATGTACTCGCCGGCCGAGGACTCGGTGTACTCCGGGTTGTCCGCCTGCATCAGCCAGTTGTGGCCCTCGGCGGAGTTGGTGCCGATGTCGTACGTGTTGTCGTACAGGCCGAACTGCTGGGCGAGTGCGTGCTGGTTGGGCGTCACGTTCTGGCCGAACTGGGCCAGCGACGGGTCGCCGTTGCCCTGCGGCAGGTCGCCGAAGAGCTGGTCGTAGGTGCGGTTCTCCTTGACGATCAGGAAGACGTGCTTGATCGTCGACGGGTCGCCGATCCTGTTGGGGACGGGCACGGCCTTGGCCTTGTTGCCGGTGGCGAGCCTGGCCGCGTTGTTGGTCCAGTTGTTCTGCGCGAAGACCTTGCCGGTCTGCTTCCGGATCTCCTTGTCGCTGGGCAGGGCGAACCGCACCACGCTGGAGGTGGTGTCGTGGGTGCCGTGCGCGCCGTCCACCCGGCGGGCGTCGATGCCGCGGGTGTTGGAGACCAGGATCTGGTTGCCGGACGAGGAGATCTCGGAGGGGAAGTAGTCCGTCGGCAGCAGGCCGACGTAACTGGCGGGCTCCTGCGGGCCGCTGTACCGGTAGACGGCTACCGCGTTGGCCCGGCCGAGGGTCACCAGCAGGTGGCCGTCGTCGGTGAGGGTCACCGCGTTGGGCTCGTAGCCGATCGAGGCCTCGGACCAGGGCCGGGTGGCGATGGTCTGGACGACCTTGTCGTTCCGGGTGTCGATCACCGAGACGCTGTTGCCGGCGGTGTTGGTGACGAACACCGCGCCGTTCTTGGCGTACACGGCGGTCGGGTGCAGGCCGACGTCGATGCTCGCCGGGACGGCGGACGGGTTCGCCAGGTCGATCACGCTGACCGTGCCGGAGGTGGTGGCGGCGGTGTTCGGGTCGGCGGGCACCTGGGTGCCGTACGAGTTGACGGTGTTTTCGCCGGGCTGCGCCGGGCGGCCGCCCTCGTTGCTGACGTACAGCTTGCCGCCGGCCTGGACCAGGCCGCGCGGGGCGTTGCCGACGGCCCAGCTCTGCTTGACGGTGCCGCTCGCGGTGTCGATCGCCACCACGCGGTTCTGGCCGTTGACCGCCGCGTACGCGGTCGCGCCGTCCGCCGAGAACACCAGGCCGGCCACCAGCGCGCGCTGCGAGCCGGTCTTGGCGATCTTGACGACGACCGGGTTGGTGACGCTGCCGTCCGGGTTCACGTCGAACCGGGTGTACCCGTCGGGCTGGCCGAGCCACAGCTGCTTGCCGCCCGGGGAGTACGTCGGGCCTTCCTGGCCCACGTTGTTGCTGCTGATCTTCGGGGTGGACGAGGCGCCGCTGCCGACCAGCTGCTGCACCTTCCAGTTCCGCACGTCCACGATCGCCAGCGCCGCGCCGCCGTCGGTGACCGAGGCCGCCAGGTGGGTGCCGTCCGGGCTCACCGTGGACGACATGATCTTGCCGTTGTTGATGACCAGCCGCTCGCCGTAGGGGGCGAGGTACTGGTTGCTGGAGACCAGTGCGCCCTGGTCGTAGACCTGGCCGACCCGGTTGGTGCCGAAGGTGTCCGACTTGGCCCAGCCGACACCGGCGCCGGCCGCGACGACCACGGCCGTGGCGGCGGCCGTGACCAGCGTCCGGCGGCGGGTCCTGCGGCTGCCCGGGTTCGGCGTCTCATCCACACGACGACGTGTGACCTGCATCGTTGCTATCCCTTCGAAGGTGCCGGAAGCAGCTCGACGTTGCCGTCGAACTGCCAGAGCGGGTTCGGCGCGTCGCCGGTGGAGGTGCGTACCAGGAAGTAGCCGTTCACTTCCTTCGGCCCGTCGCCGTCGGCGACGAACCTCCCGTCGGGGGCGATGTCGAGCTGGTAGACGGCCGTCCCGGTGGCCTCGACGCCCGGGAGGTGCCAGGACACGACGCAGCGCCAGTCGTTGCCCGCGCCTTCGGGCTCGACCCCGGTGCTGCCCTTGTCGCACGCCGCCGTGACCTGCAACTGCGCCTCGGTGACGTCCGGGCGGTTGAGTTCGGCGGTCTGCAGGCGGTACAGGTGCGCGAAAGCCGTGGCGACCGAGCGCTGCACCTTCTGCTGCTCGATGCCGGAGCCCGCCGCGTTGAGTGCCGGGGTCAGGATCCCGATCGTGACGGCCAGCAGGGCGGCCAGCGGCAGAGTGCCGAGGGCGAGCGCGCGGCGGCCGGAGCCGTCGTGCACCGGGTTGGTGAAGTCGCGCCGCAGGAACAGCAGCCGGGCCAGCGCGGTGGCGGCCACCGCCCACACCAGGGAGACCGCGACGCCGATCAGCAGCGGGCCGAGCTGCACCGGGCCCGTGAACAGGCCGTTCCAGGAGACGAACGCGTAACCGGGCAGGGCGAGCCGCACACCGACCGGCAGCGGCAGCAGCTGGGCGAGCTGCATCGCCAGCGCCACCAGCGCGGGCAGCAGCAGGCCCATCGGGGAGCGGCCGAGGGCGACCGAACCGAGCAGGCCGATCCCGGCCAGCGCCAGCGTCGGCGCGAGGGCGCACAGCCAGGCCAGCCCGACGTTCAGCGCGGCGTCGCCCGGCGGGAGCAGGTGACCGTCGAGACCCACCAGCGGGTGGTGGCCGACCGCCAGCAGACCGCCGGCCGTGGCCGACACCGCCAGACCCGTCACCAGCAGCACCAGCACGGTGAGCGCGGCCAGCGCCTTCGCGGCGAAGATCCGGCGCGGTGAGCGGACCGCGACCAGCAGGTGGCGCCAGGTGCCGAGCCGGTCCTCGGCGGCGAACACGTCACCGGCGACCACCGAGGTCAGCAGCGGCAGCGCCCAACTCCCCGCGAACCCGAGCGTCACCAGCGGTCCCGCCCAGCCCGTCGCGTGCATCCAGCGGCCGAAGAGGGTGTCGGTGGGGAGCGTGCTCTGTTGGCTCACGGCGGCGACGAACAGCGCCGGGGCCAGCCAGCAGGCGAGCAGCAGCGCGCGGATGCGCCACTGCGCGAGCAGCTTGACCAGCTCGAAGCGGAAGGCGCGGGACACCGGCACGCGGGTGGCGGCGGGGGTGGTGGCGGTGGCGGGCGTGCGGGTGGTGGTCATCGGGCGTCCGCCTGCGGCTGGTTGGTGAGGGCGAGGAAAGCGGCTTC
>NZ_JBIALR010000001.1:298002-521910 GCF_042873675.1 Kitasatospora sp. NPDC004614
CTTCGAGCGCCGGGGCGGGCCGGCAGGCGAGCAGTTCGAAGCGGTGGGTGGTGGTCATCGGGCGTCCGCCTGCGGCTGGTCGGTGAGGGCGAGGAAAGCGGCTTCGAGCGCCGGGGCGGGCCGGCAGGCGAGCAGTTCGAAGCGGTGGGTGGTGGTCATCGGGCGTCCGCCTGCGGCTGGTCGGTGAGGGCGAGGAAGGCGGCTTCCAGCGGCGACACCACCGGCGCGAGCTCGCGCACGGCGATGCCGGCCTGGACGAGTCGTGTCACCAGGGCGTCCAGCGCGGGTACGGCCGCGCGGATCACGAGGCGGTCGGTGGTGTCGTCGGTGAGGCGGACGCCCGCCGTTTCGGCGGCGACGCGGCGGGCTGCTGTCGGGTCGGAGGTGAGCAGCCGGTGGTCGAGTTCGCGGTTCCGGGCGGCCAGTTCGGTCAGCGGGCCGGAGAACACCACCCGTCCGGTGGCGAGGACGGTGACCTCGGAGCACAGGGCCTCCAGGTCGTCCATGCGGTGGCTGGAGAGCACGACGGCGCAGCCGTCCGCCGCGAGCCGCCGCAGTACGCCGTGCACCTGCCGCTTGCCGGCCGGGTCGAGACCGTTGGACGGCTCGTCCAGGACCAGCAGCCGGGGCCGGGTGAGCAGGGCGGCGGCGAGGCCGAGGCGCTGGCGCATGCCGAGCGAGAAGCCGTTCACCCGGTCGTCGGCGACATCGGTGAGGCCGACCTGGTCGAGTTCCTCCTCGACGCTCGCGGCGCGGCCCTGGAGTGCGGCCAGTGCGGTGAGGTTCTGCCGGGCGGTCAGGGCGGGGTAGAGGCCGGGCCCGTCCACGAACCCGGCCACCCCGTCCGGCGCGGCGAGCGCCCGCCCGACCGGCGTCCGCAGGATCTCCAGCCGGCCCCCGTCGGCGACGGCCAGCCCCAGCAGCAGCCCGAGCAGCGTCGTCTTCCCGGCGCCGTTCGGCCCCACCAGGCCGTGGATCTGCCCCTGCGTCACATCGAGGTCGACGCCGTCGAGGGCGATCACCTCGCCGAAGCGTTTGGTGATTCCCCGGGCCCGGACCGCGAGCAGTGTGTCCATGAGTGCCTTCCTCCGAAACCGTTGGAGACCCTAGGCACTTGACGCGACGCGATCAGGGCCCGGCCTCTGAACGTTCGTAGAACGGAAGGCGGAGATTGTGCAGCGCAGTTGACGTCCCGTCACCGGATTGGCTGACGAGTGCGGTAATCCTCCTATTTTTCGGCCGGGTGGCTGAGGAGTCGTACGGAACGCGGCTGCCCGGCCCGCTCGGGTGAGCGGGCCGGGCAGCGGTGGTGCGGGGGTCAGTGCTGGTTGTCGTCGTCGCCCTGGTTGTCGTCGTCGCTCAGCGAGCGCGGGTCGATCGACCAGATGCCGCGCCCGAAGGTGGCGGCGTACAGGCGCCCGTCCGGGCCGGTCTTGAGCTGCTGGACCGAGGTGGTGGGCAGGCCCTTGCCGAGCACCTTCCAGTTCTTCTCGCCGGGCGCGTGGTAGAACGCGGCGAGGTCGGTGCCGAGCACCAGCGCGCCGTCCGGCAGGATCTTCACCGAGGTGGCCGGGACGTCGGGCAGGTTGGCCGAGACGTCGGTCCAGGTGGCGCCGCCGTCACGGGTCTCGAAGAGGTGGCCGATGCCCGCGCCGGGGCCCTCGGTCCAGGTCCGGGAGAAGCCGTTGAAGGCGACGAAGACGTGCTGGGCGTCCTTCTGGTCCACCCCGAAGGAGCTGATGTAACGGTTCGGCAGGGTGCCGTCGACCGGCAGGTTCAGCTGGTGCCAGCCGGTGCCGTCGGTCTTGCCGACCGCTATGCCGCGGCTGAAGCCCTGGTTGTTGCAGGGGCCGCACCAGCCCGCGTACACGGTGCCGTCGACGGTGGCCACGGCGGTGGCGAGGTGCCCGGCGCCCAGGTCGTAGGCGTTGCTCCACTCGCTGCCGCTGCGGATCGCGTAGCCCTTGTTCTGCACCCAGACGTGCCGGCCGCCGGCGATCCAGGTGTTGACGTCCTTCGGGTCGCTGGTGATCGGCGCGATGAAGCGGGCGCCGGCGCCGCCGAGCTTCTTGTCGGGCGGGGCGACCTCGTAGGAGGTGGCCTTGCTCGGGTCGTCCAGGGCGGCGCCGTTGTTGACGGCGCAGTTCTGGGTGACCCACATGTCGAGGTAGACGTACTCCTCGGCGATGTTGCAGCCGTTGTTCGGATCGACCAGGGTGTCGGCGCCGTCGCCGCCGAAGTTGGAGCCCATCACCTTGTCGCCCGCGCGCAGGATGGACTCGCCGTTGTCCTGGAGGCCGCCGGAGACGATGACGCCCTTGCCGGAGCGGTCCGCCGGGTCCTTGCCGATGCCGACCGAGTAGTACTGGAGGGTGTCGATGGTGCCGTCCGCCAGCGACTTCCAGTCCGTGGCGTGCCCGGAGGCGTCGGCCGCGCCGGCGACCGGGCGGCTGTAGATGCCGCCGTCGTTGCCGACGTACACGCTGGGCTTGCCGTGGTACGAGCCGATGGCGACGGCGTGCTGGTCGGAGTGGGTGGTCGGCGAGCAGTCACCGGTCTGCTTGCTCGGGTCGATGCTCCAGCAGGAGAACGGGAAGTTCCAGTACGGGCCGGGGACGGTCCAGCTGGCGCCGCCGTTCTTGGTCTCCAGCACCTCCTCCAGACCCGCGTACACGTGGTCGGGGTCGACCGGGTCGACCTGGAGGAACTGGTTGTACCAGGACTGGATGCCCGGCTGGTAGCCCTCGTCCTGCAGCGCCGAACCGGAGTCCTTGAGCTTGTCCTTGTCCGCGATCTGCGTCCACGGGCCGTACGGGGAACCGGACTTGGAGACGTAGATGCCCTTGAGGCCGGAGTCCGGGTCGGTGCTGGTGAGCAGCGGCGACTGGTCGATCGCGTAGTAGCGCGAGCCGTCCGCCGAACGCGCGAAGGTCACGTTGCCGACGTTCGCCGCGTCCGTCGGCAGCTCGCCGAGCGAACCGACGCGCTGCCAACTGCCGTCCGCGGCCTTGCCGTAGAAGCCGTTGTAGGTGTCGCCGCCGCGCCAGCCGATCGCCAGGACGACCTTGGACGGGTCCTTGGGGTCGATCGCGATGTCGTTGGCGATGTTCTTGTACGGCGCGGCCGGGTCCTTGGCCTTCGAACCGCCCGGCAGGTAGTCCGGGTTGGGCGCGAACTCCAGAGTCCACGGGCCGGACAGGTCGGTGCTGGAGTGGCTCCACACACCGCGGCTGGTGGCCGCCCACACCTTGCCGCCGCCGAAGCGCAGCGCGTGGATGACGGTCGACTCCAGCTCGGAGCCACCGACCCGGTTGCCGGGCTCGAACCGGCCGTGCTGCGGGTCGGCGAGCAGGTACACGCCGGTGCCGACGTACGAGGTGGCGCCGGTGTTGGACTCGCCGGTGGCGTACCAGAGCCGCCCGCGCTCGTCGAGGTCCAGCGTGCCGGTCGACAGCGTGGGCAGCTTGTCGGCGATCGGCTCCCAGTTGCCGCCGCCCGTGCGGGAGCGGAACACGCCGCCGTTGGCGCCGCCCGCGTACACGTAGCCGTCGCTGTCGGCGGCGATGCCGGTGATCCGGCCCGTCACGTACCCAGAACCGCCACTGGAGTTGGAGTTGATGTCGCGGTAGCGCGGGTCGTCCGAGTTGTACGGCTTGTTGGTGACGTGGTTCCAGGAACCGCCGGTGTGCGGCAGCGACTGGAGCTGCGCCCAGGCCGCGCCGTACGCACCCGGGGCGATGACGCCCGGGGCGGTGCGGGCCTCGGTGTACTGGGCGACGCCCTCGGCGGAGTTCTCCGCCTCGTCCGCGCCGTCGTCCCCACCGGCCTCGGCCGCCGCGAACGCGGACCGGCCGGTGACCTTGCCCTGCACCTTCGCGGCATGCTGCTTGCCGGCCTTGGCCTGTTGCTGCGCCTGACGCGGGAGCTCCTTGGTCGGAGCCGGTGCCGCGAGCGCCTGCGAGGTGGTCAGGCCGAGCGCGGTCAGGGCGACGGCGGGCAGCAGCAGCCGTCGGCGTTGCCTCATGGGCACGATGGTGTCCTTCCCGGACGGGTGGGGGTGCGTGTACGCAGAGCGAAGCTTCGCGGTTCGGCGGGTCGCTGGGAAGGGACTGGAGGCAATGAATGGTTAAAACCCGAACCGCGTCCGGGAGTTGAGCGGGCGGCGGTCGGTTCGGGGCGCGGCGGTCCGCACTCCGCCCGGCCCGCGACCGGACGGCGCCGGATTCGGCCACGGAGCCCGAACCCCTGCGCCGGCGGGCGGCCGGGAGGGGCGGGTCGGGGGTGGTCCGGCGCTGCGAGCAGGGGGCTTGCCGCCGCCGGGAGCCGGGTGGCCGCGGATCCGAGGTCCTCGCGGGCTGTGACTGGTGGGACTGGTGTGACTTGCGAGGTGAATCGGAATCAAAACGTCCGATTGTGAGGGATCTTCACAACGGCTTGTTCTCGCGCTGTGGCGGTCCGGCACCGGCCACTAGCGTCGCTGCTCGAACACACCGGGGGAGAGGACAGACGGCATGACGACACCGACCACCAACGAGCAGGACCCGCTGGCCGGGGCGACGGACCTCTACGTCTTCGGCTACGCGCTGATCATGATGGAGCTGACCCGCCGGCTCCAGACCAACACCGAGCAGGTGAACGCGACCCAGGCGCCGGTCAACCAGTTCTGCCAGTACACCTCGCCGCCCACCCCGGAGATGAAGGACGTGGTCCGGCCCAACGTCGACACCCTCTACACCCAGGCGTGGATCGACCTGGCGGACGGGCCGATGGTGCTGACGGTGCCGCAGATGGACGACCGCTACTGGCTGATGCAGCTGATGGACGCCTGGTCCAACACCAGCGAGGACTCGCCCAGCAGCATCACGCCGCTCATCGGCACCAGCACCGACCCCGCGCAGGACATCCCGGTCTACGCCTACGCGCTGACCGGCCCCGGCTGGGAGGGCGAGATCCCCGCCGGCATCAAGCAGGTGACGTTCCCGACCGACACCCTCTGGCTGATCGGCCGCATCGAGCTGAACAACCTCAGCCCGGACGAGGTGCAGACCGTCGTCGGCTACCAGAACCAGATGCGACTGATGCCGCTGAGCGCCTGGACCGACGACGGCACCTGGGTGGCCCCGGACGGCCACTACGACCCGAACGTGCCCACCACCCCGCCGTCCGAGCTGATCACCCAGTTCAGCGGCACCGAGTTCTTCGCCGAGCTGTCCGCCCTGCTCGAGCACACCCCCCTGGACCCGCCGGACGACAAGACCTCCGCGCTGCTCGCCGACCTCGGCGTCCACCCGCGCGACGAGAGCCGGCTGCCCGACGCCGCCACCCTCGACGCCGCCAAGGACGCGGCGCTGCCGGCCATCACCAACCACCAGGGGGCCCCGTTCATCAACGGGTGGAAGTTCGCCAAGACCAACATCGGCACCTACGGCACCGACTACCTGCAGCGCGCCAACATCGCCATGTTCGGCCTCGGCGCCAACCTGCCGCAGGACGCCCTCTACCCCAGCACCTTCAACACCTCCACCGATGCCGACGGCGCGCCGATCGCCTACACCCTCACCTTCCCCGAGGGCCAGCTGCCGCCGGTGGACGCCTTCTGGTCGCTGACCGCCTACGACGCGTCGAGCTTCCTGGTCGACAACAACGAAAACATCTACGCGATCGGCCACTTCGCGCCCCCGCTGGCCAACGCCGACGGCTCGACCACCCTCTACGTGCAGGCCGAAGAGCCCGCCGACCCCGAGATGGCGACGGCCAACTGGCTGCCCATCCCGACCGCCGGCAACTTCTCCGTCACCCTGCGCCTGTACGCCCCCGTGACCGACGAGGTCCTCCCGGACTGGCCGCCGGCGCTCACCCCGGTGCAGTCGCAGGACTGACCCAGCCCTCCCCCAGCCGGTTCCCGCTTCCCCGAACCGGCACCCCCCGCCCGCCGTGCCCCCGCGCGGCGGGCACTCCCATGTCCTGATGGCTCGTCAATTCCCATGCCCTGTACCGGTTTTTAAGCGTCACTTAGGCGCATGCTCTTTACCCGGACGGTGTGAGCCGGAAAGCTGCGACTGGTTCCGCCGGGTGGCGCGATCGCGCGGCCCGGACCACTTCTGGGGAGGACACCGCATCGTGCCGAACGGGAAGAGACGACGGCTGCTGATGTGCGCCGTCACCATCACGGCGCTCGGACTGACCACCTCGCAGGCGATCGCAGCGCCCGCGGGGCCCAAGCCGCAGCCCTGGCCGGTCCGCCAGATGGCCGAACTCGGCCAGCAGCACGCGCAGCAGGTCAAGGCCCGGACGTCCGCCGCCCTCGCGGGCGGCGAGGACCCGGGCGACGAGGCGGAGAACTCCGCCGAGGCCACCGAGCAGTTCACCGAGGCCCGCACCGCGCCCGGCCTGGTCGCGCCGGGCGCGTACAGCGCGGCCTGGGCGCAGCTCCAGTCGCTGCCGCACACCGGCGGGTCCTGGGGCCACGTCACCGACAAGCCGTACAACTCCGACGACCCGCGCTACCGCGACATCGACTCCAACTCCGGTGCCGGGTCCGGTTTTGTCACCGGCCGGGTCACCGGCATCGCCGCCGACGACGACGGCTACGTGTACGCGGGCGGCGCCAACGGCGGCGTGTACCGTTCCCGGACGGGTGGCGGCCACTGGCAGGCGATCTCGGACAAGCTGCCGTCGCTGTCCACCGGCGCGCTGAGCCTCGACGGTTCCGGCCGGCTCTGGTACGCCACCGGTGAGGCGAACACCGGTGGCACCGCGTACGTGGGCACCGGCGTGTACGTCCTCGCGGACCCGAAGCGCGGCGAGTTCCAGCCCCGGGGCCGCATCGGCGGCACCGAGCTGGAGTCGACCGTCATCCACGCCCTGCGCTTCAACGGCGACAAGGTGTGGGCGGCCACCAGCCGGGGCGTGTGGACGCACTCCACCACCGACCTGTCCGGCCCGTGGAAGCTGGAGTTCGCGCCCAACCCGACGTTCCTGCCGGGCGGCGCCGACTCCAAGGTGCCCAACGCCCCGTACAAGAACATCGCCAACGACATCGCCTTCGACCCGAAGGACCCGTCGAAGGTGGTGCTGGCGTTCGGCTGGCGCAGCGGTGACGCCTACAACGGCTTCTACGGCAAGGCCGCGGACGGCAGTTGGCAGCGGCTGAGCTCGCTCGGCGATCTGCCGACCGATGCCGCGGACGTCGGCAACGTCACCTTCGAACGGTCCGAGGACGGCTCGCGCTACTACGCGATCGACGAGTCGCCGACCAAGCTGGCCGGCGACCCGGACACCAACCTGCAGGGCGTGTACGTCTCCAAGTCCGGTTCGCCGCTGGGCCCGTGGACCCTCGTCGCGGACTCGGACAAGCTCAAGGGCTCAGGCTCCGCGCAGCAGGACGACAACTACCACCCGGGCATCCAGTCCTGGTACAACCAGTTCCTCCAGGTCGACCCGAACGACGCCGACCACGTCTACCTGGGCCTCGAAGAGGTCTACGAGAGCCGCAACGGCGGCACCGACTGGACAACCCCCGGCCCGTACTGGAACTTCTACTTCCCGTGCTGGAACATGGACCCGGCCAAGCGGACCTGCTCGACGACCCCGCACTCCGACCAGCACGCCATCGCCCTCGGCAGCTACCGGGGCAGGACCACCGTGTATGTCGGCAACGACGGCGGCATCTACGGCCGCCCGCTGAACGGCAAGGCGGATTCGCTCGGCCACGCCACCGACTGGACGTCCCTCAACGACGGCTCCATGGACACCCTCCAGTACTACTCGGTGGGCATCGGCAAGGACCCGGCGGACCGCTCCGGCAAGGGCGTCGTCGTCTCCGGCGGCCTCCAGGACAACGGCCAGTCGATCCTGCGGGCCCGCGACAAGGCGATGGGCTCGAACTTCGGCGGCGACGGCGGCGACACCATCGTCGACCCGAACAACGGCTGCAACATCGTCGCGGAGTACGCGTACGCCGAGCTGCGGTCCACCCAGAACTGCGCCGTCAACGACGGCTCCTGGCAGGACGACCCGTCCAAGGCCACCACCTACGAGATCGCCCCGCCGGACCACGACACCCACGCCGCCCGGTTCATCGCGCCGATGACCACCGACGCGAAGAACCCCGACACCTGGGTGACCGGCGGTCGGCACGTCTGGGTGCAGAACAAGGGCTTCGCGATCCGCGGCGGCGAGGAGTGGAACAACGCCTACGACCTCGGCGCCGGGCACTACGCCACCGCCGTCGCCGCCTCCGGCGGCACCGTGTACGCCGGCTGGTGCGGCCCCTGCAACAACCAGGGCTTCACCCGCGGCATCGCGGTCGGCAACATCGACGGCACCGGCTGGCACCAGCTGAACCTGCCCGTGGACGGCACCCTGCCCAACCGGTACGTCTCCTCGTTCGCCGTCGACCCGGCGAACGCGAAGCACGTGCTGGTCGCGTTCAGCGGCTTCTCCCGGGCGTGGAGCGAGGGCCCCGGCGCGGGCTACGGCCACGTCTTCGACAGCCGTGACGGCGGCGCCACCTGGACGGACGTCTCGGCGAACCTGCCCGACGTCCCGACCAACTCGCTGCGCCTGCTGCCGAACGGCGGCCTCGCGCTCGGCACCGACCTGGCCGCGTTCTACCGCGCGCCCGGCGAGAAGAACTGGAAGGTGATCGGCGACGGCCTGCCCACCACCACGGTGATGCAGCTCAAGACCGGCCCCGACGGCCGGCTCTACGCCGCCACCCACGGCCGCGGCATCTGGTCCATCGACCCCGACCGCTTCGGCCGCGTCCACCGCGAGGACGACGACCGGCAGTGACCTCGGCACGCCGGTGCCCGGCCCCGCTCACCCGGGCGGACGCCGGGCACCGGCGTCTTGCGGTCCCCGGTCCGCTTCGGCGCTCCGGCGGCATGCGATCTAGCATGAACTGGAAGGTTCGGCTCGATGCCCCGCACCATTTCAGGTGAGGAGGCCGCATGGGACGGCCAGGCAGTACTGGCGGATTCGGAGACCTCGGCGGTTACCGGTACCTGCCGATCTCCGAACACGGACTGATCGGCGACCTGCGCACCGCCGCGCTGGTGGCGACGGACGGCACCATCGACTGGTACTGCTGTCCGCGCTTCGACGCCCCGAGCATGTTCGCGTCCGTGCTGGACGCGGACCGCGGCGGCCGCTTCGAACTGGCCGCGGACACGCCGGCCCGCACCCGGCAGTTCTACTTCCCCGACACCAACGTCCTGATCACGCGGTTCTTCGCGGCCGACGGGGTGGCGGAGATCCAGGACTTCATGCCCGTGGTGGACGAGTCCCGCGAGGCGGACCGGCACCGGCTGATCCGGCGGGTGATCTCCGTCCGCGGCACGCTGCCGTTCCGGGCGAAGGTCGCGCCGCGGTTCGGCTACGGGACGCAGGAGCACACCGTCGAGCTCGAGGCCGGCCACGCGGTGTTCCGCTCGCCCGATCTGGACATCGCGCTGACCGCCACCGTGCCGGTCGAGACCGACGGGCGGGACGTGTGGGCGCACTTCAAGCTGCTGGAGGGCGAGTCCGCGGTGTTCGCCCTCGACCGGGTCAGCGAGGAGATCGGCCCGCGCGCCTGCCCCAACCGGGAGGCCGAGCAGCAGTTCGAGGCCACCGTCCGGTTCTGGCGCAACTGGCTGTCCCGCTCGCGCTACCACGGCCGGTGGCGGGAGATGGTGCACCGCTCGGCGCTGCTGCTGAAACTGCTCACCTACGCGCCCACCGGCGCGATCATCGCCGCCCCGACCACCAGCCTGCCCGAGCAGATCGGCGGCGAACGCAACTGGGACTACCGCTACGTCTGGGTCCGCGACGCCGCGTTCTGCATCTACGCCATGCTCCGGCTGGGCTTCAGCTCGGAGGCCGAGGCGTTCATGGGCTTCATCTCCGAGTACGGCATCATGCGCGGCACCCGGGAGAGCGGCCCGCTCCAGATCATGTACGGCATCGACGGCCGCAGCGACCTGCCCGAGCAGGAACTGTCGCACCTGGAAGGCTACTTGGGCTCCGCGCCGGTCCGGGTCGGGAACGCGGCCACCGGGCAGCTCCAGCTGGACATCTACGGCGCGCTGATCGACTCCGTCTACCTGTACGACAAGTGGGGTCAGCCGATCAGCAGCGCGCACTGGGACGAAGTCGGCGCCGTGGTGGACTGGCTCTGCGACCACTGGGACCAGCCCGACGAGGGCGTCTGGGAGACCCGGGGCGGCCGGCGTGAATTCGTGTACTCGCGGCTGATGTGCTGGGTCGCCCTCGAACGGGCGATCCGGATGGCCAACCGGCGCGGCCTGCCCGCCGACCTGGCGCGCTGGCAACGGTCCCGCGACGCGATCTACCGGCAGATCATGACCCGCGGCTGGTCCGCCGAGCGCGGCGCGTTCGTCCAGGGCCTGGACGACAAGGTCCTCGACGCGTCGCTGCTGATGATGCCGATGGCCAAGTTCATCTCACCCACCGACCCCAAGTGGCTGTCCACCCTGGACGCGCTCACCGCCGACCTGGTCTCCGACTCCCTGGTGTACCGCTACGACCCGGAGTCCAGCCCCGACGGCCTGCGCGGCGCCGAAGGCACCTTCTCGATCTGCTCGTTCTGGTACGTCGAGGCACTGGCCCGGGCCGGCCGGCTGGAAGAGGCCCGGCTGGCGTTCGAGAAGATGCTCACCTACGCCAACCACGTCGGCCTGTTCGCCGAGGAGATCGGCCGCACCGGCGAGCAACTCGGCAACTTCCCACAGGCGTTCACCCACCTCTCGCTGATCAGCGCCGCCTTCAACCTGGACCGCGCGCTCGGCTGACCGCTCGTACCTCTTTCAGGAGTGCTGACATGGGCACCTACCGCGTCATGCAGGCCACCGCCCCCAACGGCCCGCTGGAGCCGGCCGAACGCGCGGTGCCACCGCCGGGCCCGGGCCACGTTCGCATCGCCGTCGAAGCGTGCGGGGTCTGCCACAGCGACGCGCTCTTCCTGAGCGGGGTGCTGCCGGGCGTGTCCTTCCCCGAAGTCCCCGGCCACGAAATCGCGGGCCGGATCGAGGAGTTGGGAGCGGGTGCCGACATCGCCGGCTGGCAGGTCGGCGAGCGAGTGGCGGTCGGCTGGTTCGGCGGCAGCTGCGGGCACTGCCGGCAGTGCCGCCAGGGCGACTTCATCGTCTGCCCCAACCTCAAGGTCCCCGGCTGGGCGTACGACGGCGGGTTCGCCGAGAAGGTGATCGCCCCCGTCGACGCCCTGGCCCGGATCCCCTCGAAGCTGGACGCGGCCGACGCGGCGCCCATGTCCTGCGCGGGCGTGACGGTCTTCAACGGCATGCGACGCAGCTCCGCCCGGGCCGGCGACCTGGTCGCCGTACTCGGCCTCGGCGGCCTCGGACACCTCGGCGTGCAGTACGCCGCCGCGATGGGCTTCGAGACCGTGGCGATCGCCCGCGGCCACGAGAAAGCCGCCTTCGCCGAACAGCTCGGCGCCCACCACTACCTCGACAGCACCTCCGACACCCCCGTCGCCACCGCCCTCCAAGCCCTCGGCGGCGCCAGAGTCGTCCTCGCCACCGCCGCCAACGCCGAAGCCATGACCGCCACCGCCGACGGCCTCGCCCCCCGCGGCGAACTCGTCGTCATCGGCGGCGACACCGCCCCCCTCGGCATCACCCCCGCCCAACTCCTGATGGCCGGCCGCGTCATCCGCGGCCACCCCTCCGGCACCGCCCAGGACGTGCAGGACACCATGGAGTTCAGCCTCCTGCACAACATCCGCCCCATGACCGAGACCGTCCCCCTCGACCAGGCCGAACAGGCCTACCAGAAGATGCTCGACGGCCGCGCCCGCTTCCGGATGGTCCTCACCACCGCCTGACAGTGCCGAGGGGCTCAAGTGCGGTGCGGGGCCTGCCGGATGGCGTCGATGACGCGGTGGGCCCAGTCCACCGGGCGGTCGTGGCCGAGGAGGCCGGAGAGGGCCGTCATGCGGGTGCGGCGGTCGGTGGGGGTGGTGGTGAGGGCGTGGGCCAGTTGGGTGACCAGGTCCTCGGGGGAGTGCGGGTCGGTGAGGAGGGCGGCGGGGGCGAACTCCTCGGCGGCGCCCGCGTGGTGGGAGAGGACCAGGACGCCCGGGCGGGGGAGGGCGGCCTGGGCGGCGATGAACTCCTTGGCCGTCAGGTTCATTCCGTCCTGGAGCGACGTCACCCAGAAGACGTCCGCCGCCAGGTATTCGTCGACCACCTCGGCGAACGGGAGGCTGTGCGGGTGGTAGTCGATGGGCTGCCAACTACCGTGCTGCCAGCGGGCGTTCACCTCGGCGATGCGGTGTTCGAGCTGGGTGCGGGTGGTGTCGTGGGCGGTGATGCCCGGTTCGGGCGGTGGGCAGATCAGGCGGAAGGTCAGTTGGCCGCGGAGCTGGGGGTGGGCGGTGAGCAGGCGGTCGAGGGCGTCGACCTTCTGGACGGGGGCCTTGGCGTAGTCGAGTCGTTCGACGGAGAGGACCAGTTGGCCGGTCGGTGGGCGGGGTGCGGGGGTGCGGGTGCGGGCGAGTGCCTCGATGGCGGGGCGGTCGACGCCGAGGGGGTGGACGCCGGTGCGCGGTGGGGAAGGAAGGGTGCGGCGGAAGCGGGACGCGAAGGTGGCGGTGTGGAAGCCGGCCCAGTCGAGGTGGGTGAGTGAGGCGCGCAGTTCGGCGGCGACGGGGAGGGTGGCGAAGACCTCGGGCGGCGGGAACGGCGTGTGGTGGAACAGTCCGATGCGCAGGTCGGGGCGGGCGGCGCGGAGGAGTCCGGGGACCAGCCAGAGGTTGTAGTCGTGCAGCCAGACCGTCGCACCGGGTGCGGCCAGAGCAGTGATGTGCTCGGCGAAGCGGGCGTTGACGGCGCGGTAGACGGCCCAGGCGTGAGGGTCGAAGACGGAGCGTTCCGGTTCGGACATCAGGACCGGCCAGAGGATCTCCTTGCACGCCCGGTGGACGAAGCCGCTCCACTGTTCGGGGCTCAGCGAGACCAGGAAAGGCTGATCGGGGGGTGGTGACGGAGCCGACGCGGCAGCAACCCAGATGCCCGGTAAGCCGTCGGCGAAGGCGCTGCTCAGGGTGGGCAGGATGCCGTTGGGGCTGGCCGGCGGCCGGTCCTGCGGGGGCGGACGGTGGTAGCCGACGACGAGCGCTTGGCGGCGCGGCGGCGAGGAGGGAGTCACCCAGCCGAGGGTCCGGAGGGCCGCCAGAATGCCCGCCGCGCCCGGCCGGTCGGGCCGGTGCACCAGCGGATCGTCTCCGACTGCCGCGTCGAGCGCGGCTTCGGCGCCGCCCACGATCACCCCGTGGGTGCCGAGCCGGAACAGCGACAGGTCGTTGAGCGAGTCCCCGGCCACCAGGATCGACTCGGCGGGCCAGTTCAGCTTCTCGGCCAGGGCCCGGACCGCGCCGCCCTTGGACGCCTCCGGTGGCAGGACGTCGAAGTAGCGGTCCCCGGAGTAGACCCAGGCCAGTCCCAACTCCTCGACAGCTGACAGGAGTTCGCCGGTGAGCCCGTCCGGCGTCAGGTAGTACGAGCAGCGGCCGTCCTGCGGTACCTCGCTCTGGTAATGGAGTGCGGGGAAGGCACTCAGCGCGGCGCGTACCCGGTGCGATCCCGGCCAGCCGGTGCGCAGTTGCTCCTGCAAGGGTTCGACGGGGGAGAAGTCGGTGCCGTCGAGGACGGTGGCGCCGACGTCGGCGACGATCCACCGCGGGCGGGGAACGAGCGGGTCGTGCAGGACGTCCCGGACCGATTCCGGCCCGCGGCCGGTGGCGAAGACCACCGTCACTTCGGGGTGGCGGGCGAGTGCCTCGCGCAGCCGGAGCCGGTCGTCGGCGTCGCCGCCGAGCAGGGTGCCGTCCAGATCCGTGACCAGAATCCTCGACATCTGACGGACGCTAACACGACGACCGGATGTGGTGAAGAGGTCACTTCGGGACACCGGGGCGACAACGGTGCGGTGATTGTCGGGGTGTCAGAGCTTCGGCAGCGGATTCTCGGCGCGGGAAAGCCAGGCCTCGGCCCGCTCCGTGTCCTCGCCGTTCTGCTGCCACTCGTCGATCAGGTGACGGGTCCAGGTTTGGAACGGCTCTGCCAGGTAGGGCCGGGGGACAGCCAGAACGCTGCTCTCCGTCGCGTAGGTGCTGCCCTCGATGATCACCTCGCCGTCCAGGGACATGGTGATCAGCCCGTCGCCCAGCGCGCCCACGATTCCGCCCTGGACCGGCCCCGCGAGGCTCCAGCTGTCGCCGAGGGAGACCCGCAGCCATCGCAGGTCGGAGTCCTCCCACTTGTCCGGCTCCAGGTTGGCCAGCAGGAGGAACTGCCCGTCGTCCGTGAGGAGCTGGAAGTCGGTGGCCTGGCGCAGCCACGCCTCGTCGACCTTCCTGGTGAAGTCGGGGTCGTCGCGCCGGATCCCGATGTCCACGCGGCCGTGCTCCGGCCCGCAGGCGGTGGCGGTCGATGCCGCGTCCGGCGGGCACGAGGTGCTCGGCTCGATCCCGTGGAACACGAGGCCGGCCCGTGCCAGCCCGTAGGCGACGTCACGCATCGCCGCTCCTCTCCGATGCAAGGGGGGTCGAAAACTCGATGATCCGCATCGTAGTTGTGCACCCTATTGGGCTCGGGGGAGCCGTTCCGGCCGGTTTTCGAGGTCGGCCGCGTGCAGGGCCGCGCTGGAGCCCGGGGCGGTGACGGCGGCGGTGCCGCAGGTGGTGGCGATGGTCAGGCAGGTGGGGAGGTCGTGGCCGGAGAGCAGGCCGTGGACGAGGCCCGCGTTGAAGCAGTCGCCGGCTGCGGTGGTGTCGACGGCGCGCACCGGTAGGGCGGGGGCGTCGTAGCGCTTGCCGGACCGGAGCGCGATGGCGCCGTCCGCGCCGCGCTTGACCACCAAGGTCGGTACCAGGGCGGCGAGTTCGGTGATCGCGTCGTCGAGGTCGGTGGCGCCGGTGAGGTGGAGGGCCTCGGTGGCGTTCGAGGTGAAGACGTCGACCTCGGCGAGGATGCGGCGCACCGCCGGGTCCGTCAGGGAGGCCGGGACGTCGTGGCAGTCCTGTACCACCAGTGTGCCGAGCTGTCGGGCGACCTCCAGGGCGGCCAATGTCGTTGAGTCCCAGTGGAGTTGGGGGAGCATCAGGACGCGGGGACGGTGCCGGCGCAGCAGCGGGACGAGCGGCGCCGGGGTCACAGGGTCCTGGTAGCTGACCATGGCCCGGTCGTCCGGGCCGGAGAGGGCGACGGTCAAGCTCCGTACGGGGGACGGGTGGTGGCGGAAGGCGCGTTCGTCCAGGCCCTCCGCGCGGGCCGCCGACAGGACCTCGGCGCTGAAGACGTCCGTCCCGAAGTCGACGCTCCACACCGCCGTGCGGCCGAGCCGGTGGACCGCCATGGCGAGGGTGTACGCGCCGCCGGGGACCAGGGCGAAGCCGTCGGCGAACACCTCGCCGCCCGGTTGGACCGGGCGTGGCAGACCGTGGAACACCAGATCGGCGAAGTAGGGCCCTGCGACCAGGACTTCACAGCTGCTGTCGCTCTCCATCGGGGGAGCATACGGGTGGCCGGGGAGCGGGCGGGTGGGTTTCGGCCGCCGATCGGGGCGTCTTCGTCGGCGCGTGGGCGGGTCCCCGTACAGGCGGCACGCCGCGCGGCAGCATCGCCATGTAGCCGAAAGCAGAGGGAGTGGACATGGCGGAGTGCATGGCGCTGGTGCTCGGGTCGTCCCGGGGGATCGGTGCGTCGACCGCGCGGGCGTTGAGCGCGCAGGGGCATCGGGTGGTGCTGCACGGCCGGGCGCCGAGTGCGGCGTTGGCGGGGCTGGGGAGTGAGCTGGGGGCGCCGACGGCGGCGTTCGATCTGGCGGACGGGGCGGCGGTGCGCCGGGGCGTGGCGGATCTGGTGGCGGAGCACGGGCTGCCGCAGGTGGTGGTGTACAGCGCGGGCGTGAACCGGGTGGTGCCGTTCGAGGACGCGTCGCGCGCGGATCTCGCGGAGGCGTTCGCCGTGAACGTGTGGGGCGCGGTGGGGGTGCTGCAGGAGGTGCTGCCGAAGATGGCCGCGCAGGGCGGCGGGGCGGTGGTGCTGGTGTCCTCGATCCGGGGTGTCGACGGCCTGGCCAGCGACCGCACGGTCTTCTACTCGATGGCGAAGGCCGCCCTGGGCAACCTGACGGTTTCGCTGGCCAAGCGTTTCGCTCCGGCGGTGCGGGTCAACGCGGTGGCGCCGGGGTTCACCGTCACCGACATGGTCGCGACCTGGGACGAGGGCACCTGGCGGCAGGCCCGGGGCAATCTGCTCGGCCGTCCCGCGGAGCCGGACGAGGTGGCGTCGGCGGTGGCGTTCCTGGCCTCGGACGCCGCGCGGCACATCACCGGCCAGACCCTGGTGGTCGACGGCGGGTATGGCCTGGCCGGTAAGTAGCGCGCAAGCGGTGTCACTCGAACGAGTGGCGGCGGGCCCAGCGGCGGGGGCGCCGTCGGGCCCGCGGAAGCACCGCGAAGGCCGGTCCGACGGCCGGGCACCGCCCCCTTGGGCCACCTGGCCCAAGCGCCGGACCGGCCCGCCCCGGCCGAACCTAGGCTCCTCGTAGCTCGGCGAACAGCCTTGCGACAGCTGCCAGGGAGGCAGGTGGGAGACATGGACACCGGCCCGACGATCACCGTGTACCTGGGTGCCCGCCCCAACACGCCCAAGGTCTGGACGCTTCAGCAGGCGGTCGGCAAGACGCACACGCCAGGCGCCGCCTGGACGTACGTGCACACCGGCCAGCACTTCGACCCACGCCTCGGGCAGGGACTCTGCGACGAGCTCGACCTGCACGTGGACCGGTGGCTGCGCTGCGGCGACGCCGCCAGTGACGCCGAGCAGATCGGCCGGCTGTGCGCCCTGGTCGAGCGCGACCTCGACGAGCACCCGGCGGAGGCCGTGGTGGTGGTCGGCGACGTGAACTCCACCGTCGCCGCCGCGCTGGTCGCCGCCCGCCGGGGCACTCCGGTGATCCACCTGGAGGCGGGCCTGCGCTCGCCCGACCGCACCCCCGAGGAGGCCAACCGCCGCATCGTCACCGCCTGCACCGACCACCACCTGGCCACCACCGCCGAGGCCGTGGACGCGCTGCACGGCGAGGGCATACCGGGCGGGTCCGTGCACTTCGTCGGCAACCCCATGGCGGAGTGCCACCTCGCCCACCACGACCCCGACCAGGACGCGGCGACCCTGAACCGGCTCGGCCTCACCCCGGGCACGTACGTGCTGGCCACGCTGCACAAGCCGGCCGCGCTCAGCCACCCCAAGCCGGTGCTGGACGTGCTGCGCGACCTGGCCGCGCACGGCCTGACGCCCGTCCTTCCGCTGCACCCCCGGGCCGCCGGGCACCTGGCCGAGAACGGCCTGCTCGACCGCAGCCTGAGCGAACGGGTGCTGCCGCCGCAGCCGTACCTGGCCTTCGGGGCGCTGCTGCGCAACTGCGCGTTCGTGGTGACGGACTCCGACGGCGTCCAGGAGGAGGCCGCCGCCGCGCAGGTCGCCTGCCTGGCCACGGTGCCCGGCAGTGCCCGCGAAGTCACCCGGGCCGTCGGCAGCACGCACTTCGCGGACAGCTGGCTGCACCTGCCCACCCGGGACATCCTCGCGCTGGCCGCCGGCCGGCCCACCCGGCGGCCGGAACGCTGGGACTCCCGGGTCAGCGACCGCATCGCCACCGCCCTCGACGGCATCCTGCCCGCGCTGCCGCACCGCGGCGTTCACCCGCGCGCGGAGCGCCTGGGCAGCCGGACGCCGCGCGAGCCGCGGCAGTCGCGGGAGTTGCGGGAGTCGCGGCAGTCGCGGGCCCGCACCCGGGCGCGTTCCGGGCGCTGAGCCGGACACACCGAAAGTCCCAGGAGGGCTGACCCATGAGCAGAGTCCTGCATGTGCCGTTCACCGGAGCCGATCGCGAATTCGACGACATCGGCCAGGAGATGATGGCGGCGATCGAGAAGGTGTTCCGCTCCGGGCAGGTGATGAACGGAGAGTCCGTGCCGCGCCTGGAGCAGTCGCTGGCCGAGCTCTCCGGCCGCCGCCACGCGCGCGTGGTCAACTCGGGCACCGACGCCGTGTACTTCGCCCTGGTGGCGGCCGGAATCGGGCCCGGCGACGAGGTGCTGCTCGGTGATGTCTCGTTCGTCGCGACCCTGCACGCGATCGTCCGGACCGGCGCCACACCGGTGTTCGTCGACGTGACCGACGAGGGCACCATCGACCTCGACCTGGCAGAGGAGGCTGTCGGGCCGCGCAGCAAGGCCCTGGTGATCGTGCAGCTGTACGGGCGGATGGCCGCGCCCGACCCGGTGGAGAAGTTCGCGCGGGCGCACGGCCTGGCGCTGGTCGAGGACGCGGCGCAGTCGCTGGGCGCCGAGGTGAACGGGCGGCGCAGCGGCACGCTGGGGCTGGCCAGTTGCCACAGTTTCGACGCGATGAAGGTCATTCCCGCACCGGGCACCGGCGGGGTGGTGCTGACGGACGATCCGGCGGTGGCCGAGAGCGTCGAGCAGCTCAGGCACTGGGGGTTCGCGGACGCCGAGAAGCGGCATGTGGTGCGGCTGGGGCACAACTCGCAGATGTCCTCGCTGACCGCCGCCGTCCTCGCGGTGAAACTCGCCCAGGAGGAACGGTGGTTGAAGCAACGCCGTGCTACCGCCTCGACCTACTCGGCGGGGTTCGGCGACCTCGGGTGCGGCCTGCCGGAGCACGGCTCGCTGCGCGAGAACATCTTCCACAAGTACGTGCTGCGCACCCCGAAGCGGGACGGACTGGCCGCAGCCCTGCGGGCCTCCGGCGTCGAGACGCTGGTGCACTACCCGTACGCGCTGCACACGCTGCCGTTCCTGGAGCGGCACCCGCACCGGGTGGTCGGCGACGGCCGGGCGAAGAAGCACGCCGCCGAGGTGATCTCGCTGCCGATCCACCCCTACCTCACCGACGAGGAGATCGCCCACGTCGTGACCAGCACCCGCGAAGCGCTGCTCGCGGGCTGAGCTACAGGCGGAGGAGACCATGACCACAACGGACTTCGACGGGCACGTCCGCTACCAGTTCGAGTACGAGAACCCGATCCGCTGCGCCTTCATCGGCGCGGGCGGGCACTCGTACCGGAACGTCTACCCGTCGTTCCAGTACGCGCCGGTCGACCTGCGGGCGATCTGCGATCTCGACGGCGACCGGGCGGCGAAGTACGCGCGGATCTTCGGCGCCGCCCACAGCTACACCGACCACCGGGAGATGCTGGAGCGGGAGCGGCCGGACGCGGTGTTCATCGTGACGGCGTACGACAAGGACGGGCGGCTCCAGGCGGTCGATCTGGCGCTCGACTGCCTGGCGGCGGGCGCGCACGTGTGGATGGAGAAGCCCACCGCGACGTCGAGCGCGGAGGTGGGGCTGCTCCAGGAGGCGGCGCGGCAGGCCGGCCGGGTGGTGGTGACCGGAATGAAGACGGTGTTCTCGCCGGCCATGACCCGGGTGAAGGAGATCGTCTCCGGGGCCGAGTTCGGCGGGCCGTCGTCGATCTCCGTCCGCTACCCGCTGTCGATGCCGGCGTTCGAACGGCGCGACAGCCTGGTGGAGATGAACTGGTTCCTCGACTGCATCTTTCATCCGGCCGCCGTGCTGCTGCACCTGATGGGCCCGCTGGACCGGATCAGCCACGAGTGGGAGGAGCGCACCGGCGCCAGCGTCACCGTGATGCGGTTCGAGTCGGGCGCGATCGGCACGCTGCACCTGACGGCGGGGGAGTCGCCCAGCAGCCCGTCCAGCCGGGTGGAGGTGATCGGCCACAACGCCAACGTGGTGGTGGAGAACGGCAATTCGGTCACCTACTACCGGCCGACGCCGCCCCGTGCGTACGGCCGCACCGGGTCGTACCTGGTGCCGACGGAGGACGCGCCGCTGCACTGGGAGCCCGAGTACTCGTACGGGCAGCTGTACAACAAGAACCTGTTCTTCCTGGGTTACGTGGACGAGATCAGGTACTTCTGCGACTGCGTGCTGAACGGCACGTCCCCCGAACTCGGTTCGCTGGAGCAGGCGTTCCACATCCTGCAGCTCTTCGAGGCCTACCGCCGGGCCGAGCCGGGGACGTGGACGACCGTCAAGGTGTAGCGCCCGCTGTTGCGTTCAGGCCCGCCCTGGCCGTTCGGGACGAGGAGAAGTCCCGGACGGCCGGAGCGGCCTTGGTGCGGCCGGCGGAAGGTCAGGCGAGGGTCACCGAGACCGGGAGCTTCTTGATGCCGTTGACGAAGTTGGAGCGGACCCGGGGAACGTCGCCGGCCAGCTTGATGGAGGCCAGGCGCGGGATCAGCTCCTCGAACATGATGCGGATCTCGGTGCGGGCGAGCAGGTTGCCCAGGCAGAGGTGGGGGCTGCCCTTGCCGAAGGTGATGTGGTCGTTGTCCTGGCGGGTGACGTCGAAGTCGTAGGGGTTGCCGAAGACTTCCTCGTCGCGGTTGCCGGAGGCGAACCACATGACGACCTTGTCGCCCTCCTTGATGTTCTTGCCGCCGAGCTCGACGTCGCGCGTCGCGGTGCGGCGGAAGTGGTAGACGGGGGAGGCCCAGCGCAGGAACTCCTCGACGGCGGCGGGGATCAGCGAGGGGTCTTCCTGGAGGCGGGCGAGCTGCTCGGGGTGCTGGAGCAGCGCCAGCATGGAGTGGCTGATGGTGTGCCGGGTGGTCTCGTTGCCGGCGACGACCAGTAGCAGGAAGTAGTTGTCGAAGTCCTGCGCGGTCAGCGGGACGCCGTCCTTCGGGGTCTCGTTGACCAGGCGGGAGATCAGGTCGGTGCCGTTGCCGCCGCGGCGCTGCGCGGCGAGTTCGCGGCCGTAGGCGAACACCTCGAGCGAGGCGGGGGAGCGGAACGGCAGGTCGCGGTACTTCTCGCTCTCCGCGCTGTGCAGCAGGACGTCGGCGTAGTCGGGGTCGGTGTTGCCGATGATCCGGTTGCCCCAGTCGATGAGCTGCTGGTTGTCCTCCGGCGGGACGTCCAGCAGCCGGGCCAGCACGTTGATCGGGAAGTCGGCGGAGACCTCCTTGACGAAGTCGAAGGTGCCCTTGGCGAGCGCGGCGTCCAGCGTGGTGGCGGTCAGGCCGCGCAGGAAGTCGGCGTAGCTGTTGATGACGCTCGCGCCGAACTGCCGCTGGAGCAGGCTGCGCAGGGCGCGGTGGCGGACGCCGTCGAGCTCCAGGATGGAGGCGCGCTTCTTGATCTGGTCGTCGTCGACCTCCTCCAGGTTGACGAACCGGGCGGAGGTGAAGGTCTCGGCGTCGCGGTCGACGCGGGCGATGTCGGCGTGCTTGGTGAGCGCCCAGAAGCCGGAGTTGGGCGCTTCCTCCTCCTGCCAGTGCACCGGGTCCTGGTGGCGCAGGGTGTGGAACATCCGGTACGGGGTCACACCGTCGGTGAAGTTGTCGAGATCGGCCAGGTTCACCTGGTCCAGCGGCATCGGCTCGGCGGCGGCGGACTGGGCGGGCGCGGTGGTCATGGGTTCGCTCCTCGGCTTACAGGTGGTAGGCGTACTCGGTGAACTCCCAGTCGGTGACGTGCCGATGGAAGCGGGCGACCTCGTCGCGCTTGTACGAGAGGTAGGCGGTGGTGAAGTCCTTGCCGAGCACCTCGGTCAGCGCGGTGTCGGCCTCCAGCGCGTCGAGCGCGTCGGGCAGGGACTGCGGCAGGACCGGGGACTTGGCGGGGTCGTAGCCGTAGCCCTCCAGCGGGGCGGGCGGCTCGTCGCCGGCGATCACGCCGAGCAGCGCGGCCGCGAGGGTGCCGGCGATCAGCAGGTAGGGGTTGGCGCTGGCGTCGCCGAGGCGCAGTTCGAAGCGGGAGCCGCCGCCGCGCTCCGGGGGGATGCGGACCATGGCGCTGCGGTTGTCGAGGCCCCAGTCGATCAGCCACGGGGCGAGGGTGTCGGGGCCGAAGCGCTTGTAGGAGTTGATCGTCGGGTTGGACAGCGCGGCGAGCGCGGGGGCGTGCGCGAGGATGCCCGCGACCGCGTGGCGGGCGGTGGTGCTCAGCCCGTACGGGGCGGACGGGTCGTCGAACAGGTTGCCGCCCTCGTCGTCCGTGCAGGACAGGTGCAGGTGGAAGCCGGAGCCGCCGGCGCCCATGAACGGCTTGGCCATGAAGGTGGCCAACCGGCCTTCGGTGCGGGCCAGTTCCTTGATGGCGGACTTGAAGCGGAAGGCCCGGTCGGCGGCCGACATGGCGTCCGAGTGGGTCAGGTTGATCTCGAACTGCGAGCCGTCGAACTCGTGGTTCCCGCTGGTGACGCCGATGTTCAGCTCGCGCAGCTGGCGCAGGGTGCGCAGCAGGTGGTTGTCGCCGTCGGCGCGCAGGCCCGCGGTGTAGACGACGCCGGAGGCGTCGCTGTAGCGGCGCCAGCCGCGGGCGGTGTCGGGGGCCGGGTCGCACAGGAAGTACTCGAGCTCCGGGCCGACGATCGGGTGCAGGCCGTATTCGCGGGCCCGTTCGACAACGGCGCGCAGCAGGTCGCGGGGCGACTCGGGGGCGGGGCGTCCGGTGGCGGGGTCGGTGACGTCGCCGAGGCAGGTGGCGACGCCGGGCTCCCACGGCAGCGGGGTGAGGGTGTCGAGGTCGGGGCGCACGCAGATGTCGGGGAGGCCCGCGTCCAGGCCGCCGGGGACGGCGACGACGTCGCCCTGCGGGCTGGTGTGGTAGACGGCGCGGCAGAACGCGAGGCCGTGGTCGCAGGCCGAGGGCAGGTGGTCCAGCAGCACGTCCCGGGCCCGTTCGGTGCCGATCAGGTCGGGATAGGTCACCCGGACCACGTCGATGCCCTGGGCGGCCAGCCGCTCCTGGTGGTGGCGGACGGGCGGGGTGTCGGATGCGCTCACCGGTGTCTCCTGTGGGGAAGTGTGGGGCGCCGCCCAGGACGCGCGGGGTGCGGGCACTCGCGGTGCTGGGGGGAGGGGAGCGGCAGGTTCGGACTGCGGTTGGGCGCAGGAACCGCTCGCTGTTGGTGGCCAACCGTAGAGACGCAGGTCACCGGCCCGCAAGGGGTCCGGCACATAAATTTATCCATCCGTATAGCTATTGACCCGGGGCTGGCTGCTTCCTATGTTGTTTGACGCCAAATGACTTTCCGGCGCCCCCTCAGCCCCACCCATCCCCAGGAGGACCGGCCATGCAGGTCGTCGTCGACATGAACAAGTGCCAGGACCACGGCCAGTGCGTCTTCGCCGCCCCCGACGTCTTCTCCTTCGACGAAGCCGGCCGTCTCGCGTACGTCGCCGACCCCGACGAGGCGCTGCGCGCCGACGTCGAGGAAGCCGCCGACGTCTGCCCGCTGCAGGCCATCCGGATCGAAGGCTGAGCCGGTGAACGCCGCACCCATCGTGGTGGCCGGCGCCTCCATGGCCGGCCTGCGCACCGCCGAACAGCTGCGCGCCGCCGGCTGGACCGGCCCGATCACCCTCGTCGGGGACGAACCCCACGCGCCGTACAACCGGCCCCCGCTGTCCAAGGAAGTGCTGGCCGGCAAGGCCACCTTCGAGTCGCTCGCCTTCCGCCCCCGGGCCGCCGTCGCCGACGTCGAGTGGCGCCTCGGGACCTCGGTGGTCCGCGCCGACCTCGCCCGGCAGATCGTCGAACTCTCCGACGGCGAGAGCCTGTCGTACGCCGCGCTGGTCGCCGCCACCGGCATGCGCTCGCGCCGCCTGCGCTGCCCCGGCCCCACCGCCGGGCGGCACACCGTCCGCACCCTGGACGACGCCCAGGAGCTGCGCGCCGCACTGACCGCGCCCGGCGCGCGGGTGGTGGTGGTCGGCGCGGGCTTCATCGGCTGCGAGGTCGCCGCCACCGCCGTGGCCCTCGGCGCCGCCGAGGTCACCGTGGTCGACCCGCTGCCGCTGCCGATGGCCGGACCGCTCGGCGAACTGCTCGGCGGTGCGCTGAAGCGCCGTCACGAACAGCGCGGCGTCCGCTTCGCACTCGGCTGCGGCGTGACCGGCTTCGAGGGCGAGGAGCACGTCACCGGCGTGGCGCTCGCCGACGGCCGGGTGCTGCCCGCCGACGTGGTGGTGGAGTCGGTCGGCTCGGTGGCCAACACCGAGTGGCTCGACGGCAACGGACTCGACCTCACCGACGGCGTGCTCACCGACCAGCACCTGCGGGTCGGCGGCCGGCCGGAGGTGGTCGCCGTCGGCGACGTCGCCCGCTTCCCCAACGCCCGCTACGACGGAGTGCCGCGCCGCGTCGAGCACTGGTCGATCCCCACCGACACCGCCAAGCACGCCGCCAAGGTGCTCCTCGCGCACCTCACCGGCACCGGGCACGGCCTCGACCCGTTCGCGCCGCTGCCGACCTTCTGGAGCGACCAGCACGACTTCCGCCTCCAGTCCTTCGGCGCCCCCGCCCTCGGCCGCGAGGACGTGCGCGTCCTGGACGGCGACCCGGACGGGGACGTCCTGGTCGGCTACCACCACGGCGAACGCCTGGTCGGCGTCGTCGCCCTCGGCGGCCAGCAGGCCGCGGCCGCCGCCGCCCGCTACCGCGCCGAGCTGCTCAAGCAGCCCGCCCCCACCGCGTAAGGAACCCAAGTGGCCGATGTCCGTGGATACTTCCACCCCAAGACCGCGACGGGCTCCTCGTCGCTGATCCCCTCGCCGCCGTGGCGCTACTCCGGCGACCTGCTCACCATCGAGTACCGCACCGACCCGGAGCGGGTGCGCGAACTGCTGCCCGAGCCGCTGGAACTCGCCGACGAGGACCCCGGCGCGGTCGCGCTGATCTGGGCCGACTGGCAGTCCTGCTCCGCCTCCGGCCGGGAACTGCTCGACCCGGTGCTCGCCCAGTACAAGGAAGCCTTCGCGGTCGTCCGCTGCAAGTTCCAGGGGCAGACGTACTCGCGCTGCGTGTACATCTGGGTCGACAAGGACTTCGCGATCGCCCGCGGCCTGCACCAGGGCTACCCGAAGAAGCTCGGCTCGATCCACCAGACCCGCCCGCACCCCTACGGCCCCGCGCCGCGGATCGAGGCCGGCGCCCGGTTCGGCGCCACCCTCGCCGCCGCCGACCGCCGCCTGGCCCAGGCCGTCGTCACGCTGCGCGAGCCGTCCGAGACCAACGGGTTCGTCAACGGCCACCCGATGGCCCACCACCGCTGGCTGCCCTCGATCGAGAAGGGCCAGGGCCTCGCCCTGGACGAGCTGGTCGCCTCCGGCGCCGCCTCCTTCGAAGCCGGACCGGCCTGGGTCGGCGACTTCGACCTGGACCTGTTCGAGTCGCCCACCGAGGAGCTCGCCCGGCTGGAGATCCGCGAGCCGATCGCCGCCTACTACCGCCAGGTCGGCGTGGTCTGGGACGGCGGCCGGCTGCTGGCCTCCAACACCACCACCGTCGCCGCCGAGTAACTCCCGTGCCCAGCAAGGAAATTGACGCAATGAGCGGACACCTCACCACCGTCGCCGGGGTCACCGTCGACACCCGGCACTGGATCGGCGGCGAACGCGTCGCCTCCGCCGCGACCTTCACCGACCACTCGCCGATCGACGGCACCGTCCTCGGCGAGATCGCCCGCGGCACCGCCACCGAGGCCGAGGCGGCCGTCGCCGCCGCCAAGGCCGCCTTCCCCGCCTGGGCCGCCACCTCCCGCGAGGAGCGCGCCCGCCTGCTGCACGCCATCGCGGACGGCGTCGAGCGGCGGCTGGAGGACCTGGCCGTCGTCGAGACCGCCGACAACGGCGCCCTGCTGCGCTCGCACCGGCGCGGCGTGATGCCCCGGGTCGCGCACAACTTCCGGTTCTTCGCCGACTGGCTGCTGACCCTCGGCCACGAGGACTTCGACACCCGCGGCCACACCAACCACGTCAGCTGGGACCCGGCCGGCCCCTGCGTGCTGATCACGCCGTGGAACGCGCCGCTGATGCTCGCGACCTGGAAGATCGCCCCCGCGCTGGCGGCCGGCAACACGGTCGTCCTCAAGCCCGCCGAGTGGACGCCGATGACGGCCTCGCTGCTCGCCGACATCGCCGCCGAGGCCGGGCTGCCGGCCGGCGTGTTCAACGTGGTGCAGGGCCTCGGTTCGGAGATCGGCGACGCGCTGACCTCGCACCCCGACGTGCGCCGGATCAGCTTCACCGGCTCGGTGCCGACCGCCAAGCACATCGCCGCCTCCGCCGCCGCCAACCTCACCCCGCTCAGCCTCGAACTCGGCGGCAAGTCACCGCTGTTGGTGTTCGCCGACGCCGACCTCGACCTCGCCGTCGACCTCGCCGTCGAGCAGTACGACAACGCCGGACAGGTCTGCCTGGCCGCCACCCGGCTGCTGGTCGAGGAGTCCGTCGCCGAGGAGTTCACCCGCCGCTTCGCCGAGAAGGCCGCCGAGCTGCGCCAGGGCGACCCGCGCGAGCTGCCGACCGACATCGGCCCGAACATCCACGTCCGCCAGCTGGAGAAGATCGACGGCTTCGTGCGGCGCGCCATCGAGGCCGGCGCCCGCGCCGTCATCGGCGGCGAGCGCCTGGCCGGCCAGTTCTACGCGCCGACCCTGCTCACCGACGTCGCGCAGGACTCGGAGATCGTCCAGGAGGAGGTGTTCGGCCCCGTCCTGACGCTCCAGACCTTCCGCGACGAGGAGGAGGCCGTCCGCCTCGCCAACGACACCCGGTTCGGCCTGGCCGCCACCCTCGCCACCGGCGACCAGGAGCGCGCCGCGCGGGTCACCGAGCAGCTGGTCGCGGGCACCGTCTGGGTCAACTGCTTCTTCGTCCGCGACCTCCAGGCCCCGTTCGGCGGCTCCCGGCACTCGGGCGTCGGCCGGGAGGGCGGCACCTGGAGCTTCGACTTCTACTGCGACGTCAAGAACACCGTCACCGCGCCGAAGGGTTGGAAGGACCATGGGTGAGATCGTCGGGGCCGGCCTGCTGGCCCACGTCCCCACCGTCGTGCTCCCCGAGGAGATCCGGCGGGAGCTGAACGAGGGCAAGGAGATCACCCTCGTCACCGGCCTCCAGCAACTGCGCGAGGAGGTGTTCGGGCGCGACGACTACGACACCGTGGTGGTGCTCGACTCGCACTGGGCGACCACCGTCGAATTCGTGGTCACCGCGCAGCAGCGCCGGGCCGGGCTGTTCACCTCCGAGGAACTGCCGCGCGGCATGTGCCGGATGCCCTACGACTACCTCGGCGACCCCGAACTCGCCCACAACATCGGGAAGTTCGCCGACAAGCACGGCACCTGGATCACCCCGATCGACGACCCGTACCTGCCGATCTTCTACGCCACCGTCAACCTGTGGAAGTACCTCGGCGAGGGCCTGCCCGACAAGCGCTGGGTGACCATCGGCGTCTGCCAGACCGGCGACGCGGAGGACCACCTGCGCCTCGGCCGCGCGCTGGCCGACGGCATCGCCGCCACCCCCGGCCGCCGGGTGATCGTGATCGCCTCCGGCGCGCTGTCGCACACCTTCTGGCCGCTGCGCGAGCTCCGGGCGCACGAGTCCAGCGACCCCTCGCACATCTTCACCCCCGAGGCGCGGGCCGCCGACGAGCAGCGGATCGAATGGTTCAAGGAAGGGCGGCACGACCAAGTGCTCGACACCATGGACGAGTTCGCCACCTACAAGCCCGAGGCCAGGTTCGCCCACTACCTGATGATGGCCGGCGCCCTCGGCGAGCGGGCGTGCACCGCGAAGGCCCGCCAGTACGGCGAGTACGAGAACTCCATCGGCACCGGCCAGGTCCACCTCTGGTTCGACCGCCCCGAGGACGGCTGGACCGGCACCGGCCTGCCCGCCCCGCGCAATCCCCACAGCCTCGTCTGAGAAAGGCCCCACCGTGCCCGAGTACCGCCGCATCCTCCTCGACGGCGCCGTCGTCGAGACCGTCCGCGACGGCGACGAGCTGGTCGCCGGTGACGGCCGCCGGGTCGCCATCGCCGACGCCCACCACCTGCCGCCCGTGGTGCCGTCCAAGGTGATCGCCGTCCACCTCAACCACCGCAGCCGGGTGGACGAGTTCCAGATCAACCTGACCGACACCCCCACCTACTTCCACAAGCCCACCTCCTCGCTGAACTCGCACGGCGGCGCCATCGTCCGCCCCGAGGGCTGCAAGTGGCTCAACTACGAGGGCGAGGTGGCCATCGTCATCGGGAAGACCGCGCGCAACATCTCCCCCGAGGAGGCGGGTGACTACATCGCGGGCTACACCGTCGCCAACGACTACGGTCTGCACGACTTCCGGGACACCGACGCCGGCTCGATGCTGCGCGTCAAGGGCGCCGACACGCTGTGCCCGCTCGGCCCCGGCCTGGTCACCGACTGGGACTTCCGCGGGAAGAAGCTGCGCACCTACGTCAACGGCGAGGTGGTGCAGGACGGCTCCACCGACGAGATGACCTGGGACATGCACTACCTGGTCGCCGACATCGCCCGCACCATCACCCTGTACCCCGGCGACGTGCTGCTCTCCGGCACCCCCGCCAATTCCCGCCCCGTCCAGCCGGGTGACGTCGTCGAGGTGGAGGTCGAGGGCCTCGGCAAGCTGACCAATCACATCGTCACCGGCCCGACGGCGATCCGCACCGACGTGGGCGCGCAGCCCACCGAGTCGGAGGAGGTGCTGTCCACCGCGCTGGGCGGGGACTGGGAGTTCCGCGGCATCCGGCCTCCGAAGCGCTGAACCGGTGCCTCCCGGTAGGGTCACGGCCATGAACGACCCCGACCAGCTGCCTTCCGCGAAGCCCGCCACCCGCAAGCGCGTGAAGAACTACGGGACGGGCCGCACCGCGCTGCTGGAGGCGGCGGTGCGGGTGGTGGCCCGGGGGGGCTTGCGCAACCTCACCTACCGGGCCGTCGCGGAGGAGGCCGGGGTCACCCATGGCCTGGTCGTGCACCACTTCGGCTCGCGCGACGCGCTGATCGAGGAGGCGGTGGCGCACGCCGTCCGCTCCTCGATCAGCAGCAGCGCCCTGGAGGCCGGCGCGGAGAGCCCCGCGGAGTTCGCCACCGGCCTGGCCGACATGGTCGAGGCCGGGCCCGAACTCCAGGTGTTCCAGTACGAGTTGCTGCTGGAGGCGCGCCGCCGTCCGGAGCTGCTGGCGCACCTGCGCGGGCTGTACGAGGAGTACTTCGAGGCCAGCCGGCGCGAGCTGGGCCGCCTGCTGCCCGAGCCGGTGAGCCCCGGCCTGTCCCGGCTGGTGTTCGCCGCGCTGGAGGGCCTGGTGCTGCATCAGCTGGTGTTCGGCGAGCGGGCGGCCACCGAGGACGCGCTGTCCGAACTCCGCGCCCTGCTGGAGGGCTTGGCGGACCGCTGACCTGCGCGGCCTGCTTCAAACCGTTACCGCGGGAGCGGTGCGAAACCCTTGCCAAACGGATCGCCTGCCTCCACGATGAGGCAACTCGTTTGACCTGAAACGATTCCCCCCACTTCGATCTGGCAGGTGATCCGTGTGGACAGTCAGACGGCTTCCCGTGAACGGACCGTGCGGCACGCCCCCACCAGTGCCACCCTCAAGCCCAACGCCCTCGGCGTCCTGGGCATCCTCTTCTTCGTCCTGTCCGGCCAGGCGCCGCTGACCGGCATCGCCGGCGCCGCCCCGATCTCCGTCGCCATCGGCAACGGCTCCGGCACCCCCGCCGCCTACGTGGTGGCCGGCGCCGTGGTCCTGCTGTTCTCCGTCGGCTTCATCGCGATGGGGCGGCACGTCGTGGACGCCGGCGCCTTCTACACCTATATCGGCACCGGCCTCGGCCGGACCGCCGGCGCGGGCGGCGCGAGTGTCGCGCTGTTCTCCTACTGCGTCATCCAGGCCGGCATGTACGGCCTGTACGGCTCCATCGTCAGCTCGCTGGTCGCCGACAACACCTCGGTCGACCTGCCCTGGTGGGTCTACACCCTGGTCACCATGGCGGTGGTGCAGGCACTCGGCGCCGCGGGCATCGAGATGGGCGCCAAGGTGCTCGCCGCGTTCGTGCTCGCCGAGTTCAGCATCCTGCTGGTGTTCAGCCTGGTCACGCTGTTCAAGGGCGGCGGCCCCGAAGGGCTCGGGCTGGCCGAGAGCTTCTCCCCGTCGGCTGCTCTCCAGGGCGCGCCCGGCATCGCCGTGATGTTCGCCCTGGCGTCCATGTTCGGCTTCGAGGCCACCGCCATCTACGGCGAGGAGGCCCGCGAGCCCAAGAAGACCGTGCCGCGCGCCACCTACCTCTCGGTGCTGGTGGTCACCGGATTCTTCGCTCTCACCTCCTGGTCGCTGATCTCCGCGCACGGCGCCTCCAAGGCCCCCGAGGCCGCCAACCAGGCCCTCGCCGGCGGCGACTCCGCCGGGTTCGTGTTCGCGCCCATCGCCGACCTGTTCGGCGGCTGGGTGAACGGCGTGCTGCCGGTGCTGCTCGCCACCTCGCTGTTCGCCGGCGTCCTCACCTTCCACAACTCCGCCAGCCGCTACCTGTTCTGCCTCGGTCGCGACGGCCAACTCCCCGCCGCGCTCTGCCGGTTGAACGGCAAGCACGCCCCCGCCGTCGCCGGCCGGGTGCAGACCGCCATCGCCGCGCTGCTGGTGGTGCCGTTCGCGATCGCCGGGCAGGACCCGGTGCTCACCCTGTTCTCCTGGTTCAGCGGCCTCGCCGTCCTCGCCATGATGCTGCTCTACCTGCTGACCTCGGTCTCCGTGGTGGTGTTCTTCCGCCGCAAGCAGGTCGACACCCGGCTGTGGAACACCCTGATCGCCCCGGTGCTGGGCGCACTCGGCATCGCCGGCGCCATCTGGCTGATCCTGGCCAACTTCACCACCCTGATCGGCGGCCAACTGAGCACCGCCCTCTGGCTGGTGCTGTCGGTGCCCGTGGTGCTCGCGGCCGGGGTGGTCAACCAGCGGATCCGGCAACGGCGTTCACTCACCTGATTCAACCTGCGGCGCGCACCCGGCAGTTGTCGGGTGCGCGCCCCCGCTCCTGGAGGACCGCATGACCCACGAGGACTGGCTGCGCCGGGCCGAGGCACTGCGCCCCGTCACCACGCACCTGATCGACGGCGCCGACGAGGCCGGCGGCGGCGGGACGTTCGCCGTGGTGTCGCCCCGCGACGGCCGGGTGCTCGCCCAGGTCGCCGACGCCGGTGAGGCCGAGGTGGACGCGGCCGTCGCCGCCGCCCGCCGGGCCTTCGACCGCGGCCCCTGGCCCCGGCTCTCCCCGACCGAGCGCGGACGGGTGCTGCTGCGCTTCGCCGACCTGCTGGAACAGCACCGGGTCGAACTCGCGCTCACCGTCAGCCTGGAGATGGGCAAGCCCGTCACCGACGCGCACGACATCGAACTGCGCGCCGCCATCAACACCTTCCGCTGGTACGGCGGACTCGCCGACAAGCTCACCGACGAGGCCCCGCACACCGCGTCCGACGCCCTGGCGCTCGTCACCCGCGAGCCCGCCGGTGTGGTCGGCGCCGTCGTCCCCTGGAACTTCCCGCTCACGCTGGCCGGTTGGAAGATCGCCCCCGCCCTGGCCGCCGGCTGCACCGTGGTGCTCAAGCCCTCCGAGAACTCGCCGCTGTCCGCGCTGCTGCTCGGCCGGATCGGCCTGGAGGCCGGACTGCCGCCGGGCGTGCTCAACATCGTCGCCGGAAACGGCCCGGTGGCCGGCCGGGCCCTCGGCCTGCACGCGGACGTCGACGTGCTCGCCTTCACCGGCTCCACCGCCGTCGGACGCCAATTCCTGCACTACTCCGCCGACTCCAACCTCAAGCGGGTCTGGCTGGAGCTCGGCGGCAAGTCGCCCAACATCATCCTCCCCGACGCCCCCGACCTCGACCGGGCCGCCGCCACCGCCGCCTGGGGCATCTTCTTCAACCAGGGCGAGATGTGCACCGCGCCTTCCCGGCTGCTGGTGCACCGCTCCATCGCCGAACAGGTCACCGAGGCCGTGGTGGCCCGCGCCCGCGCGCTGCGGGTCGGCGACCCGCTCGACCCCGCCACCGAGATGGGCGCCCTGGTCGGCGAGAGCCACCTCGGCCGGGTGCTCGACCACGTCGGCACCGCGCTCGCCGACGGCGCCCGGCTCCGTGCGGGCGGCGCCCGCACCCTGGCCTCCTCCGGCGGCTCGTACCTGGAGCCGACCGTCTTCGACCAGGTCGCCCCCGGCAGCCGCCTCGCCCGCGAGGAGGTCTTCGGCCCCGTCCTCTCCGTCCTCGCCTTCGACGACCTCGACGAGGCCGTCGCCCTCGCCAACGCCACCGAGTACGGCCTCGCGGCCGGCCTGTGGACCTCCGACCTGTCCACCGCCCACCTGGTCTCCCGCAGCCTCAAGGCCGGCACCGTCTGGGTCAACTGCTACGAGGAGGGCGACCTCACCGTGCCCTTCGGTGGCATGAAGCAGTCCGGCAACGGGCGCGACAAGTCCGCGCACGCGCTGGAGAAGTACACCGAACTCAAGACCACCTGGATCCAGCTTTGAGCCACCGCCCGCTGATCGCGATACCCGCCCGCTTCGCCGCCAGCACCTCCGCGCTGCGGTACGCCGCGGAGGTCAACGCCCGCGCCCTGATCGAGGCCGTCTGGCGGGCCGGCGGCGAACCCGCCACCCTGCACCCGCACGCGCCCGGCGGGGTCGCCGACCCGGCCGAGGTGCGGGAGCGGCTCGAGCGCTTCGACGGGCTGCTGCTGCCCGGCGGCGGGGACCTCGCGCCGCACCGCTACGGCTGCGCCGACGTGCACGAGGCCGTGTACGACGTGGACGACGAACAGGACGCCTTCGACCTGGAACTCGCCCGGGCCGCCATCGACTTGAGGCTGCCGGTGCTGGCGATCTGCCGCGGACTCCAGGTGGTCAACACCGCGCTCGGCGGCACCCTGCACCAGGACATGGGCGGCCCCGACCACGAACACCGCCACCTGCGCCACCCGGTCTCGCTCGCCCCCGGCTCCGCGCTCGCGAAGACCACCGGAGGCGCGGCCGTGATGGAGGCCTCCTGCTACCACCACCAGCACGTGGACAAGCCGGGGGAGGGCCTGACCGTCACCGCCCGGGCCGCCGACGGGACCATTGAGGCGCTCGAACTCGCCGGTCACGAAGGGTGGTTGGTGGCCGTGCAGTGGCACCCGGAGGACACCGCGCACCAAGACGCGGCGCAGCAGTCGATCTTCGACGCGCTGGTCCGGGAGGCCTGCTGAGTCGTCAGCCGCGAGGACGCCGGCCGCTGCGGCGCGGGGCCGGCTCCTCGCCGTTCAGCAGTGACCGGCGCCGGTCCTCGCCGTGCTCCTCGACCTGGAGCACCACCCGGCGCAGCCCGTCGGCCAGGCTGTGGCACTCCTCGTCGCTCAACTGCGCGGTGACGAACGACTCTTCCTCGTTGAACGCCGGGAACACCTCGCGCATGAACTCCTCACCCTCCGCCGTGAGCGCGAGCAGCACCAGCCTGCCGTCGGTGGGATGGTCGACCCGCCGCAGCAGGCCGCGCGACTCCAGCGTCCGCGACACCCCGGTCAGCGTGCCCTTGGAGATGCCCGCCTCCTCGGCGACCCGCCGCGTCTCGGACTCGCCCCACACCCACACCACCCAGAGCACCACGAACGCGGTCCAGGTCAGGTCCGAGCCGCGCAGCACCGAGTTCTCCAGGTGCTGCCGCACCGCGGACGCGGCCCGGTAGATGTTGGCCACCGCCGCCATCCGCTCCGCGCGGACGGGGATGCCGCCGAGTTTCGCCCCGACGAGCCGCTCCGCCTCGTTGATGGACCGTTGGCTGGGCACGGGTGCTCCCTCCGTCCGTTTCGTCATCGGAAGCCGCGGGCCGACCCGCGGCAGTTCGGTGTCGCATTGTACGGGCGCGCGGAACGCGGCCTCCGTCGGACGGCGGGATCAGGGGCCTGCCGACCTCCAACAACGGCGACCAGGTCTTCCTGGAGCGCCGCGCGCCGTTGCTGGAACGCTTCGTCCGCAAGAGTCGCGGGCGCATCGGGCCAAGGCAGCTCCGGTACCGGCCGCTGGATGTCCGAGTGTGATGCGGCGAACGGCGACGATGCCCGGTGCTGGGCTTCCGCTGGCTCTTCTGTCCAAGAGAGTGGTGATGACGGAATTGCTCGACCACCTCAGGGGGCTTTCGATGTCGGAGACGAATGGCGGAGCCGCTGGACTGTCGCCCGCTTCGGTGGAAGCGATACTCAGCATCCGGTCTGCAGCGGCATTGGTCGACCTGCAGCGCGCCGATGGGAAGGCTGCCACGCTCTGCGCGCTTGCCAGCGGCACCTTGGCTGCTGTGATGGCGGCCGCCCCGGCCTGGTCCGGCTGGTCGAAGCTGTTAAGTGCGGCGGTCTTGGTCGGTTGTGCGCTCCTGTTCGCTTCTGCGGCGGCCGCGCTTATCGCGATTCGGCCCGTGTTGCCACAGGGCAGGTTGTTGGCCGAGTTGGAGCCCTTCCGCTCCGGCGCGGCGACGGTGAGTGCGCATGCCGGTCCGATGACACTGGACGGGGAGACTCTGATCGACCTGGAGGTCCAGCGCCTGCGGCGACTGGCCGTGCTTGCAGAACGGAAGTACCTGGCCGTCAGGGTCTCGGTGGACCTGATCGCCTCGGCGGGCACGGTGACCGGAATTGGCCTGTTGTTGTCCTGCGCGGCTTGAGAGCATCGTGCCGCTGTTGCTGATTACTCTCAGGGGGGGCGCATGAGTCTTTGCCATGAATCTCTCATTGGTGACAAGTTGTGGTCGAAACTGCGCAGTCTTGCGCCGGAACGTACCCGTCCTGCCCGGTCCATGTTGCTTCGCCAGGGCGACCCGGGTGCACATGTCATCCTGCTCAGTTCGGGGTCGACCCTGGTGACAATGGCGGGCGCCAATGGCGAGCGGACGCTGTTGGCCGTGCGTGGTGCCGGCGAACTGCTGGGCGAACTCGCTGTCCTGGATACCGAGCCGCGCTCGGCCTCGGTGATCGCCGCAGAGCCGTGCCGCCTGCACCTCATCCCTGCGCCCGATTTCCTCACCTTCGTTCACGAACACGGGCTCATGACTGCTCTGTTGCGGCTGGCCATTGCGCGGGTCAGGGAGGCGGAGACCGCTCGGATGGAGATGGCGACAGCGCCAGTGCCAGTGCGGCTGGCGGCTGCGCTCGGTCGATTGGCGCGGGCGGCTTCCGCACACGACAGTGAGATTGTGGTGCGTTTGACTCAGACCGAGTTGTCGCAACTGATCGGGGCCTCTCGAAACGGCGTGGGTTGTGCAATCAGACCGTGGCGGGAGCAGGGCTGGGTCGGAACCGAGGCCGGTGGCGGACTGGTGATCCGGGACCTGGCGGCGATTCAGGCTGATGTGCTCACCTGAGTGACGCAGGCCACTCCGACGGTGCCCAGTGCTGTGCACCGCCGAGCCTTCTCGCCGAGCAGCATGGGGTCTCGTCAAACGCCCCGACTGCTGAAAGGCCGAACAGCCTTGACCTCCTTCGCCCTGGTACCGAATCACGACGCGCCGGGACACGACGTGCCGCCCGAGCAGGCTGTCGTGGTTGTCGACATGAAGGGCTACAGCCGGCTTCCCGAAGCGCAGATGGCGCCGGTCCGATCCTGTCTGGACAGGATCCTGGAGGCTGTCTTCACCCAGAGCGGACTGCCCGCGCCCCACACCCTGGAGGTCGGCCACAAGGATGCGGGTGACGGCGTCATCCTGGTTCTCCCGCCCAGGCACGCCGCGAGGCTGGTCGATCCGATGCTGGCCAACCTGAGCGCCGCACTCCAGCGGTACGAGGGCATCCGCACGGACTCGGAGCCAGTCATCCGCCTTCGTGCTGCCGTCAATGTCGGCCCGTTGAGCCTCCCCGGATACCGTGGCGACGCGATCAACAACGCCTGCCGACTGGTTAACAGCGACGCGGCCTACCAGGCAGTCGAGGCCGCGGTCGACAACGGCCTGTTCCTGGCCACTGTCCTGTCGGAGGCTGTCTACCAGCGCTCCGTGCAGGCCGGACGTACCAGCGCAGAACTGACGGATCGTCATTTCCTCTCGGCCACCGCCAAGGTGACAAACAAACCGGACTTCGAAGCACCGTGCCGACTCTTCGTTCCGGGCATGACCGCTAACTCCCTCCGCGGCTACCTTCCCGATCTCGGCGGGCCGGCTAAGCGCACCGACCCTCCGTGTCAGCTCAGCGAGCCGGGGCAGCCGGTCAGGACGACGGGCGCAGTGTTCAACTTTCATGCCCCGCTCAACGATTCGGTCGTCGCGAGTGACGTGCATACCCTCCACAACGGCCGCCGCATCCGCTGAATTGGCACCCACCCCATCTGTCTCGTTCTGTGCAAGGGAGAAGCCCATGTCCGACACCGTGTACCCACCGCATTCCGTCGGTGAGCCCGACGAGGAGGGTCACAGGAGCGAAGATCTGGGGTCGTTGCTGCCCAGTTGGGTGCAGCCCCAGCATGACCGTCGACCGGATCAGCCCGATCTCGCGACGGTCGCGGTCGGGGAGGCTCCGATCGAAGCGGCCCCGGCACAGCCCCCCACGCAGGAGGTGGCCCCGGGTCTCCACGCGGCTGAGGGCCAGGTGACGAACTTCCATGGCCAGGTCGGCGTCGTCGCCGGTTATATCGAGCGGCTGATCGTCGAGACCCGCAAACAGGACGTCCTCGAGGGCGAGGAGGTGGGGCGCACTGCTCTGCTCGGCCAGCCGTTTGTTCGCGGCTCCTGGAAGGAGGCATGGCAGGACGCGCTCGATCCGACGGGCTCCAGTCGGTTGCGGGATCCCATCCTGATCGTCGTCGCTCCTCGTGAGGTCGGCTCCACCACCTTCGCGCTGCGTCTGCTGGCCGAGCACACCGCGCACAGCACCACGGTGGTGAAGCTGCAGGCGGACTGGAAGTCGCCCAGTCGGACCAGGCTTCCATTGGAGCTGCAGCACGCCTTCCAGCTGGACCTCAAGGATCCGGAGACCGATCGCGTTTCGGCCGAGTTCCTTGCTTCGCTCGCGAAGCATGCCCAGAACCTTGCGGCTTGCGAGTCCCACCTGGTCCTGACTGTCGCGCAGGAACTGTGGGATGCCGGTCTGGTCTCTCCGCCCCGTGTGCGAGTACTGCGACTGGCGGAGGCCCCTGATGCCGGTCGGGTGGTAACCGCCCACCTTCGGGCCGGCGGATTTACCGAGCCTGCCACGGAGATCAGCGACTCCGAGCAGGCCTTGGCCCAACTGCGTGGCCTGAACGCCGTGGCAGCGGTGCGGGCAGTCGGCCGGATCGTTGCAGTCTGGAAGGAACACTGCCTGGACCAGCAGGCTCCTGCCCTCCTCCGGAACGGGGCGGCCCAGGGCGCTGCGAAGACGTTCGAGGAGCGGGTGCTCGGTGCTCTGTCGGACTGGCGCGAGGCATTGGACGAACTGTTCGGTGACCACACTCCCTCGCACGGTCGGACCGGCCAGTCGTTGGCCGTGGAAGACCGCTATCTGCTGCTCGCCCTGGCGGTGAGGCAATCCGCGCCGGTGTCCTTGGTGGCTGCGGATGCGAGGGAGTTGCAGCTAGCGGTGGAGTCGGCGAGCAGCGACTTGACGACAGGGGGCGCTGCGCGTGCAGCCTTCGCGGCGCGCGGGCTGCGGCGCCGTATCCAGGACGTCGGCGCCGCAGTCGACGGGCGCGACAGGGTGGTCTTCGACCGGCCCGCCTACGGGCGGGCGGTTCTCGAGTATGTCTGGGACAACTACGAGGTCCTGCGTGCACCGCTGCTCAGCTGGCTCGCGAAGCTGGCCGCCCGGCTCGACCCGCAGCACCCAGTGGTTGAGACGCTCGCGTCACTGGCGCTGCGCCACGGAACCAGAGAACATCTTAACAAGCTGGCCGAGTTGACCGAGCCGGGCCTGCTGGGCGCCATTCTCCGGACGGCGGTTCACGACGAACACGTCGGAAGCCTTGTTTGGGCCACCTTGTACCAGTGGGCTGATACGGGAAGCAACGCACCCACAGTGGTCTCCACCTGCCGCCTCGTCCTTGCCGATCCCGAAGTGAGCCCAGCTGCCGCGAAGATGGCTGTGGTCCGGCTGCGACGGGTTGCTCAGAAGGCCAGCGTCCAATCTCTCCGGCAGAGCGTACTCGCAGCGTTCGATGAACTCGCTCGCCGGACGTCCGGTCGCGCCAGGCTGGTCACCGAGGTGCAGTCATGGCAGCAGGCCAAGGGATCGCCCCAGAGCGGGACCCTTGCCTTCCTCGCCCTCATGTCGGTGGAAAGGACCGGGTTGCCGTGGCTGTTGTCGACCGAGGCGTCGGACATTGATGTCCAGCGGGCCCTGATGGAACTGCTCGGCAGCGCTGAGACCGCGATCGAGACAATTCCTCGAATCACGGAATGGATTCGCTCCTGCGCAGACGATTCTGGCAGTTACACGCAACTCCGCGACCAGTTGCTCGTCCCGCTCCGCGGCCATCGAATGTTCCAGGCGGGGATGGACCTGATGAAGGCGCTCACAGGTTCCGTCACGGCGCAGGGGGTGGACATCGCCGAGGACTTCTACCACCACCTGGTCGGTGCCCCGCTCCACGGTGTCTTCCCGTTTGACCGCACCGCCCGATGAGATGGCCGTGGGAACGGGCAAGGCGCACCACTGGGTGCCCTCGGCCGTGTCAGCTGCCAAGCGTAGAAGTCGGCGTGCCGTTCGAGGCCACCTTCACTGTCGTCTGGCAGCCCACTCTGAGACGCCGGGCCAATCTGGCGGAGCAGGTGCGTAGTGACCTTCGTCTTGCCGCCGGGAAGGTGACGGCGGACCTGATGCCGGACGACCTGCTCGGGGCCGAGGACACTCTCAACGCAGTGTTCGGCGCCCCCGAAGCCTGGAACAAGCCGTATTACCTTCTGCACTCCGCGAAGTTCGATCTCCGCCTGTCGCCAACCTCGCAGAACGCTCTGGCGGTACGGAGGGCCGACACTGAACGGATCCGGCGATTGGAGTTTCTCAAAGCATCGCTCTACGACCACCCAGACCTTGTGGTGCTTGACTACCTGGAGCGGTGCTCCGTGCTCCCGGACGACAGCAAGGTCGCCGATCTGGAGCGGCTCGCACGCGCGATCAGGTCTCACAACTCCTGGTGGCACCCCTTGCTCGAGCTGTGGGAATCGGTGGGTGCCGGCTTTAAAGACCGGGGAATCCAACACGAGGCGATGAAAGCACTGCTCCAGCGCTCCGTTGATGCCCTACAGGCGGTGGCAGCTCCACCGGACCCGGGCACCCCGGACAGGCGCCCCGGATGAGGTTGGTCCTCTGGAGAATCCTGCTCGCACCGTTCACGACTCTTCGGGCATTCCGTCTCCAACGGCTCAGCCGCTCTCCATTCGATCTAGACAGTGCATGGCGGCAGGCCCGAATGCATCACGCGCCCGACGAGGTTGAATATTTCCTCCGCCGATATGTCAGCGAGACGAGAGTCCGTAGGACCCGTTCCCAGTAGCGGTGTGGGGACCCCTGAGCGCGGGCCGGGGCCGGACGATTCCCCCAAGCCTCGCCTGCCGTTGTAGTTGTCGGCGGGGTTGCGGCACGCGGTGACGAGCGGGCCAGGAAAGGTTAGGTAGCCGAACACGGTGCCCGGGGGCGGTCGGGCGGCCGGTGTTCAACGCGAGTGCCCGATCACGTTAGGCGGTGGGCTGAGGGGCTCAGCACGTGCAGGGTTTATGGCGGGGGCGGCGATCAGGCGGCCCGCGACGGTGTGGATCCCCAGCGGCAGCTCCGCGCAGGAATGCAGGACGTCCCGCGTTACCTCCGGCTCGCTCTGCAGCCGCCCCTCGCCGCCCCGTCGACCGAGGAGGGCGAGCGCCTCGTCCGGCTCCATCACGTCCAGTGCGACGTGGTGAAAACGGTCTCAACTCCGCTCGGCGAGCGCCCAGTTCTTCACCCGCTCGATGACCTCGTCCGGGCGCGGGGCGCTCGAGTGGACGGTGAACTCGGCGTAGCCCGGGTGGTCGACGGGCAGCGGTGGGAGCGGGTGTTCGCGGAGGCGGGCGACCAGGTGGCCGGCGGCGAGCAGGTCGCGGGACTTGTCGGTGTCGAGGGCGGTCTTGTCGGCGTGCCAGTAGGCGCCGTCGTACTCGATGGCGAGGGTGCGGCCGTCGGGGAGGTCGACCGTGATGTCGACGGACCAGCTGTTGCGCCGGACGAAGGCGGCGTGACGTACGGTCCGGCCGGACGAGGCGGTGCCGAAGACCCGTTCCGCGGCCGCGTGGTGGCTCAGCTCCACCTGCGACTTGCCGTGCTCGCGGCACTCCGGGCAGCCGCTGCCGTTGGTGCGGGAGGCGAGCGGCGCCTGCCAGGTGTGCCCGCCCGGGCAGGTCCAGACGGGGACGAACACGGTCTGCGCGGTGGGGCGGACCTGCCAGGGGGAGAGCGGGTTGACGGGCGACCACTCGGCGGCGAGGTCCGGGAAGTGGAAGGCCAGCGAGTCGAGGATGGTGCGGCACTCGGGGCAGCGCAGTCGATGTCCCTTTTCGCGCTGCTCGGGCGTGTCCTGCCACTCGTGGCCGCAGACCGGGTCCTGCCACCAGACGGTGCGGCGCGACTTGGGCGAGATCTTGGCCAGGCTGGTGCGGCCGTTGCGGGTCGGGTGCCACTGGCCGGCGAGCTCCGGGCTCAGCCGGAACGGGGCCGCATCGAGGGCCTCGGCCTGCTTGCGGGCGGCGGCGGTCTTCATGCTCCGGCAGGACGGGCAGCCCGACTCCAGGTACCGCAGCGGGGTCACCCGGGGGTGGTGGCCCTGCGGGCAGCGGAAGCGGCGCAGCCAGTGGTCGCCGGCGACGCACACCGTGCGCGGGTCCTCCTCGTCGGCCCACGCTTCGAGGAGCTCGGGTATGTCGGCGACCGGTGTCACCTTCAGCCGGGCCAGCTCGGTGTCCCGTTCGGCCCGGCGCTTGGGTTCGCACGCCGGGCACCGCCGGCTGTGCAGCATGTCGCTGACCCGGGCCCGGAACCGCAGGTCGCAGTCGGGACAGTGCCAGGCCACCTCGCGCACGGCGGTGACGGTGACGGTCTCCCACTGCGCGGCGTCATTGGCCTCGTGGTCCCACCAGTCGAGCACGGGCAGCCCCGAGTCCTTGAGCAGGTCCCGCTTCTTCTCGCCCGGGGCGTTGGAAGTCTGCCGGGCCCGGCTCGGGTTGGTCCCGCACCGGCACCCGAACGCGATGTCGCCCATCCGCTCGGCGGCCTGCCGCCCGCAGTACCGGCAGCGGACGTGGTGGGGGTCGCCCTCCAGCGACGGTTCGGTCAGCGCGGCCAGGTGCTCGTAGCCGTGCTGCTCGGCGTGGGCGCGCGCCTGCTCGACCGGAACGGGCGTCAGGTCCGCGTACGGGCCCTGGTTGCGGCGGACGTCCAGCGCCCACTGCCGCCAGTAGCAGGCCCGGCAGGTCGCCTCGCCCTCCTTGTTCTTCTCCAGCGTGTACTCGAGGCGGTAGTGCGCCTCGCAGCCGCAGTTGAGGCACCTGGTCAGCCGCCAGGCCGTCGGCTTCGCGAAGGGTTCGAGCGGCTCCAGGCCGCCGGCGCGCAGGATTCCGGTGATGTGGTCGTCGCACCAGGCGTCGCGGGAGCGGGTGCGGTACGCGGTGGGCTGCGAACAGCCGGGGGCCGCGCAAAGCTGGACCGGCTTACTGGGCGTCGATATGGCACTCACCTGCGGATCTTCCCACAGAGGCGGTTCCGGACGCCTATTCGGTGTTGACGGAGTATTTACTCGCGCTTGCCACCCTCTGGGGTACCGCAACTGGAAACCCAGGGGGTCAAGTTGTCCAGACGATTCCTGGCCGCGGGCCGGTCGGTGGCTCTGCTGCTGACCGGCGTCGCCGCCGTCGCATCCGTTCTCGTCGCACCGGGCCGCGCGCAGGCGTCCCCGTTCTGCGACCAGCCCGATCCGCCGCCGATCTGCTTCGAGCAGCCGGACCCGCCGGAGCCCGACCGGGCCGCCGAGGGCTGGCTCGACGCGATGTACGGCGCCAACGGCGGCGTCGTGGTGGCGGGTTGGGCCGCCGACCCCGACACGACCGGACCGGTGCAGGTCAGGGTTCGCCGCAACGGCACGCTGGTTCAGACGTTCACCGCCAACACCTACCGCCCCGACGTCGGCGCCCACGGCTTCTCGCAGACGCTGCCGGCCGCCCCGGCGGGCCCGCAGACCATCTGCCTTGCCGCTGTCAACGTCTACGGCGGCGCACCGCGCCGGGCAGCCGAGACGTCCCTGGGGTGCCGCACCTTCACCGCCGGCCTCTACACCGTCGGCGCGGACCCCTACAGCAACGCCGACACCCAGCACTCGGCCGCCGTCGAGGCGGACAGCTTCGGCTGGGGCGGCACCGTCGTCAGCGCCTACCAGGTCGGCCGGGGCTACAGCGGCGGCTCGACCAACACCGGCTTCGCCGCCTCCCGCGACGGCGGACTCAACTGGACGTCCGGCGCCCTGCCCGGCCTCACCGTCGCCGCCGGCGGCACCCACGAACGCGCCAGCGACCCGGTGGTGGCGTACAGCGCCCGGCACGACACCTGGATGGTCGGCAGCCTGGTCTTCGACGGGGGCGACGGCCGCGGCATCATGGTCAACCGCTCCACCGACGCCGGCAGTCACTGGTCCGCCCCCACCTGGGCGATCGGCAACGACGGCGGCGCCTGGGACAAGGAGTGGATCGCCTGCGACAACTGGGCCTCCAGCCCCTCCTACGGCACCTGCTACCTGACCGTCACCAAGCTCGCCGGCTACCAGGTCGAACTCGCCAAGTCCGTTGACGGCGGCCTGAGTTGGACGCCGCTCAACGGCCCCCGACCGTCCGCCAACGGAAGCTTCCCGGTGGTCCGCCCGGACGGCACCCTGGTCGTCCTGTACGGGCTGGCCGGCCGCGTCAGCTCCTTCACGATGACCGGCGGCGGCACCGCCTGGACCAGCCCGGTACCGATCAGCAGCGGCAGCCAGTACGACGTCCCGGGCCTGCGCGACGTCTCCGTGGTCTCCGCCGACACCGACAGCACCGGCCGCATCAACGCCGTCTGGCACGGCTGCCGCACTGCGACCGGCTGCGCCTGGAACAACCTCGTCCAGGCCACCTCGACGGACGGCCAGAACTGGACGGTCACCGAGATCGACACCTGCCCCGACACCGCCCTGTGCGCCGCCAGCAACCAGTTCGCCCCGTCGATCACGGCCGACCCGCTCAACCCCGGCCGCTTCGCCATCGTCTACAACGACCTCTGGAACGGCGCCGTCTCGGTCAAGTACCTCTCCTCCACCGACGGCGGCCGCACCTGGAAGAAACGCACCACCCCACTCGCCGACGCCATGCCCCTCACCCGCATGCCCGACACCAACCAGGGCCGCATGCTAGGCGAATACCTCGGCATCGCACCCGCCAACGGCAGCGTGGTCACCACCTTCCCGGTCGCCGCCGCACCCGCCGACGGGCAGGCGTTCGCGCAGACGATGTCCACGTACACACCGCTGGGCTTCTAGGGCGCCGATCCCTTGCGGTACACCGCTGGTACACCAGCGGTGTACGCTCGTGGTATGGCTGATGCGACGATCAAGGTTTCCCCTGATACGCGTGACCGGCTGGCCGCTCTCGCGGCGGCCCGCGGTACCACGATCGGCGCCCAGGTGACGCTGCTGGTGGAGCAGCAGCCCACTGTGGAGCAGATCGCCGAGCGCGTGGCCGAGGGCCGCCGGCTACTTCGGGAGCACTTCGGGATGACCCTGACCGACGCGGAGCTGGACCAGGGGCCGGACCTGCTGCAGCGGGTCTATGGCATCGCCGCGGAGGACGCCCGTGCCAAGGTCACCCCGAGGCGCAGCGCGTGATCATTCTGGATTCCAGCGCCCTGGCCGCGCTGGCCGCCGGTCACCCGCGCCTGCACCGGGTGGTGGATGCCGCTCTGCACAGCCCGTTCCGGCATCTGGTGGTGCCAGTGCTGTGCCTGGTCGAGGCCGAGATCAAGGACGAGGGTGCCGCTCGCGCGGTCCTGGCGTTGCCCTCCTTGGAGTTCGAGCCGCTCGACGCGAGTACCGCCGTGCTGGTGGCGACGATGGTCCGTGACGGCTACGGGAGCCAGGGCCTGGCGCACGCGATCGCCGCGAGTCTGCCCACCCCGGCGCGCCCGCAACAGCACCTGATCCTGACGGCCGACCCGGAGCTCTACCCGCCCGGGGTTGTCACCGTCGACATCGACGATCCCCGGCTGGAGCCGTAGGCGCTGCGGCTCCTGTGCCGGCTCCGGCGACGGTCGCCCCGGCGCCGTCGGGGGAGTTGGCATGTCAAGGCGTCAGGTACCCCTGGGAGAAGCCTGCGGCCACGGCGGAGGCGCGATCGGTGGCGTGGAGCTTGGCGTACAGGTGGAGCAGGTGCGTCTTGACGGTGGCCTCGCTGATGAAGAGCTGTCGGGCGGCCTCGCGGTTGGTGGTGCCCTTGGCGATCAGTTCGAGGATTTCCAGTCAGCGGACTGCGGGCGCCGGGCAACTGGCTCGGCGCCACCGGGCAAATCGAATTCCCCTGACCCCGGCCGGAGTTCATGGCCTGGGAGTTCAGGGCTCGGCCGGCTCCTGAACCGGCGGGAGGTCAGGACTCGGTCGGTTCCTGGACGAAGGGGAGGCAGAGGTCGGCGGTGGCCTCCGCGTGGATGGTGAACTGTTTGCGGGCGCGGGACGGGTCGCGGGCCTCGATGGCGGCGGCGAGGGCGCGGTGGCGTTGGGAGGGGGTGCTGCGGGATTCGGTGCCGCCGGGGTGGCCGGCGAGGAGGCGGGTCAGTTCGTGCTGGATGCCCTGTTCGGCTTCCAGCAGGCGCCTGGAGCCGGAGAGTTCGGCGATGTACAGGTGGAGGCCGGCGTCGGCGGTGCGGTAGGCCTCGGAGTCGGCGACGACGGCGTCGGCGGCGTCCTCGAGTTCGCGCATCCGGGCCAGGCCGGCGTCGGAGGCGCGTAGTGCGGCGCGGGCGGAGGCTTCGCCGGAGATGGCGATCCGCCAGGCCGTCAGTTCTTCGATGTCGGCGCGGGTGTAGGGGTGGAGGGCGGTCAGTTCGCCGATCCGGGTGAGGATGTCGGGGACGACGAAGGTGCCGGCGCCGCGGCCGCGGCGGGTTTCGATCAGGCCGTCCTCGCGGAGGACCGCCATCGAGTGCCGGACGGTCATCACGGCGACGCCGAACAGTTCGGCCAGGGTCTTCTCGGGTGGCAGGCGGTCACCGCCGACCAGGATCCGTGCGCCGATCAGCTCGCCGAGCCGTCGAGCGATGGCCTCGGCCGCCCCTGCGGCGCGCACCGGCTCGATGTGTTGGGTCCACCCCTTGCCATCCATGAAATCTATCTTCTAGATTTCGGATCTCATCCGCAAGCTGTTCATGGAGAGCTTATGAGCGTCACCGATCATCCGGAACCCCTCATCGGGATACCCGTCCGTCTCAGCGACGGCGACGCTCCTGGCGCCGACGCGCGCATCGGCGAGGCCAACGCGATCTTCGAGCAGGTCGTGGACCTGATCCGGGCCGCCGGCGCGCGCCCGGTCCTGCTCCAGCCGGACGCCGAGGGCAACCCGTCGGGCGCCGAACTGGCCGAGTGCGCCGGCTTCGTGGTGCCCGGCGGCGGGGACGTCGACCCGGCGCTGTACGGCGAGGACGCGAACCACCCGTCGCTGTACGACGTCAACCCCGTGCAGGACCGGCTGGACGAGACCGTGCTGCGGTACGCGCTCGACAACGGCCGCCCGATGCTCGGCATCTGCCGCGGCATGCAGCTGCTCAACATCGTCCGCGGCGGCACCCTGCACGTGGACACGGCGCCGACCGACGTCACGCACAACCCGCCGGCCGGGGTCGAGTGGGCCACCCACGAGGTCTCGCTGGAGGCAGGCAGCGCGGTCGCCGAGGCGTTCGGCCGCGACCGGATCGACATCGCGTCCGGGCACCACCAGGCGGTCGACCGGGTCGGCGAGGGCCTGACGGTCTCGGCCCGGGCCGACGACGGCTGCGTGGAGGCCGTCGAGTTGACCGGCGACGCGGACGCGGCCTGGACGGTCGGCGTCCAGTGGCACCCGGAGGCGCTGGAGCCCGTGGAGGAGCTGCGGCTGCCGCTGTTCCGCGCGCTGCTGAACCAGGTGGAGGCCCGGCACGGAGTGGAGCTGCGGTCGTGAGCGAGGTAAGAGAGAACACCGAGGCGCAACTGCTCGAGGACGCCCACGACACGGCCGTCGCGGCCGGCGGGGCGCAGCTGTCGCGGAGCCTGCTCAGCCGCCACATGACCATGATCAGCATCGGCGGCGCGGTCGGCGCCGGGCTGTTCGTCGGCTCCGGCGTGAGCATCCAGCAGGCCGGTCCGGGCGTGCTGATCTCCTACGCACTGACCGCCGGCATCGTCATCGTGGTGATGCGGATGCTCGCCGAGATGTCGGTGACCCGCCCCGACACCGGCGCCTTCGCGGTGTACGGCCGCCTGGCGTTCGGCCGCTGGGCCGGCTTCGCCAGCGGCTGGATCTACTGGGTGGGCTGGCCGCTCGGCATGTGCATCGAGTCGATCGCCGCCGGGAAGATCGTGCACGGCTGGATCCCCGCCATGCCAGTCTGGCTGATCGCCGTGCTGATGCTGGTCGTGGTGACCGCCGTCAACCTCGGCTCCGTCCGCGCCTACGGCGAGATGGAGTTCTGGGTGGTCTGGGTGAAGGTCGCCGTGATCGCCCTGTTCATCGGCGTCGGCCTGGTCGCCGTGTCCGGCCTGCTGCCCGGCACGCCCGCCCCTGGCACCGACAACCTGCTCGGCCAGGGCGGCTTCCTGCCGATGGGCTTCAGCGGGATCGTCATCGCCACCTCCGGCGCGATGTTCTCCTTCTCCGGCACCGAGATCGTCACGATCGCCGCCGGTGAGGCCGAGGACGCCGCCGCCGCGATCCGCAAGAGCACCCGCACCATCATGTGGCGGGTCACCGTGTTCTACCTCGGCTCGCTGTCCGTCGTGGTGCTGCTGCTCCCGTGGAACAGCGCCGCCGTCGGCGACAGCCCGTTCGCCGCCACCCTGGACCACCTCGGCATGCCGGGCGCGTCCACCGTGCTGAACGTGGTGCTGTTCGCGGCGATGCTCTCCACCATGAACTCGCAGGTCTACGCGAGCTCCCGGATGCTGTTCGCGCTGGCCCGCGACAAGGACGCGCCGTCGCTGTTCGCCCGGATCTCCCGCCGCGGCGCCCCGCACACGGCGATCCTGTTCACCTCCGCGCTCGCCGCGGCCTGCCTGGTGCTCGAAGTGGTCCACCCCACGGACGCCTTCAGCCGACTCGTCGACATCACCGGCGACACCGTCTACGTCACCTGGATCGGCATCGCCGCCGCCCACCTGGTGCTCGGCCGCCACGACCGCGCCGACGGCCGCCGCCCCGCCGAGGGCACCGCCGTCTGGCTGTTCCCCGGCCTCACCTGGGCCGTCCTGCTCGCCCTGCTCGGCCTGTACGCGGTGATGATCGTCCTCGCCGAATCCCGGGCGGACGCCCTGCTGGCCCTGGCCCTCACCGTGGTCGTGTCGCTCGCGGGCTACTGGCTCCAGCGCAAGCAGGAACCCTCCCTGAAGTAAGGGCCTGACCGACGGCCGGTGGGGGGCCGGCCGGCGGTGCGGATGCGAACCGGCCGGGCCGGTGGCAGCGTGTTCCGAAGACGCGGCGACGTCCGGGCACGGGAGGGTGCGAGCAGGGCAGGACGGGGCGCCGCGCGGTTCGCGAACCGAAGGGGCCCCGATGTTCGACACCAGTTTTGCGTTCCCCCGCGCCCTGCTGACACCGACCGCCGGACCCGGCGGCCGAGTGGTCGTGATCGGCGCCGGCATCGCCGGCCTGGTGTGCGCGTACGAGCTCCAGCGGCGCGGATTCGACGTGACGGTGTACGAACGCGGCAACCGGCCCGGCGGACGGATCCGTACCCACCGGTTCTGGGACGGCACGCACGCCGACCTCGGCGCGATGCGGATCCCCGCCAACCACCACTGCGTGCTGCACTACGTGGAACGGTTCCGGCTGGCCACCCGGCCCTTCGTCAACACCAACCCGCAGGCCTACTACCACCTGCGCGGCAGCCGGGTCCGGGTCCGCGAAGTCGCCTCGCTGTTCCCCGCCTTCGCTCTCCGCCCCGAGGAACGCCACGCCCCGTCCGCCCTGCTGGAACGCGTCCTCGCCCCCGTCTGGCGGGCCCTCACCGTCGAACAGCAGCGCCGCGCACTGGACGGCCGCTGGGACGACCCGGCCCTGGAGCGCGCCGCCTCGCTCTCGCTGTGGCAGTTCGTCCACCAGCACCTCTCGCAGGACGCCTGGGACCTGTTCGGCCACGCCAGCGGCCTCGCCCACTACGAGCAGTCCTCGCTGCTGGAAGTCCTCGTCGACTACTTCGGCCTGTTCCACCGCGGCCAGGTCGAACTCATCGACGGCATGGACTCCCTGGCGCACGCCTTCGTCCGCTCGCTGCGCCCCGGCACCCTGCGGCTGTCCACCCGGATCGACGAACTCACGCTGCGCGCCGACGGCGTAAAGGTGCGCGGGCGGCGGATCGGCAGCCGGATCGACGACCGCGCCGACTTCGTGGTCTGCTGCATCCCCGCCCCCGCGCTCGACCAGATCACCGTCACCCCCGGCCTGCCGCACGCCCAGCGCCACGCGGTGCGCGGCATCAGCTACGCGTCCAGCGCCAAGACCGTGCTGCACGTGACCCGCCGCCGCTGGGAGATCGAGGACGGCATCCACGGCGGCGGCAGCTTCACCGACCTGCCGATCCAGCAGTGCTGGTACCCGTCCGACAACGCGGTGCGCACCGACGGCGGCGTCAACGGCTCCGGCACCCCCCGCTGGGGCGCCCTCGACCGGCTGCGCTCCGCCGAACCCGCCGCGCTGCTCGGCGCCTACCTGTGGGGGGCCAACGCGCGCCGGTTCGCCGCGCTCGAACAGGCCGACCGGGAGGCGCTGGTACTGGAGTGCCTGGAGAAACTGCACCCCGGCATCACCGGCGACGTCGACGACATCGTGCACTGCAACTGGGACGTACAGACCGGCATGGGCGGCGGCGCGTTCGCCCACCTCACCCCCGGCGAACACACCCGCTACCTGTCGGTGCTCGGCGCGCCGCACCCCGCGAACCGGCCGCGGATCTTCTTCGCCGGCGAGCACCTGTCCGGCGCGCACGCCTGGTGCCAGGGCGCCGCACAGTCCGCGCTCGGCGCCGTCGTCGCCCTGCTCGACCACGCCGAGCAGGCCCGCACGACCGCCCCGGTGAGCGCCCCGTGACGGACCGCTCCGTGATGGACCGGGCGCAGCTGCTCGCCCCGCTGGCGCCGCCCGCCGGCGCCACCGAGCAGGTCGGCGTCGAGGTCGAGTGCGGCCTGCTCGACCCCGTCACCGGCATCGGCGCCCGCTACTCCGGCCCGCGCGGAGTGCGGACCCTGCTGGAGGCGGTGCTCCAACACTGGGGCGGCGAACCGGAGTTGGACGGCGACTGCCTGACGGGCGTTCGGCTGCCCGACGGCAGCACCGTCACGCTCGAACACGGCGGGCAGATCGAGTACTCCTCCACCCCCGGGCCCGGCGTCGGCAAGACCATGGACGAAGTCCGCGCCGCGCTGGCCCGGCTCGCCGACCTCGCCGCCGGCTTCGGCCTGGCCCTCGTCCCCGGTGGCAACCTGCCCTTCGGTCGGCTCGCCGACGTCGAATGGGTACCGATGTCCCGCGGCGCCCTGATGCGCCAGTACTTCGCCGACCTCGGCCCCGGCGGGGCCCGCGCCCCGCACGTGATGGGGCTGTCGCTGTCCACCCAGGCCACCCTCGACTTCCTCGGCCCCGAGGACTTCACCCGGAAACTGCGGATGCAGACCGCCGTCGCCCCCGTGATCTCCGCCCTGTTCGTCAACTCGCCACTCCACGAAGGACGTCCGTGCGGACTGCTGTCCCACCGCTCCTGGGCCTGGCTGCGAATGGACCCCCGCCGGGCCGGCCTGCTGCCACCCGCGCTGCGGCCCGACGTCGCCGCCGACGACATCGTCGACTGGGCGCTCGGCATCCCGCTGATCCACTACCGCACCCCTGACGGCCACTACCACCGCGCCCCCGACGGGACCTTCGCCGACCTGCTCCGCCACGGCCTCGACGAGGCCCCCCGGCGCTGGGCCGCCCACCTCGACCAGCTCTGGACCGACACCCGCGTTCGCCACACCCTCGAGCTGCGCGGCGCCGACGGCCCGCCCCACCCCCACCTCGCCGCCCTGCCCGCACTCTGGACCGGCCTCACCTACCACCGCCAATCCTGCGACGCCGCCTGGGAGTTGACCGGCCACCACGGCGCCGCCGAACACCGTGCCGCCCGTAACCGACTCCCCGTCCACGGCCTCGACACCCGCCTCGGCGACACCCCCGTCCGCCCACTCGCCGCCGAACTGCTCCGCCTCGCCCGGGCCGGACTCGACGCCCGGGTCGCCGCCGGACTCGAACCCCCGCACGTGCCCGGCTACCTCGACCCGCTGGACGAGATCGTCGCCACCGGCCGGACCTTCGCCGCACAGGCCCTGGCGCGCTGGGACGGTGACCCGGCGCGGTATGTCGCCACCTATCGAATCTGACGCTACGTCAACCTCTCCGCGCAGGCGGCGATCAGGGCGTCGGTCACCTGAGTGACCCGCCCGCCCCAGCGGACGTTGGCGTTCACCTCGCACACGGTGAAGGTGCCGTCCTCCTCGAAGAGCAGATCGACGCCGGCCAGCACCAGACCGACCTCCTCGGCGGCCCGCACCGCGAGTTGCTCCGCCACCGGGTAGCGGCCCGGGCACGGCTCGACGGTGCCGCCGAGCGAAACGTTCGACTGCATCAGGCCGTTGGCGGACGTGCGCAACCCGACGGCCACCGGCCGGCCGTCCACCACGATCACCCGCAGGTCGCGGCCGTGCGAGTGCTCGACGTAGCGCTGGAACAGGAACGGCACGTCCCGGCGCAGGCAGCCCTGGACGTCCGCCACCATCGCGGCGTCCCGCGCCAGGAACACCTGGTGGCCGCCACTGCCACGTACCGCCTTCACCACGCACGGCTCCGGGATCCCGACCAGCGCCCGGTCCGGCCGGGTGTCGGTGTAGGTACGGGTGTCCGGTACGGGCAGACCGGCCTCGGCGAGCCGCTGGAGCTGCCAGAACTTGTTGACGCAGGTCAGGACGGCGTCGGGTGGGTTGATCAACTCGGTCCCCATCGCCTGGAGTTGACGCAGCAGGGTGATCTCCCGGTCACTGCTCAGCGAGGTCATCGCCAGCCGCACCACAGCCACCCGGGGCGGAGTCACCGGACGCCCCGTCAAGTCGTACAGGCTCAGCTTCCCGCCCGTCACGCCCAGCAGCAGGCTGTCGGTCGACACGACCGTGAACCGCGAACCGAACGCCTCGGCGAAATCCCGGCCCAGCCGCTTCGCCACCGGGGAGTCCTGGACGGCGCGGCCGAGCAGCAGCCACAACTCGGCCTCGGGAAGGGGCTCTTGGGCCACGGGGCGGTCTCCTCGGATCGGCGGTTGAACGGGCGCCCCCATCATCCGTGCAGAACCTGTCCCGGCGGGGGCGAAACGCAGGCGGGAGCGAGAACCGGGGGCGCGGGGGACGGCGTCGCCGACCGCTGGTGGGAGATTTTGAGCAGACACGGTCACGATTTGGGACAGACATTACGGACACTTCATGACCGGTCCGTACTGGACGGTCGCACGAGGTCTATTCGCGTAGACGCCTGATACCCCACCATGGTGCCGCTCCAGGAACCATCACGTCGGACCGACCCGGGTTCGGCGTCCATGGCTTGCCCGGGATCCCGGGCGGTCACCACAGGTGGAGGCTCCCCCATGTTCTCCCTGCACTCTGCACGGCGGTTCCGTGCGGTGTTGACCGGTCTGACGTTGACCGGTCTCGCCGTTACCGCAGCTCCGGGCCTGGCGTCCGCGGCCCCCGCCCCCCAGCGGCATGCGACGCGTGTCTCGGCCGTGGACGGCATCGAGGACGGTACGGCGCGGTCGCTCGCGCTGTCGCTCGGTGACAAGGCCTGGCAGCGCCAGGTCTCCGGCGCGCTCGCCCAGGGCAAGGCGGTGGGCCTGCGCGGGCTGACGGCCGGGTCGGCGACGGCCGGTGCGAACGGGTTCGGTGCGCACATCGCGAAGGCGGACCGGCAGGTCGCGGACGCGAAGGGTCTCGGCGCGGAGGTCGGTCCGCTGCTTCAGGCGCGGCTGGTCGGTGCGGCCGTCGACGGGATGGAGCCGCTGGTGGCTTCTTCGCCGTCGGACGACAACGCCACCGTGGTGGTCGCGTACGACAGCGCCGGCAAGACGTACAACCTGGCGGCGGACCACGCCCCGGACCGTCCGGTGATCCTGGTGGACGTGGACACCGACAAGGCCACCGAGGCCGGGATGAAGGTGCTGCAGCAGGAGCTGGCCGCGGCCGGTCTGCAGGCGCCGGTGAGTGCGCCGGCCGCCGCGGCTGCCACCGGTTTCTGGACCACCCGGGTCACCGCCGTCACCGTCAAGGACGTGAAGGAGCCCTGGTTCAAGGGCGCCGCGGAGATCTTCGACCTGGTGACGGGCTTCGGTCTGGACGGCAAGGTGCGGGTCGACACCGTGACCATGCCGTACCTGGACGACGCGAACAAGACGTACTACCCGAACCAGATCCTGGTGAACTGGTCGCTGTACAAGTACAACCTGGCCGACGTCGTGATGATGGAGGACGACGGCAACACCAACTACTCCTCGCTGGCCAAGGCGCTGGCGGCGGTGCTGCTGACGATCACCGACCAGGGCGCGTACATCCCGCTGGTCAACGCGATCATCGACGCGATGCCGTCGTCCTGGTGGACCGACGACCCGGACTACGTCGAGTCCTGGTACACCCTGGCCACCACCACGACCGGTACCCGCACCGGTGCCTCGGGCAACGGGACGATGACCTTCGACCGGTACTGGGTGTCCGCACTCTGACCGACCGACGGACGTGAGCCGGGCGCCGGCGGGAGGCACTGCTCCCGCCGGCGCTCCGGCGCGGGGCAGCCGCGAATTGGGCCGGGGCGTCCGGAGATGGTGTGATTTCGGGGTCGGCTCCCGACGGGCCGGCGTCGAACGAGAGGAACGTCCCGTGTCCGCCGAGCTCCCCACCGGACCGCTGTCCGCCGCCGAGCATGCGGAGATGTGGCACGCGGCGGTGGCCACCGCGTACGTGCCGATGGCCGTGGAGTTCCTGGAGGAGGAGCCGGCGCCGGGGACGATCTCCAGCCACCGGCTCGGCCCGATGCGGATCCTCCAGGTGCGGGCCGCGCCGCAGACGGCGACCCGCACCCGGCGGATGATCGAGCGGGACGAGTCCGCCGCACTGATCCTGACCCTCCAGCAGAGCGGCACCGCGCTCAAGGAGCAGGACGGGCGGGAGGCGTTGATCCGGCCCGGGTCGTTCTCGATCACCGACGCGTCCCGGACCTTCCGCAAGCGGGTGGCCGAGGACTTCGTGTTCACGTCGTTCCACTTCCCGCGCGCCGCACTCGACGTCGAGGAGCGGCATCTGCGCGCGCTGACCGCGACCGCGTTCGCCCCCGAGGGCAGCGCGGCCCTGGCGGCGACCTACCTGGCGGGGATGGCCCGCGAGGCGGCGACGCTGGACGAGGCGATCGGGCGGCGGGCCGCGGCGACCGCGCTCGACCTGCTGTCGCTGGTGGTCGAGGACCGGTGCGGGCGCGAGCGGCCCCCGCAGGCGCATGCCGCCGCCTCGCTGGCGCGGATCAAGGACCACATCCTGCGCAACCTCGGGGACCCGGACCTGTCGCCGTCCGGCATCGCGGAGGCCAACCACGTCTCGGTGCGGTTCCTGCACAAGCTGTTCCAGCAGGAGGGGGCGACCGTCGGGGCATGGATCCGGGCGCAGCGCCTGGAGCGGTGCGGCCGGGACCTGCGCCGGCCGATGGCCGAGCAGGCAGGTGTGGCGGGGATCGCCCGGCGCTGGGGTTTCGTCAACTCCAGTCATTTCAGCCGGGCGTTCCGGGCGACCTACGGGATGGCGCCGCGCGAGTGGCAGCTGCTCGGCCGGTCGGAGGGCTGACGGCCCGGGGCGACGGGCCCCGGGCGACGGGCCCCGCGCGATGGGGCCGCGCGGTGCGGGCCGGGTGTCGGGTTTGGGGGGTCAGCCGGTCAGGGTGTGCAGTTCGGTGTCCCAGTCGATCCGGGTGCCCTCGGTGCCGGGCGGGACGAGGGAGAAGGTGTCGCGGCGCAGCCAGCGGCGGATCTGGCGGGCCGGCAGGTCGAGCAGCACGCTGCCGTCGTCGCCCTGGAGCATGATCCGCAGCTCGGTGCGGCCGTGGCACGGGCAGGGCGGCCAGACGCGGACGTCGCCGAGGCCGGTGGGCTTCTGCAGGCCTTCCCAGAGCAGGTCGCGGGAGAACTGCCAGACGCCCGCCTCGGAGGCCTGGCCGAGGAACTCCAGGGCGACGGCGTACGGGTCGTCGGCGCAGTAGCCGAGGCGGACGGGTACGGCGATGGACTGGTGCTCGCCGAGGACGATCTGGGCGTCGAGCGCGAGGTCGGTGCTGATGGCCTCCGGCTGCGGGTCGGACAGCGGGTGGGGGGCGGACATGAAGTTCTCCTGAATCCGGTGGGGACGGGCGGGGCCGTCCGGTGTGCGCGCGGTGAAGGTGCGGCCGGTCGGTGGCGTGGCGGCCGGCGGCGGTGCGGTGCTCTCGCCCCGGTCCTGGGAGCTGCCGGCGGCCAGGGGGGGGAGGTGGAGCCTCCCGGCAGGTTACGTGGGCGCCGATCGGGCGGATGTTCCGGCGATGCACGGCGACGTGACGATCCGTGCACCGTTCGCCCGCCGCCGCGGCGGGGGCCGTCCGGTGCGGCGGGGTCGGGCGCGGTTGGGGGCTTTGGCCAACCTGCCTGATGTGCGGGGGAGTTCGGGCGATTGAGGCGGGTTTCGGGAGGGCGCCGCGGACCCGTCGGCGGGGCCGTTTTCGCGCTTTGTTGAACGTTTGGCTATCACGTTTCGCTTCTTGTATGAATGCGGCGGGAGGCTTGATCATGACGATGTTGATCCAGCGCGCTCGTCCTGGCGGCGAGGCGCTCCAGGCCCTGGTCGACGGGCTGGCCGAAGAACTCGGCCGTTCCGTCGTCCTGGACGACCCGCTGGTGCGGATGATCTGCACCAGCCGGCACTTCGGCGACGAGGACGGTGTGCGGGTGCGCACGCTGCTTCAGGGCATCGCGGACGACGAGGCCATCCGCTATGTGCTGTCGCAGGGCGTCGTCCAGTGGACCCGGCCGGGCGTGCTGCCCGCCCGGGACGACCTGGGGCTGCGGCCGCGCTACTGCGTACCGATCCGCGAACGCGGTTACCTGCTGGGCATCCTGATGGTGGTGGTCACGGACGCCGCGCTGACCGGCGAACAGATCGCCGCCATCGACCGGGCCGCCCGCGCGCTGGCCGCCGAGATGTACGCCCAGCGCCTGGCCTCGGACCTCGACGAGGAGGAGAGCCGCCAGCTGGTGTCCCGGCTGGTCGGCCACGACTCCGAGCAGCGCTGCGCGGCCCACCGGCGGCTGGTCGAGGACGGCCTGCTCCCGGAGGGACCGCACACGGTGGTGACCGCTGTGGCCGTCTCCCGGCAGCGCGACGCCCCCGGCCGGGTCGAGGTGGCGCTGTGCGCCGCCCTCGACCCGTTCCGCCGGACCAGGGCGGCGCTCGGGCTGCTCGCCGTCGAAGGGGACCGGGCGGTGCTGGTGCAGGTCTTCGAGCGCGAGCCGACCGAGGACGACCTGGATTTCCAATGCCGCACCGTGGCACGCTCGTTGAAGACCTTCCTGGAACCGGGCACGGCCGTCGTGATCGGCGTCGGCGGCCGCCGCGGCGCGCTCGCCGAGGCGTGGATCTCCCACGACCAGGCCCGGGTGGCGCTCCGTGCGGCCCGCCGGCTGCCCCGGCTGGAAGGCATCGCCGACTGGGAACGGCTCGGCGAGTACACCGTGCTGCTCCAGCTGCCCGAGGACGCGCTGAACAGTTCGCTGCTGCCGAAACCGCTGCGGAAACTTCTGGACGGCGGCGCCAACGCCAAGCTGGAGGAGACGCTGCGCTGCTTCCTGGAGAACGCCGGCTCGGTGCCCCGGACCGCGGAGACCCTGGAGGTCCACCGCACCTCGCTGTACTACCGCCTGCGGCAGATCCAGGAGATCACCGGCCTGGACCTGGACAACGGTGCGCACCGCCTGGTGCTGCACACGGGCCTGCGGCTGCTGGAACTGATCGGCAGCCGGACCGACCCGGCCGTTGCTACAGACCGATGACATGCCGGCCCTACAGAGGGAGAAAGGTTCGGCAGGCAATCCCTACGCCGGTCGGTGGTCAGCGCCCTGCCACCCCGACCAGAATCGACATCACGAGCTGCCACCGGGCCCACTCCTTCGGACCTGGACGTTTCCCGCATCCACAGCCGACCCGAACGGACCGGACACCGACACCATGAACGAAATGATCACCAAGGACGGAGTGCGCCTGAGCTACCGCGACAGCGGCGGCGACGGCGTCCCGCTGGTCATGCTCCATGGCTGGGGGCAGACCCAGGAGATGTTCCGTCACCAGCTCGCCGGACTGGCCCCGGGCCGGCGGGTGGTGACGGTGGACCTCCGCGGCCACGGCCGCTCGGAGAAGCCCCACCACGGCTACCGGATCGCCCGGCTGGCAAACGACGTCCGCGAACTGGCCGACCACCTCGGCCTGGACGCGTTCGACGCGCTGGGCTGGTCGATGGGCGCCTCGGTGTGGTGGAGCTTCGCCGACCAGTACGGCACCGGGCGGATTCGCCGCCTGGTGCTGGTCGACCAGCCCGCCGCCGTCGCCGCCGTGCCCTGGACGGCGACCGCCGAACAGCGCGAGTCCGGCGCCGTCTTCGACGTGGCCGGGCTGCTGGAACTGTGCGCCGCGCTGGCCGGGCCGGACGGCGCGCAGGTCCGCGAGGGCTTCGTCCGTTCGATGTTCAGCGGCGACACCGACCCCGGTGTGCTGGCCTTCGTCCTGGACGAGATCCGCGCCACCCCCGCGTACGCGGGCGTCCCGCTGCTGTTCGACCACTGCGCCCAGGACTGGCGCGACGTGCTCGGCCGGATCGACGTACCGGCACTGGTGCTCGGCTGCGAGGGCAGCCACATCGACCCCGCCTCGCAGCGCTACATCGCCGAACGGATCCCCGGAGCGCGGCTGCACGTGTTCCCGAAGTCCGTGGCGAGCTCGCACTTCCCGTTCCTGGAGAACCCCGACGAGTTCAACGCCGTCGTGGAGAAGTTCCTCTCCTAGATCTGGCTCCTGTCCCAAGTAATTCGCACCACCGCCCACAACCGGTCGGAGACTCCCGTGATCCCCTCGGGTTCCTCACCCATGCCCGAAAACGACTGCTCGCTGCTCGACCAGGCGCTCTACGCCGGCGTCATCGACGTCCTCTCGCCGCCGCCCGGCGCCGATCCCCTGGACTGCCTGTACGTCGCCCTGCACGTGCAGGGCGCGGCCTCGCTGCGGCAGGGCGAACACTGCACCGTGCTCGCCCCCGGCGACCTGCTGATCGGCACCACCCCGCACCCGGTGGGCCTGCTGCGCGACGCCGAGTGCCGGATGCTGCGGTTCCGCGTGCCGTGCTTCTACCTGGGCGTCCGGCAGGCCGACGTGCGGCGCACCGGTGGACTGCTGGCGCGCGGCGACGCGGGCGTCGGCGCGCTCGCCTCGCAGTTCCTGCACACCCTGGCCGGCCAGTCCCAGGCCCACCGGGCCCGGCCCGGCAACCATCTGGCGCGCAGCGTCTCCGACATCGTCGCCATCCTGGTGACCGAGCTGCTGGAGCGCGAGAGCGCCGAACAGCCCTCCGGCGCGGGCGAGATGCTCGCGCGGCTGCGCGAGCACATCGAGGAGAACCTCGCCGACCCGGACCTGTCGCCCGAGTCGATCGCCCGCTCGCAGCACATATCGGTGCGCTACCTGCACAAGCTCTTCCAGCAGGACGGCACGACGGTCGGCCAGTGGGTGCGGCACCGGCGCCTGGACGCCTGCCGCCGCGAACTGGAGCGCCCCGCGCGCCGCCAGACCAGCGTCTCCGCCGTCGCGCACCGCTGGGGCTTCGTCAGCCACTCGCACTTCTCCCGCGCGTTCCGCGAGACCTACGGCGTCTCGCCCCGCCAGTGGCAGGCCTACGCCGCCGCCCGCGTCGACGGCGTCCACCCCGCCTGACCGACCCACCCCCCGCGCCCGCAGGCCCGCCCGGCTGCGGGCAGCCTCCCGAAAGGCCGTTATGTCCGCCACCCGGCCCACCGTCGTGCTCGTCCACGACGGCTGCTCCGACGCCGCCACCTGGGTCGGCGTCGTCGCCGAACTCCACCGCCGCGGCCTGACCGTGTTCGCGGCCGCCAACCCGCTGCGCGGACTCGCCCACGACGCCGCCTACTTGGGTTCGCTGCTCGCGGGCGTCGACGGCCCCGTGGTGCTGGTCGGCCACGCCTACGGCGGGGCGGTGATCACCGAGGCCGGGGCGGCGCCCAATGTGGCCGCGCTGGTCTACATCGCCGCGTACCTGCCCGACGTGGGGGAGAGCTACGACGGCCTGGTGGCCCGCCACGCCCCCGGGCAGGGCGGGGCCCACCTGCTGCGCTCCGCCGTCCACACGCCCGGCGCGGGGCAGGCGACCGAACTGACCGTGCCCCGGGAGTGCTACCGGTCGCTGGTCGCCGCCGACCTCGACCCGGAGCTGGCGCAGGCTCTCGCCGCGCTCCAACGCCCGGTCGCCGAGCGGGTGTTCAGCGACGCTCCGACCGTCACGGCGTGGCGCGAGCTGCCCTCGTGGGCGCTGGTGACGGGCGCCGACCAGGCGCTGCCGCCGGAGGTGCAGCGCTTCACCGCCGAACGCGCCGGCGCCCGGGTGACGGAACTCGCCGAGGCCTCGCACGCCGTGGCCGTCTCCAGGCCGAGCGCCGTCGCCGAGCTCATCCACGAAGCGGCGCGCGGCATTTGACGCCGCGCCGGAAATGGTTCGCGCCCGGCATCCGCGGAGAGCGAATGCCGGGCGCGAGGCTGTCACGTCCGGTGCGGACTTACTTGGCCAGGAAGGCCAGCAGCGCGGAGTTGACCTCCGCGGCGTGGGTCCAGAGCAGGCCGTGCGGCGCGCCCTCGATCTCCACGTAGTCGGCGGTGGGCACCGCGCGGTGGAACGGGCGGGCGGTGTTCTCGATCGGCAGGATGCGGTCGCCGGTGCCGTGCAGGATCAGCGTCGGGACGTCGATCTTCGGCAGGTCGGCGCGGAAGTCGGTGTACCAGGTGGCCGGCGCGGCCGAGGCCGCGAAGGCGCCGCCGGAGGCAGCGGCGTTCCAGCTGTTGCGGACGGCCTCCTCGCTGATCCGGGAGCCGAGGTTCTCGTCCAGGTTGTAGAAGTTCTCGAAGAAGTCGGTGTAGTAGGCGTAGCGGTCGGCCTTCACCGCGGCGATGATGCCGTCGAAGAACTCCTTCGGGGCCGCGCCCTCCGGGTTGTCCTCGGTCAGCAGCAGGCACGGCTCGAGCGAGGCCAGGAAGGCGACCTTGGCGATCCGCTCGGTGCCGTAGGTCGACACGTAGCGGGCGACCTCGCCGGTGCCCATCGAGAAGCCGACCAGGACGGCGTCGCGCACGTCCAGGGTCTCCAGGACGGTGTTCAGGTCGGCCGCGAAGGTGTCGTAGTCGAAGCCGGTGGTGGTCTGCGAGGACTGGCCGAAGCCGCGGCGGTCGTAGGTGATGACCCGGTAGCCGGCGTCGAGCAGCGCGGCCTCCTGGAGCTCCCAGGAGTGGCCGTTGAGCGGGAAGCCGTGGATCAGGACGACCGTCTGGCCGGTGCCGTGGTCCTCGTAGTAGACCTCGATCGGGGTGGTGTTCTCCTGGCCAACGGTGATGAACGGCATGGCACTTCACTTTCGTTACGGGGCGGTCGGCCCGGCTGGCGGGCTGTTGACGAGTCACACGGTAGGAGTGGTGGGAGGCGGTCGATCGTCTGGGAGAGCACACGCGGTCGTCCCAGAGCGCCTTCCTGCTGACCTGCCGTCAACTGGCGTCGCCCGTGCGCTCACCGGCTGCGGATCGTGCGCGGTCAGGACAGGACGGGGGTCCGGCTGTTCCTACGCTGGTGCCGCCCGACCCCGAGATCACCAGGAGCACCATGTCCAGCCAGCCCCGCCTGCACCAGAGCGGCCCCGCCGTCCAGGAGTTCGGCACCGTCACGCAGCTGCCGATCGCGCTGTCGCACGACGCCCGCCTGTACTCGGCGCAGCGCCTCAACCGCATCCTCGCGGACAGCCAGTTCCTGTACGGGCTGTACAAGAAGTACCACTGGGGCATGCGCGGCCCGACGGCCTACCAGCTGCACCTGCTGTTCGACAAGCACGCCCAGGAGCAGCTGGAGCTGATCGACGCGCTCGCCGAGCGGGTGCAGACCCTCGGTGGCGTCGCGGTCGGCGACCTGCGGCACGCCGCCGAGTTCACCAGCGTGCCCCGCCCGCCGGACGGCCTCGAGGATGTCCGCTCGATGCTCTCGCGGCTGCTGGACGCCCACGAGCGCGTCATCACCGACGCCCGGGACGCCGCCAACCGCACCGCCGAGCTCGGCGACGACGGCACCCAGGACCTGCTGGTGTCGCAGATCATCCGCGGCGGCGAGACCCAGGTGTGGTTCCTCGCCGAGCACCTGGTCGCCACGCCGGAGCTGTAGGCCGGAGTTGTAGGCCGGAGCTGTAGGCACACACCAAAAGGGGCCGTCCTCGGACGGCCCCCTTTTTTGTGGCCTGTGCGTTCGGTCAGCAAGAGGGGCCGTCCTCGGACGGCCCCTCTTTGTTGCTCGTGCGGTCGGTCAGAGCGTGCGGCGGATGCCGGCCTGGCGCTCCAAGCCGTGCAGCTGATCGGCGAGTTCGGCGGTCATGGCGTGCTTGACGGGGCCGCTGCGGCCGATCGGCAGGACGTCCCGGCCGCGCAGTTCCTCCACCATCAGGGCGTACGCGGCGTACACCGCGACCAGCGCGAGCAGGACGCCGAGCACGCCGGCGATGTGGGTCAGCCACTCGAAGCCGGTGACGCCGCCCAGGCCGGCCACGAAGTAGCGCGGGGTGGCGACCAGCAGCACCGCCCACAGGGCCTTCTTCGGCCGGGCCACCGAGGCCATCAGGGCGGCGAACACGGTGAACGTCAGGTTCAGCACGCCCATCACGTGCCGGGCGCCGGGCGCGTCGAACGCGGTGACCAGGCCGAAGGACAGCCAGGCCCCGGCGAAGACGCCCATCAGGGTCGCCGCGATCACGTCCCGGGCGCCGAACGCCAGGATGGCGACCACCAGTTGGAGCAGGAAGGCGGAGAACACGGTGAGCGCCACGGCCTGCCGGTAGGCGCCGTCGATCAGGCCGAGCTGCAGGCTGCTGGTGACCGCCGAGGCGATCGCCACGGCGAAGAATCCGAGCGGCATCGGCGAGGCGATCGGCCGCAGGTGGATCCGGGTCATGGTGTGCAGCTCCGGCCGGGGCGCGGTGTCCGCCTGCTGGTGCTCTTCCATCGTCGCTGCCGTCATCTGTTCTGTTCCTTGCCTTGGGGATGTGGGGAGTTGATGGTGTGCAGAAGGGCTCGGGCCCCTGGAGCGAGTGCGTCCAGGGGCCCGAGCCCTTCTGCGGTGCTGCCCTACTTGCGGTGCAGGACGAACCGGGTGACCAGACCGCCACCGACACCGGCGACCAGCGCCGGCGCGAGGCACCACAGGGGCCAGTCGGCCAGGCCGAGCGCGCCGTCCACCGACCACTGGCCGGGGCCGGTGGCGGTGAGTGCGGCGGCCGTGACGATCAGCACGAGCGGGAACTCGTACCCGTCGTGCTGGACCCACAGGCCGTGCGGCCACTTGACCGTCAGGGCGACGGTCATGACGCCCATGACGCCCGCGCCCGCGAGCGGGGTGAGAAGACCGACCGCGAGCATCAGCCCGGCGCCGATCTGGGTACCGCCGGCAGCCAGGGCGGTGAGCATCCCGCCCCGGAAGCCATCACCCCGGAATTCGGCGGTACCGCCCGCCAGTCCGCTGCCGCCCAGGTGGTAGCTGACCTTCTGGACGCCGTGCCCGGCGATCAGCAGGCCGACGACCAGGCGGAGCAGGAGGAGACCGGTGTTCATGACGGTCAGCCCGCGGCGTGCGGGTTGATCATCGACTGGGCGTAGAAGACGCCCATGCCGTAGGCGCCGCCGTGCTCCTTGACCAGGTCGGTGACGGCGACGTAGGTCTCCGAGCGGGCCCAGTCGCGCTGGAGCTCGAGCAGCACCTGCACCCAGGTGACGGGCACGGCGCCGGCGGCGGTCATCCGCTGCAGGGCGTGCTCGTGGGCCAGCGGGCTGACGCCACCGGAGGCGTCCGCCACGACGTAGACCTCGTAGCCCTGGCCCAGCGCGGAGAGCGCCGGCAGGACCAGGCAGACCTCGGTCCACAGACCCGACAGGATGATCTTCTTACGGCCGGTGGCCTTGACGGCCTCGACCAGGGCCTCGTCCTCCCACGCGTTCATCGTGGTGCGGTCGATGACTTCCTGGTCCGGGAAGACCGCCTTGAGCTGCGGCAGGATCGGGCCGGAGAAGGACTCGGCGGCGACGGTCGACAGGACCACCGGCACGTCGAAGATCTTCGCGGCCTTGGCCAGACCCACGGTCGAGTTGATGATCGAGGTGCGGTCGCCGGAACCGGTGCCGAAGAACATCTGCGGCTGGTGGTCGACGAACAGCATCATCGAGTTCTCGGGGGTGAGCAGGTCCGGGCTGGGGGCAGCCTTGACGTTGGCGAAGTCGACCATGATGGTTCCTTCTTCTTTGACAATCGCGGGAATTGACGGAGCGTCAGACGCTCAGCCCGGCACTCAACCGGTTCTGCCGGGGTGCCACGTCAACCAAGCTAATCCCCGTTCGGCGCCAGGTTCTGCCCGCTGCGCGCCCGGCGCTGTTCCGACAACGCACACCGTCCGTGGCCTGCAACTTCAGTGCGCTCCGGGGCAATTGGTCATGCGCTGGAAAGGCCTTCGGCCGCCCGATCGGTGCCTACGGTCGAGGCGCGGCCCGATCGGGTCGTGCACAGCTTGTGAAAGGCGGTACCACCCCGTGCAGTTCGGGATATTCAGCGTCGGCGACGTGACGGTCGATCCGACCAATGGACGGATGCCCACCGAAGGGGAGCGGATCAAGGCGATCCTGGCGATCGCGCTCAAGGCCGAAGAGGTCGGCCTCGACGTCTTCGCCACCGGCGAGCACCACAACCCGCCGTTCGTGCCGTCCTCACCGACCACCATGCTCGGCTGGATCGCCGCGAAGACCGAGAAGCTGATCCTCTCCACCGCGACCACGCTGATCACCACCAACGACCCGGTGAAGATCGCCGAGGACTACGCGATGCTCCAGCACGTCGCGGACGGCCGCGTCGACCTGATGCTCGGCCGCGGCAACACCGGCCCGGTCTACCCGTGGTTCGGCCAGGACATCCGTCAGGGCATCGCGCTCGCCACCGAGAACTACGCGCTGCTGCGCCGCCTCTGGCGCGAGGACGTGGTCGACTGGGAGGGCCGCTTCCGCACCCCGCTGCAGGGCTTCACCGCCACCCCGCGCCCGCTCGACGGCACCGCGCCGTTCGTCTGGCACGGCTCGATCCGCAGCCCCGAGATCGCCGAGCAGGCCGCCTACTACGGCGACGGCTTCTTCCACAACAACATCTTCTGGCCGCAGGAACACACCCGCCGGATGATCCAGCTGTACCGCACCCGCTTCGCCCACCACGGCCACGGCACCCCCGAGCAGGCCATCGTCGGCCTCGGCGGCCAGGTCTTCATGCGGAAGAACTCGCAGGACGCGGTGCGCGAGTTCCGCCCCTACTTCGACAACGCCCCCGTCTACGGCCACGGCCCGTCGCTGGAGGAATTCACCGAGGCCACCCCGCTGACCGTCGGCAGCCCGCAGCAGGTCATCGAGCGCACCCTCTCCTTCCGCGACGCGGTCGGCGACTACCAGCGCCAGCTGTTCCTGATGGACCACGCCGGCCTGCCGCTGAAGACCGTCCTCGAGCAGCTCGACATCCTCGGCGAAGAGGTCGTCCCCGTGCTGCGCAAGGAGTTCGCGAAGAACCGCCCCGCCGGCGTGCCGGACGCCCCCACCCACGCCTCGCTGGTCGCGGCCGGACAGCAGACCGAGGCCGCCAAGTGAGCACCGTGAACCTGGCCGTGGTCTCCGGCGGACTCAGCGTCCCCTCCTCCACCCGGCTGCTCGCCGACCGCCTCGCCGAGGCCACCACCGCCGCGCTCGCCGCGAGCGGACGCGAAGTCAACGTCCAGCTGCACGAGCTGCGACCGCTGGCCGGCCCGATCTCCAACCACCTGGTCACCGGCTGGCCGGCGCCCGCGCTCGGCACCGCGCTGGAAGAGGTGAGCAACGCCGACGCGCTGATCGCCGTCTCGCCGGTCTTCTCGGCGTCCTTCAGCGGCCTGTTCAAGTCCTTCTTCGACCTGCTCGACCCCGGCGCGCTGGCCGGAAAGCCGGTCCTGGTCGGCGCGACCGGCGGCACCGCCCGGCACTCGCTGGCCCTCGACCACGCGCTGCGCCCGCTGTTCGCCTACCAGCGCGCCCTGGTCGCCCCGACCGCCGTCTTCGCGGCCTCCGAGGACTGGGGCGGCACCGGCGACTCGCACACCGACACCCTGCCCGCCCGGATCGAACGCGCCGGGCAGGAACTCGCCGCACTGGTGACTCTCGGCGGCATGCGCCCCGCCGACGGTTCGAGCCCGACCGCCCCCGTCCTCGGCTTCCACTGACCGTCACCCGCACCACCACTCGCACCGCCCCCCGCACCGCCCGGAAGGGACCCGCCATGTCCACCATGCCCGTCGCCGGAATACGCCCCGGCACCCCCGCCCCCGAACAGCCCGCCGACCTGGTCGTCCGCAACGCCAAGGTGTTCACCAACGACCCGCGCCGCCCGCAGGCCACCGCGGTCGCGATCCGCGACGGCGTGATCCGGGCGGTCGGCGAGGACGCCGACATCGTCCCGCTGGTCGGCCCCGGCACCCGGGTGGTCGACGCGCTCGGCCGCCGGGTCGTCCCCGGCCTCAACGACGCGCACCTGCACGTCATCCGCGGCGGCCTCAACTACGTGATGGAACTGCGCTGGGACGGCGTCCGCTCGCTGCGCCAGGCCCTCGCCATGCTGCGCGAGCAGGCCGAACGCACCCCCGCCGGCCAGTGGGTGCGCGTGGTCGGCGGCTGGTCCGCCGACCAGTTCGTCGAGCGCCGGCTGCCCACCCTGGCGGAGCTGAACGCCGCAGCCCCCGACACCCCCGTCTTCGTGCTGCACCTCTACCAGTCGGCGCTGCTCAACAAGGCCGCGCTGCGCGCCGCCGGCTTCACCCGGGACACCCCCGACCCGGCCGGCGGCCAGATCGTCCGCGGCCACGACGGCGAGCCCACCGGCCTGCTGATCGCCGCGCCCGGCGCGCTGCTGCTGTACTCCACCCTCGCCAAGGCGCCGATGCTCGACGAGGCCGACAAGCTCGACTCCACCAAGCACTTCCTGCGCGAGCTCAACCGCTTCGGCCTGACCTCCGCGATCGACGCCGCCGGCGGCTTCCAGGCGTTCCCCGAGAACTACGGCACCGTCATGGAACTCGCCCGGCGCGGCGAACTGACGCTCCGGATCGCCTACCACCTGTTCCCGCAGACCGCCGGACAGGAACTCGACGACCTCAAGCGCTGGATCGACACCGTCCGACCCGGCGACGGCGACGAGTGGCTGCGCCTCAACGGCGCCGGCGAGAACCTCACCTGGGCCGCCGCCGACTTCGAGAACTTCACCGAACCGCGACCGCAACTCGGCGCGTACGAGAGCGAGTTCGAGAAGGCCGTCCGGATGCTGATGGAGAACGGCTGGGGCTTCCGACTGCACGCCACCTACGACGAGACCATCCGCCGCGACCTCGCCGTCTTCGAGAAGCTCGCCGCCGAAGGCCTCTTCCCGCAGGGCAACCGCTGGCTGTTCGACCACGCCGAGACCGTCAGCGGCGAGAGCCTGGACCGGATCGCCAAGCTCGGCGGCTCGATCTCCGTGCAGAACCGGCTCTCCTTCCAGGGCGAGGCCTTCGTCAACCGCTACGGCGCCGCCGCCGCCGCCGAGGCCCCGCCGCTGCGCGCCATGCTCGACCGCGGCCTGACCGTCGCGGGCGGCACCGACGCCACCCGGGTGTCCTCCTACAACCCGTGGGTCGCGCTGCACTGGCTGGTCTCCGGCCGCGCCCTCTCCGGCCGCCGCCTCGCCGCCGAGCACAACCGCCTCGACCGCGCCCAGGCCCTGGAGCTGTTCACCCTCGGCGGCGCCCGCCTCACCGGCGAGCAGGACGTCAAGGGCCGCCTCGCCGTGGGCAGTTACGCCGACCTGGCGGTGCTGAGCGCCGACTACTTCACGGTCGAAGAGGCCGACATCGCGCACATCGAGTCCGTGCTCACCGTCGTCGGCGGCAAGATCGTGCACGCCGTCGCCGAGCACGAGGGCCTGATCGCCGACCTGCCCGCCATCAGCCCCGAGTGGAGCCCCGTCGCCCGCTTCGGCGGCTACCAGGCCAGCCCCGCGCCCGGCCTGGCCGGCGCCCAGCAGGCCGACCGGGTGCTGGAGGCCGCCGCGTCGTCCGACGAGCAGTACGCCTGGCGGGTGGCCCGCGGCCGCGCCCTCCCCGCCTCCGGGCAGCCGGTGCTGCCGCAGGACCCCTGCTTCTTCTGACGCCCACTTCCCTCCGGGGGCATCGCCGCGCATGCTGCGGCGGTGCCCCCGCACGCATCCCGCCCGCGTCCCGCCCGCGTCCCGCCCGCGTCCCGCCCGCGTCCCGCCCGCATCCCGTCCGCATCCCGTCCGCATCCCGCCCGCATCCCGCCCCCAGGAGGCGCCGCCGTGTCCACCCCCACACCGTCCGCACCGCCCGCACCACCCGCACCGCAGATCACCGACCGCCACCCGCTGGCGCTGGCCCTGTTCGGGCTCACCATGGCCAGCGGACTGATCGACGCCGTCAGCTACCTCGGCCTCGGCCACGTCTTCACCGCCAACATGACCGGCAACGTGGTCGTCATCGCGTTCGCCCTGGCCGGCGCACCCGGCTTCTCCGTCGCCGCCTCGGTGACCTCGCTCGGCGCGTTCCTGCTCGGCGCCGTCCTGGCCGGCCGGTTCACCACCGGCCGGCGCACCGGACGGCTGCGCACCGCACTGGCCCTGGAGGTCGCGCTGCACGCGGTGGCCGCCGCCGTGGCGTTCGCCTGGACCGTCGAGGGCTCCGCCGCCCGGTACGCGGTGATCACGCTCGGCGCGGTCGCGATGGGCATCCGCAATGGCACCGTCCGCGCCCTCGGCGTGCCCGACCTCACCACCACCGTGCTCACCCTCACCCTGACCGGCCTGGCCGCCGACTCCCGCCTCGCCGGCGGCACCGCCCCGCGCCAGCGCCGCCGCATCCTGTCCGTCGCTACCATGCTGGCCGGCGCGATCCCCGGCGCCGTCCTGGTCCTGCACGGCCAGCTCGCCTGGGCCCTGGTGGCCGGCGCGGCCCTGGCGGGCGTCACCGCGCTGCTCTACCGGGAGTGAAACCTTGGAGTGAAACCGGTCCGCTTTACCGCGAGTGAAACCGGCCCGCTTCACTGGGAGTGATCGCCGCAGGTCAGGGGCGCCGTTCCGGGCCGGGAGGGGTGGGGATAGCCTGGGGCGCGGGGCGACTGGCGATGGAATGAGGAACGGTGGACGGCGGGCGGCTTCCCGGCCTGATCGGCCGGCAGCGGGAGACCGAACTGCTGACGGCGGCACTGGTCCAGGCCGAGGACGGCGGGAGCGGCTCCACCGTGCTGCTGCGCGGCGACGCCGGGGTCGGCAAGAGCACCCTGCTGGCCTGGGTGGAGCGCAAGGCCCGCGAACGCGGCTTCACCGTGCTGCGCGCCGTCGGCACCGAGGCCGAGACCGACTACGCGTTCGGCGCCCTGCACCAGGTGTTCTGGTCGCTGCTCCAGGACTCGGAGGCCCTCACCGGCCACCAGCGGGAATCCCTGGAGAGCGCGTTCGGCGTCCGCTCCGGCACCCCGAGCGGCTTCGCCGTCGGCGCCGCCGCCCTGACCCTGCTGGACGAGGCGGCCCGTACCGCCCCCGTGCTGCTGGTCCTCGACGACCTGCACTGGCTCGACTCCTCCAGTGCCGGCGTCTTCGCCTTCCTGCAGCGCCGCGCCGCCCGGCTGCCGGTGGTGATCGCTACCGGCAGCCGCCCCGGCGGCCGCTCCACGCGGATCTGGTCCGCCGAGGCCGTCGACCTCGGCGCGCTCCCGCCCGCCGACGCCGCCGCACTGCTGGACAGCTACCGGCCCGAACTCGCCACCACCACCCGCGAGCGGGTGCTCGCCGAGGCGGCCGGCAACCCGCTCGCCCTGGTCGAGCTGCCCGGGCAGCTGGCCGCCGCCCAGCAGCGCGGCGTCGCCCCGCTGCCCGAGCTGCTGCCGCTCGGCGGCAGACTGGAACGGATCTTCGCCGAACGGCTCGGCGAACTGCCGCCCGAGGCCACCCGCCTGCTGCTGCTCGCGGCGCTCGCCAGCGGCCCCGGATCCGGCCCTCTCGTCCGGGGCGGCTGGCTGCGGGCCGACGACGGCCACACCCTGAACGAGGCGCTGGCCCGGCTCGACGCGGACGGCATCGCCCGGCTCGACGAGAGCGGGGAGCTGGTGTTCCGGCACCCGCTGGCCCGCACTGCCGTGGTCTCCGCCGCCTCCGAGGCCGCCCGCCGCCAGGCCCATCGCGACCTCGCCGAGGCGCTCGCCCCCGATGACCCGCGCCGCCTCGCCCACGAGGCCGCCGCCGCGCTGCTGCCCGACGACGCCCTCGCGCACCGCCTGGAGACCGCCGGCCGCGACCTCGCCGCGCGCGGCGGCGACGCGGAGGGCGCGCTGCTGCTGGAACGCGCCGCCGTCCTCAGCACCGACTCCCACGACCGCGCCCGCCGGACCGGCTGGGCCGCCGTGATGGCTGCCCGCAGCGGCCAGCTGCGGCACACCGCCGCGCTGGTACGGGAGTTGACGGCCGGCCCGGCACCCGCCGAACTCGCCCCGCTGCTCGCCTACGCGGTGGTCTACGCGGACCAGTGCCACCACGTCGACTTCGAGTCCTCCGCCGCGCTGCTGCCCGCCGCCCTCGACACGCTGACCGCGCCCGGCGCCGACACCTTCGGCGAGTTGCTCGAACAGATCTGGTTCAAGCTGCTGCTGGCCGCCGCCTACACCGACGACCCGTGGGCCTGGCGGGCCCTGCAACGGCACCGCGAACACGTCTCCGAGGCGGGCCGGCTCTGCCTGAAGCTCTGGACCGACCCCGGCCCCGGCACCGCCGACGCCCTGCTCGCGCTGGCCCGCGAGCTGCCGGCCGAGCGGGAGGTCGGGGTGGCCTGGCTGCTGCTGTGGACCGCCTGCGCGCTCGACTCCGCCGACGGCGAGGTGTGGCAGCGGTGCGCCGGCCTGCACGGCTACGCCACCCAGGGCTCGGTCGCCAAGGCCAAGGCCCACCAGGACTTCCTGCTCGGCCGCTGGGACCAGGCGGCGCTGTGCCAGCGCGAGGCCGAGATCGCCGACGAACTCGGCTACCACACCAACGCGTTGATGTTCCGCCAGTCCCTCGCGCACTTCCTGGCCGGACGCGGCGACGAGGCCGGCCTGCGGGAGATCGACGACGCGATCCGGCCGATCGCCACCCGGGCCCGGATGCGGTACGTGCTGGACCGGCTGACCCACCTGCGGGCCCTGGTCGCGTTCGCCCACCGCCGCCCCGACGAGGCGTACCTGCACCTGCGCGAACTCGCCCCGCCCGGGCAGCCGGTCGCCGGTCCGCCCTGGCGGCACGCGCTGCTCTTCGACCTGGTCGCCGCCGCGGTGCTCACCGGCCGCCGCGACGAGGCGCTGGCGCACCTCGCGGCGGCGCGCGCGGCCGGCACCGCGGCGATCTCCGACCGGCACGCCTTCCTGTTCGCCGCCGCCACCGCGCTGGCCGCCGACGACGAGCAGGCCGAGGACGCCTACCTGGCGGCGTTCGCCGTCCCCGGCGCCGAGCAGTGGGTGTTCGACCTGGCCCGGCTGCGGCTCGCGCACGGCGCGTGGCTGCGCCGCCGCCACCGGCCCGGCGCCCGGGAGGCGCTGCGCGCCGCGCACCTCGACTTCGGCCGCCTGCGGGCGCTGCCCTGGGCGCGCTGGTGCGAGGAGGAACTGCGGGCCGCGGGCGACCCGGTGGCGGTGCCCGCCGGCGCGCCGCCCGGGGACGCGACCGAGCTGACCTGGCAGGAGCTGCGGATCGCCCGGCTGGCCGCGACCGGCCTGACCAACAAGGCGATCGGATGCCAGCTGCAACTGTCGCCGCGCACCGTCGGGACGCACCTGTACAAGGTCTTCCCGAAGCTCGGCATCACCTCACGGGCCGCGCTGGCCCACGCGCTCGACCAGCGCTGACTGTTCTCTCCGTGCACGGAGACCGGGCTCACAGTGCACAGGCACACTCGGTCAGTCAGATGACTTAAGCCGTCGCCCGGGTCGCGGAGCAGGCTCGCAGCAGGACCTCGGTGGAAGGAGGCAGTCGGATGACAGGGTGGATGGCGAACGGGTGCGTGCCCGGCGCGACGTGGCCGTGGCCGCCGGCCGCGACGGACCCGGCGTTCGCCGGGGCGTCGCCGGGCGAGCGGGCGATGCTGTCCCGGCTCGGCTACCTGCGGGTCGCGACGCTGGAGACGGCCGTGGCGCTGCCGCCCCGCCTCGCGGGCCGGTACGCCTGGGGCGGGCAGGAGCCGATGGTCGGCATCGGGCTGCAACTGGCCGGCGAGTGCCTGATCACCCAGGACGGGCAGCGGACGGTGCTGGGCCAGTGCGAGTTCGTCCTGTACGACACCGCGCGGGCGTACGTCATCGAGTACCCGAAGCCGTCCCGCGCCCACCTGTTTCACCTGCCGCGCCGGCTGCTCGGCGTCCCCGAGAGCGAGCTGCGCCAGGTGACGGGCACCCCGGTGACCGCCGACGACGGGTTCGGGTCGGTGCTGCTGCCGTTCCTGCGGACGCTGGGCGACTCCGCGCCCTCCTACACCACGCCGGTCGCCGACCGGCTGGCCGGCAGCGTCGCCGACCTGGTGGGCACGATGGTCGCCCAACTGTCCGCGACGCGGGCCACCGACGACGCCCGCACCTCCAACGGACACCTGGTCCGGCGGATCCGCGAACACATCGCGCGCAACCTCGGCGACCCCGGCCTGTCGCCGGAGACGATCGCCCGGGCCCACCACATCTCGCTGCGCTACCTGCACCGACTGTTCGAGGGCGAGGGCGTGACGGTGAGCCGGCTCATCCTGCGGTCCCGGCTGGACGCCTCCGCCCGGGACCTCTCCCGCCCCGGGCCGCCGGTGGCGGCGGTCGCGCAGCGCTGGGGGTTCGTCAGCCCCGCGCACTTCAGCCGCGCCTTCCGGACGGCCTTCGGCGTCTCGCCCCGGGAGTGGCGCGCCCAGCGCGCCGGGGGCTGACCGGCCGGGCGGCATTAATCGGTTCGGCGTCGAACTCGGCTGCGGGTACGGTGAGTTGCGGCCGTTGTTTCCGGCCGGGACCACGCAGCTTCGGAGAGGACGCGTTCCCCGCATGACACCCGACCAACTCGCCATCCAGCTCGCCGACCCGATCCAGCGCCGGGTGTTCGCGGCGGTCGCCCTGGGCGCGACGACCTCCACCGAGATCCTCACCACCTCGGCCCTCACCGCCCCCGACGCCGCCCCGGCCATCGGCCGACTCGTCCGGGCCGGCCTGCTCGTCCAGGGCCGCGGCACCGTCGCCCTCAACGAGGACGCCCTCACCACCGCCGCGGACACCGCCACCCGCCGCCTCGCCGACGAGGCCGCGACCGACCAGCCCGACCCGAGGCTGCGCGGCCACATCCGCGGCGGCACCCTGATCGACCTCCCCGACGAGGACCACGAAGCCCGCCGCGCCGTCCTCGGACACCTCGCCGCGACCACCTTCGCGCCCGGCGACGAGTACGACGAGCGAACGGTCACCAACCGCCTCCAACCCTGGTGCGAGGACGGCCCCTTGGACGCCGTCTCGCTGCGCCGCGCCCTCGTCGACGACGGCCTGCTGACCCGCGAGTCCGGCCACTACCGGCTGACCGCCGGCTGAACGCTCCCGTCCGGGGCTGCTCGGTTCGGCTCGGATCAGCCGGTCCTGTGCTTCCCTTCGCGAAGCGTGGGGCGCCTTCGTAACTGCCGCAGCCGCCGGGCGCTTCGGCGAAGTCCGAGCCCGTACCGGCCGGCCCGGAGACCCCACTGCCCAGCCGGGCGGCGGGGTCTCGGCATGCTGCGGTCTATGCCTCCGTGCGACGGCGGTGGGCCAGCCAGGCTCCCAGCACCGCCAGGGTGGTTGCGGGCCAGGTTGTGATGCTCAGCGGGCCGGCGAGCAGGGGGTCGACGAGGCGGGCGGAGACCTCGTGGGTCAGGGGGAGGGCGAACTCGTTGAGGGAGATGTGTGTGGCGACGGCTGCCCAGACGGAGCCGGTGGAGAGGCGGACGGTGGCGATCACGGTGCCGAGCAGCATGGCGGTCACTACGGCGACGGGTATGCCGAGCAGGACGGAGTGGCCGGGGTAGCTGCCGCCGAGGGCGGTCATCGGGACGTGCCAGGCGCCCCAGATCGCGCCGCCGATCAGCAGGCCGCGCGTTCGGCCGTAACGGAGCAGGCGGGGCAACAGGTAGCCCTGCCAGCCGAGTTCCTCGCCGAAGTACAGGGGGACGGACACCAGGGCGCTCAGCGCGAGCGGTGTGATCGTGGCGGGGCCGGGCAGGTGGGCGGGGGAGTACCAGCCCGCGAGCGTCGACAGGGTCAGGCCGGCGGCGGTGAGGCCGAGGGGGATCGTCAACGCGACTGCCACGGAGCGGAGTTCGTGGCGCCATGGGGTGGCCCGGGCGAGTCCGAGGATTCGCGCGGCCGCGCGGGGGCCGTGGCGGCGGGCGGTGAGGCCGAAGGCGGTCAGGGCCGGGACCAGCATCATGAGGATCATGCACAGTGCCGCGAGCGGTGGCGTGCCCTGTGCGGCGTTCGTCCGGCGGAGACCGTCGAGCCAGAGCGGGACCATGGCGAGCCATGCCCCGGCGAAGCTGATGGCGAGAAAGGGAAGGAGGCCGGAGGGCGGGGTCGGTTTCATGGCGGCGACGCTACGAACCGCGTGGTGGCCGGGGCGATCGTGCAGGCTCGTCGATCGATGGTGTAGCAGGCACCACTGTGCCGGGAGGGTCGGACGGGAAGACTGGCCGCCGTGAACAAGTTGTCGAAAACGCTTGCGGTGGCCGGTCGTTCGGCGCGGGCCGCCGGGTACTGCGCGGCCAGCTTCGGCTGCGGGCTGGCGCTGATCGTGCTGGTGCCCGTGCTGATTTACTCGTCCGTGCTGTGCCTGGTCGGGCTGGGTCTGCTGGTCCTGCCGTACGAGTTGCGGCTGCTGCGCCGGCTGGCCGACGCCGAGCGTGACCGGCTGGGGCGGTGGGTGGCGCCGGTGGCGAGGGCCGGGGTGCACGGGCGGCGGCGGCTGATGGTGATGCTGTCGGATCCGGCGACCGGCCGGGATCTGCGCTGGGCACCCGGGACGATGGTGGCCGGGACGGTGCTCGGGCTGCTCGGGGTGGCGCTGTTCCTGTTTCCGGTGGCGGTGTTGGTGCTGGCCGGGCTGTGGTGGCTGTTCCCGGCGGGGGAGCCGATCAGGCTGATTCTGGATGCTCCGATCGACAGTTGGGGATCCGCGATCTGTGTCGGCGTGCCGCAGTTCCTGCTGGCCGTGCTGCTGGCGCTGTTCGGCCCGCCGCTGGTGGCGGGGGCGGCGGCGTCCGTGAGCCGGTGGCTGCTCGCCCCCTCGGCGGCCGAGGCTCTCGCCGAACGGGTGGCGACGCTGGACCGGACGCGTACCGGGGCGATCGACGCGCACGGCAGCGAGCTGCGCCGGATCGAGCGCGACCTGCACGACGGCACCCAGGCCCGGCTGGTGAACCTGGCCATGCAACTCGGGCTGGCGGAAAGGACGTTCGGCATCGACCCGGCTGCGGTGGGCCCGCTGCTGACCAGGGCGCGGGAGGGCGCGGAGGAGGCGATGGCCGAACTGCGCGACGTGCTGCGCTCCGTCTACCCGCCGATCCTCGCCGACCGGGGCCTGGCCGGCGCGGTCGCGGCGGTGGTCGCCCGTTGCCCCGTCCCCGCCACCCTCGACGTGGGCGAACTCGGCGACGTACCGGCGCGGATCGAGGTCGCCGTGTACTTCGCCGTCACCGAGGCGCTCACCAACGCGGCCAAGCACAGCCGGGCCGAGTCCGTGTCGGTCACCCTGACCAGAACGCGCGCGGCCGTCCGCGCGGAGGTCGTCGACGACGGCCGGGGCGGGGCCGCCGAGGGTGGCGGCACCGGGCTGCGCGGGATGCGGCAGCGGGTGGAGGCGGTGGACGGCGCGCTGCGGGTGCAGAGCCCGCCCGGCGGGCCGACCGTGATCACCGTGGAGTGCCCGTGCGCATCCTGATCGCCGAGGACAACGCGCTGCTGGCGCAAGGGCTTTCCGCGCTGCTGGGTGCCCTCGGCAACGAGGTGATCGGCACGGTCGGGGACGGCGAGTCCTTCGTCGCGGCCGCCGTCGCCCACCGGCCGGACGTGGCCGTGGTGGACGTCCGGCTCCCGCCGAGCTTCACCGACGAGGGCATCCGGGCCGCGCTGCGGGCCAGGGAACAGGTGCCGGGTCTGCCGATCCTGGTGCTCTCCCAGTACGTCGAGGACACCTACGCCCGGGAGTTGCTCGCCGACGGCACCGGCGTCGGCTACCTGCTCAAGGACCGGGTCGCCCGGGTGGACGACTTCCTGGAGGCGCTGCACCGGGTGGCCGCGGGCGGCACCGCGCTGGACCCGGACGTCGTCCGGCAACTGTTCGCGACACACGGCAACCCGCTGTCCCGCCTCACCGAACGCGAACGCGAGGTGCTCGCGATGATGGCCCAGGGGTACGGGAACTCCGAGATCGCCGACCGCCTGGTGGTCACCGAGCGGGCCGTGCACAAGCACGTCGGGAACGTCTTCGGGAAGCTGGACCTCCCGCCGGAGGACAGCGGAGACCGCCGCGTCCTCGCTGTTCTCACCTACCTCGGCGCCCCCCGGCGGCCGGGATAGGGCGTGGGTGGGCCGGACGGCGTGCGCTGGCGGAACAAGCGCGGCGGGCGCGGATTCCTAACCTGGGCCCTTCCCCTGTGGGGGACGTCAACTGCCAACCGATTCCGAGGACTTCGTCATGACCGAGAACACCACCCCTACCGTCGTGCTGGTGCACGGCGCCTTCGCGGACGCCTCGAGCTTCGCCCGGCTGATCCCCGAACTGCTCGCCGACGGCCTGAATGTGGTGGCACCCGCCGGGCCCAACCGCAGCCTGACCGGGGACGCCGCCTACCTGGCGTCCGTGGTGCGGCAGATCCCGGGGCCGGTGGTGCTGGTCGGGCACTCCTACGGTGGCGCGGTGATCACCGTCGCGGGGGCCGAGGAGAACGTCAAGGCGCTGGTGTACCTCGCGGGTTACGCGCTGGAGGAGGGCGAGAGCCTGGGTGAGCTGCAGGGCCGTTTCCCGGCCTCCGAGCTGGCCGAGGCACTGGTGTACACGCCGTTCCCGTTGGACGGCGGCGGCGAGGGCACCGATGTCTCGGTGCAGGTGGACCGGCTGCCTGAGATCTTCGCCGCGGACGTGGACCCGGCGCTGGCCCGGGTGCTCGCCGTCTCCCAACGGCCGCTGGCCGCCGCCGCGTTCGGCGAGAGTGCGCCGAACGCGGCGTGGCGGACCAAGCCGTCCTGGGGGATCGTCGCCGCCGCCGACCGGACCATCAACCCGGAGGTCGAACGGTTCGGCTACCGGCGGGCCGGGATGACCACCGTCGAGCTCGACACCTCGCACCTGATGATGCTCTCGCAGCCCGCGCAGGTCGCCGAGGTGATCCGCGAGGCCGTCCGGTCCGTCACCGGCTGACCGTGCGTCACAGCGCCGCCCGGGCGGTGACGGCGTGGGTCACCACCGGCTCGCCCGTCACCAGCGCCCGGGCGGTGCGTTCGAAGGCGTGGTCGACGCCGGTCCAGCGTTCGTGGTGCTGCGCGCGGTGCTCCGCCCAGGAGGCCACCGTGAACACCTCGACGAACTTGGTGGGTTCGGCCCCGTCCTGGTACAGGCCCCAACTGACCGCACCGGTTCGCCGCCGGGACGCCTCGACCTCGTCCATCGCCCGGACGAACGCCTCCGCGGCGCCGTCCGCCACCCGGTACTCGACGGAGACCAGCACCGGCCCGTCGGCCGCGGCGGGCTCGACCGTCAGCCGCGGCTCCGGCCAGCTGTCGGACAGCGACGGGTCCACCTCGGCGTCCAGCAGCGGGAGTTGACGCAGGGAGAGGGCGCCCAGGGCCAGCAGTGCGGCCGGGACGGTCAGCGCGATCAACAGGCCCGCGTACTGGGCGAGTTGGCCCCACACCAGGGCGCCCAGCGCGTTGCCGCCCTGGAAGACCAGCAGGTAGAAGGCGACGGCGCGGGCCCGCACCCAGTTCGGCAACTCCAGTTGCAGGGCGGCGCTCAGGGTGGACAGACCCCAGATCCAGGCCGCGCCCGCCCACACCAGCGCCAGGCTCACCAGCACGGTGTTCCCGGCCAGCGCCACCACCAGCAGCGCACCCGCCGTCAGCAGCCCCGACAGCGCCAGCACACCGTTGCCGCGCAGCCGGGCACTCAGCTGCGGCAGCACACCCGCACCCGCCACCGCACCCACCCCGACGGCCGCCAGCAGCAGGCCGTACCCGGACGAGCCGAGGCCGAGGCGCTGCACGGCCACCACCGGCAGCAGCGCCCACAGCGCCGCCGCGCCGGGCACGAACAGCGCGCAGCGCAGCAGGATCCGCCGCACCCCCGGCGCCCGCCGGACGTACCGCCCGCCGGCCCGCAGCGCCGCCAGCGCCTGCTCGCGCTGCCGCTCACGGACGGGCGCCTGCTCGTCCGGGAAGCGCCGCAGCAGGACCACCAGAATGCCCAGGAACGACAGCGCGTTGAGGGCGAACGTCCAGCCCACGCCGGCCGCCGCGACCAGCAGGCCGCCCAGCGCGGGGCCGACCGCGCGGGCCACGTTCATGTTCACCGCGCCCAGCGCCGACGCCTGCCGCAACTGCTCGCGCGGCACCAGACTGGGCTGCACCGCCTGCCAGGCCGGGCCGTTCAGCGCGGAGAGGCAGCCGAGCAGGAAGGTCAGCAGCAGCAACTGCCACGGCCCGAGCACCCCCAGCAGCGCCAACACCGCCAGGACGGTGGCGACCGCCGCCATCGCCGCCTGGCCCACCAGCAGCAGCCGGCGGCGGTCCACCAGGTCCGCGAGGGCGCCGGCCGGCAGCGCGAGCAGCAGCACCGGCAGGCCCGACGCGACCTGCACCAGCGACACCAACCCCGCGCCGTGCCCGACCAGCAGCCACTGCGCGCCGACGGTCTGCATCCAGCCGCCCACGTTCGAGACGAACTGGGCGATCCAGAGGGCGCGGAAAACCTTCTCCCCGAACGGCGCCCAGGCGGACTCCTCGCTCGTACTGCGTCTCATCTGCACCAGGCCCTCGGCTCGTCGGGTGGCGGGCGCGCCCGGCTCGGGGCGGCCCATGGAGCCGCCGAGGCTAGTTCGGGTGCTCGCGTCCGGCTGTCCGCTGCGTGCCCCGGCGGTGGTCCGAGACCGCACAGCCGCTGTTCAGCGCACAGCCGCTGTGTGGTCCGAGACTGCACAGCCGCTGTTCAGCGCACAGCCGCTGTGTGGTCCGAGACCGCACAGCCGCTGTGTGGTTCGAGACGGCGGGTCAACGCGGTGACGGCCAGGGCGGCGACGGCGGCCAGGCAGAGCCAGGCGAAGGTGTCGCCGATCCGGGCGTACACGGTGGTCACGCCGTGGACCGGGAGTTGGGCGACCACCGTCTGCTGATCGGAGCGGAACCAGTCGGCCGTGGCCAGGACGCGGCCCCGGCTGTCGAACGCGGTCGAGACGCCCGACTCGTCCTGGCGGACCAGGGCATAGCCGTTCTCGACCGCCCGCAGCGCGGCCTTCTTCGTGTGCGCGCCGCCGTACTCCCGCCAGTCGTGCGAGGGCACCAGCATCAGATCCGCGCGGACCCGCATCAGCGCCGGATAGTCGGCGTCGTAGCAGATCACATCGGCGATCCGCCCGTACGGGGTGTCGGCGACCGGCACCCGGCCGTCACCCGGCGCGAACCGCTCGGAGCCCGGGATGGGGTGCGCCTTCTGATACGTCCACAGCACCGCGCCGTTGGGGTCGATCAGCAGCGCCTCGTCCCGGTCGTGGGCGGAGCCGGCCGTGCCGTCCACCCGCAGCCCGAACTCCAGGTAGACGCCCCACTGCCGGGCCGCGTCCTGCGCGGCGGCGATCACCGCGTCCGCGTGCGCCTCCTGCGTCCGGACGGCCTCCTCGGGCCAGGCCACGATCTTCGCGCCCGCGGCGGCCTCCCGGCGGGTCGAGGCCAGCAGGTCGTTCTCGACGGCGTCCGTGACCGGCGTTGTTGCAGACGCGGGCGCTTCCCTGAACTGGACGTTCTCGCCCGCGAGTTGCTCGAGCGCGGCCTGCTGGGCCTCCGTCACCGCCCGGCTCGGACTCACCCCCGCCACCCGCACCGTCGCCCCGCCCACCGGGTCGGTCGCCAGCCGCGCGCCACCCGCCAGCAGCACCGCCACCAGCACCGACCCGCACACCACACCGCTGCGCCACGACGGCCACCGACGGACCCGCAGGACAGTGGACGCGAACCACCCGACCAGGAAACCGACCCCGTACGGGCCGGTCACCGAAACCACCTGCAACAACGGCAAGTTGTCGTACTGCGTGACCGCCAGCGAACCGTACGCCGTGCCGAACGGCGACAACACCGTGATCAGGAACTCGCCCGCCGCCAACCCGGCCGGAAACACCAACGCCGCCTGCCACGGCCGCAACCGCCCGACCAGCAGCCGGTCCGCCACGAACGGCACCGTCTGAATCGCCGCCAACCCCGCCGCCCCCGCCACCACCACCGGATTGAACCCGATCGCCGACTCCCACACCCAGAACACCGCCGCCCCGACATGCGCCAGCCACATCCACAACGCCCCCCACCACACCCCGGACCGCCGCGAGAACGCCAGCAACAACACCGGAAACACCCAGGCCAGCGCGGCAACGTCCCACCGCCCACCGACCGCGAACAGCATCGCCGCAGTACCGGACAGAAGAAGCGCGGGGCGGCTGCGCCACCACGAACGAACGGATATTTCAGAGGAGTTGGAGGTCATGGAAACGACGCTAGGCACCCGACCCACCCCGCCGCCTCGGCCCGAACGGCGAGACTGTGGGCCACCGCGCAACTATCGATGCACACCTGACGGAGGACCCCCGCAGGAAGCGCTGTATTTGTGTCCGCGCTGTCAACCGCCCGACGGCCCTATCTGCAGGCGCATTTCTTCGTAGGCTTCTCGGAGGTCCCGCGCATCGGAAATCCTGCGCACTTCTACTGCTCTGACGACTTCGAGGACGCGCCAGCGGCGCGCTCGTTGGCCGATGCCATCTGGCGTGGCTCGCCTTGAGCTCTATTGCGGTGTTGCGCTGTTCTGCGGCAAGGCTGCCGCGCGCCTGACGAACGTTTTCCGGTTAAATTAAGTCCCCGCCCCGTTCTCCGTCTCGGAGATCAGAGCGGGGGTTTTTATTCATCGAAAAATCGGAACGCCGCGTTCCCACAGCTCTTCTGCATGCTCAGCAAACCGATCGAAGATTCCGCCGTCCTGCGATCGGCGAAGGTGCATCATCGGAGAGTCATGCCCAACCACTCGTGCCAGATGTGGGGTTACGAGAGCGTCGCGATCGAAACGGAAGACCGAGAGGCTTACATGGTTGGGCCCGTCATCGGGTGCACTGAACCGCGCTTCGACACCATCAATACCGGAGAGCTTATCCAGGTGCTCAAGGGTGATTCGAATTCGGGTCGATACGGTCAGCGCCACACCTTCGATGCGTTCCCGCTGCCGCGTGGTCTCGGACTCGGGGTCGCCCAAGAGGAACCGGACGCGACACCCGGACTCGGCCTTGCGCCGCAGTGTTTGATGTAGCGCCGGCTGCTCCAGCCACACGAAGTAGTTCGTGTATCCGGCCAGGAAAATGTCGTCTACGGAATCCCCAATTAGTTGACTCCATACCGAAGTTGGGCAGGTTGACCGGTACGGATAGGCGGCGAACACCTCCCGGTCGTGGCCGGTCTTGATGTTCGCTCGGACCGTGTTGGGCCAGATCACTTGCTCATCAACCCCCAGGGCTGCACACACATCGTTGCGGTTCTTCTGGTGTGGTACTAACGCGGCGTTCGAGAGCCAGGGTTCCACGGTCTCAGGTGTGACACCTACGCGGGTCGCCAGTTGGCGCGGAGTGAGTTTCGCGTCTGCCATACCTTGCCGGAGAGCGATGTTCAAGGGCCATCCCCCAGACGTTTGGGCCGTCTTGGACGCTAGCGCGCAGACCGCCCTCATGTCTCGGATACGGGGGTGCTTTGGCCCATCTGAGCGCCAAGGATCGGTGGTGCACCGAGGAAGCCCGTTGGCCCGAGCGAAGGAACGGCCATGCCGAAGACGTACGACGAATACAGGGCCGAGCAGCGCAAGACGCTCACCACCGGCAACCCGCAGCCCGAGGGCCAGTTGACCCCGCTCCGCACGCCGGGAGTCGGCGAAGCCGTGGTCGATTTGGCGCGGGGCACGGTGGGCGCCTACCTGGAGTCGCAGGACGGCCGCTGGCAGCTCACCCCGCTTCACGGCGGGGTGCCGTGGTTGGCCGATCCGGTGTTCGTCCGTACGGCCACGGTGAACGAGTGTGTCCGCGACGGCATGTCCCGCGCGGAGATGGCGCAGCGGCAGCACGACCGGGAACGGCATCCGCCGTTCCCGCCGACAAGAGGAGGTAAGCACGTGAACAAGTCCGTGGAGTTCAACCCGGTGTCGCACCCGGGCCTGGAGTGGTCGGTGGCGTCGTACTCCCACCTGGACGACAAGGTGGAGTGCTTCGCGGTCGCCGACGCCGGTAACGGCCTGGTGGCGCTCGCCAACATCAACAATGACGGCGCCGTGATCACCGGCACCCCCGGCGAGCTGCGCAAGCTGCGCGACGCCTTCGCCGCCGGCCAGTACGACCACCTGATCGGCGCCTGACACGCCAGTAAGCGAGCGAGAGGCGACCGTCCCAACTCAACTGGGGCGGTCGCCCCTCTCGCCCCACACTACGAGAAGGGAGCGCCACCGTGCAGACTGCACTCTCAAGGCTGGTCACCGACCCGGACACCTTCCGCGCCGCCTGGCCCTCGGTGCCCACGGTGTACGACCGTGATGCGACGGACCTGCAACAGCTCGCCACCAGGCAGGCAGCCCGCGAGATCCTGGCCGACCCGGATATCCGTCCGGGCGGATTCGGCATGGTCCGTGACGGCGTGCTGACTGCCGAGCGGCCGTCCGCCGACCACCCGACCGACACCCTGGTTCTCAACGGCCTGCACCGGTCCTACCCGCCGATCATGCAGTTCTGCAAGGAACTGTCGTCCATGCTCGGCCACCCCGTGACGGGGAACTTCTACCTCACCCCGGCCGGGAAGGCGCAGGGGTTCGGGTGGCACTGGGACTGCCACCATGTCTTCATCGCGCAGGCCGAGGGCGCGAAGGACTGGCGGCTGTTCGCCCCGACGTTCGTCAACCCGCTGGAGCACCACAACTGGTCGAAGATCGGGTTCTCTCCGGAGGACAAGCTCCGCTTCGCGGCGAACGCCCCGGACTTCTCGGTCACTCTGCGGGCCGGGCAAGTGCTGTTCATCCCGCGCGGGTGGGTGCACGCCGGACAGAGCACCGAGGAGCACAGTCTTCACATCACCTTCGGCGTACAACTCCTGACGAAGCATTGGGCGTTGCGGATGCTCTGGGAGCTGGGCGAGGACAGCGAGGCGCTGCGCGACGCACTTCCGCCGAACCTCGGTGGGCAGGACTTCACGACGCTTGCCGGCGAACTGGTCGAGCTGTTCCGTGGTTCGCTCGCCGAGCTTCCGGCCGATACGGTCGCGCTGCGGCTCCGTTCGGGACAGCGGCTCTCGGTGCTCGGCCAGGAACCCAAGTAGAGAGGGCTGGGACAGCTCAGCATGGCGCGGAGACGGACGGCCGGGGGACGGCACCGCCGGATGTGCCAGTGGTCCGGTTGCCAGCGATACGCGAACCTTCGGGATCTGGATACGGGTAAGGACTTCTGTCTGACCTGCGCCGTTGCCATGCTGCACGCTGCGGACGACCCGATCACCAACTTCCGCGCGTTCGACGGCTCGACCGAGTACGCCGAGGCACTGCGGAACCGCCCGATCCTCGGACTGTTCGGTTGGCCCGGTACGGTCCCGCCGGACGACACCGGCGGATAGCCTCGTGGTGACGCCGAGCGAGAGGACCAGCCGTGCTCGAACCCGACGACGAACCCGTGTCCGACTGGTACGCCGCGCGTGCCGGTTGCACCCGCCCGCCGGGCACACGAGACGCGCTGATACTCGCTTCGGACGTACGACGGGGCCAGTTGTTCCAAGACACCCCGCGTCTGGTGGTCGAGTGGGACGGGCAGAAGTGGCAGCCGTTGGGGGTGGCTGACACTTATGCCGATGCGTACCCGGTCATTGTTCGCAGGGGTTCGGGGTTCGCCGCCCCGCAGGACGACACTCCGGTGCCGTTGCTTCGTAAGGGAAGCGGCCGACACCGCAAGCCGCATGACACGTAGGCCCGCAAGTCAGGGGCGTGGGCGCTGTGGCCGCGAGACGGCCGCCCGTCCCCGCGCCCCGGTGCCCCGCCTCGCTGATGAACTCCCCTGGGGCGGGGCACAATTCGTCGTGGCCGGCGCCGACGGAGTCGTGGCGGAAGGTCAGCTGGGGCTGAGGAGGCAGAACTCGTTGCCTTCGGGGTCGGCCAGAACTGTCCAGTGGATGGCGGACCGGTGGAAGTCGGGGTCGGTGGCGCCCAAGGCGCGCAGGCGGTCGGCTTCTGCTGCCGGGTCGTCGCCGGGGTAGGGGCGGACGTCGAGGTGGACGCGGTTCCAGACGGTCTTGGTGTCGGGTGTGCGGATGAATTCCAGGTAGGGGCCGACGCCTTGGGCGGATCGCAATGTCGCGTGGTCGTCGGTGACCTCGTGCAGCGTCCAGTCCATCGCCCGGCCCCAGAACCGGGCCATCTCGCGCGGGTCGGCGCAGTCGACCACCACCGCGGCGATCGGCCCGGTGCCCTGGTAGACCGGGCGGGGCTCCAGGACGCAGAACTCGTTGCCTTCCGGGTCGGCCATGACCGTCCAGGGGACGTCGCCCTGACCGACGTCGGCGAGGGTCGCGCCGAGAGCCTTCAAACGCTCGACCAACTCCGCCTGGTGGGCGGCCGAGGTGGTGGCCAGATCGATGTGCACCCGGTTCTTCACCGTCTTGGGTTCCGGGCGGGCGACGATGTCGATGCAGACGGCCGCGGGGTCGGGGTAGGCGAAACCGACGGGTTCGAGGTTGGTGACGCCTGGTCCCTCGCTGTCGATACCCCAGCCGAGTGCCTCCGCCCAGAACCGGCCGAGTGCGGCGTCGTCCTGGGCCTTCATGTTGATCTGCACGAGTCGTGTTGCCATGCGGCGGATCCTAGGAGCCAGCACCGGCCCTGGCCAGCGCGATTTTGCAGTCGCGCGTCCGGTGGGTTCGTCGTTTCTCTGTGGACGTACTACTGACGGCTGAACCCGGAGCCGAACCCGTGTTCCAGCGCGGATCGTCGTGTGCCGCCGGCTGTGCCTGCGGCGCGTGCCGCCGGCCGTGCCCGCGCAACTATCGATGCGCACCCGGGGGAGGATCCGCACCGCGCCGGTGCTCGTCTAGCCTGGCGGACCGATGGTTACCTGGACGACGACGGCCCTGCGCGCCGCACCCCGATGGATCGCCGACCGGCCGCGACTGACGGATGTCGCGCTCGGCGGCGGGCTGACCCTGTTCGACGCGGTCACTGTGCTGAACCACACGCCTGCGCCCGATGGTTGGGGCGTCGCGTTGTGGGCCGCGCAGACCGTCCCGCTGCTGTGGCGGCGGCGGTGGCCGCACGCCGTGCTCGCGGCGATGACCGCCCTCTACCTGCTGTTCCAAGTGCTCGACCCGATTCCGGGGAAGATCCCCGGCCCGTACCTGCTGATGCTCGGCGTGTACGCCGTGGCCCGCTACGGCCCGCGCCGGGCCGCCCTGCTCGCAACTTCCCTGTGTCTGACGGCCGTTACGGTGGGGGACGCGCTGACCGGGCACTGGCAGGTGCCGCAGCTCGGGTCGTTGGAGCCGATCAGTACCACCACGTTCGTGTTCTTCTTCGCGCTCGCCTGGATCCTCGGCTCCGGTCGGCGCCGGATTGGTGCCGACGCGGACCGGCTGCGTGAACTCAACCGGCGGCTGCGGGCCGAGCAGGAGCTCAACGCCCGGCAGGCGGTGGCCGGTGAGCGGGCCCGGATCGCCCGTGACCTGCACGATGTGGTCGCGCATCATGTCAGCGCGATCGCGGTGCAGGCCCGGGCCGCCGAGGACGTGCTGACGGACGATCCGGTGCTCGCCGTCCAAGGCGTCGGCCTGATCGCCCGGACCGCCGACACCGCGCTGATCGAGATGCGGCGCATCCTCGGCCTGCTGTCCACTCGTGAGCGCGACCTCGCGCCCGAACCGTCCCTCGCCCATCTCGATCGGCTCGCCGACGCCGCCCGCGCGGCCGGCTGCCGGGTCGCCATTACCGTGCAACTCCCGGAAACCGGCGTGCAGTTCGCGGGGCTCGAGGTCTCCGGGTACCGGATCGTCCAGGAGGCGCTGACCAACGTGCTCAAGCACGCCGGCCCGGTGGACGTCCGGGTCGCCGTCCGCGCCGACGCCGGGCAGGTGCTGATCGAGGTCGAGAACGACCCGCCCGCCCCCGGCCACCGGCCGGTCCCCGCCCCCGGCCACCGGCCGGTCCCCGCCCCCGGCCACCGGCCGGTCCCCGGCAGCGGGCGAGGGCTGATCGGCATGCGGGAACGGGCGGCGGCCTTCGACGGCACCCTGGACGCCGGGCCCCGGGACGACGGCGGGTGGCGGCTGCGCGCCACACTGGATGCGCGGGTGGTGGCGGCGTGAGCGTACGGGTGCTGGTCGTCGACGACCAGGAGATCGTCCGGACGGCGCTGCGGCTGGTCATCGACCGGCGCGAGGGGCTGACGGTGGTCGGCGAAGCCGCCGACGGGGGGCGGGCGTTCGCGCTCGCCGTCGAACTGCGGCCCGACGTCGTACTGATGGACATCCGGATGCCCGGCACCACCGGCATCGAGGCCACCCGCCGGATCACCACCGAGTGGCCCGGCCCGGAGCCGGCGCCGCGGGTCCTGCTGCTCACCACCTTCGACCTGGACGAGTACGTGCACGAGGCGCTGCGGGCCGGCGCGCACGGCTTCCTGCTGAAGAACAGCGCCCCCGAACAGCTGGCCCGGGCGATCCGGGCCACCGCCGCGGGCGAGTCCGTGCTCGCGCCGAGCGTCACCCGCCGCCTGATCGACACCCTCACCGCGCTGCCGCCCGCCCTATTGCCAACACTTGACGATGCGTTGGTAAAAACTCCGTCCGTCGAGCTGCTCACCGAACGGGAGCTCCAGGTGCTGGTGCTGGTTGCCCGCGGCCTGTCCAACGCCCGGATCGGTGACGCGCTCGGCCTGAGCGAGGCGAACGTGAAGAGCCGCGTCAACCGGATCCTCAGCCGCCTCGGACTGGAGAACCGCGTTCAGGCCGCGCTCTTCGCCCACAAGGCCGGACTGAGCTGACGGAGCATCAGCGCAACAGTCCAGGTGAGGATTCGGTGTGCGCGGCTGCCGCACCCAGCCCGCAGACCGTATGGTTCGTCCCGCGCACCCGACGGGGGAAGGGAAGGGCAGGTGCAGCCACTCGACGGGATGGATCCGCGGCAGGTCGGGCCGTACACGCTGGTGGGCCGACTCGGGGCCGGCGGCATGGGTGCGGTGTACCTGGGGCGGTCGGCCGGCGGGCGGGCCGTCGCCGTCAAGGTGGTTCGGCCGGAGCTCGCCGAGGACACCGAGTTCCGGCAGCGCTTCCGGCAGGAGGTGGCCGCCGCGCGGCGGGTCTCCGGCGCGTTCACCGCGGCCGTGGTGGACGCCGACACCGAGGCCGCGCTGCCGTGGATGGCCACCGCCTTCGTCCCCGGACTGTCGCTGCGGCAGGTCGTCGAACGGCACGGCCCGCTGCCCGTCGCCACCGTCCGCACACTGGCCGCCGGGCTCGCCGAGGCGCTCGGCGAGGTGCACCGCGCCGGGCTGATCCACCGCGACCTGAAGCCCGGCAACGTGCTGCTCGCCCTCGACGGGCCGCACGTCATCGACTTCGGCATCTCCCGGGCCGCCGACGCCGGCGGGCTGACCACCACCGGCTCCGTCATCGGCTCCGCGCCGTACATGTCCCCCGAACAGGCCCTCGGCGAGCCGCTCACGCCCGCCGGCGACGTGTTCTCGCTCGGCTCCACCCTGGCGTACGCGGCCCTCGGCCGGAACCTGTTCGGCGAGGGCGCCGGCGCGGCCGTGCTGTTCCGGATCGTCAACACCGAACCCGACCTCGGCGAACTACCCGCCGAACTGCGCCCGTTGGTCGCCGCCTGCCTCGCCAAGACCCCCGCGCACCGGCCGACGCCCCGCCAACTCGTCGCCCACGTCGCCCAGTCCGGGCACCCCACCGACCCGGACGGCTGGCTGCCACCCGCCGTCGCCACCGAGGTGCGCGCCGTCCGCGCCGTGCTCACCGCGCCGCCCGCACCACCTCCGATGCCCCCGCCCGCCCCCTCGGACGCACCCATCGACCAGCCACCACCGGCTCGCCGGATCGGCCGTCGCACGCTGCTCGGCCTCGGCGGCGCCGTGCTGGTCGCCGGCGGGGCGGGCACGGCGGCCGCGCTGATCAACCGCGACCGCGACCGCGGCTCCTCGACCGGCAAACAGACCGCCGCCCCGCCGGTACGGCCGAGCGCGGACGTCCCGGAAGCCGTCCCGCTCTGGCAGAACCGGGACGCCAACCTGCCGTGCGTCCAGCTGCTGTCACTGGACGGCGTGGTGGTCGGCATCACGCCCCGGCAGATGTGGGCGGTCGGCGGCGACGGCAAGCCCAAGTGGACGCTGGACGCCGGTACGACGGGCGTCAGCTTCGCCCTCGGCTCGGGCGTGCCCACGCCCGTCGCCGGGTTCGACGGCCACCGCATCCACCTGGCCGGCCTGGGCAGCACGGGTGTCCCGGGCAGCATGGCGACCCTCCTGCTCGCGATCGACCCGGCCGAGGGCAAGACCGACGGGAAGGTGACGCTCGACCAGCCGCATGCGGCCGGGGTGCTCCGCTTCGCCGGGATCCGCAGCGGCACCGCGTACGTGATCGGCCTGGGCCAGGGCCAGCACCAGGACGGCAGCAACATGTGGGCGATCGACCTGGCCGGGCGGCGCACCGCCTGGTTCCACGGCGACGACGCGCTACTGGTGGAAGCGGCCCTGCTGCCCGGGAGCGACCGGGTCCTGGTCTCCACCGCCGACCGCCTCAAGGCCATCGACGGCTCGGGCACCGTCACCTGGCAGGCCGGCATCCAATCCTTCGGCATCGCCGCCGGTGGCGGCTGGTTCCTCACCCCCGACAAGGAGGGCACTCTCACCGCCCTCGACCCTGCCACCGGCAAAGCCGCCTGGAACGTTCGCGGCATCACCACCCCCCGCCTGGGCGGCAGCGCCTACGCGCACGGCCCCGACGACAGCCTGCTCCACTGCCAGTGGACCGACGCCGACGGCGAGTTCTCCATCGGCGCCGTCGACCTGAAGAGCGGCGCCCCGCGCTGGAAGACCCCCCTCCCGCCCGACGGCAACGGCATCGGCAACGGCGCCTACGGCGCCGACCTGCTCCACGCCGACGACACCCTCTACCGGATCGGCCGTGACTCGGTCGTCTGGGCCCTCGACCCCGCCACCGGCAAGCCCCGCTGGAAGTACTCCGGCTACAAGGGCACCGACCCCGCGACGCTGACCTGGACGGCCGGCGCGGGACGGCTGTGCGTCTCCGCGCCGAAACCGTCGATCCTCACCGCTCTGCCCGCGAAGGCGAGTTGACGACAGTGAATCCGCCCGGCCCGACCGGTCCCGGCGCGACGAACCGGACGGCCGGTGCGCGCCGCCGGTGCCTAGCCGTCCCGTGTCCCTCCACCCTCACCATCCTGCCCGCGAAGGCGAGTTGACGACAGTGAATCCGCTCGGCCCGACCGGTCCCGGCGCGGCGAACCGGACGGCCAGTGCGCGCCGCCGGTGCCTCGCCGTCCCGTGTCCCTCCACCCTCACCATCCTGCCCTCGAAAGCGAGTTGACGACGATGCACCCGCTCGCCCCGACCGACCCCGCGCAGGTCGGCCCCTACCTGCTGCTCGGCCGGCTCGGCGCGGGCGGCATGGGCGCCGTCTACCTCGGCCGGTCGGCCGGCGGCCGGACCGTCGCGATCAAGCTGATCCGGCCCGAACTCGCCGACGACCAGCGGTTCCGGGCCCGCTTCCGGCGCGAGGTCTCGGCCGCCCGCACCGCGTCCTCCGCGTTCACCGCCCCCGTCGTGGACGCCGACCCGGACGCGCCGCTGCCCTGGCTCGCCACCGCGTACATCCCCGGCATCCCGCTCGACGAGGCGGTCCGGCTGGTCGGGCCGTTCCCCGAACCGGTGCTGCGCATCCTCGCCGCCGGCATCGCCGAGGAACTCGCCGCGATCCACGCCGCCGGACTCGTCCACCGCGACATCAAGCCCAGCAACGTGCTGCTCGCCCTCGACGGCCCGCACGTCATCGACTTCGGCATCGCCCGCGCCGCCGACGACAGCGTGCTCACCGCCGAGGGCGCCATCCTCGGCACCCCCTCCTACCTGTCGCCGGAACAGGCCCTCGCCCGGCCGATCGGCCCCGCCGCCGACGTCTTCTCGCTCGGCTCGACCCTGGTGCACGCCGCCACCGGCGCGGGCCCGTTCGGCGGGGGCCTGCCCATCGAGGTGGTCCGCCGGGTCGCCGCCGAGGAACCCGACCTCAGCGGCGTCCCCACCGGGCTGCGCCTGCTGGTCGCCGCCTGCCTCGCCAAGGACCCGGCCGACCGGCCCACACCGCGCCAACTCGTCGACTCCCAGCGGCTCGAACCTCAGCCCCCCGGCACCTGGCTGCACCCCGCGCTGGTCGCCGCCGTCGAACGCTCGGCGGCCGTCCTCGCGCCGACGCTGCCCCCACCGCTCCTGCCCACGATGGAACTGCCGCCGCCCGAGCCCGAGTTGAAGCGACCCACGCGGCGGACCCTGCTGTACGGGCTGGCCGGCGGAGCGGTCGCGCTGGCGGGCGGCGGGACGGCGCTGTACCTGACGACAGGCCGGACCACCGACAAGTCGGCTACGGTGAAAGGCAGTTCGTCACCGGCGCGTGACCTCACCGACCCGGAACGCTCGCTGGACACCACCAACATCGCCACCGCACTGTGGACGGTGCCCGTGCCCGAACCGCTCACCCAGATCGTCGGCGACGGCGAGAGCATCCTCACCGTCGACGCCAAGACCATTCGCGGCTTCGACCGCGACGGCAAGCCCCGCTGGGAGCCGAAGACCGCCCAGGGCAACATGCCGGTACTGACGCTCGGGCAAGTCGTCGCCGCCAACGGCAAGGGCTACTACCTCACCCGGGAGCAGAGCGCCCCGCCGAACTTCAGCATTCGCACCTTCCTCAAGGCGATCGACCTGGCCTCCGGCGAAATCGCGTGGACGTACACCAGCGCCGCGCTGAACGCCACCTCCGGCGCGGTCTGCGGTGTGCTGGACGGTGTCGTCTACGTCCAGGGCTCCGGCTCGGCCGCCGGGGTCGCCGGCCAGACGATGTTCCTGTGGGCGATGGACACCGCCACCCACGAGAAACGCTGGGAGCAGCGATTCCCGGACGCCGGCCTCGGCACCGGCCGGCTAACCGTCCCCACCACCGGCACCCGCCTGCTCTGGCAGCGGAGCGACATGTCCAACGGCACCTCCACCCTGTCCGGCCTCGACACCCAGGACGCCGGCATCTCCGCCTGGCACCAGAGCCCGCCCGGCACCACCCTCGGCGCGGGACCCCTCGTCCAGCCCTTCACCGACGGCCCGCACAGCTCCGGCGGTGGCCACCTCCTCTACCTCGCCGACCGGGTCTACGCCCTCAACCCGGCCGACGGGACGGTGGCGTGGAAGAGCGAGGCCACCATGACCTACCAGGCGGTGGTGGCGAACGCCGACGGCTCGACCGTCTTCGCCGCGGGCATCGACTACAAGACCCTCGCCGTCAAGGTCCAGGCCCTGAACGCGACCGACGGCACCGTCCGCTGGGCCGGCACCCTTCCCGCCGGCGCCCTCATCACCAACCTCGGCGCCCAGTTCGCCGACGACACCCTCTACCTCTGGCTCCACGGCAAGACCTGGGCCCTCGACCCCACCACCGGCAATGCCCGCTGGACCTACGGGTTCCAAGCCACCACCACCGCCCTCACCGTCCCCCTCTGGGCCGGAGGCGGCCGCGTCTACGGCCCCGCCGAAGGCGGCCTGACGGCCGTCGCCGCCACCGGCAAGGCCTGACCGGCCCGCCGATGGGCATCGGTGCTGGTCACGGGCGCGGTCGGGCGGGTGTGTGGCCCGGTAGCCTGGGCGGGTGGATGCGATTTTGGTGAGTGCTTGTCTGCGTGGGGTGCCGTGTCGGTTCGACGGGCGGGACAAGGCGTCGGAGGCGCTCGCGGGGGCGTTGGACGGGCGGCGGGTGGTGGCGTTCTGCCCGGAGGTGGCGGGCGGGCTGGAGACGCCGCGGCGGCCGGCGGAGCTGGTCGGGGGTGACGGGCACGACGTGCTGGACGGGACGGCGCGGGTGGTGGACGACGGCGGGCGGGACGTGACGGCGGAGTTCGTGGCGGGGGCCGAGAGGGCGCTGGTCGCGGCGCAGCGGGCGGGGTGCACGGAGGCGGTGCTGATGCCGCGGAGCCCGTCGTGCGGCCGGGGCAAGGTCTACGACGGCTCGTTCGCGGGCGCGCTGGTGCCGGGCGACGGCGTGACGGCGGCGCTGCTGGAGCGCAACGGGATCACCGTCCGGCCGGCGCCCGGGGTCTGAGTCGGGGCGGCTCTGCCCGTGGCGAATCTGCGGCGGGCAGAGAAGCGTCTGCGAGGGGTCGTTCGGGGTGAACAGTGGAGTGGAAGACGCGCTCCGGCCCCGAGGAGGAAACCCCGATGAGTCCGTTCCCATCCCGTGCGGAGGACGGCGACACTCCGCCCAGTCGCTTCGACGACCACCTCGCGGCGCAGCTCCTCGCGCAGCGGATCGTTCTGCTCGGCACCCAGGTCGACGAGGTGTCGGCGAACCGGGTGTGCGCGCAGCTGCTGCTGCTCTCCGCGGAGGACCCGCGCACCGACATCAGCCTGTACATCAACAGCCCGGGCGGGTCGGTGACGGGGGGCCTGGCGATCTACGACACCATGCGGCTGATCCCGAACGACGTCTCGACGCTGGCGATGGGTTTCGCCGCCAGCATGGGGCAGTTCCTGCTGACGGTGGGCGCCGCCGGCAAGCGGTTCGCGCTGCCGAACGCGCGGATCATGATGCACCAGCCGTCGGCGGGCATCGGCGGCACCGCCTCGGACATCGAGATCCAGGCGGAGAACCTCGAGTACACCAAGAAGGCGATCGAGCGGATCACGGCCGCGCACACCGGCCAGAGCGAGGACACCATCGCCCGGGACGGCGACCGCGACCGCTGGTTCACGGCCGAACAGGCCCGGGAGTACGGGATGGTGGACCAGGTGGTGGAGTCGCTGGCGGACATCCGTCCGGCCGCGAACCGTCGACGGATGGGGTTGTGACATGGGCTCGTACACGGTTCCTTACGTCATCGAGAAGACGGCTCAGGGCGAGCGGTCCTACGACGTGTTCAGCCGGCTGCTGAACGAGCGGATCATCTTCCTCGGCACCGAGATCGACGACGGCGTCGCCAACGTGGTGATCGCGCAGCTGCTGCACCTGGAGTCGGCGAGCCCGGGGGAGGAGATCGCGATCTACCTCAACTCGCCCGGCGGATCGTTCACTTCACTGATGGCGATCTACGACACCATGACCTTCGTGCAGTCGCCGATCTCGACGTTCTGCGTCGGCCAGGCGGCGTCCACGGCGGCCGTCCTGCTGGCGGGCGGCGACCCCGGGCGGCGGTTCGTGCTCCAGCACTCGCGGGTGCTGCTCGGCCAGCCGGCCAGCGGCGGCCGGCAGGGGACGGTCTCGGATCTGAGCCTGGCGGCGAAGGAGATGCTGCGGATCCGCTCGCAGGTCGAGGAGGTACTCGCCCGGCACACCCACCACGACCCGGCGACGCTGCGCGCGGACATGGACCGCGACAAGGTGTTCACCGCCGAGGAGGCCGTCGCCTACGGCCTGGCCGACGAGGTGCTGAACCGGCGCCTGGTCCTGGCCTGACGCACCGAGAACCGGCCGGTGCGGCGGCCAACTGCCGCCGTACCGGCCGGCGTTGCTCAGGCGGCCAACCGCCGCCGTGCCGACCGGCGTTGCTCAGGCGGCCAATCGCCGCCGTAGCGGCCGTTGTTCAGGCGGCCAGGCAGAGCCCGTTGTACGGCGCGGCGGGCGCGGCGCGGCGGATCTGCGAGTAGCGGACCAGGTCGTCCTGGGCGAGCGACAGCAGATCGCCGAGCCCCAGCCCGAGCGCGCGCGCGGCGGCCGCGAGCACCTCCGAGGAGGCCTCCTTGCGGCCGCGCTCCAGCTCCGACAGGTACGGCATGGAGATCCGCGCCGCCTCCGAGACGTCCTTCAACGTCCGCTGCTGGGCGAGCCGTTCACGCCGCAGCACACCACCGACCACATCACGCCACAGCGGCTCCTTCACCGCCGGCGGCTGCTTGACCGCCGGCGGCTGCTTGGCCGCCCCGCCCTGCGGGCGCAGCGGGATGACGCGGGCTTCGTTCTGGCCTTGAGTGCTCACCACTTCAGCGTAGACATCCCGCGCGCGAGCGGAAGGGAGCGGCGTTCTGCTGTGGGTGAAGTGCGGAAGCGGAAGGGTAGTTGACGGATATTCAGTGCGGGTCGCCCAGGAGGTAGCTGACGTAGTGCAGGACGGTGAACCAGCAAGACTCGGGATTCTCCATCGCGAGGGGATCGACCCGGCGCATCGTCCGCAGCAGCCTTGCCTCGGCGCCCGCGGGGTCGAGCTCGTCCGTACCGGCGTCGGGGTCGTAGGCCGGTCGTTCCTCCTCCAGGGCGTGCAGGAAGAAGGCGAGGGCGTCGACCGTGCTGTTGAGCAGGTGCGGAGTGCCACCCTCCGGGATGCAGTAGACGATGCCGGTGGTGACGTCGACCATCACGTCGTCCAGCCGGATACTGCCGAGAGTCAGCCAGACCGACATGTCGAACGGGCAGCTCGGGTACCGGCCGGCGACGCGCTGCCAGGCCTCGCCGCCGATCCGCAGGTCGCCGTCGACCATCAGCTGGTCGGTCTCGAACCAGCCCGTCCGGTCCGGCAGTCCGATCTCGCCCAGGAACTCCCGGGTCGCCCGGTGCGTGATGCCGTCGAGCAGGTGGTCGGCCGGAGTGATCAGTTCCTCCGCGCCGAAGACCGACTCCATCGCCTTCCGGTCGATCAAGGGGCTCATGGAACTCCGCACTTCCGCCGGGCCTCGGGTTGGCCAAATGGTCCGACGGGCAGTTTAGTTGGCGTTGTTTGCAGGTCGGACTGCGGAGCGGACGGACGAGTACCCATGGTTGATCTCTATGAGCCGATGCACCCCTACGACACCGGTTTCCTGGACACCGGAGACGGCAACCGCATCTACTACGAGCAGCTCGGCAACCCCGAGGGCAAGCCCGCGCTGTACGTGCACGGCGGGCCCGGGGCGGGGTTCCCGAAGCGGCCGACCCGGGCGTGGGACCCGGATTCGTACCGGGTGATCCGGTACGACCAGCGCAACTGCGGGCTCAGCACGCCGCATGCCAGTGATCCGGCGGCGGACATGGCGCTGAACACCACGCAGCACCTGATCGACGACATCGAGCGGCTGCGCGAACACCTCGGTGTGGAGCGGTGGTTGCTGGACGGCGCGTCCTGGGGGTCGACGCTGATCCTGGCGTACGCGCAGCAGCACCCGGAGCGGGTCAGTGAGATCGTCATCCAGGCGGTCACCACCACCCGCCGGGCCGAGACCGACTGGCTGTACCGGGGCGTCGGCGGGTTCCGGCCCGAGGCGTGGGACCGGTTCCGGGACGGCGTCCCGGAGGGCGAACGGGGCGGTGACGTCTACCAGTTGCTGGCGGCGTACGCGCGGCTGATGGAGCACCCGGACCGGGCGGTGCGGGAGAAGGCCGCCAACGAGTGGCTGGCGTGGGAGGACGCGGTCATCGAGGGCGAGCCGAACGGCATCCCCGGGATGTACAGCAACCGCGAGATGGACGACCGGATCGCCTTCGTCCGGATCTGCTCGCACTTCTTCAGCAACGGCGCCTGGCTGGAGGAGGACCAACTGCTGCGGGAAGCCGACAAGTTGGCGGGCATCCCGGGCGTGCTGGTGCACGGCCGGTACGACATGGGCTGCCCGGTGCAGACCGCGTGGGAGCTGGCGAAGGCCTGGCCGGACGCGAAGCTGCACATCTTCGACGACTCCGGGCACGTGGGGAGCCAGGACATGGCCGCGACCGTCCGGCAGGCGCTGGAGGACTTCAAGCATCGCAGGTAGCAGGCGCGTTGACGCCCCGCCAGGCAGGGCATGGCGGGGCATCGGCGGTGCTACTTCTGCCAGCCGACCGAGGTGATCACGGTGTCGGCGAGGCTGCCGGCGCCGTAGTTGGCCAGGCCCTTGCGGACGGCGACGATGCTGGGGCGCTGGTAGAGCTCGACGGTGTGGGCGAGCTCCCAGATCTTCACGTCGGCCTGGTTGTAGAGCTCGTCGGCCTTCGCGGGGTCGAGGGTGGCGGCGGCGGTGCGCAGCAGGTTGTCGATCTCGGGGGTGCTCAGCTTGGAGTAGTTGCCGAACACGTTGTCGCCCTGCGGGGCACGGTAGAGCGGCACCGTCTTGGAGAGCGGGAAGGAGTTCGTGTTGCGCCAGCTGGCCAGGTCGAACTTGCCCTGGTCGATGTACTTGGAGAAGTACTCCTTGCTGGGCACCTTGTCGACGGTGACCTTGACGCCGACCTGCTGGAGCATGTTCTGGGTGGCGGCCGCCAGGTCGATCTGGGCCTGGTTGGAGGCGTCGTTCAGCACGTAGTGGAGCTCCAACGGCTGTCCGTCCTTGCTGCGGGTGCCGCCGGAGTCCTTCCAACCCGCCTCGTCCAGCCACTTCTTGGCGGTCGTCGGGTCGTACGTCACCCAGTCGCCGGCGTTGGCCTTGTACCCGTTCTGGTTGGTCATGAACAGGTGGCTGTCGAGCGGCTTGAACTCCACCGGGACGCCCTTGTTGGCGACCTTGATCAGCGCGGTGCGGTCCAGTGCCTTGCCGAGCGCCTGACGGACCTTCTGGTCGGCGAGCACGCCGTTGCCGCCGAAGGAGATGTGCACCTCGTCCCACGGAGTGCCGGTCCGGATCACCGAGTCCTTGGCGTCCTTGAGCTGGCCGTAGGAGGCGGCGGCGCCCGCGGACGCGAAGTCGATCTCGTTGTTGAGGTAGGCCTGGGTGATCGCGGCGGCGTCGAGGACCCGGAAGGTGATCCGGTCGAGCTTCGGCTTCGGACCCCACCAGCGGGGGTTGGGGGTCAGCGTGATGGTCTGCGCGGTCTTGTCGGCGTTGGCGAGCACGAACGGGCCGCCGAAGACCGGGACCTTCTCGATCCAGCCCTCGTTGAAGGCCTGCGGGGTGGAGAGCCCGGAGGCGGGCAGCAGCGGGCTGAACAGGCTCTGCCAGTCGGCGTACGGCTGCGAGAAGGTCACCTTGACCTCGCTCGCGTCGGCACCCTGCTCGACGCCGGAGATCTGCTCGTAGCCGGAGGAGTCGGCCAGGTTGTACGCCTGGTCCTTGCCGTTGGAGGCCTTCCAGACCGCCTCGAAGTCCTTGTAGCTCAGAGCCGTTCCGTCGGACCAGACCGCCTTCGGGTTGAGCTTGTACGTCACCACCTGCGGCGAGGTGGAGGTGACCTGCGCGGAGACCAGGTACTCGGGGACGGGGTGGTAGACGCCCTTGGCGTCGGATCGGAAGAGCTTGGCCTCCACGTAGCCCATGATCTCCACCGCGTCGCCGTAGTTGCCGTCGACCTGGTACGGGTTCCACTGGGTGATCCACTGCTGGAGCGGTTCGCGCAGCTCGCCGCCGTCTCTGACGTTCTCCAGCGGCTGCGGGTTGTTGTCCTCGGCGTCCACGGTCGGTGCCACGGTCTTGGCGACGTCGCCCCCCGAGCCGCTCTGGCTGCTGCAGGCGCTCGCGGCCAGGAGCGCGGCGAGGGCGGCGGCGACGGCGCGGCCGATTCGGCGGGTGACGGGCGATGTGTCCATCGGCGGAGTCCTCGGGGTCTCGGAGGCGTGCGGAGGGGTTCTACGAGTCTTCGGGCGTCGTCAGGTGTGGCGATGCTTGATCGTGGGCAGCCAACTCGATGCCGGCGGGCCGAACGTAACAGCCCATCAGCCGCCCCCACCAGGGTGATGCGCGGAACTGATCGAAACGAAACGGAGCGAAACACCGCCGCAACACCCCGTCCGTACCCGTCTGATCAGCTGTGACCAGCGGGTTCGCCGGAGCGGGCGAACCGCCGACACGATCGACCCTGGACGGGCCGGTCGCGCGTGGCGTACAACTGCTGCGCGAATGTGCGCCAAAGTCCGTACTAGCGAAGGCAAATGACCATGTTCAGCAGGTGTGCGAACCAGGCCGGAGGTGCGCCGTGACGGGCTACCTGGCCAGGCGGCTCGGCTACTACGTCGTCCTGCTGACCGCCGCGGTGTTCCTGGCCTACGCGCTGACCGGCACCGCGCTCGGCCCGCGCGCCTACTTCGAGGCCAAGCAACCGCGCCCCTCCGCCGCCTCCGTCGACCGGCAGCTGACCGCGCTCAACCTCAACGACCACACCCCCGTGGTCGAACGCTTCGCCACCTGGGCGGACGGCGTCCTGCTGCACGCCGACCTCGGCCGCACCATCCACGACACCTCCGTCAACGACGAGTTCGGCCGCCGGATCTGGGTCTCACTGCGGCTGCTGCTCGTCGGCAGCGTCCTCGGCATGTTGCTCGGCGTGGCCGCCGGCGCATGGAGCGCGGTCCGGCAGTACCGGCTCTCCGACCGGGCACTCACCGTGCTGTCCTTCGTGCTGCTCTCCACCCCGGTGTTCCTGCTCGCCCTGCTGCTCAAGAACGGCGCCATCGCCGCCAAGAACGCGGCCGGCCACGACGTCATCCCGTTCACCGGCTACGAGACACCCAACCTCTCCGGCGGCCTCGGCACCCACCTCGCCGACTGGGGCCTGCACCTGCTGCTGCCCACCCTCTCGCTCGCCCTCGGCGGCCTCGCCACCTACAGCCGCTACCAGCGCTCCACCATGCTCGACGTCCTCGGCGCCGACTACCTGCGCACCGCCGAAGCCAAGGGACTCACCCGCACCCGCGCCCTGCTCAAGCACGGCCTGCGCACCGCGATCATCCCGATGACCACGATGTTCGCCTACGCCTTCCTCGGCCTGTTCACCGGCGCCGCCTTCACCGAAACCATCTTCGGCTGGCACGGCATGGGCGAGTGGTTCATCCAGGCCGTCAACGAACAGGACGTCAACTCCGTCGTCGCCGTCAACCTCTTCGCCGCCGTCGTCGTCCTCGCCGCCGGCTTCCTCGCCGATGCGCTGCACGCTGCGCTCGACCCCCGAGTGAGGACGGCATGAGCGGGATGCGAAACCAGAGGGAGCACAACCAGGGGCGCTGGGGGTACCCCCAGCGAAGCGAGGTGGCGGAACTGCGCGACGCGGGCTGGTGGCTCACCCATGGCCACACGACGCAGAAGGCTGCGCCCTGCGGGCGTGTCCGAGGGAGGGCCGCATGAGCGCCGAGCTGGTGGAACAGACTGTCGCGGCGCAGACCGATCAGCGGGTGCCCGCAGGCCGCCTCCGGCTTGCCACCCGGCGACTGGCAGGCTCCCGCGGAGCGGTTCTCGGCCTGGTGGTCATGGTGCTGCTCTTCCTGCTGGCCTTCCTCGGCCCGTACCTCACCCCCTGGGACTACTCCACCCCCGACTACACCGCGCTGCGCCAACCCCCGTCCCCGCAGCACTGGTTCGGGACGAACGGTCTCGGCCAGGACGTGTTCGCGCAGACCGTCCGCGGGCTCCAGAAGTCGCTGGTGATCGGCCTGCTGGTGGCTGTGCTCTCCACCGGCCTGGCCTCGCTCGTCGGCGCCTGCGCGGGGTACTTCGGCGGCTGGACGGACCGGCTGCTGACCTTCCTGGTCGATCTGATGCTGATCTTCCCGGCGTTCCTGGTGATCGCGGTGATCTCGCCCCGACTGCGCGGCAGCGGCTGGATCGCGTTCGTGCTGCTGCTCGCGGTCTTCAACTGGATGATCACCGCCCGGGTGATCCGTTCGATGACGCGGTCCCTGCGGGAGCGCGAATTCGTGGTCGCCGCACGGTTCATGGGCGTCGGGCCGTTCCGGATCATCTGGCGGCACATCCTGCCGAACGTCTCCTCGTTCCTGATCATCGACGCCACGATCACCGTCGGCGGCGCCGTGATGAGCGAGGCCGCGCTCTCCTACTTCGGGTTCGGTGTGCGCCCGCCCGACGTCTCGCTCGGCACCCTGCTGGCGGCCGGTGCCAGTGACGCCCCCGTCTTCCCCTGGCTGTTCTACTTCGCGGCCGGCCTGCTGGTGCTGTTCGTGCTCGCCGTCAACCTGGTCGGCGACGGCCTGCGCGACGCCCTCGACCCCACCGCCGCGGCCGGACGCAGGCCCTCCCGCCGTGCACAGGGCCGAAAGAACCGAAAGACCGCCACCCCCTCGCGTCGGAGCACCCCTTGACCACCCCGCTGCTCGCCGTCCGCAACCTCACCGTCGACTTCGGGGACCACCCGGCGGTCCGCGGCGTCGATCTCGACCTGCGTCGCGGGGAGACTCTCGGCCTGGTCGGCGAGTCCGGCTCCGGCAAGTCCGTCACCGCGCTCGCCGTGCTCGGCCTGCTGCCGGGCACCGCCCGGATCGGCGGATCGGTCCAGCTCGACGGCCGCGAACTGGTCGGCCTGCCCGCCCGGCAGCTGGCGGAGATTCGCGGCCGGCGGATCGCCATGGTCTTCCAGGACCCGCTGTCCGCGTTCACCCCGGTCTACCGGATCGGCGACCAGATCGCCGAGGCGGTCAGGGTGCACCAGGCCGTCGGCAAGGCCGCCGCCCGCAAGCGCGCCGCCGACCTGCTCGACCTGGTCGGCATCCCCGACCCGGCCCGCGCCCTGGACGCCTTCCCGCACGAGTTCTCCGGCGGCATGCGGCAGCGCGCGATGATCGCCATGGCGGTCGCCAACGACCCGGACATCCTGCTCGCCGACGAACCCACCACCGCCCTCGACGTCACCATCCAGGCCCAGGTGCTGGACGTGCTGCGCACCGCTCAGCGGGAGACCGGCGCCGCCCTCGTCCTGGTCAGCCACGACCTGGGCGTGATCGCGGGCAGCGCCGACCGGGTCGCCGTCATGTACGCCGGACGGATCGTCGAAACCGCCCCCGTGGACGAGCTGTTCACCGCCCCCCGGCACCCCTACACGCTCGGCCTGATCGGCGCCGTCCCCCGCCTCGACGGTCGCGGCGGACCGCTGGTGCCGATCCCCGGCCGCCCACCCGCCGCCGGTGAACTGCGCGGCGCCGGCTGCCCGTTCGCCGACCGCTGCCCGCTGGTCGAGGACCGCTGCCGCACCGCCGAACCGCAACTCGTCGACGACACAGGCCACTTGGCCGGCGGACGTCCGGCCGGTGGCAGCGCGCACCCGGCTGCCGAGACGCAACCTGCCGGTGCCGATGGCCGTGAGGCCGTCGAACCCGCACCGGCCGTCGAACCGGCACCGGCCGTCGAACCGGCACCGGCCGACGACGGCCGGGTGGCATCCGAGCCGCAACCCGCCGACTTCGGCGCGCATTTGGCCGCGTGCGTGCGCGCAGCGCATCTCGCCGCCACCCGGCCCGCCCCCGCCGAGGTCTACCCCGTCCCCGCGGTGCCCGCCGCCGAGGCCCGGCCGCGCGAGGAACGCGAGAGCGTGCTGGCCGTCACCGGCCTCACCCGGAGCTTCCCCCGCTACCGCGGCAGCCTGCTGCGCCGCCGGATCGGCGAGACCTTCGCCGTGGACGGCGTCGACCTCGACATCCGGCGCGGCGAAACCCTCGGCCTGGTCGGCGAGTCCGGCTCCGGCAAGTCCACCACCCTGTACGAGGTCCTCAAGCTGGCCGCCCCGCAGGGCGGGCGGATCGAGCTGCTCGGCCAGGACACCGCCCAGCTCGACCGGGCCGCCGCGCACCGGCTGCGCTCCCGTGTCCAGATCGTCTTCCAGGACCCGGCGGCCTCCCTCGACCCGCGGATGCCGGTCGGCGACGTGATCGCCGAACCGCTGCTCGCCCAGCGCACCCCCGCCGGGGACGCTCGCCGCCGGATCCCCGAACTGCTGCGCCAGGTCGGCCTGGACCCGGCACACGCCGACCGCTACCCGCACGAGTTCTCCGGCGGCCAGCGCCAGCGGATCTCCATCGCCCGCGCCCTCGCCGTCCGCCCCGACCTGCTGGTCCTCGACGAGCCGGTCTCCGCGCTCGACGTCTCCGTGCAGGCCGGAGTGCTCAACCTGCTCCAGCAGCTGAAGGCCGAACTCGGCCTCGCCTACCTGTTCGTCTCCCACGACCTGTCCGTGGTGCGGCACTTGGCCGACCGGGTCAGCGTCATGTACCTCGGCCGCACGGTGGAGACCGGCACCGTGGAGCGGGTCTTCGCCGCGCCCCGCCACCCCTACACCCGCGCCCTGCTCGCCGCCGTCCCGCTGCCCGACCCGGCCGCCGAACGCGCCCGCCCCCGGCTGCTGCTGGCCGGCGACCCGCCGTCGCCCGCCGAACGCCACCTCGGCTGCCCGTTCCGCGCCCGCTGCCCCGTCCACGCCGCGCTCGCCCCCGAGCAGCGCACCCGCTGCGCCACCGAGCAGCCGGTCGCCGTCCCCGCCGCCCCCGGCGTGGACCACGCAGCCGCCTGCCACTTCCCGGACGGCGCCTGGCAGGACGGGGCCTGACGGGCCGACGCCTGACAGCACGGGGCCTGACGGGCCGACGCCTGTCGGGCCGACGCCTGACGGGTCGGGCCTGACAGCTCGTCGGTCGGTGAATTCCGCCGAGTCGAATTGGCGGATTCGGCTTTCGAGAATGCTTGCGGCACTCGGGGCCCGGATCATAGGCTGTTCGACACCGACGCCATTTCGTTGAAAAGGGGTGTTCCCGTGTCCGACCGGCACGAGCTCTTCCAGTTCCTCACGGCCGACAGCAAGGTGAACGGGGTTCCGGCGACGAACTACCTCTCGACCACCTATTTCCTGGCGAAACTCGCCTCCGAGTGCGACCCGTCGGACGTGGAGCACGACATTTCGCACAAGGTGCCGGGCGTCCGGGTGGTGGACACCCGCAGTGCCGAGTCCTACCGGGAGGCGCACATCCCGGGCGCGCTGAACCTGCCGCACCGGGACCTCGGGCCGGAGCACGTGACCGGCCTGGACCGCGAAGTCACCTACGTGACCTACGGGTTCGGGCCGGACTGCAACGCCGGGACGAAGGGCGCGGCGAAGCTCGCGGTGCTCGGGTTCAAGGTCAAGGAGATGATCGGCGGCTTCGAGTACTGGAAGCGCGACGGGTTCCCGGTGGAGTCCGGGAACCCGTCGGACAGCTGAACCGCAATTAATTCTGGAGCCTCGTTCACCGGGAAGGTGTGCGGGGCTCCACGCCTTCCAGGAAATCGGCCCGGAATTTCGCCGCCCGGGAAATGTCCTCGGTGAGGAAATAGGCGCGCAGTCGGCGGTCGTCGGCGGGCAGTTCGGGCGGATATCCGAGAATCAGTCCGGGGTCGTTCAGGGCGGAGAAATTCAGTACCAGGTCGGCCTCGTCGCAGCCGGTCGGGTCGCCGAAGTCCTGCGAGGGCACCGCCCGGAAGCCCATCTTCACCTTGAAGGCGAACAGCCCGACCTGGGTGAGGTGCCCGTACAGGTTGGGCTCGTCGCCGAGGGTGGCGTAACGGAGGCCCTTGGCCCTGGCGGTGCGCATCGCGGTGAAGTAGAGGGCGCGCGACAGGCTCGCCTCCCGGCGCCAGTACTCGGTGACGGCGGAGAACCGGACCCGGATCGCCGAGACGTCCGGGCACTCGGCGACCAGGCAGCCGCCGACCAGTTCCTCGCCCTCGAAGGCGAACACCCCGAAGTACTTCTGCGGGCCGTGCAGCACGGCCTCCCGATGGCGCTTGGCGTACGGCACGCCGAACTGCATCTGGGAGACCCGCTGCTCGTAGAGGGCGAGGAAGCGGTCCAGGGTGTCGGCGTCGACCTGGTCCTGGACCTCCTCGCGCAGGACGGCGGCGCGGCGGCGGGCGCGCAGGATGTCGCGGCGGGGGTTGGCCTCCAGCCGGGCCAGGAAGTGGTCCTCGTCGGGGCCGAGTTCGGCGAGCCAGGTCAGCATCTCGGGCTTGACCACGAAGCCGGCCGCCCGCAGGGCGTGGATCCGGTCGGCGGGCGGCCGGAGCATCCGGACCACGTCGATGTGGCGATCGCTCGATGTCCAGGGCCGGGCGTCGAGTTCGTCGGGGTCGATCAGGGCGACGGACAGTCCGTGCTCGTCAATGAGCTTCATGCGGCGTCTTCTTCCACCACTCCTGGCCCTCCGGCGGAAGGCTCGGGATCGGGTCGTAGTAGGGGTGGGCACGGCCGCCGGCCGCCGGGTCGGCGGCTTCCAGCGGGGTGAGGTAGTTCTTCGTCCAGTAGGAGATGCCGCGTTGGCGGTCGTAGGAGTCGACCTGGTCGACCCAGCGCTTGCCGACGAACGGGACGTCGCAGACGATCCGCGGGGTGGCGAAGCCGGGGAGGTAGCCCATCATGCCGCGCTGGAGCGCCTGCGCCTCCCACAGCGCGACCCGCCAGTGCTCGCTGTTGGGGATCATGTCGCAGAGGTAGAAGTAGTACGGCATGATGCCGGCGCCGTCGAGCAGCCCGAAGCTGAGGTCGAGCAGCGCCTCCACCGAGTCGTTGACGCCGCGCATCAGCACGCCCTGGTTGCGGACGTCGCGCACCCCGGCCTCGAACAGCGCGGTGGTGGCGCGGGCGACCGAAGTCGTCACCGACTGGGCGGCGTTGGCGTGGGTGTGCACGGCGATCTGCACGCCCTGCCGGCGGGCGCGGGCGCAGACCGTGGCGAGGCCGTCCAGGACCTCCTTCTGCAGCCAGTGCTGGGGGAGGCCGACCAGGCCCTTGGTGGCGAGCCGGATGTCGCGGATGTTGGGGATGTCGAGCAGCGCGGTGAGGAAGGACTCCAGGCGCGGCCAGGGCAGGTTGGCGAGGTCGCCGCCGGAGACCACCACGTCGCGGATGCTGGGGTGGGTGCGCAGGAATTCCAGCATCCGGCCGAGCCGGTCGGCGGGGCGCAGGTCGAAGCGGTGCTTGGTGAACTGCGGGGTCGGGTTGCCGACCAGGTCCATCCGGGTGCAGTGGCCGCAGTACTGCGGGCAGGTGGGTACCAGCTCGGCCAGTACCTTGGTGGGGTAGCGGTGCGTCAATCCTTCGACCGCCCACATCTCGCTCTCGTGCAGCGAGTCCCGGGTGGCGAACGGGTGGGAGGGCCAGCGCGGGTCGCGGTCGGAGAATACCGGGATCATGTAGCGCCGCACCGGGTCGGCGTACAGCGCGTCCAGGAAGCCGGCCTCGCCGGGCGCGAGGTGCGGCACCATCGTGTTCAGCAGCTGCGGGGTGACCAGCATCGACATGGTGGCGCGCTGCTGCTGGTCGCGCACCAGGTCGGCGAGAAAGGAATCGCCGATTCCGGGTCCGAGGACGGCGCCCAGTTGGCGCGCGCTTTTGACGCAGTTGGCGCGTTGCCACTGCGCGGAATCCCATTCGTCGGCGGTGACCTGCGACCAGCCGGGGAATCTCCTCCATTCCGGCTCGACCGGCTCGCGGAATCGGTAGGAATACGGCTGGACGGGTGTTGTCGCCGGGTTGTTGGTCGATGGGCCTGCATTGAGATGGATCGTCATACCGCCCCCGCTTTCAGTCGCCCCGGGGCCATGGTCCTGCGACGGAAAAGGTCGCAGAAATACGCCTCCGGCCATGCCGGGTCGAGTGAGGAGAAAAACAGAGAAGACTGCGGAAAGGAGTGTCGGAACGCCTGTGGAGGGTGATCGCGGCGCCGGGCCGGCCGCTCGGTGCCGTCGCCCCGGCACACACCCGCCAACTGTTCTAACCCAGGTCGGGGCGCCGATCAAGGACCTTCGCGGCACTGTTCCGGTATGGGTGGAGCTTTCACTGTTGGGCCGCCTGGGGCGGCTACCGACCGATCGGTCGGGAGTGTCCGTTTTTGCCCGGTAGGGATTCGGTAAAAACCGCAGGTCAGTTTACTGGGCGCAACATCAACGCAACAATATTACCTTTGAACGCTTGACAGTGGACACGCCGAGCGGGGTAGGTTCATGATCGTGGCAGGGGGAGCCATGGCACGAATCCGCTGCCCTCCAGCCACTTCCGCCAAAAGCGCAAGGATTGGGTCCTACGTTGGCAGTTAAGTGGGCAGACCAGCACGACTTCCAGGCGCTTCTCAAGCGCTCCGAGATCGAGGACAAGCCGGTCCTCCTGGACCTCCACTCACCCGACTGTTCCGGCTGCGGAAATCATGACCGCAGCATTTACTCCGACCCGGAAATCGCCCGGGACATCATGGAGTACACGCTCCCCGTCCGGGTGGTCACCACCGACCCGGACCGGGCCAGCACCGACATCATCAACAACCACATCTTCATCTGGTCGCCGACCGTGCAGCTGCTCGCGCCGGACCAGACCCGCTACCACGAGTGGAACGGCGCCCCGCGCCGCACCCGCCTGTCGGTCGGCTACCAGACGGTGTTCCACGACACCCCGGGGCACCTGACCGCCGACAGCTTCAAGGCCCAGCTGCTGGTCGGCCGGGCCAAGGCCGCGCTGCGCAAGCAGAAGTACGGCGAGGCGATCCGGCTGTTCGACGAGGCCACCGCCCGCTTCCCGCAGGACAAGGTCACCGTCGAGGAGGCCGCCCGCTGGCGCAAGGTCGCGCAGAGCGGCGGCACCATCGAGACCTCCTGGTCCCGCCACAACCAGGTCACCACCTCGCCGCTGGCGGCCGCCGTCGAGCGCTTCGCGCAGACCGTCGCGGTGCTGCCCGACAGCGTCCTGATGAAGGACTGGATCGGCAAGCCCGGCCCCGGCGACTGGCAGTGGTACTCCGACTGCCTGCGCGAGGTCGTCCTGCAGGCCTACCAGGAGCTGTGCGACTTCGCGGTCGTCGCGGAGCGCGAACGTGCCAAGAACGGGCCGGAGTTCAACGACACCCACCGGCTGCTCGGCCAGCACCGCTTCGCCTACCGCGAGTTCCAGTCGCTGTTCGTCGGCGTCCCGGACGCGCTGCTCGACACCACCCCGCTGCGCTCCGAGCGCTCCATCCGCGAAAACCTCGCCCACGTGGTGATGGCCGAGTGGTGGGCCTACCGGCCGCAGATCCTGCACGCGCTGGACCGCGGCCGCAACGGCCTGCCGCCGGAGGTGGTGCCGGCCACCGACACCGTCGCCGAGCACGGCGAGCCGCTCGGCAGCCACGAGAGCCTGCACGAGCTGCTCGCGCTCTACGAGCGCCTGCACCTGCGCAACACGCAGGACTACTCGGAGATCACCGAGAAGGAGCTCGGCATCCGCTCCGCCTGGTGGGAGCTCGGCCCGGTCGAGCTGCGGTTCCGCCTCAAGCGGTACATCTGGCACCCGCGTGACCACGCCGTCTCGATCGACAAGATCCTCGACGCGGCCGGCCACCGGCACACCGCCAACCACCGCTTCGCGTCCCGGCTGTTCAGCGGCCTGGGCACCGCCGAGGCCGCGCTGATCGGCGCCGACGGCTTCATGGCCGACCGGGTCGCCACCCTCGCGGCCACCATCAACGAGCGGGCCGACGAAGCGGCGCGCCTGCTCGGCCAGGTCTCCTGACCTCTCGCACCACCCAGGGCCGGTTCCGCGCCCCCGCCGGGCGCGGGGCCGGCCCCCCGACCGTGCCGCCACCGAGGAAGGACCGACAACCGTGACCGTGGCAGACGTTGACGTGGAGATCCTCGGCATCGGGGCCGGCCCGGCCAACCTGGCGCTGGCCGTCGCCCTCGAGGAACTCGCCCCCGACCTCGCCCGCCGCACCCTGCTGGTCGAGCAGAACAGCCACACCGTGTGGCAGAGCGGCCTGCTCATCCCCTGGGCACAGAGCCAGGTCTCCTTCCTCAAGGACCTCGCCACCCTGCGCAACCCGCGCTCCCGCTACACCTTCGTCAACTACCTGCACCAGAGCGGCCGGCTGGACGACTTCATGAGCCTCGGCTCGTTCACGCCCTACCGCAGCGAGATCTCCGACTACCTGCGCTGGGTCGCCGAGGGCCTGGAGCACGTCGCCGTCCACCACCACCGCCGCGCCGTCCGCATCGACCCCGTCCGCGACCCGCAGGGCGCCCTGCGGCGCTGGGACGTGGCGTTCGCCGACGGCAGCACCGTGCGGGCCCGGCACCTGGTGCTGGCCGGCGGCCGCGACCCGCGGATCCCCGAGGTGTTCCGCGACCTGCCCGCCGAACGCGTGGTGCACAGCAGCGTCTACTCCGAGCGGATCGCCGCCCTGCCGCGCGACGTCCCGCAGCGGATCGCGGTGATCGGCGGCGCGCAGAGCGCCGTCGAAATGGTGCAGGCCGTCCGGGACGACCTGCCGGGCTGCACCCCGGTGCTGGTGGTCCGCGGCCTCGCCCTCACCCCGTACGTCACCTCCAAGTTCACCAGCCGCTTCTACTCGCCCGCCGCGTCCCGCGAGTTCCACGACCTCGACGAGCCGGCCCGCGCCCTGGTGCTCGCCGAGATGACCCGCAGCAACTACGCGGGCGTCACCCCCGAACTGCTCGACAGCCTCTACCACCAGCAGTACCGCGACCGGCTGGAGGGCAAGGACGGACTGCGCATCCTCACCGCCACCGAAGTGGTCGCGGCCACCGCCGACCAGGACGGCGTGGTCCTGACCCTGCACGACCGGCTCACCGGCGAGAACACCGAACTCGCCTGCGACCGCGTCCTGCTGGGCACCGGCTACGAACCAGGCATGCCCGCCGCCGTACGTGGGGTAGGAGAAGCGCTGGGGCTGCCCGAACTCACGGTGCAGCGCCGCTACCGGGTCCGCACGGCGGAGGGCGACCACGCCCGCCTCTACCTGCAGGGTGTCAACGAAGCCACCCACGGGATCGCCGACTCGCTGCTCAGCACCATGGCGAACCGGGCCGGCGACATCGTCGCCGACCTTCAGGACGAAGGGGTCTGACCACCCCCGCCCGAAAGGGAGTTGGCACCATGGACATCACGCACCTGCGGGCACGGACGCCCGGCTGCACCGAAACCGCCTTCTTCGACAACGCGGGCGCCGCGCTGCGCACCGAACACGTCACCAACACCGTCATCGACCACCTGACGCTGGAGAGCCGCCTCGGCGGCTACGCCGCGGCCGAGCAGGAGGACGACCGGGTCGAGGCGGTGTACACCTCGGTGGCCCGGCTGCTGAACGCCCGGCCCGAGGAGATCGCCCTGGTGGACAGCGCCACCCGGGCCTGGGACATGGCGTTCTACTCCATCGCGTTCCGCCCCGGCGACCGCATCCTCACCTCGCGCAGCGAATACCCGTCCAACGGCCTGGGGTACCTGCAGGCCAAGCAGCGCTTCGGCGTCTCCGTCGAACCGATCCCCGACGACAAGCACGGCCAGGTCGACCTCGACGCGCTCGCCGAGATGCTCGACCAGGGCGGCGTCCGGCTGGTCGCCGTCAACCACGTGCCGACCTACAACGGCCTGGTCCAGCCCGCCGCCGAGATCGGCGCACTGGCCCGCCGGGCCGGCGCGCTCTACCTGCTGGACGCCTGCCAGTCCGCCGGCCAACTCCCGCTCGACGTACGGGAGATCGGCTGCCACCTGCTGTCCGCCGCCGGCCGCAAGTACCTGCGCGGCCCGCGCGGCACCGGCTTCCTGTACGTCGACCGCGAGGTGGTCACCACCCTGGAGCCGCCGGTGCTCGACCTGCGCGCCGCCACCTGGACCGGCCCCGACCGCTACCAGATCCGCCCCGACGCCCGCCGCTTCGAGAGCTGGGAACGCGGCGTCGCCGACCTGCTCGGCCTCGGCGCGGCCGTGGACGAGGCCCTCGAGCTCGGCATCGGTCCGATCCGCGAACGCATCGACACCCTCGCGGAACAGCTGCGCGCCGGGCTCTCCGCCCTCGACGGCGTCCGGGTGCACGACCGCGGGCAGGTCCGCAGCGGCCTCGTCACCTTCACCAAGGACGGCCGCGACACCCAGCACCTGGTCGACGGCCTGCGCGCCGCCGGAGTGATCACCCTGCTCTCCCGGCCGTCCGCCGCCAAGTTCGACACCCACCCGGAGAAGCCCACCGAGGTGGTCCGCGCCTCCGTGCACTACTACAACACCGACGCCGAAATCGGCCGCCTGCTCGACGGCGTCGCGCAGCTGTGACACCAGGAACCGACCGCGGCACCGGCGCACCACTTGGCGCACCACCCGGCGACCGCACGCGCACCCGCACCGAGGCCAGGAAGCAAGGCATGACGTACCGGTTCTTCACCGTCGACGACACCCGCTCCGGCGAAGGCCCGGCAGCGGCCTCGCTGCTCACCAGCACCGCGATCGGCGTGTTCCGCACCGACCCGAGGCGGCTGATGGAACGGCACTTCGACATCCACCTCGCCGCCTCGCCCTGGGGCACCCGGGAGGTGATCTTCCGGCTGCCCGGGGGCGGCGTCCCACCGGACCTCGCCCAGCAGTACGGCGCCGAGGCGTGGACGGTCGGCGAACACTGCCTGGTCGCGTTCCGCACCGACTTCGCCGGCCGCGGCGCCAGGGCCGACCACCCGCTGGAGCGGCTGGCCGGCGTCCGGGCGGGCCTGGCGGCCGGCGACCGCCGGGCGCTGTACCTCGGCTGGCTCGCCCTGCTGGGCAACCCCGAGCAGTACGGGCCGGACGAACTGCGGGAACTGGCCGAGGAGTTCGAGCCGCCCGTGCCCGCCCGGCTGGCGGAGCCCGACGCCGGACTGCGGCTGCTCGCCGAGATCCTCTGCGTGGACACCCGGCTGCTGCGCGCCGCCACCCGCCCGGCCCCCGGCCCGACCCGCCCCGGCGCCGTCCGCGCCCGCACGGTCGCGGCGCTGCTGCGCGCCGCCGCCGCCCAGGGCCTCGCCCGCCGGGAGGCCGGCTGACCGCGACGCGCCCAGACACCACGCCCCATCCCCGGCCGGGCGCCCGCCACTCGCGGCAGCGCCCGGCCACCGCACGAGAAGGGATTCGCGGATGCCCCCGGCCGGCCTCTTCGAACGCTCCGTCATACCCACCGGGCGGTCCGCCCGGTGAAATCGTTCTGGCTCCTCACCGGCGCCTCCGCGGTCTCGACGATGGGGAACACCTTCCTCTACGTCGCCGTCCCGCTGGCGCTGCTCCAGTCCACCGGCTCCCCGCTGCTCGCGGTGCTGAGCGTCGCCGCGCAGAACCTCCCGTATCTGCTGGCGCCGCTGCTCGGCCCGTTCATCGACCGCTACGACCGGCGGGTGCTGTTCGCCCTCGGCGAGGTCGTCCAGGGCCTCGCGGTCGCCGCCATCCCGCTGGCGCTGTGGCACTCGCTGACCTGGGCGGTGTTCCTGGCGCTGTTCGTGATCGGCCTGGCCAACGTGGTCTCCGACGTGGCCGGCGACTACGGCCTGATCCCGCTGCTGGTGCCCGCCGAGCGGCTCGACCGCGCGTCCGCCCAGTTCACCGCCCTGCTGCTGGCCGCCCGCTTCGTCGGCCCCGCGCTGGCCGGCCTGATCATCGCCGGCCTCGGCTCCACCTGGGCGCTCGAACTCGACGCCGTCACCTTCCTGTTGACGGCGCTCACCACCCTCGGCATGCCCTACGCCCGGCAGGAGCCCACCGAGTCCTCGCTGGTCGCCATGCTCCGCGAGGGCGTCGCGTTCTTCCGCTCGCGTGCCGACCTGCGCCGGCTGACACTCGTCACCGCGCTGTACAACGTCGGCGCCGGCGCCCTCGAATCGACACTGATCACCGTCGGCCGCAGCGACTGGGAATGGTCGGCGCGCACCCTCGGCATCGCCATGTCGATCGCCGCGGTGGCCGCCGCGATCGGCGCCTGGCTCGCCCCGCGGGTGCTGATCGGCGACGACCGCAAACGCCAACTCGCGATCTGCCTCGGCGTGTGCGGCATCGGCACCCTCGGCCTGCTCACCCCGTGGCCGGTCGTGATGGTCGGCGGGTTCGCGGTGCTCTGCCTCGGCGAGGGCGGCATCAACGCCGCCGTCATGGGCTACCGGCAGCAGGCCATCCCCGACCACCTGTCCGGCCGCGTCAACGCGGTGATCCGCACCTTCGTCACCGGAGCCGTCCCGGCGTCCTCGCTGGTACTCGGCCTCACCATCTCGCTCGGCAGCTCCGCCCTGGTGTTCGCCCCCGTCACCCTCGCCGTCGGCGCCGCCTTCCTGCTCTGGACGACGATGCGCCAACCCGGGCCGCCCGAACCGACTTTGACGCCCGTCATCGAAGAGAGGATCGCACAGTGAAGAGGGTTCTCCTCGTCAACACCAGCGGCGACGTCGCGGCCCGCCGGCTCCAGGACCGCACCGACCTCCAGCTGTCCGTCATCACCAGCCCCAACTACCGCGGCTTCTACCGCGAGGACACCGACGTCACCTACGTCGACAACGTCGAGGACCTCACCCAGGTCCGGCTGGCCGCACTGGAGATCCGCCGCCGCAACGCCTTCGAGCACGTGGTCTCGCCGTCCGAGTACAGCCTGCAGGCCGCCGGGTACGTCCGCTCCTACTTCGGCATCCCCGGCGTCGGCTACGAGACCGCCAACGCCTTCTCCAACAAGTACGTGATGAAGCAGCGCCTGCACGCCGCCGGCCTGCCCGTCGCCCGGTTCCGGCTGCTCGGCTCGTTCGACGACGCCGCCGAAGCCGCCCGTGAACTCGGCTGGCCCGTCGTGGTCAAGCCCGCCCTCGGCGGCGGCAGCGAGGACATCTTCGCCGTCCACAGCGCCGAACACCTCGCCGAACTGGCCACCTCCGAACGGACGTTGTCGCTGCGCACCTCGCCCTACCCCATGATCGCCGAGGAGTTCGTCGACATCGCCACCGAATACCACTGCGACGGCATGGTGGTGGACGGCGAGGTCCGGTTCGCCTCCGTCGCCAAGTACTTCACCCCGCTGCTCCAGGCCGTCGGCGACCTGGTCGGCTCCTACACGGTGCCCGTCGACGACCCCGTCGCCAAGGAGATTCGCGACCTGCACGACGCGGCCGTCGCCGCCCTCGGCCTCACCGGCGGCGTCACCCACCTCGAGGTGTTCCAGACCTCCACCGGCTTCCTGATCGGCGAGGTCTCCTGCCGCCCGGGCGGCGGCGGCATCGCCGACCTGGTCGCCCACCACCACGGCATCGACCCGTGGCACGTCCTGATCGAAACCGCCCTCGGCGAATCCCCGGCCGTCGACGCCCACACCATGGACGGCTGCTCCGCCGTCTACTTCCTGCCCCGCCCCCAGGGCACCATCGTCGAACTGTCCACCGAGGCCGACCTCCGCGCCCTCCCCGGCGTCACCCACGTCGAAATCCGCGCCCGAATCGGCGAGCTCGAGACCGGCGCCATGCACTCCGCCACCCAGACCGGCTTCGTCCTGCTGAACGCCCCCACCGAGACGGAGGTCGCCGAACACGTAGCCGCCCTGACCCGCGCCTACCGGATCCGCACCGAATAGACGACTGCTGAGCGGATTGTCGGTGGGCCGGGCAAGAATCGCCGGCGGCTCGACGAATCGTCACACCCCGCCCTGCCGTCGGCAGCGCGGGGGCTCAGGATCGGATGTCCACAGTGCACCTCAGCATGCCCGCCGCCGCGCGGCGCTCCCCTGCGGCACCGGCAGGGAGCGGCCGGCCGTGATTCTGGAGATCTGGTACGACCGAGAGGCCAGGCGCCCTGCCGACGCGGAGGAGACCGAGACCATGGTCGCCGAGGCCCTCCGCGCGGCAGCCGGGAGCCAGGCAGCGTTCTGCTTCCGCGAACCGGGAGCCGAGCACCGCAGCGCCGAGCTCTGTGTGACGGTCGACGAAGCAGGCGAATACGGAGCCCTGTCGTGGCTGAACGTCGGCCACAAGGGCGGAATCCACGACTGGCTCTGGCTCTCCGACAACCCCCACCCCTCGGGCGCCGAGCCGGCGTTGGTCGCGGACGACCACACCGGCGCGCAATTCGATCCCGCCAGCGTCCTGCCGATGCCGCTGATCGCCGCGGCGGTCCACGAGTACTGCCGCGGGGGCACCGGCGAACGCCCGACCTCCGTCGACTGGGTCACCGGCGAGTACAACGGATACCGCAACGACGACGGCAAGGGCGGCATCCCCGAGGACTGAACCGCCCCCGTCCCCGGTCTGCTCTCAGCCCGCTCCGGCCGCCCGTTCGGCGATCGCCGGGGCGGGCCAGGCGTACTCGTAGCCGGGGAGCCGGAAGCCGGGGAAGTCCACCTCGCGGTGGGCGACGGGCGTGCCGCCGTGGCGTTCGTAGAAGGCGATGGCCCGGGTGTTGTCGGCCAGTACCTCCAGGTAGAGGCTCTGGCCCGGGTGCCGGTGCAGCATTCGGTCGAAGACGTGGGTGAGCAGGCGGTGTCCGACCCCGGAGCCGATCAGTCCGGCCCGGACGTGCAGGTTGTCGAGCAGGACCCGGCCGTCCGGCTCCGGTACCAGGTAGGCGAAACCGGCGAGCACCGGCCCGTCCTCCGCCAGCGCCAAGTGGCCGTCTTCGCCACTCAATCTCCGTTCCCAGAGGGCGAGTTGCTCGGCGGCCAGCGGCCCGGCCAGGTATTCGGCGGGCATCAGTGCCGCGTACGCGTGCTGCCAGCTCGACGTGTGGAGCCGGGCGATCTCGCCGGCGTCCCGGGCGCCCCCGGCGCGAATCCTCATCGTCCGGATCATACCGACGGCGCCCGATGCGGACCGGGTGGTCAGCCGCGCGGCTGGACCTCGGCCATCTGGGACCAGCCGTTGCCGGGGACCTTCATGTTGACGATCTCGGGGATGGTGGCGACCGCGCCGGACATCTTGTCCATGGCGTCCTTGAAGTGCGCGGAGTTGACGTGCTGCGAGCCGGCCTCGTCGTCGGCGAAGGCCTCGAGCAGGACGAACTGGTGCGGGTTGTCGACGCTGCGCGACCACTCGAAGAACAGGTTGCCGGGTTCGTTGCGGGTGGCGGCCGTGAAGTCGGCGACCAGGTCCAGCCACTTGTCGCTCTGCTCGGGGCGGACGGTGAACTTCACCGCGATGAAGATCATGAGGGTCTCCTTCGTTCGTTTTCGGATTCCAGGAACGGGCCCCGGAAAATCGTTCGTGCGAACTCCAACGATCCCCCACCTGCGGTGTCACGCGCGCACCGGGGTCAACCCCAGGGTTGCCGTGCCGCTGTCGGCGGGCCTGTGGCTGGCGGCGGGGTTCGCGGCCAGGGTGAGCGTCGAGGTGGCGCCGGCGCAGCCGCTGATCGGGACGGGCGCGGTGTGGCTGTTCGCCAACCGCGTGATCTCCGAACTCGGCCTCGCCAGCCGCGCCCAGGCCATCGTGGTGGCCTACGAGAGCGGGCTGGTGACCCCCGGCGCCTGAGCGGGCGGCGTCAGCCGGGGATCGGTGCTGCGCCGGTCGCGGCGAGGGAGAGTTCCCACAGGCGGGCGGCCGCAGCGGGGTCGATGGCGTGGGTGTGGACGCCGCCGTCGTCCATCGGCGTTCCGGGGGAGACGGCGACGGCGACCTCGCAGTCCTCCAGGTACAGGCCGCCGTGCCCGGCGAGGAGTGGGGAGGTGGCGGCCCACAGGCCGGTGGCGGCGCCCTGCGAGGGTGTCTTGAATCCGGCGCCGATCACCGTGCCCTGCTCGTCGATCCAGCCGCGGTCGATCTGCTCGCGGAGCGTCATCTCCCGCTGCAGGCCGGTGATGATCTTTCCCGGGTGGAGCGCGAAGGCCCGGACGCCGTCCCCGCGTCCGAGCGCGTCGAGGTGCACGGCGAACAGCGCGTTGGCGGTCTTGGCCTGGCCGTACGCCAGCCACTTGTCGTAGCCGGTGCCGAAGTGCGGGTCCCGCCAACGGAATTCGGTCAGGGCGTGGCCCGCCGAACTGTTCACCACCACGCGCGCGCCGCCCGGCGCGGCGAGTCGGGGGTAGAGCGCGCAGGCCAGCGCGAAGTGCCCGAAGTGGTTGACGGCCAACTGGCTCTCCCAGCCGGGCCCGACCCGCCGCTCGGGCGTGGCCATCACCCCGGCGACGGCCATCAGCAGGTCGATCCGCGGCAGCAGACCGGCGATCCGGGAAGCGGCGGCCCGCACGCTGCCGAGGTCGGCCAGGTCCATCGGGACCACCTCGCAGCCCGCCACCCCCGCGAGCGCGGCGCGGGCGATCCCGGGGCGGCGAGCGGGGACGACGACCCGGGCCCCGGCGGCGGCCAGCGCCCGCGCGGTCTCCAGGCCGAGCCCGGAGGAGCCGCCGGTGACGACGGCGTTCGTGCCGGACAGGTCGAGTCCGGCCAGCACGTCCCGGGCGGTACTGGCGGCGGAGAAGGGCGAGCCGACCAGCCGCTGATCGGCGACGGGCACAGCAGTTCGGGTGGTGTCGGAGCTGGTCATGGCGAGGACGCTACGAGCTGGAGCGCGGTCCAGCTCAAGTCCTACGCTGTGGTCCATGACAGCCACCGGGACCCCCGCAGAGCCGCTGGGCATCGGCGAGGTCGCCGAACGGACCGGGCTCAGCATCGACACGCTGCGCTTCTACGAGCGCGAACACCTGCTGGTCGGACCGGTCGGACGCACCGCCGGTGGCCGGCGGAGGTACAGCACGTTCGACGTCGAGTGGCTGCTGATCTGCGTCAAACTCCGGGAATCCGGAATGCCGTTGGCCGAACTCAGGCGCTTCGCCGAGCTGGTGCGCTCCGGCCCCGGCAACGAAGCGGAGCGCCTCGACCTGCTCGAAGCGCACCGGCAGCGCGTCGACGCCCGGATCCGGGAACTCGAGGAGTGCCGCGCCGTCATCTCCTGGAAGGTCGGCGTCTACGCCGAACACCTCGCCCGCGGCGAGGCCGGCGGCCTCTGGGACCCGACCGCCTGACACCTGTCCGGCCGCGCTGCAACCGGCGCGGTAGCGGGCGGAGCGACATCGACCCCAGGTGTGACGCCCCGTCATGGACCGGCTGGCCACGGTGCCCTACCGGCGGTCGGTGGCGCACGCACCGTGCCGCCCGGACGGATCGGCGAAGAAAGCTACGGGGGCGCTCGCAGCCCGGGACCAACTCGGTCGACTCCTGCAGCGTGTCCTACTGACCCACCCGGGGCCGCGAGCGACCGTTCAGGCCGGTCGCTCGCGGCCCCGGAGCGACCCCTCAGCGGCCGGCCCGGCCGCCCTTGTCCTCGCCGGACATCGGCCGGGTGGCCGTCTCGTCGGGCAGTTCGGCCTCGATGCGTTCCTTGCGGACCTCACCTGTGACGGTCTGCTGCTCGACGCGCTCCTCGGTCACCAGCCGCACCCGCTCGACCGGTACGGCCTCGGTGTGCACGATCGGGCGCTCCGCGTGCAGGACGACGTCGTACTCGGCCTCGGCGATCGGTTCGCGGGACATCGCCGCGGTCCGGTTCGCCTCGGTGATCGGCTCGCGCTCGATCCGGACCTCCTCGTGCCGGATCGGCACGGTCTGCCGCTCCTCCTCGGTGACGACGTACTTGCGCAGTCGGGCGCGTCCGGTCTCATACCGCTCGACGCCGACGTGCAGCCGCTCCTCGGAGAGGGTCATCACGTCGTCCCGCCCCGCCCGGCCGCGCATCCGCTCCTCGGACCGGGCCATCGTCTCGTCCCGCGCCGTCCGGGCCTCGGTGGTCCGGGCGTCGGCCCTGCCCCCGGTCGCCGCCACGCCCGTGGCCGCGGCGCCGGTGGTGCCCGTCCCGGTGGTGGCGGTGACCCGGGTGCCGGACATGTCGGAGGCGGGGGCGGGGGACTCCCGGCCGGCGCTCGGCATGGTCGGCCTGGTCGCCGCCGTCGTGTTCTCGTCCGTGCGGGCCCGCTCGGACCTGCCCGTGGTGGCCGCGCTCCCGCTGTCCCGGTGCGCCCAGCCGCCCTCGCCGGGCTCGTTGGCGGCCTTCCAGGCGTCGTCCCACTCGATGCCGTAGTGGCTGAACAGCCGGCGCTCCTCCTGCTCGGACAGGTGGCCGCCGCGGTCGACGTCCACGTTCGGGGCGTCCTTGACCTTGTCCTTGCCGTACGGGACCTGGAGGTGGTCCCCGACCATCTCGGCGTCGCGGATCGGCACGAAGGACTGGTTGGACCCGAACCGCCCGGTCTTGATGCTGACCCACTCCGGCCGGCCGGTGGCGTCGTCGAGGAAAAGGTGGTCCGCGGTGCCGATTCTGTTGCCGTCGGCGTCGTGCACGGGGTGGTGCAGGACGGAGCGGATCTGTTCTTCGGTGATCATGAATTCACGCCTCCTTCACATATCCAGCGTCAGGGCGGATGGTCCAACGGCGCGAGTCCAAACCCCGGCAGAACGGTCCGCAACATGCCGGACGCGAACGGTGACGCACGAATGCCGGAAGGCCGCGGATATCTGCCGAACGGCAGATGGCGGCCGCGCCCGGATCGGCGAGGCTCGGCACCGCACCCGACCGAACCGCCCGGAGGAACCGGTGAACCGACGCCCGAAGACTCTCCTGCTCGCTCTCGCGGTGGCCGCCCTGCTGCCGCTGACCGCCTGCGCCGACGCCTCCGAGGCCAAGCCCGAGGAACACACCTTCGAGTTCACCGGCACCACCCTGGACGTCAAGGCGCACGGCAACCCAACCGACCTGATCCCCGCCGACCGCACCGACGTCAAGGTCACCCGCTGGTTCGACACCGGCGCCCAGGTCGGCAGCAAGAAGCTCAGCTGGACGCTGGAGGACGGCACCCTCGACCTGCACGCCGGCTGCACCGGACTGGCCGACTGCGAAGCCAGGTTCCGCGTCGAGGTGCCCCGCAACGTCGCCGTCACCCGCGACGGCAAGCCCACCGACCTCAAGGGCTGACAGCGCCCCGCGAACCACGGAGACCCACCCATGACCGACCTGACCATCGAACTCGCCGGCATCGGCAAGGAGTACCGCGGCGGCAAACGCGCCCTGGACAGCCTCACGCTGACCCTGCGCCCCGGACTCACCGGCCTGCTCGGCCCGAACGGCGCCGGCAAGTCCTCGCTGATGCGGATCCTGGCCACCGTCACCCGCCCCACCCGTGGCCACTACCGCTACCGGGGCGCCGACGCACTCGCCCAGCCCGACCGGGTGCGCCGCGAACTCGGCTACCTGCCACAGGACTTCGGCGTCTACCCCAATCTGACGGCGCGCGAGTTCCTCGGCTACCTGGCCGCCGCCAAGGGCCTGTCCGCGCGCTCCGCCCGCACCCGGATCGACCAGCTGATCGAACTGGTCAACCTGACCGAGGCCGTCCGCCGCCCGCTGCGCGGCTACTCCGGCGGCATGCTGCGCCGGGTCGGCATCGCCCAGGCCCTGCTCGCCGACCCCCGGGTGCTGGTGGTGGACGAGCCGACCGCCGGGCTCGACCCCGAGGAACGGGTACGGCTGCGCAACCTGCTCGGCGAACTCGCCGCCGACCGGATCGTGCTGCTGTCCACCCACATCGTCTCCGACGTCGAAGCATCCGCCGCCGACCTCGCCGTCCTCGCCCACGGCCGACTGCTGCGCCGCGGCACCCCCGACCAGCTGCTGCGCGAACTCGACGGGCAGGTCTGGGAAGCGGTGGTCGCACCCTCCGAGGTGCCCGCCGTGCAGGCCCGCCACCAGGTCGGCCGCACGGTGCGCACCACCGACGGCGTCCGCCTGCGCGTCCTGGCCGGCTACCCGCCCACCCCGGACGCCGTGCCCGCGATGCCCGACCTCGAGGACGTGTACCTGGCCGCCGTGCACGGCGCGCCCACCCGGCCGGAGGCCCTGCGATGAGCGCGCTGGCCCGGCTCGCCGCCGGAGACTTCCGCGACCGGGTGCGCCGGCCCGTGTACGCGGTGACGCTGCTTGCCGCCGTCGCGCTCGGCTACCTCGCGGTGCCCGCCGCCGACAGCCACTGGGTGATCCTCGACGTCGGCGGCAACCGGGGCGTCTACAACAGCGCCTGGGTCGGCACCGCGACCGCGCTGGCCGGCGCCCTGTGGCTGACCGTCGGCGGGTTCTGGGTGGTCCGCGGCGGCATCGCCCGGGACGCCGCCGGCCGGGTCGGCGAGATCCTCGCCGCCACCCCGCTGCGCACCGCCGGCTACCTGGCCGCGAAGTTCCTCGCCAACCTGCTGGTGCTCGGCTCGATGCTCGGCGTGCTGGCCGGCACCGCGCTGGTCCTGCAACTCGTCCGCGGCGAGGACCGCGCCGTCGACCCGCTCGCCCTGCTCGGCCCGTTCGCCGTGATCGCCCTGCCGCTGATCGCGCTGACCGCCGCGGCCGCCGTGCTGTTCGAAACGGTGCCGCTCCTGCGGGGCGGCTTCGGCAACGTGGTCTGGTTCGTGCTGTCGCTGGTGCTCGCGATCGGCGGGCAGTCGGCGAACGCCCCGCTCGGCGGGATCGGCGTGCAGCAGCTGACGCAGTCCCTCACCGACGCCCTGAACCGGCAGCAACTCCCGCTCGGGGACGGCGAGTTCAGCCTCGGCCTGACCCAGGTCCCGCAGCCGCTGCACACCTTCGTCTGGGACGGCGTCCAGTTCACCGGCGGCTTTCTGGCGACCCGCCCGGTGATCGTCCTGTGCGCGGCCGTGCTGGCGGTGCTGCCCGCGCTGTGGTTCGGCCGCTTCGACCCGGCCCGCAACCCCGGCCGTACGTCCTCGGCACCGGTGGCCGACGAACCGGCGGTGGCCGCGCCCGCGCCGTTCGGGGCGCTGCCCACCGCGGCGCCGGTCCGGGCCGGGGCGTTCGGGCGACTGCTGGCCGGGCAGACCCGGATCCTGGTGCAGGGCGTGCCGTGGACCTGGTGGGCCGTCACCGGCGCGGTCGGCGCGGCCGCGCTCGCCGTGCCGCTGCCGATGGCCACCGGGCTGCTGCTGCCCGCGCTGTGGTTGTGGCCGGTGCTGATCTGGTCCCGGCTGGGCACCCAGCAGGTGGAGAACGGCCTGGAGGAACTGCTCGGCGCGCACCCCGCGCCCCGCCTGCGCCTGCTGGCCGAATGGGCGTCGGGCGTGCTGCTGGCGGCGGCCGCCGGCCTCGGTCCGCTGCTGCGGATGCTCGCCGCGGGCGACGCCACCGGCGCGGTGCACTGGCTGGCGGGCGCGCTGTTCGTCCCGGCGCTGGCCCTCGGGCTCGGCACGGTGGCCCGCAGCCACCGCCCGTTCCAGGCCCTGTACCTGCCGCTCTGGTACCTGCTGATCAACCACGTCGCCCCGGTCGACTTCATGGGCGCCGTCCGCGACGCCGGCCACCCGGCAGGACCGAACCCGCTGCTGGTCGCGGCCCTCGCGGCGGCCCTGCTCGGCGCGGCGTTCCTGACCGGCGCGGCCCGACGCGACGTCAAACGCTAGACCCTGGCGGGTCGGGGGCGGAACGCCGGACCCGGTGCCGGTCGTTTCGTCGGGCGGCGCAAGCCCGCCTTCGGTGCGACGTGACGTCAAACGCTAGACCCTGGCGGGTCGGGGGCGGAACGCCGGACCCGGCGCCGGTCGTCCCGTCGGGCGGCGCAAGCCCGTCTCCGGTGCGACGTGACGTCAAACGCTAGACCCTGGCGGGTCGGGGGCGGAACGCCGGACCCGGCGCCGGTCGTCCCGTCGGGCGGCGCAAGCCCGCCTTCGGTACGACGTGACGTCAAACCTCGGTTCCGGCGAATGGGGTGGCGGCGGGTCCCGCGAGGCGCGGCCCGCGCGGTTCGAACGCGGGCCCCGGAACGTCAGTTGGCAGCGGGTTCCTCGCGGCGTGGCCCTGCGCAGCGACGGACGCCGACCGTCGGTCGGCCGGGGCCTGCTTCGCTCGGCCCCCGGCGTGTCGGCAGAGGCCGCTCGCAGCCGCCCGGCCACCGCCGGCCCCGGCCCGCGCGGTTCGAACGTGGGCCCCGGAACGTCAGTTGGCAGCGGGTTCCTCGCGGCGTGGCCCTGCGCAGCGACGGACGCCGACCGTCGGTCGGCGGGGGCCTGCTTCGCTCGGCCCCCGGGGTGTCGGCAGAGGCTGCTCGCGGCCGCCCGGCCACCGCTGGCCCCGGCCCGCGCGGTTCGAACGCGGGCCCCGGAACGTCAGTTGGCGGCGGGTTCCTCGCGGCGCGGCCCTGCGCAGCGACGGACGCCGACCGTCGGTCGGCGGGGGCCTGCTTCGCTCGGCCCCCGGCGTGTTGGCAGAGGCTGCTCGCAGCCGCCCGGCCACCGCCGGCCCCGGCCCGCGTGACGTCGAACGGCGGGCCCCCGGCGGGTCACGCGGGCGCCGGGCTGCTGGACGTCAGGTGCGCGAACACCACGGTGTTGGAGTCGTAGCCGTTCTTGTGGTCGTAGTGGCCGCCACAGGTGATGATCCGCAGCTCGGCCCGGCCGGTCGCCGCGTAGACCTCGTCGGACGGGAAGGCGGTCTTCGGGTAGGAACGCACCTGGTCGATGGTGAAGGTGACGACCTTCCGGTCCGCCCGGGTGACGGCGACGGCCAGGCCGGGGCGCAGCAGTCCGAGCCGGTAGAGCACGCCCGGGCCGTGCTTGTCGTCCACGTGGCCGACCACCACGGCGGTGCCGTCCTCGCCGGGCGCGGCGCCGTCCCGGTACCAGCCGACCAGGTTCGCCCGCTCGGCGGGCGGGGTCTCCAGCGCGCCCTTGGCGTCCAGGCCGAGGTCGGTGAACGTGGCGTCCACGGAGATTGACGGGATGCGAAGGCGGCGCGGCGCGGACGGGTCCAGCGTGGGGGAGTCCGGTGCGGACGCGCCGTCGTGCGACGGGTCGGCCGCGGCCCCGGCGGGCAGGGGCGGCTGGGCGCCGGACAGGCCGTCGCGCACCAGCATGGTGCCGAACAGCAACGCCACGGCCGTGGCGCCGACCACCAGCGGGTCGGCGCCACGGACCGGGCGGCGGCGGGAAGTCCGCCGACGTGCCGTCAACGGCGGGAGCGGCGCAGCCGGCGGGCCGCCAGCCATCCGGCTCCGAGGAGCAGCGAGCCGCCGACGGCGATCTCCGCCGGGTTCAGGTCCTGCGAGGCGCCGCCGACACCGGCCGCGATCCCGCCCTTGGGCATGTCGCCCTGGTGCTTGGGCATGTCGCCCTGCTGCTTGGGCGGCGTGGCCGGGTGCGCACCCGGCTGGTTGCCCTGCTGGCTGTCGGTCTGACCGCCCTGCTGGTTACCCGGCTGGTTGCCCTGCTGGCTGTCGGTCTGACCGCCCTGCTGGTTGCCGTGCTGACTGCCGGTCTGACCGCTCTGCTGGTTACCCTGCTGACTGCCGGTCTGATCGCCCGGCTGGTTGCCCTGCTGGTTGCCGGGCTGGCTGGCGGGATCGTTGAGCGGCGGGGAGGACGGGTCGCCGGACGCGCAGTCGACCGTGAACGTCTTCTGCTTGGTCGGCCCGGTCTGGCCGACGAAGCTCCAGGAGAGCTTGTAACTGCCGTCCGGCACCGAGAGGTTGGTGGTGTGGCCGGTGCCGCCGGCCAGCACGATCGTGCCGGACAGCGTCCTGGTGCCGGCCGGCTGCTGCTGGTCGATCTCCCAGGAGATCAGCTGCACGGTGTCGAAGTTGAAGGCGTCCAGGTAGAACTTGCAGACCTTCGACTCGTCCCGGGGATCGTTGAACGGAACGCCGGTACTGTGGATCTTCACGTCGCCGTTGTCGCCGGGCGCGGCGAACGCCGGCACCGCGGGCGCGGCCAGCGGCAGCGCGGCGGCACCGGCGAGGACACCGGCACGCAGGGCGAGCAGGCGCCGCCCGGCCAGGGTTGAGGCCATGGAGCACTCCAGAGGGTGGACGGGGGTTTTGCCGGCACCGCGCCGACACCCCACGAGGGTCACCGGGCCTTCCGCGCCCCGCCGCGACAACACTCCGGTCCGGTACGACGTTTCGCACCAACGGTCGAGCGCCCCCACTCCGACGGACCGTCAGGCCGCCTGCCGGTCCGGCTCGCGGCGGCGGGAGCGGCGGGGGCGCAGGCGTTCGCCGCGGGCCAGGCGGCGGATGCCCGCGAAGCGGGTGAAGCGCGCACGGGCCGCGACCGAGGCCCGGTCGAGCTCCTCCATCAGGCGGCGGGAGCGGTGCTCCAGGTCCAGCTCGTCCAGGATCCGGTCCACCTCGGCGAGCAGGGAGCCGTGCAACTGCCAGGCCTGCGGGTCCTCCTGGACGCGGTGCAGCAGCAGTTGGGCGACGTTCTCCCGGCAGGCCCAGGCGGCGGCCAGTTCGGCGGTCAGCCGCTGCTCGGCCTCCTCCGCGTTCCGGCTGACCTGGGTGGTGACCAGCACCGCGAAGCTCACCAGCGCCCCGCCGATGTGCGCGAACAGCTCCTCCATCGCCACCGCGACGTCCGGCGGGAACAGCCGCTCGCCGGCCGCGCGGCGCTTGGCCAGGTCGGTCAGCGAACGGGCGATCACCCGGATCACCACCACGCAGATCTCCAGCGTGTCCAGGCCGGTGCGCAGCACCAGCCGCGACAGCAGGCCCTCGCTGATCCGCGGGTTCAGCCGCAGACTGTCCTCGGCCTGCCGCAGCGCGCCGTCCACCTCGGCGATCGCCTGGTCCAGCGCCCGCGCCTCGTGCAGCCGCGCGGCGGCCCGCTCCACCGGCACCGGGCGGCCCAGCTCCTCCGCGAGGTCCAGCAACAGGTGACGGGCCCGGCGGGCCAGGTCCTCGATCTTCTCCCCGGCCGTGTCCACCCACACCGGCGGCGCGAACACCACGTTGAACAGCAGCCCGACGGCCGCGCCGATCAGCGTCTCCAGCACCCGGTCCCACGCCTGCGTGGTGACCTGCGAGACGCCCAGGATCAGCATCGCGCTGATCGCCACCTCCTGGACGAACTCGTCCACCCGCACGAACCGCCCCACCGTCAGCGACGCCAGGATGATCAGCCCCAGGCTCCACCACGACAGGCCCACCACGGTGGAGAAACCGATCGCGATCAGTACCCCGACCACCACCGAATTGACCCGCCGCACACTGGTCTTCAGCGTCGAGTACACCGTCACCTGCACCACCAGCAGCGCCGTCAGCGGCGCCGTCAACGGCACCGGTTCCCGGCTCAGCCAGGTCGCCACCACGTACGCCAGCGTCGCCGCCACCGTGGCCCGCACCGTCTGCACGACGAACGGATCCCTGGCACCGCGACGCACCACCGCCGCCACTGACTCCGGAACAACACGCATGCGGCCCTTCTATCCCATCGGCCGCCGCGCACACGCGAACACTCCGTCAGCGTGTGAGCGGCGGTCACAGGACCAACGCCTGTCTGGTTGCGCATCCGGCCGCTGCCCAGGATGGCCGCATCGGACCTTTCTACCCCCTGCGCGCGGCCGACGGCGTCCGCGGTCCGAGGACGCGCCGCGCGCCGCCGACAAGGTGGTGGTCGCCGTGAGCGACGTGTCCGATCTTCCCCAGACCGCGACGACGGTGGCCGCGCCGGCCTTCCGGCGGTGGCGGTACGCCGGCGTGTTCGCGCTGCTGTTCCTGTTCGGGACGGAGACCTTCCTGGTCTCCCCGCTGCTGCCGACCATCGCCGGATCGATCCACGTCAGCGAGGCCGCCGCCGCGTCCACCGTCACCGCGTACGTCCTGGTCTACGCCGTCTGCGCGCCGTTCCTCGGCCTGGCCAGCGACCGGTTCGGACGACGGCGCACCCTGCTGGCCGGCACCGCGCTGTTCCTCCTCTCCAACGCCGCCGCCGCACTCTCCACCGACCTCACCCTGCTGGTGCTCTCCCGCGCCCTCGCCGGACTCGCCGCCGCGGCCGCCGGACCCGCGATCTGGGCCCACATCGCCGAAACCGCCCCCGACGCGGTGCGCGGCCGCGCCCTCGGCCTCGGCATGGCCCTGTTCTCCACCGGCCAGGTCATCGGCGTCCCCCTCGGCGGACTGCTGGCCGGCGCGGCCGGCTGGCGCGCCGCGTTCTGGGCCCTCGCCGCGGGCACGGCCGCCGCCGTCCCGCTGCTGCTCCGCCAGGTCGCGCCACGAGCGGCTGCTGCGGGCACTGGCACGATCCTCGCGGTGCTGGCGGCCTGGCGCGACCCCGCCCTGCGCCGCGCCCTGCTCGTCAACACCGCCTTCAACGCGGCCAACCTCGGCGCCTACACCTTTCTCGGTGCCGTCCTCGGCGAACGCTTCGACCTCTCCGTCCAGGCTCTCGGCCTGGTCGGCATCCTGGTCGGCGCCGGCAGCGTGGCCGGCTCCCTGCTCGGCGGCCGCCTCGGCGACAAGGCCCGCGCGGCGGGCCGCACCGACCTGCCGCTGCTCCCGCTCTGGGCCCTGCTGCTCGCCGCCGGCATCGCGCTTGCTGTCGCCGGGCCGGGGCTGGTGCTTTCGCTGCTGGGCGTGCTGCTGTGGTTCGTCGCCTCCGGCGGCTTCGTGACGGACCAGCAGACCCTGGCCGGCACCGTCGCCCCTGCCCACCGGGCGACGTCCAGCGCCTGGCTCACCTCCACCATGTACGCGGGCACGGGCGTCGGCGCCTGGGCGATCGGCGCCTTCGGCAGCGTCGCGCACGGGTCGGTGATCGTGGGCGTCGCGCTGGCGCTGCTCGCGGCGGGCGGGGCCTGGCTGGTGACGCGGAGCCTGCGGCCGAGGGGGTGAGCGCGAGGGCTGCTGACCGGGGCTCACTTCGGGAGCACGTCCAGGGTGATCCCGAAGTGGGTGCGGTAGGCGGTGCGGGCCTCGTCGTCGGTGAGGAGTTGTTCGGTGCGTTGCCCGGTGGGGGCGGTGGTGATCAGGCGGTTGCCGCTGAGAGTGGTGCGGCCGTCGTCGGCGGTGATGACCGAGCAGGTCGGCGTGCGGGTGAAGTGGGACTGGGGCGAGGTGCTCTGCCACCAGCACGTCGGACCGAAGTCGGCGAGTTCGTAGGGGCGCGGGTCGAGGCGGTACTGCGGTTTGCCGTCCAGGAGGACGTCCAGGTCGCCGTACGGGCCGTTCGGGGTGAGGAGGAACGTGCCGTAGGCGTCGGGTTGTTCGGTGCGTGCGTCGAGGCGGAGCGGGGCGCGGCTGAAGCGGCCGAAGCCGACGTCGACCAGCCACGGTTCGTCGAGGTCCACGCGCAGTGCGAGGTGGTCGAAGGGCGGGCCGGGCTGTTCGCCGTCGTGGACGCGGCCGGCCAGCAGGCTCACCCGATAACCGAGCGAGGTGAGCAACTCGGCGAAGGCGCCGTTGAGTTCGTAGCAGAATCCGCCCCGGCGGCGGTCCACGATCTTCGTCAGCAGGGCGCGGGGGTCGAGGGTGACGGGTTCGCCGAGGTGGATGCTCAGGTTTTCGAACGGGACGGTGCGCAGGTGTGCGAGCTGGAGCCGGGCGAGTGCCTCGGGGGAGGGGGCGCCGGGGTCGGGGAGAGCGATGCGGTCGAGGTAGGCGGACCGTTCGGCGGAGGTGAGGCCGGTGTACGGCTGTTCGGGCTGCGGCGCGTGATCCATTCGACCATTCCATCCGGGGGCGGGGACGTGCGGCCATCGGCTCTTGGTCCTACGACCTGCGCCGGTGCCCGTGTTCCCGTGCCCGCCTTGCTACGCGGTTGCCCGGAGCGGACGCTCGATCAGGTCCGTCATCCGCGCAAAGTCGGTCGATGTCCGCGGCGTGAACAGCAGTACCAGCGCCGACGGGTCGTCCACCGGGTGGAAGGAGCTCAGTGTCAGGCGGACGGCGCCGCTCGCGGGGGGTGAGACCACCACCTCGCGGGCGGTGAGTTCGGCGACGGTGTGGCATCCCCACCAGTGGCGCAGGTCGGGGGCGTCGGCTTCGAGGCGGCGGTAGAGCTGGTCGGTGCGGGGGTCGGCGATCGCGGGGCCAGCCTGGGCGCGGAAGTGCTGGAAGACGTTCATGGCGAGGGGTTCCCAGTCGTGCAGGACGCTGCGCAGGTGGCGGTCGGCGGCCATCAGCCACATCAGGTTGCGGCGGTCGGCGTCGACCTTCTCGGGGGAGCCCCACAGGGCCGTCCAGGCCGCGTTCCAGGCGAGCAGGTCGAAGTGCCGGTCGAGCAGCGCGGCGGGGCTGGCGGGCCAGGAGTCGAGGACGGGGCGGACCGCGTCGGCGAGCCGTTCGGCGGCGAGTTCGGTGGGGGCGGGCTCGTGGTAGCCGGCCAGTCGCATCGCGTGGCGCAGGCCCGCCGCGTCCAGGCGCAGGGCGCGGGCCACCGCCTCCAGGACCTGCCTGGAGGCGGTGACGCGGCCCTGTTCGAGCCAGGTGTACCAGGCGAGGCCGACGCCGGACAGCGAGGCGACCTCTTCGCGGCGCAGCCCGGGGGTACGGCGCCGCGCGGTGGCGGTGAGTCCGACGTCGGCGGGCTGGAGGCGTTCGCGGTGGGCGCGTAGGAAGGCGCCGAGCTCCTGACTGACGGCGGGGGTGGACACGGGTGGCTCCTCGTCGCGGGTGGTTCCGGGGTCGTCGGGGCACCCACATTAGGTGCGTGACGGGCGGTTTCCGGTTCCTGAAACAAACTCCTCATGTGCCGTCAACTCCCAGAGGCGGACCGGCATGTGGCTGACATGCCCGTGTGCGTGCTGGCGGCGCCAGGCGGCGGCCCCGACGGCCCGGTAGAAGTCGGCGCGGCGCTCCGCGGGCAGTACCCGGGCGTAGTAGTCGCCGAAGGTCGCGGCGTGGAAGTGCTCGTACTGCGCGGCGGAGTCGACGGTGACGACGGCGTCGCGTTCGGCGTGGCCGGCGACGCGCAGGTGCGGGGCGAGGACGGTGTGCAGGTCGTCGACGGTGCGGGTGCGGGTGGCGATCGGCAGGATGCCGTGCGCGGCGAGCAGCGCGGGGACGTCGGCGGCGGGGGTGCCGAGTGCGGTGAGTGCTTCGCGGACCAACTCGTCCTCGCCGCCCAGGCCGTGGGCGTCGCGGGCCGGGTGGTAGGTGGTGAGCAGGAAGCGTCCACCGGGGGCGAGGTGGGCGGCGACCCAGGCGAAGATCCGGTCCTCGTCCGGGTACAGCCAGTGCAGCACCGAGGTCTGGGTGATCACCTGGGCGCGGTACGGGAGTTGCTCGGGTGCGGTGAGGTCGGCGGTGTGCAGGACGGCCCGACTTCCGTACGGGGCGAGGCGTTCGGTGGCTTCGGCGATCCGGTGTTCGGAGCGTTCCAGGCCGACGGCGAGGCGGAGCGAGGGGAAGCGTTCCAGGGCGGTGGCGAGCAGCTGGCCGATGCCGCTGCCCAGGTCGATCAGTGTCTCGGGGGTGCCGGTGACGCGGTCCAACACCCAGTCGCGGTCCTGGACTTGGCGCAGTCGGCTGGCGTCGGCGTACCCGGCGAGGGTGCGGGCCTGGATCTCGACGGCGGACGGGCTCACGCGCGGGCCTCCTGGGCATCGGTGGTGGGGTCGCTGAGCAGGGCGAGCAGCCGGGCCCTGGTCGCGGACTGGTCGTAGCGGTGGAAGACGGTGATGCGGTTGCGGGCGAGGTCGCCGCGGTGGACGTACTCGTACAGGTCCTGGCGCTGGCCGAAGCCGTCCCCGGTGAGCTCCCAAGCCAGCCTGAACAGGCGGGACTTGTCCTCGACGCCGATGTCCCGTCCGCGCATGTAGCGGTCCAGGTGCGGGCGCAGCCGCGGGTTGGCCAGGTCGCCGGGGGAGGGCTGCATGAGCAGGCCGGAGGCGCCGATCTTGCGGACGATCTCGACGGCGTGGCCCGCGACTTCGGCGGACCAGACCCGGGAGGCGAAGGTGTCGCCGGGGGCGAACAGGCCGGCGTCGGTGAGCGCGCCGCGGTTCTCGGCGGCGTCGAGGAAGTACTCGGTGAGTTCGGCGTAGCCGGCGAGGCGGCCCAAGTCCTCCTGGATGTTGCGGAATTGGCTGACGCCGATCGACTCGGCGAGCAGCGTGGCGGTGGCGAGCAGGGTGCGCAGGCGCTCCCGGTAGCGGATGTGGCCGACGTACGCGCTCCAGGCGTTGATCCGGGCCAGGCCGCGGCGGGCCAGGTCGGCGTCGCGGAGCAGGAACACCCGGTCCCACGGCACCAGGACGTCGTCGAAGAACAGCATCGCGTCCTGCTCGTCGTAGCGGGCGCCGAGCGGGTGGCCGTGACCCCACGGGGCGGTGCCGAGCGGTTCGCGGGCCAGGGTGATCAGGCCGGGGGTGTTCAGCGGCAGCGCGAACCACACCACGAACTGCTCGGCGCGGCCCTGGGTGAAGGACGCCGACAGGTACACCAGCACCTCGTGTGCGAGCGGTGCGAGCGTGGTGAGCTGCTTCGCTCCGCGCACCACGATGCCCTGCTCGTTCTCCGACAGGACGCGCAGCGCCAGGTCGGGATCGTCCAGCGGGCTGGCCGACCGGTCGATCTGCGGGTCGCCGAGCGCGTGTGAGAGCACCAGGTCGTTCTGTGCGCAATGCCGGTACCAGGCCTCGGCGTTGGCACCGAACCGGGGGTCGGCGGAGGCCAGTTGGTGGCGGAAGTCGTGCACGCCGACGGCGATCGAGGCCATGAAGGCGGGGGAGCGGCCCTGCTGGCCGAGCGCCTCGGCGTGCCAGAACTCGGCGCTGCGGCGCTGGACGCGCAACTCCTCGAGGCTGGTGGGCGGTTGGTAGGCGCGGGCCAGCCGCAGGCCGGTGTCCGGGTCCTTGAAGGTGAGCAACTCGCGGTGTTCGGGCTGGTGTTGCAGGTCGAGCAGGCGGGCCAGTTCTTCGGCGGCCGGTCGGAACGCCGGGTGGGTGGCCGGATTGGCGACGCGCTGCCCGTCCAGGTACAGCTCGCGGCCGTCGTCGAGTTCGGCCAGGTAGCGGGCGCCGGTGAGCAGGCCGCGCGGCTCCGGGGGTGACTGGCTCATGCGTCAACTCCTTGCGCTGGAAGGTCATTTCGGGGGAGCTCTGGGCCGAGCTGCCGGTAGCGGGCGGCGTGGTGCAGCAGCGGGCGGTCGGTGCCTTCGCCGACCGCGAGGGCCTCGCCGACCAGCAACAGGTGGTCACCGACCGGGAGTTCGGCGTGCAGCCGGGCGTCGAACCAGGCGGGCGCGCCGGCCGGGACGGGCGCGTCGGGCGGGTCGGCGAGGACGGTCAGGTCGGTGAAGTGCCCGACCGCCCGGCCCGCGCCCGGGGTGGCGAACCGGCTTGCCAGCGCGGCCTGTTGCTCGCCCAGCACGGTGACGGCGAAGTGCCCGGCCGCGCGCACCGCGGCCGTCAGCGGGCTGCGGTGGGAGACGGCGACGCCGATCAGCGGCGGGTCGAGCGAGAGGGTGCTGAAGGAGGAGACGGTCTTCGCGTACTCGACGCCCGCCCAGCGGACGGTGAGCACGGCGACGCCGGTCGGCCAGTGCCGGGCGGCCGAACGGAACGCGGCCTCCGTGAGCGCCGCGCGGGCCGGCGCGCTCACCGCAGGCCGACCCGGTAGGCGCGCAGCCATTCGTCGACCTGCACCAGGTGGTCCAGGCCGCCGACCGGGTTCGGCGCGGTGCGCGGGCTCGGCAGCGGCCGGCTCTCGGCGAGGTGGCGGCGCACCAGCGCGCGGTCCACCAGGTCGAACACCGGCGCGCCCGGGTCGGCCAGCAGTTCGTGGGCGCGGGCGGTCAGCACCTCGGTGTAGCGCACCGCCGGGGTGGACGGGTAGCCGGACTTCGGACGGTCCGCCACCTGCGGCGGCAGCAGGTCGCGCACCGCGTCCCGCAGCAGGCCCTTGGGGTGGCCGCCGGGAGACTTCAACTCCCATGGCACGTTCCACAGATACTCCACCAGCCGGTGGTCGCAGAACGGCACCCGCACCTCCAGGCCGACCGACATCGACACCCGGTCCACCCGGTCCAGCAGCGGCGGCAGCCAGCGGGTCAGCGCCAGGTGGAAGGTCTCCCGCACCTTCGCCGCCGCCGGGTCCTCCCCGTCCAGCCGGGGCACCGAGGCGAGGCTGCCCCGGTACGCGGCCTCGGTGTACTCGGCCGGCCGGACCTCGGCGCGCACCTCCGGGCGCAGCAGCGCGGCCGGGGTGGTGCGGCCGTGCAGCCACGGGAAGGTGCCGGAGGCGAGCGCCGGGGCGTCGTGGAAGTACGGGTAGCCGCCGAAGACTTCGTCCGCGGCCTCGCCGGACAGTGCGACCGTGGAGCGGCGGCGCACCTCGCGGAACAGCAGGTGCAGCGAGGCGTCCATCTCGCCCCAGCCGGGCCGGTCGCGGGCCCGCAGTACCGCGTCGCGGGCGTCCAGCAGGTCGTCGTCGGGGATCAGCACGCTGGTGTGCACGGTGCCGATGTGCGCGGCGGCGGCCTGCACGAACGGGGCGTCCTGGCCGGTGCGCCAGGCGTCGGGGGCGCGGTCGGCGCTGCCGGGGAAGTCCACCGAGAAGCTGGTGATCTTGTCGTGCCCGTCGCGCTCCCGGGCGGCCGCCGCGAGTGCGGTGATCGCCGAGGAGTCGACGCCGCCGGACAGCAGCGTGCACAGCGGGACGTCGCTGACCAGTTGCCGCTCCACCGCGTCCGCGAGCAGCGCCCGCACGGTGGCCCGGGTGGTCCGCTCGTCGTCCCCGTGCGGGGCCGACTCCAGCTGCCAGTACGGGAGTTCGCTGACTCGCTGGCGGTTGGCCAGCACCAGGTGTCCGGGCCGGACCTCCCGCAGGCCCCGGAACAGCCCGTGCCCCGGGCTCGGTGCGGCCGGCAGCGCGAACAGCTCCGCGATGCCGGACGCGTCCAACTCGGCGGGCAGCAAAGGGTTCGCGAGCACCGCCTTCGGCTCGGAGCCGAACAGTACGCCGTTCGCGTGCCGGTGCCAGTACAGCGGCTTGATGCCCAAGTGGTCGCGCACCAGCAGGAGTTCCTCGCGCAGGGCGTCCCACAGCGCGTACCCGAAGATCCCGTTGAACCGGGCCGGCGCCCGGTGCCCCCACTGGAGGTGCGCGCGGAGCACCACTTCGGTGTCCGAGCGGGTCCGGAACACGTGCCCGTGCGCCTCCAACTCGGCGCGCAACTCACGGTGGTTGTACAGCTCGCCGTTGTACGCCAGCACCGCGCGTACCGGCTCGCCGTCCGCGAACGGCTGCAGCCCGCCCGCCAGGTCGATCACCGCCAGCCGGGTGTGGCCGAGCGCCGCGTGCCGCGACAGCCACACCCCGTCCGCGTCCGGACCCCGGCAGGCCAGGGTCTCCGTCATCCGGCGGACCGTCCCGGCGCGCAGCCGCAGATCCTCCGCCCAGTCCAGCCAGCCCGTCACTCCGCACATCAGGACGCCCCCGTCGTCTCGTCGGCCTCTTCTTCGGCGCGCGCCTCCCAGTGGCAACCGTGGCCGGTCGGCCCCGAGAGCAGGCGGTGCGACGGGCGGAAGCCCTTGGCGCGGACGTTCGCCGACAGCGCGTGCGTGCAGTACGTGCACGGCGAGGCGAGCGTGATCGTCACCCCGCTGCGGCGGGCCTGCTCGCGGTAGTCCCAGATCGCGCAGTGCGTGATGGTCAGCGCGGCCTGCCGCGGTCCGGGCGGCGCGGCGTCGTCGAACTCGTAGTCGGAGCCGTACAGTTCGGCCTGCCGGGCGATCCGGTGGATCGGATCCGCCGCGCCCCGGCCGTGGTCCGGCTCGACGGTGCGGTGCACCTCCGCGTTGGACGCCGCCCACGCCGCGAGCACCTGCTCGCCGTAGTGCCGCACCAGGAAGCGCTCCATCAGCGCCTGCCCGCGGAAGAACAACCGCTGCCACTGCGCGGACGGCGCGGCCCCGTCCGGCAGATCGGCGAAGATCTCGCCCTGCAACGCGAACCACTCCGCGAGCTGCGGCTGATCGCCGAGACTCACCAGGTACCTGGTCAGCCCCGCCTCCGCCTCGTGCAGCCTGCGCCGCCAGAGCGCGGAGCGCTCGGCATCCGGCATCGACCGGTACGGCGAGCGCCAACTCTCCGCCCCCGCCTGCTCCTTGTCCTTGTCCTTGTCCGTGCCCGGCAGGAGTGCGACCCTGTCCGGCCCCGTTCTGCGCTCGGGTACGACGCCCATCGGTGCTCTCCCTCCGACCTCGCGAGGCTCTGTCCTGCGAGCCACGCTAGGCAGCACCGGCCGGCCCCCAGAAGCCCCGAACGGATCCCCCGGGGGCGACCTTCGTCGCCCTCCGCGCGGTGCTCAGCCGGGCAGCAGGGGGACGATCCTGGCTGCCGCGGCGTACGGTCGGGCGCCCCGCGGGCGGTGCTCGCGGTCGGCGTATTTCGTGAGCAACTTCCGTACGGCGTGCTGGAGTTCGTCGGCCTCGGCGGGCGTCAGGTGCAGGACGGCGGTGAACGGACCGGCGGCTTCCTCCGGCGGGTGGACGGGGTGCGGTGCGGGGGTGGCGTCGGTCTCCCAGCGCAGGCGCCACGGCCGGGCGCGGCCACCCTGCGGGACTTCCTCGACCAGGCCGTAGCGGGCCAACTGCCGCAGGTGGAACGAGCAAAGGCCCGAACTGAGCCCGAGCCGCGCTGCTGCCTCGGTGGAGGTCACGGTGCCGGCCTCGGCCAGCAGGTCCAGCAGGGCGATTCGGACGGGGTGGTCGGGCAGGGGCCTGCGGACGCCGGGCGGCAGGGGGTGGGAGGTCTCGCTGATCTCATCGGTCACTTTGCAAAGCGTGCTACTTTGCAAAGCAAATGACAAGCCGTCAGGTAGCGAGTTGCAGAGAGGCTTTCCACACATGGCCGACACCCCGCAGGACCGCCGGGTCCGTGTCCAGGGCGAACCCGTCGACGCCTACCCGCTGCTCGCCGCGGAGGTCGAACGCGGCGCGGTCCGCCGGATCACCGTGGTCGGCGAGCCCGTTCTGCACCGCCGTTGCCGCCCCGTCACCGACTTCGGCACCCCTGAACTCGCCCGCCTCGTCGACGACATGTTCGCCACCAACCACATCGCCGAGGGCGCCGGCCTGGCCGCGAACCAGGTCGACGTCGACCTCCAGCTGTTCGTCTGGGACATCACCGACGACTGGGGCGTGCGCCACGTCGGCCACCTCGCCAATCCCGTCCTGGAGGACCCCCCCGCCACCCACCGCCGCCTGCTCGAAGAACCCGAGGGCTGCCTCTCCGTTCCCGGCCCCCACCGCGAACTCGCCCGCCCCGACCACACCATCGCCCACGGCTTCGACCTCCACGGCCGCCCTCTCACCATCGAAGGCCACGGCTACTTCGCTCGCTGCCTCCAGCACGAGACCGACCACCTCCACGGCCGCCTCTACCTTGACCGCCTTCCAGCCCGCGCCCGCAAGTCCGCCCTCCGGGAGATGGCCGACCGCCAGGCGGAGGTCTTTTCACGGCGTGAGGCGAACGCGGCCCGGCTCGGAAAATAGGTGTCCATGGGGGAGTTGGGGCCGTGGCTCGGCCGGATGTCGAGTCGTGGGAGCGTGCCGGTGCGGCCACGGCCGCGAGTTGAGCTACCCACGGTCCCTGCACCGCCTCGCGGCCAGGGGCGGATTCCGATGGTGTGCGCCCGCGCAGGCTTCATGGTCCCGGACGCCCGGCGCTCGACCCTGGACGCGGTCCTCGCCTTCTCGGCCGCCGGTCGGTTCAGTCCGCGCCGATGACGCTGTCGCGGACCTCGCGCCAGCGCAGCGAGTCCCGGATGCCATCCGCGAGGGTGAACCGCGGGCTCCAGTCGAGGAGTTCGCGCGCCCGGCTGCTGCGCGTGTAGGCGCCGGCGGCGTCCCCCGGTCGGGGGCCGGTCTCCTGGACGGGTACTGTTTCGCCGGTGACCTGCTCATAGGCGGCAATGAGTTCGCGGACGGTGGTGCCCGTGCCGGTCCCCAGGTTGATGACCTGGTACGGGCGGTCGGCGGTCACGGTGTCGAAGCGGTCGAGGGCGGAGCAGTGCGCCTCGGCGAGATCGCGGACGTGGACGTAGTCCCGGATGCCGGAGCCGTCGCGGGTGGGCCAGTCGGTGCCGGTGAGGGGGAACTTCTCGCCCGCCGCCTGGACGTCGAGCAACTTGCCCAGCGCGTGGGTGGGCCGGCGGATCTGCAGGCCGGTGCGGAGTTCGGGGTCCGCGCCGATCGGGTTGAAGTACCGCAGCGAGACGACACGGAGGGGCCCGGTAGCGGCGATGTCCGCGAGGAAGGTCTCGACCAGCTGCTTGGTACGGGCGTACGGGCTGAGCGTCTCCAGCGGCGAATCCTCGTCCACCGCCCAGTCGTTGGCCGGGTCGGCCCGGTAGAGGGAGGCGGAGGACGAGAACAGCAGCCGTTCGCAACCGTTGCGGGTGAGGTGCTCGGCGAACGCGATGGTCTTGGCGACGTTCTCGCGGTAGTAGCCGAGCGGATCGGCGACCGAGTCCGGAACCACGATCAGCGCGGCGCAGTGGACGACGGCCCGGATGTCGGGGTGCTCGGCGAAGACCCGGTCGAGCAGGGCGCCGTCGGCGATGTCGCCCTCGTAGAACGGGAATCCGGCGGCGAACTCGCGGCGCCCGGTGACGAGATTGTCGAGGACGACCGGGGTGTGGCCGCCGTCCGCGAGGGCATTGGCGACGGTGGAGCCGATGAAGCCGGCACCGCCGGCGATCAGGTACTTCACGGGTCCTCGCTGAGGTTCGGGGCCGCCGGCCGTGGCCGGAGGGCGTCGACTGTAGCCCTTCAGCCGTAGGACGCACACTCACCGTCCTACGGTTGCGGCACCCCGTGTTCCAGGTAGGCCGTTGCGCCCTGTGCCCGGGCGGCGACGGCGGCGTGCACGCGGCGGGCGAGCCGGGGGATCAGCAGCGCGTCGAGGTGGGCCGGAGGGTGGAACTCGTAGGTGCTGACCTCGAGTTGGTCCACCCTGATGGCGTCGCGCTCGGCGTCGGGGAGGATCCCGCCGTCGAAGACGAACAGCAACTTGTCGCCCTCGGCCGGGTGCGGCGCCCAGTCGGCGACCAGCAGCCGGCCAATCGGCGGGGCGATCCCCAGCTCCTCCGCCACCTCCCGGGCCGCGCCCGCGCTCGGCGTCTCGCCGGCCCGCAGGTAGCCGCCCGGGATCTCCCAGCCGTCCTTGTACGTGGGCTTCACCAGCAGGAGTTGGCCGACGGGATCGAAGAACAGCACCCCGGCGGCGGTGCGCGGCCGGGCAACGACCTCTTGGAGCTCGGAGTCGGTCACGGTGACGACCGTAGTCGTCCCGGCGGGGTGACGCGGTTCGCACGGCCAGGGGCGGCCGACGGGGCACGCGCCGGTGGGCGTCTTCAGCCGAAGTTCCGGATCGCCACGCTGCAGGCCAGGCCACACATCACGCTCACGGCGGATGCGAGGAAGCGCCAGGGCGCCCAGCGCATCCGGGGTGGCAGAGCACACGCCGGACCAGCACGAACAGGCTGTCCCGATGTCCGGCCCGTCACGAGCGGGTACCGGAACGCCACCGGGCCCGGAAGCCTCCGCAACGGCTTCCGGGCCCGGCGTTCCCCGGGCGGGGCGGTGGCTCAGGCAGCCGCCGCCGTCCGTCGCCTGCGGCCCACCACGGCCGACGCCACCAGCACGATCGCTGCGGCGACCAGCGAGAAGTACATCTGCTTCCGCCCGTCGGCGTCCGTGAACATGTACACCACCACGAACCCGATCATGCCGATGGCGGCCCAGGTCAGGTACGGGTACAGCCACATCCGCACGGTCAGGCGCTCGGGGGTCTCGCGCTCGATGATCCGCCGCATCCGCAGCTGCGAGAAACAGATCACCAGCCAGACGAAGAGCGCCACCGCACCGGAGGAGTTCAGCAGGAAGGCGAAGACGGTGTTGGGGGAGGTGTAGTTGAAGAAGACGGCGACGAAGCCGAAGACCACCGAGGAGAGGATCGCGACCCGCGGCACCCCGCGCTTGGTCACCGAGGCGAACGCCCGGGGTGCGTCCCCGCGCCGGCCGAGCGAGAAGGCCATCCGGGAGGCGGTGTACATCCCGGAGTTGAGGCAGGACAGCACGGCGGTCAGCACGATCACGTCCATCACCTGGGCGGCGCCCGGGATCCCTATGTGCTCCAGCACGGCCACGTACGGGCTGCCCTTGATCGAGGCGGAGTCCCACGGAAGCAGGGTCACCACCAGCAGGATCGAGCCCAGGTAGAAGATCCCGATCCGCCAGATCACGCTGTTGGTCGCCTTGCGGACCGCCTTCTGCGGGTCCTCCGACTCGCCGGCCGCCAGGGTGACGATCTCGCTGCCCATGAAGGCGAAGACGACTGTGAGCATGCCGGTGAACACCGCCCCCACGCCGTGCGGCAGGAAGCCGCCGTGGCCGGTCAGGTTCGTCATCCCGACCGCGTGGGTGCCGGGCAGCAGCCCGAACGCGGCCAGCGTGCCGATCACCAGGAAGGCGGCGATCGCCACCACCTTGATCCCGGCGAACCAGAACTCGAACTCGCCGTAGGAGGCGACCGAGAACAGGTTGGTCGCGGTCAGTACCACCATCACGATCAGTGCGAACGCCCACTGCGGCACACCTGGCATCCAGTTGTTGAGGATCTTCGCGCCGGCGGTGGCCTCCACGGCGAGCACCACGACCCAGAAGAACCAGTACAGCCAGCCGATGCTGAACCCGGCCCACCGGCCGAGCGCCCGGTCCGCGTACGCCGAGAACGAGCCGCTCTGCGGGTCGGCCGCCGCCATCTCGCCGAGCATCCGCATCACCAGGACAACCAGCGCGCCGGCGAGCGTGTACGAGAGCAGGATGCCGGGGCCGGTGGTCGCGATGCCCGCGCCGGAGCCGACGAACAGGCCGGCGCCGATCACGCCGCCGATCGCGATCATCGACAGGTGGCGGTTCTTGAGTCCCGCCTTCAGGTGACCGTCGGCCGGGGGTGGGGTGGAGCCGCCGCCGGGGGGCGAGACAGCGGGGGTGGTGGTTTCCACATTCATCAAGGGCGCCTGTGCCTTTCCAGCGCGGCCTGCCCCTCGGCACGTACGCCGGAGGGTGGGGGGGACGGATCCGCGCATTGCGGTGCAACCTAACTTCTCCCTCCGCAAATATGAACAACGTTCCGGTAAATGTTTGATTGCCGGACATAAAGGACAAGGTCAGCGTGGGTGGAATGGGGTCGGGAAAAGCTCAGATCTGACGCAGCGAAAGACGCCCGGGAGATGTCGGAGCCCGGCGCGGGGAGTCGTCAACGGGCCGTACATGCCGGTGGCGCGATGATCGCCTCCGTGGTGCTCGGCCTCATCGCCGCCCTCGCCCTGCCGGCCCTGGCACACTGGTACCTGTGGCGGCGCCCGGTGTGCGACGTCTCCGCACCGGACGGCTGGTGTCGCCGGGCCGGTACGGTGCTCGCCGTCCTGCTGCCCCTGCTCGCGGTCGGCGCCCTGGTCGGCGGGTGCGTGCTGCCGCTGGCCGTCGAGCGGTGGCTGGCCTGGCCCGGCTACCTCTGGCGCGCGGTGCTGGGGCCGCCGGCCGTGGTCGGAGGTGAAGCGACGGTAGTGCGTACGCGCGTGGTGCCGGATCGTCGTGCCCGGGCGGGGAGCCCGCGGCGTTCGGAGGAGGTGTCGTCGTAGCTCCTGGGGGTGTAGGCGGGCAGGTCCACCGCGCGGGCGTTCTGGCACGAGCCGTTCGTGTCGAACAGGGAGGCGGTGTACCCGGTCATGTTGTAGACGCTCCGCGCGGGGATGCCGCTGCTGGTGCAGAATCCGAGATTCCAGTAGGAGTTCTGTACGACGTCACCGGTGAAGTCCGCGCCCGAGTAGAAGCACACCCCCCCCTTCTCGCAGACCGGGGACACCGGGAACGACTTCACGTCGGATCCGATGCTCGCCGCCGAGAAGCCGGGCGGGTGGATGGCGACGGGGGCTCCGGAGCAGTCCTCGTTCCCGTAGGTTTCGAACTGGAACCTGGTGTTGTCGTAGAGCGACTCGACCCTCGACCTGGTCCCGTCGGGCCAGGTGACTTTTCCGCCCTTGGCGCACCCGCCCGGCTTGGGATCGGCCGCCCGGAACGTGCCCGAGTAGTCCGGCTCGGACCAGAAGCAGAACTTGTCCTTGGGACAGTCCTCCTCGGCGGCGTGGGCCGGCGCGGTGAGCCCCGGCAGGACGGAAATTTAGAGTGCGGCGGCCACCGCCGCCAGGCATCCGGCAACTGACATGCTCATGAGCATCCTTGGGGTGAGCAAAGGGATGGTGGACGAACGAGCAGACGGTAACGGCCGTCCCGGGCCTGCGGCGCGGACGACGGACCGGAACGACCCGATCGAATGAAGCCCTGCGTTCCGTCGCAGGTCGGGGGCAGATCAGGGTCGGGATCAGGGGGGTTCCCGGAGGTGCTGGGGGTGGACGGGGGTCTAGCGTCTGGGCGGTGGAGAACGACATGGTGGCGGGGGAGCAAGTGGTGCGGCTGGCCGGGGTGCGGCGGGCGTACCGACGGGGTGAGGGGGTGGTGCGGGCGCTGGATGGGGTGGATGCCGGGTTCGTGGCGGGGAGTTTTACGGCGGTGATGGGGTCGTCGGGGTCGGGGAAGTCGACGCTGCTGCTGTGTGCGGCCGGGCTGGAGCCGGTGGACGCGGGGGAGGTGCTGCTGGACGGCGCGCCCGTGCACCGGATGTCGGAGCGGGCGCTGACCGAACTGCGGCGGGAGCAACTCGGGTTCGTGTTCCAGTCGTTCAACTTGGTACCCGTTCTGACGGCCCGTCAGAATGTGGAGCTGCCACTGCGGTTGGCCGGGCGGCCCATTGATTCGGCGGAGATCGACCGGCGGCTGGCGGAGGTCGGGCTCGCGGAGCGGGGCGACCATCGTCCCGCCGAGTTGTCGGGCGGTCAGCAGCAACGGGTCGCGATCGCACGGGCGTTGGCCGCCGGGCCGAAGGTGATCTTCGCGGACGAGCCGACCGGCGCCCTGGACTCGCGTTCGGCGCGGGCGGTGCTGGCGTTGCTGCGCGAGGTGGTGGAGCGGCACCGCCGGACGGTGGTCATGGTGACGCACGACCCGGTGGCCGCCTCGTACGCCCAGCGGGTGCTGTTTCTCGCGGACGGCCGGGTGGTCGGCGAGCTGCACGAGCCGACGGCGGAGGCCGTCGCGCTGCGGATGGCCGCGCTGGAGCCGGAGGAGCAGGCGTGTTGAGGCTCGCGGCAGCCACGTTGAAGGGGCGCTGGACGAGCTTCCTCGGCGCGCTCGTCGCGCTCGCGCTCGGTACGACAATGATCGGGACCATGGCGCTGGTCCTCACCGCGACCTTCGGCACCCCGCACCCCGGGCCGCAGCGCTTCCGGGACGCGGGGACGGTCGTCGCCCCCGCCGGGTTCGCGGGGCGTGCGATGAAGGCTCCGGCGGTCCTTCCGCCTGAGCTGGTCGGGCAGTTGGCCGGTGCCGTCGCCGACCGCAGCTTCCCGGTCCGATTCGACGGCGACGCCACCGGACACCCCTGGTCCTCGGCCGCGTACGCCGACTACCACCTGCGCGCCGGACGCCCGCCGCAGGCGACCGACGAGGCGGTGCTGACCGGCGCGGACACACAACTGATCGGCCGGCAGGTGGAGTTGGGAGTCGGACGCTACCGGGTGGTGGGCGTCACCGAGGGGCGCTGGTTCGAGCGGGCCGCGTTCTTCACCGACGCCGAGGCGCAGCGGCTGTCGCCGGGCATCAACGCGCTGGTCTCGGACATGACGCCCGATCAACTGCGGGCCACGGTCGGCGAACGGGCCGCCGTGCTGGCCGGCCAGGACCGGACCGGGCTCGACCCCGACGACACCGGGGGCGCGCAGGCGCTGGCCAACGCGCAGGCGATGGCGGGCAGTACCACCGGACTGGCCGTCTGCGTGGCCGTGTTCGTGGTCGTCGCGACCTTCGCGTTCGCCACGGAGCAGCGCCGTCGCGAACTCGCCCTGCTGCGCCTGGTCGGCGCCGCGCCCCGGCAGGTGCGGCGGCTGGTGCTCGGCGAGGCCGCCCTGATCGGCACGGCCGCCGCGCTGCTCGGCTGCGCGCTCGCGCCGCTCGCCGTCGGCCCGTTGCACGGATGGATGCTGCGGCACGAGGTCGCCCCGTCCTGGTTCACCGTGCCCGTGCACCCGCTGCCGCTGCTGGTCGCGTTCGTGCTGGGAGTGGTTGCCGCGCTGGCCGGTTCGGCGGCGACGCTGCTGCGGGTGTCGGTGATCCGCCCCGCCGAGGCGCTGCGGGAGAGCGCGGTGGAGCGGCGCGGCCGGGTCCCGGTGCGGCTGCTGCTGGGCGGTGCGCTGCTGGTCGGGGCGGTGGTCGCGGGCGCGGTCGTCGCCCGTTCCGAGCCGTACCTGGCGGCCAACGTCCGCAAGTACCAGGCCGTCCCGGTGCTGTACGTCGGTGCGTTCGCACTGCTCGCGCCGGTGCTTCTGCCGCCGCTGGTACGGCTGTTGACCTGGCCGATACGGCGTTCCACGAAGGCGGGCCCGATGCTGGTGCGCGAGAACGTGCTGACCGAACGGCGGCGCACCGCCGCGACGGTGGCGCCGATCGTGATCGCGGTCGGGCTGGTCGGCACCCTGCTGACGGTGCAGCAGTCCGCGGACGCCGCCGTCCTGGCCCGCCAGCGCCAGGAGGTGCGGGCGACGGACGTGGTGCTGGCGCCGCCCGGTGCGACGGGTCTGGCGGAGCGGCTGGCCGCCGCGCCCGGTGTCCGGGTCACGCCCGTGACCTCGCTGAACGTCAAGATCGGGACGCCGGCGGGCGAGCAGCTCGACTCGCTGCGGGTGCAGGCCGTCCCGGCGGCGGCGTTCGGCCGGACGTTCACGCCGCCGGTGCGGGACGGGTCGGTGGCGGCGCTGCCGGACGACTTCCTGGTGATCGACGAGCACGCGGCCTCTGCGGACGGCATTGCCGTGGGAGACAGGCTGGTTGCCCTGCTGCCGACGGGCGCCCGCGTTCCGGTGGTGGTCGCGGCGGTGGTGGCGCGCGGGCTCGGCGGTGACGACGCGTACCTGTCGGCGTCGGTGACCGGGGCAGTGGCGCCCACCCTGCTGTATCTGGACGGGCTGGGCGACTCTCAACTCCCGGCGGTCGAGCGGGCGTTGGCGGGGACGGGTGCGCGGTTGACCACCCGGCAGGCCGTATTGGCGGCCGCGCACGCGAAGGCCGCCGAACAGGCCGACAACGCGGCCGTGGTGGTCCTCGGCATCGCACTGGCGTACTCGCTGATCTCGGTCGCAGGCACGCTCGCGATGGCCGTGGCCGGACGCCACCGCGAGTTCGCCCTGCTCGGACTCGCGGGGGCGGTGCGCCGCCAGATCGTGGCGGTGGTGGCCGCCGAGGCGGCGATCGCCGTCCTGGCCGGTACCTTGCTTGCGGCGGCCGCCACCGCGCTCACCGCCGTGACCCAACACGCCGCGCTGACCGCCCTGTTGGCCGACCCGTCAATCGCCGTCGCCTGGCCCGAACTGCTGGCCACTGCCGTTCTCTGCGCGGCCGTCACCCTCACCACCGCGGCTGGCTGCACAGTCCGCGCCACCCGCCCGCGGGCAGCGGCGGACACCCGTGTGCAGTAGCCGGGGAGATACGGGGGTGCCAGTCGCGTCGAGGCGGCCCCGTCGCTACACGTCGCCGAGGAAGCCGGGGTCCGGTAGCCCCACCTGCTGCGCGAACTCTCCCGCAATGCCGAGGAGTTCGCGCATCGGGACCGGCTTCCGGCTGGTGGCCGCGAGATCCTCGTGGGCCTGCTCCGACCACAGGAACGGGTAGACCGCGATCCCCTCGTCGGCCGCGAGCGCTGCTGTCTCCTCGCGCCAACCCGGCCACCGCAGGCCGTCGTAGAACGTCTCCCACTGCCCGGACAGCAACCAGCCGAGCCAGGCCGAGTGGCCCACGTCCAGGGACTCCCATTCCAGCGAGTCGGGCGCGAAGTACGTCACTTGGCCGGGTGTGCCGGGGCGGCCCTCGGCGGCCGGGTCGTGGCCGTTCAGGGCGAAGACGCCGCCGAGGACGTCGTGGGCGAGGACCAGGCCGGTCCCCGGGTGCCAGGCGGGATCGAACGTGGCGGGGAACCGGTTGACCCGGCCCAGGCTCGCGGGCCCGCCGCCTCCGAAGACGCGGAGCCAGCCGTCGTCCAGCAGCAGGCCGCCGGTGTGCAGGGTCAGTGCGCCGAGGGTGGAGCGTGCGGTGACCTGGAGTTGCAGCAGACAGCGGCGGGCCTCCTGCTCATCGGCGGGCAGGACCCGGACGGAAGGGGCGCCGTCGAGGGCCTTCCGCAGCTCGGGCCAGGCGGGGTCGTCCACGTCGATGAGTTCGTCGAGTTCGCGCATCCGTGGATAATCTCAGCCCCGGCCGGAGCAACCCGGCCGGGGCCCCGTAGGTCGGGCCGACCGGTTCGACGAGTGGAGAGGTGCCGAGTGAGCCGTGAGGAGTGGCACCTCGACTGGGCGGACGCCTCGACGTTGTGGGGGATCGAGTGGCCCGAGGACGTCGATGCCGGGTTCGAGCGGCCGTGACCGCCGGCGGTACTGAGGCGGTGCAGCCAGAGGTCAACTCGGTTGCCCAGGTGTGCTGTTGGGCTCAGCCGGTGAGGCCGTGCCGGACGGCGTAGAGCGCGGCGCGGAGGCGGTCGGACTGGCCGGTTTTTCGCATGGCGTGGGTGAGGTGTTTCTTGACGGTGGCTTCGGCGAGGGTGAGGCGGCGGGCGATCTCGGCGTTGCTGAGGCCGAGGGCGAGTTGGGTGAGGACCTGGCGTTCGCGGTCGGTCAGGCCGGCCTGGTCGAGGGGGCGTTCGGCGGGGGCGGGGTGTGGGCGCAGGGGAGTGGGGGCGGGGAGGAAGAGGGTCGCGCCCGCGGCGGCGAGGTGGACGGCGTCGATGATCCGGTCGGGCGGCAGGTCGAGGGGGAAGCAGCCGCTGCCGCCGGCCATCAGGATGCGGCTGGCCTCGGTGGTGGTCGCGGCGCGGCGCAGCAGCAGGACGCGTGCGTCGGGTGCGCCCTCGGGCCGGCGCAGTGCGGCGACGGCGGCGAGGTCGGCGTCCAGGCCGGGCCCTCGTCCGAGCAGGATCAGGTCGGGCCGGGCCCGGTGGACGGCGGCGACCGCGTGCGCGGCGTCGGTCGCGGTGCCGATCACGGCGAGTTCCGGGTCGGGCGCGAGGAGGCTGCGCAGTCCGGCGCTGACCACCGGGTGGCGTTCGATCAGGAAGATCCGGGTGGCGGCCGGCCGGTGGGCGCCGCCGGACGAGCAGAGCGGGTGGCCGCAGGCGCAGGCGGGAGCTGCGTCGGTGAGTAGTTGATGGCCCGCCAGCAGGTCGAGCGGGTTGTCGATCTCGGTGTGCAGGGCGTCCAGCGACCGGGTGCCGCGCCGGGTGGGCGGGCGCAGGGTGCGGGTGGAGCCGCGGGTCAGCGCGGGCACGGCACCTCCCGGCGGCGGGAGGGCGTGACGGGGTACGGGTACATGGCGGATCGGTCCCCTCGAAGGTGGCGGGCCGGGGCGCGGGGCCCCGGCACGGGACGTGGGGATCGGCGACGGCGGCCGGACGACGGCGTACGGCGCGGATCCCGGCGGAGGACGGGCGGCGCCCAGGGCCCGGTCAGGCCAGGGGGCGGCGCGCCGTGCCGGGGCGACACGTCTCGTCGAAGCACCTGCGGTGCCACGAGCCGCCGATCCCCCAGAGGGTGAAGTCGGTCCGCCGATATGCCATGCCGGAAATCGTATGTACGCCGCGAACGGGCGGTCAAGGACGATCCGCAGCCCCAGGGGCGACCCCAGCGCGATACCCCGTCCCGCCGGTCCTATGACCACCGGTACCGGCATGAACGCCTGGCTGGCTGCCCACGCGCACTGTTCGCAACCCTCGTGGACAACCCGACGGGCCGCGCCGCAAGCACCAAGGCAGCCTCTGGTGCCTCGCGCCCCGTCGCCGAACCGGAGGAACCGCAGCCCGATGCCCGCCACCGTCGTTTCTGACCCGAGCACCCCGTGAGCGGATTCCTGCTGCGCCGGCTGCTGCTCGCCGTGCCCACCCTGCTGGGGGTGAGCGCCGTCGTGTTCGCCACCGTCGCTCTCGTCCCCGGCGACCCCGTCACCGCGTTCCTCGGCCCCGGCGCACCCGCCGAGGCCCGGCAGGCGCTGGCGGAGCGGATCGGACTCGACCGGCCCCTGCCCGTCCGCTACCTCGACTGGCTCGGCCACGCCCTCACCGGCGACCTCGGCACCTCGACGTCCACCCAACGCCCCGTCACCGCACTGCTGTTGCCCGCCCTCGGCCAGACCCTCACCCTCACCGCCGCCGCCTTCGCCCTCGTCCTCGCCGGCGGCGTCCTGCTCGGCACCCTTGGCGCGCTGCGCCCGCGCGGCCCGTGGGGACGCCTGTGCAGCGCCGCCTCCACGCTCGCCGTCTCCGCCCCCCAGTACTCGGTGGCGCTGCTGCTGATCGCGGTGTTCGCCGTCCACTGGCAACTGCTCCCGGCCGGCGGCACCCACGACGCATTCGGCTCCGGCGGCGGGCCCGGCGACCTGCTCCGCCACCTGCTGCTGCCCGCGACCGCCGCCGCCCTCGTCCCGCTCGGCCTCACCGCACGCGTCCACCGCGCCGCGCTCTCCGCCGTCCTCGACGGCGACCTCGCCGACGGCCTGCGCGCCCGCGGCCTCGGCCGCGCCGCCGTACTGCGCCACTGCGCGCACAACGCCTCGCCCGCGCTGCTGACCATCGGCGGCCTGCAACTGGCCTACCTGCTGGAGGGAGTGGTCTTCGTGGAGACCCTGTTCACCTGGCCCGGCCTCGGCCGCCTGCTCTACGACGCGCTCACGGCCCGCGACCTGCCGCTGATCCAGGGCGGGGTGCTGATCGTCGGCGCGGCCTTCGTCGGCATCAACCTGCTGGTGGACGCCGCGCACGCCGCGATCGATCCCCGGGTGCGGGGCTGATGACATGACGACAAATCGACTTCCTGTTGTTGCGTTGGGCGTAGGCGTGCTGCTGCCTGTCCTGCTGGCCGTCGCCGCGCCGCTGCTCGCGCCCGCCGATCCCGCCGCCGGGCAGCTCGCCGACCGGCTGCTCGACCCCGGCAGCGCAGGGCACCTGTTGGGTACGGACGCGCAAGGGCGGGACCTGCTGAGCCGGCTGCTGTGGGCGGCTCGGCCCTCGCTGACGGCCGGACTGCTGCCCGTCGCGGTGGCCGGGGTGGCCGGTGCGCTGCTCGGCATCGCCGCCGGGCTCGGCGGGCGGGTGACCGAGCAGGCCCTGTTGCGCACGCTGGACGTGCTGTACGCGTTCCCCGGCGTGCTGCTGGCGATCGCCGTCGCGTCGCTGCTCACACCCGGCTTGAGCGCGACGGTGCTGGCGCTGTCGGTGGTGCTGACACCGGCTGTCGCGCGGGTCGCGTTCACCGAGACGCGGCGGATCCGGGCCGCGGAGTACCTGGAGGCGGCGAGGGTCAGTGGTGCGACCTGGACCGCGCTGGTCCTGCGCCAAGTGCTGCCGGTGGTCGCGCCCGTGGTGCTCGTCTATGCGACCTCGCTGGTCGGCCTCGCGATCGTTTACGCCGCCGGCCTGTCGTTCCTCGGCCTGGGGGTCGCGCCGCCCACTCCTGAGTGGGGCGCGATGCTCGACGAGCTGCGCCCGGCGATCTTCACCCACCCATGGCTCGCGGCCATTCCCGCGCTGGTGATCCTGGCGGTCTCGGTGCTGTTCAACACCCTCGGCGAGACGCTCAGAGCGCGCGCGGGGGAGGGTGCGAAACCGGGGGCGCGGGGAACTGCGCGACAAGCGCAGGCCCGTCCGCAAGGTCGCGATCAAGTGCAACTGACTGTCCCGCGTCGCGATCAGGCTGGTGGACGCGTTCCTCTTCGCGCAGTTCCGCCCCCTCGCTTCGCTGCGGGTACCCCCAGCGCCCCTGGTGGTGCTCTCCCTGGTCGTGCACCGTCTGGCGCGCTGACGATCGAGGATCTGACGGTCGAGTACCCCGGTGGGGTGCGGGCCGTGGACGGAGTGAGCCTCACGCTCCCGGCCGGGCAGGCACTGGTGTTGCTCGGGGAGTCCGGGAGCGGGAAGACCACGATGGCGCGGACCGTTCTGGGGCTGCCCGGTCGCGGTGCGGCCGTGCGGGGGTCGGTGCGGCTCGGCGATGCCGAGCTTCTCGGGCTGCCGGAACGGGAGTTGTCGCGAATCCGGGGGCGGCGGATCGGCTACGTCCCGCAGGATCCGTCCGCGACTCTCGACCCGCTGCGCCGGATCGGCGCGCAGCTCGTGGAGGTGCTGCGCCGGCACGGCCTGGCGGACGGGCGGAAGGCGGCCTGCGCGGCCGCTCTTCCGGTGCTCGCCGCCGCCGGGTTGCCGGACCCGGAGCGGGCCGCCGCCGCGTACCCGCACGAGCTGTCCGGCGGGTTGCGGCAGCGTGCGGCGATCGCTCTCGCGGTGGCGTGCGGGCCCGAGTTGCTGATCGCGGACGAGCCGACCACCGCCCTGGACGCCCTGGTCCGGGCCCACATCCTCGACCTCTTCACCGCTCTGCGCACCGAGCGGGGACTCGCCCTGCTGCTGGTCACGCACGACCTCTCCGCTGCTGCCCGGATCGGCGGCACCGTCGCTGTTCTCCACCACGGCCGCCTGACCGCCACCGGCCCCGCCGGGACGCTCCTCGTCCCGGCCGACTCGGAAGGATCGCTTCGATGACCGTCGTCGCGTCGAGCAGTGCGGACGCACCCCTGCTCCGGCTGGATGCCGTCTCCAAGAGCTGGGCGGGCCGGGCTGCCGTCAGTGGGGTGAGTCTGGAGGTGCGGGCGGGGGAGGCCGTCGGGCTGGTGGGGGAGTCGGGGTCGGGGAAGTCGACGGTGGCACGGCTCGCGTTGGGGCTGCTGCGGCCGGACGGTGGGGCGGTGGCGTTCGAGGGGCGGGATCCGTCGCGGTTACGGGCGCGGGCGGATCGGGCGGTGCGGGGGAGGTTGCAGTTCGTGCCGCAGCATCCGCGCGGGTCGTTGAATCCGGCGTTGCGGGCCGGTGAGGCGGTCGGGTTCGCGTTGCGGGCGCACGGGGTGCCCCGGCGTCAACGGGCCGAGCGGGTCGGGGAGTTGTTCCGGCAGGTGGGTCTCGCTCCGGAGCTGGCCCGGCGGTTCCCGCGTGAACTGTCCGGCGGACAGCTGCAACGCGTCGCGGTGGCACGGGCGTTGGCGACCGGGCCGGCCCTGGTGGTGTGCGACGAGCCGACCTCCGCGCTCGATCCGTCCACCCAGCGGCGGCTGTTGGAGCTGCTGACCGAGCTGCGCGAACGCACCGGCACCGCCTACCTGTTCGTCTCGCACGACCTCTCGGCCGTCGCCCGCTTCGCGCACCGCACCCTGGTGCTGCGGGCCGGCCGGGTGGTCGAGCAGGGACCCACCGACACGCTCTGGACCGACCCCCAACACCCGTACACCCAAGCCCTGTTGGCCGCCTCAGGCCCGCGCGTGGAGCTGGCCGTCCCGCGCCGCGCCGACGACCGAAGCACCCGTACCACCGAACCCAGCGAAGGACCGTCATGAGCAAGTACGTCCGCATCCGTTCCAGAGCCGCCGCGCTGGCGGCCGCCACCGTCCTGCTGGCGACGGCCGGTTGCGCCGGTGCGGAGGCCGGGGCCGGGGGAGAGGCCGGCGGGGGCACGCTGGTGATCGGGGCGACCGGGAAGCTGCCGAACCTGGACACTGTGATCGGTGGCGCCGGGTTCGAGGGCAAACGACTGCTGAGCTTCCAGATCTACGAAGGGCTCACCCGCTACGAGCTGTTGAAGGACACCGACCGGCCGCCGCAGGTGACGGGCGCGCTCGCCGAGTCCTGGCAGGTCGCACCGGACGGGCTGACCTGGACGTTCACCCTGCGCAAGCGCGTCACGTTCCAGGACGGCACGCCGTTCGACGCCGACGCGGTGCTGTTCAACCTGCACCGCTACCTGGACAAGTCCAGCCCGGAGTACACCGATGCGCTCGGCGCCGCCGCCAAGGAGTACGCGGGCGACATCGCCTCCTACCGCAAGACCGACGACGCGCACATCGAGCTGGTCACCACCGCACCCAACGGGCACTTCCCCGAGGACCTGGCGCACGTACTGATCGCCAGCCCCACCGCCGTCCGCAAGAGCGGCAGCAGCGACTTCGCCCAACACCCGGTCGGCACCGGCCCGTTCGGGTTCGTCTCGCAGACCGAGGGACAGCAGGTCGAGCTCGCCGCCAACCGGACGTACTGGCGCGGCGCCCCGAAGCTCGACCGGCTGATCATCAAGGCGCTGCCCGACGCGGCGGCCCGAACTGCCGCGCTGCGCTCGGGCGGTGTCAACTGGATCGAGTACCCGAACCCCGACGACCTGGACAGCCTGAAGGCCGCCGGCGCGCAGATCCTCACCAACAGCTACGACCACCTCTGGTACTGGATCCTCGACACCAGCAAGGGGCCGTGGGCGGACGTGCGGGTCCGGCAGGCGGCGAACTACTCCATCGACCGGCAGGCCGTCGCGGACAAGCTGCTGCACGGCACCGCCGACCCGGCCTACCAGGCCGCGCCCCGGGCCACCGCCGCCTACGACCCGGCCGGCGACCGGTACTCCCACGACCCGGCCAAGGCGCGGCAGTTGCTCGCCGAGGCGGGCTATCCGAACGGGTTCAGTACCTCCGTGACGGTGCCCACCGGCGGCTCCGGCAACCTGCTGCCCGTGCCGATCACCGAGGCACTGCAGCGCGACCTCGCCGCCGTCGGCATCAAGGTGGAGATCCGTACCACCGACTGGACCACCCTGATCGGCGCCGAGGCCAAGGGGCAGGTCGCGCTCGGCTCCGACGCCATCGCCCAGTCCACCACGCTGTTCCAGTCCGAGGCGCTGCTGCCACTGTTCGTCGGCTCCAACAGCCCCTTCTGGACCGGGCATTACACCAACCCGAAGGTCGACAGCCTGCTCGCGAGCGCCGCCGCCAACCCCGAGCAGTCCGCCCGCCAGGCCGACTACCGCAGCGCGCTGCGGCAGGTCACCGAGGACGCGCCATGGCTGTTCGTGGTCAACGACCGCAACCCGCGCGCCCTCGCCCCCACCGTCCACGGACTCGTCCAGCCGCAGTCCTGGTTCCTCGACCTCACCACCGTCCGGGTCGGCAAGTGACGTCCCGTCAGTTCGGCTATGAGAAAGGCAAGTTCGTGACGAACGCCCTCCCGCACCACCGGGTGGCGCCCGCCTGGGGCATCACCCTGCCGCTGCCCGGGCTCACCATCGACCGCCACCGCTTCCTGGTCGAGCGGCTGCCGGAACTCGGCTACGGCGACGTGTGGAGCGCGGAGGGCGGCGGCACCGACGCGTTCACCCCGCTCGCCGCCACCGCCGCCTGGTCGCCGCACCTGCGGATCGCCACCGGCATCGTCCCCGTCCACACCCGCGGGCCGGCCGTGCTCGCCCAGACCGCCGCCACGCTCGCCCAACTCGCGCCAGGGCGAGTCCTGTTGGGCATCGGGGCGTCCGTTCCCGCGCACGTCACCGACATCAACGGCATTCCGTTCGACGAGCCCTTCAAGCGCACCCGCGACGTGCTGCGATTCCTGACCGCCGCGCTGCGCGGAGAACACGTCGCCGGAGAGTTCGACACCTTCTCCATCACCGGCTACCGCCTGCCCCACCCGCCCGCCGAACCGGTCAAGGTCATCCTCGGCGCGCTGCGGCCCGGCATGCTGCGGCTCGGCTTCGCCGAAGGCGACGGTGCGATCACCAACCTGCTTGGCGCCCACGACCTGCCGAAGGTGCTCGACACAGTCGGGCCGCAGCCACCCGGCAAGGAACTCGTCGTCAAGGTGTTCGTCTGCCCCACCGAGGACACCGCGTACGCGCACCGCGCCAGCCGGCCGTTCCTCGCCTGGATCCTCAACCGCGAGCCCTACCGCAAGTTCCACCAGTGGCTCGGCAACGGGGAGTTGCTCGCCGAAACGCACAAGCGCTGGGCCGACGGCGACCACGAGGGCGCGCAGCGCGCCCTGCCCGACGAGGTCGTCGACGCGCTGTTCATCAGCGGCTCGCCCGAGGAGTGCCGCGAACAGATCCTGCGCTACCAGCAGCCCGGCGTCACCGCCATCCAGCTGTACGTCTCGCTGCCGCCCGAGGTGTTCGCCAGCCGCACCCGGCTGCTCGACACCCTCGCCCGGCTCGGGCCCGCCGCAAGGTGACCGCCAACTGTCCCGGGGCGGGCCGCAGTCGGGCGGCCCGCCCGCCACCCCTCGTGGAGGAACCCCATGGAACTCGAACTGCGCGGAGGCGTCCGCGCCGCCCCCGTCCTCGGCGACACCCCCGCCGAACGGCAGGCCCTGCGCTGGGCACCCGATCCGCGCGAACGCACCGCCGACCCCGCCCACATCAGCCGCACCGCACGGGAGTTGGAGGAGGACGGGCTGGACAGCGCGCTCGTCGTCCAGTCCTCCTCCTGGCCCGACCCCTGGCTGGTGGCCGGCTGGGCACTCGCCGCCACCAGCCGCCTGCGGATCGCAGCCGCGCACCGCATCGGCACCAACTCGCCGACCGTGGCCGCCCGTTCACTCGCCACGCTCGATCGGCTCTCCGGCGGACGGATCAGCGCCCACGTGATCATCGGCTCCAGCGACGCGGACGTCGCCCGGGACGGCGACACCCTTCCCAAGGCCGAACGGTACCGGCGCGCCGAGGAGTACCTGTCGGTCTTCACCCGCTACCTCGCCACCGAGACCGACCTCGACCACCACGGCGAGTACTACACCCTGCGCGCCGCCAGGCCCGGCCTGCGGCCCGCCCCCGGCAGCGAGTTGATCTCCTTCGGCGGCTCCTCGCCGCAGGGCGTCGAACTCGCCGCGAAATACGCGCAGGTGTACGCCGTCCCCCCGCTCCCGCTGCCCGACACCCGACTGCGGATCGCCGAAGCCCGCGCCGCCGCCGCCCGCCACGGTCGCACCCTGCGCATCTGGCGGCACGTCACCGTCGTCCTCGCCGAGACCGACACCGCCGCACAGCAGCACCTCCGCCGACTCCGCCGCGACGCGATGCGGCTCACCGCCGGTCCCGACGCCGCCCGGCACCTCGACGCCGTCGCGCTCGACCGCGACCGCGAACGCGGCCGCGAAGGTGCCGGTGCGGACCAGGTCGCCTCCTACATCCGCCGCAACCTCACCAACGCCTACACCGGCTCCCCCGCGACCGTCGCCACCCGCATCCACCTCCTCCGCGCCGCCGGCGTCGACATCGTCCAACTCGACCTCCCCACCGAGACGGCGCGCGACCGCGCCCTCCGCCGCGAGCTGGTCACCCACCTGCGGAACCCACTGTCGGTGCGGCGGGCGTGGTGAGACGAGGCCTGCGGCCGGCGAGGTGGGGGTGGGGGTTTGCGGCCTGCGGGCCGGTGGGGGTGGGGACGGGTGGTGGCCTGCGGCTGGCGGAGTGGTGGGTTGGGGGAGAGGGCTTGACCGCCCCTTCGCCGCCGGCGTTTGGTCGCCGGTTTTCGCGGCCCGCTGTCGGTGGGGCGGGCGTGGTGAGACGCGGCCTGCGGTCGGGGAGGTGGGGGTGAGGGTTTGCGGCCCGCGGCCGGCGGAGTGGTGGGTTGGGGGGAAGGCTTGACCGCGCCCTTCGCCGCTGGCATTTGGTCGCTGGTCCTCTCGGCCCGCTGTCGGTGGGGCGGGCGTGGTGAGACGCGGCCTGCGGCCGGCGGCGGGGTGGGGGTTTGCGGCCTGCGGCTGGCGGAGTGGTGGGTTGGGGGAGAGGGCTTGACCGCGCCCTTCGCCGCTGGCGTTTGTTCGCCGGTCCTCGCGGCCTGCTGTCGGTGCGGCGGGCGTGGTGAGTCGCGGCTTGCGGTCGGGGAGGTGGGGGTGGGGCAGTGGCCTGCGGCCGGTGGGGGTGGGGACGGGTGTTGGCCTGCGGCTGGCGGAGTGGTGGGTTGGGGGGAGCAGGCTTGACCGCCCCTTCGCCGCCCGCGTCTGGTCGCCGGTCCTCGCGGCCCGCTGTCGGTGCGGCGGGCGTGGTGAGACGCGGCCTGCGGCCGGCGGTAGGGGCGAGGGACTACGTCGCTAGTTGGCCGCCCACCGCTGCGACGCGCTTCGGCGGCCTGCGGAGGCGGCCGGGAGGCCGCCGGAGGCGGGGCGGGCGTTGGGCCGTGGGGTTGTCGTGCAGGCGGTTCGGTCAGTTGATCAGGCGGAGGACCGTGTCGGGGGCCCGGAGGGGTGGGAGGTGGTCGACGTCGGGGAGGCGGATGAGGGCGCAGGTGAGGCGGGTGGCGGTCTGTTCGGCGCAGTCGATGGCGGCGGGGCGGTCGAGGTCGCCGATGAGGACGGTGGCGGGTATTGCGGTCAGTTCGGTGAGGCGGTCGAAGACCGGGGGGTCGGGCTGTTGGTGGATGTCCTCGCCGGGCCAGGCCCGGGCCGCGGAGCGGAGCTGGGAGCTTGCGGCCTCGTCGGCGCCGGACGCCGCCCACTCGCGCAGGCCGTAGGCGGTCAGGCCGTCCAGGTCGTCCGCGGCCACCAGCCGGTCGTATTCGGCGTCGAGTTCGGGTTCGTCCGGCCACGGGTAGCCGGGCACGCCGGGGCAGAGCAGCACCAACGACTCGACCCGCTCGGGCTGTTGGAGGGCGAACCCGAGTGCCGTCCCGCCACCCATGCTGCAGCCGACCAGGCGGAGCCGGACCCGGTCGAGCCCGAAGTGGTCCAGGACGGCGTGCAGGTCTGCCAGGGGCGAGTACGCGGTGGTGGGCTGCGGCGAGCGCCCGTAGCCGCGCACGTCGTAGCGGATCACCCGGTGGCGCGCGGTGAGTTCGGGCAGCAGCCCGTCCCAGATCCGCGAGTCGCCGACCCCGGGGTGCAGCAGTACCACGGGCGGCCCGTCACCCCCGCTGTCCGCCGCCCATACGTCCCCGTCGCCGAGTTGGATCAGTCCGTCCCATGTCATGGCGGTCATTGTGCGGAGCAAGTCGCCTGCCGCGCATCGGAATTCCCGGGGGCCTCACGCCGCGGTGGTGCGGTCGCGGGGCAGGGTGCAGGTGATCTGCTTGCCGAGCGGGGTGGGGGTGACCGTCCAGCCGGGGGCGAGCGCGTCGAGGATCCACAGGCCGCGGCCGGTGCCCGTGCGCGAGTTGTCGGGTGGCTCGGCGGAACGGGCCGGCAGGACGGCGGGTTCGGGGTCGTGGACCTGGACGACGAACTCGTGGCCGGCGTCGGCCAGTCGGACGATCACGGGCGCGTGCGGGCCGCACAGCCGTACCGCGTTGCCGACGAGTTCGCTGGCCACCAGGCGGGCGGCCTCGGCGACTTCCTCGGCGGCGCCGGCCGAGGTGACCGTCTTGAAGACCCGGGCCCGCATCTCGACCAGGTGTTCGGCGCTGGCGTTCATGTGCAGGACGAATCCGTCGGGGCGCGGCGAGAGGTAGAAGCCGCGGGTGGCGGAGTCGGGTTCGGGCGGTGCTGGGGCGCGGTGTTCGCGCATGGCGGGCTCCCGTGCGGCTGAGCAAACCGCCGACCGTGAGGGCGAGTTGAGGCGCCCCTCGGTCGGCGCAAGGAAGGCAGCGGCGTGTGCCACGCGGCGTGACCGGGCGGTCGCGTCGTGCTACCGGGAGTCAGCATGCCTGCCAGGTTGCCCGGTGGGCAATATGCCCAGCCGGTTTTCCCTCGATCGGTTGCTGTGTGCTTGCGGAGCAGTGGAGACTGGCGCCCATGGCGAAGAGGAACCCCGCCCCCAAGTCCGTGTATCGACGTCAGCTCGCCTCCAGGCTCAAGGAGTTGCGAGATGCCAGAGAGCTGACGCTCACTCAGGTGGCCGAGGTGGTGGAGGTCAACCAGAGCTCGCTGAGCCGGATCGAGAACGGCGACCGTGGCACAACTCCGTTGTTGGTCAAGGCATTGCTGGACTGTTACCAGGTCATTGACCCGGTCGAGCGGGAGGACATCCTCGACCTGGTCCGCGCGGATCAGGCCCAGCGGCAGCAGTGGTGGAAGAAGTACTCGGCCGTCATCAACACCACGCAGTACGGCGGTTACCTGGCGCTCGAGTCCAGTGCCACCAGCCTCCGCTCCTACGAACCGCAGCTGATGCCGGGCCTGCTGCAGACCGCCGACTACGCGCGGCGGGTCATCACCGAGATGCGAGTGGATCTGACGGCCAAACAGATTGACGCATTGGTGACGGTGCGGATGGAGCGGCAGGACAAGCTGCTGGGACGCGAGGACGCCCCGAAGCTCTGGGCGGTGATCGACGAAGCAGCAATACGAAGGATCGGTAGCAACCGTACTGTTCTGAAAGGGCAGTTGGAACATCTTCTGGAGGTCTCGCCGCGACCTGGCATCACGCTTCAGCTGCTGCCGTTCTCGGCCGGTTTTCACCCAGGACTCTACGGATCGTTCATGCTCATGGGCTTCCCGGATTCGAATCCGGACGTCGTGTGGGTGGAGAATCTGACCAACTCGGTGTACTTCGAGGGATCCGAGGATGTGGAGCGCTACACCGAGGTCTTCGACCATCTGCGGGCCCGTGCCCTCGGCCCACCCGAGACCCGCAGCCAGATCAACAAGATTCTCAAGGAGCTGTAAGAGTTGAGCACCACCAAGCCCGTCCCCGCCGAGCTGGACTTCTCGGATGTCGTCTGGGAGAAGTCCCCGTTCAGCGGGGGCAACGACAACTGTGTGGAGTTCGGCGTGGTCGGCACGTTCATCGCGGTCCGTGACTCCAAGCGGCCGCAGCAGACGCCTCTCGTCTACACCCGCGACGAGATCCGGGCCATGGTCCAGGGCGCGAAGGCCGGCGCCTTCGACCACCTGGTCTGACGGCAGTTGGCCCACTGACGTCAACGGCCCCGTTCGACGCACCACACCCTGGGTGCGGCCGAGCGGGGCCGTTTTGGACGGTTCGTCAGATCCCCCGAAGTGGTGAACTTTTCAGCGGGTTGGAGGGTGACCGGGAGGTGTCCGGCATCGTTCCCCAGGCGAACGGACGCTGTCCGGGGTATCACGGCGTTGCCGTGACCGCAGGGATCGTGCGGGACGAGGAGGAGAACCGTGCTTCTTCCGCATCAGCGGCAGTACGCGCAGGCCAGGTGGCGCGCGATGCTGGAGGAGAGTTCGGGGAGTGAGTTCGAGAAGCTGTTCCATCGGCCGACGACCCCGAGGTCCGCTACCTGGACCAGGTCTACGCCGACCTCGGAGTCACCCTCGGTTCCCAGGTCAAGCGGCGTTTCGAAGAAGTCCGGGACTTCCATCGGGCGGTCGTGCACAACCGCCGCAAGTACCTGGCCGAGGAGATCGCCGCGACCCGCACGCGCCTGGAAGGGCGGGTGGCGGAGCGGAACCTCCTGGACTCCCAACAGGCCGCGCTGCTGCGGGAACTGAACGAAGGCGGGGCCCTGGAGGCGCTCACCACCCTGCAGAAGGCGCTGGCCCAGGAAGAAGCGGCGCTGGGTGCGCTGAAGCACCGCTACGAGGCCGCGCAGGCGATCGAGACGAGCAGCCGGGAGATCGAGGCAGCACGCATCGATCTGGATCGGGCGGTCGAGCTGGACATCGCGGAACGGCGGCATCAGATCGACCGGGCCACCCTGCTGTTCAACAGCTTCGTCCAGCGTCTCTACGGAACCGGCCGCCCGTCGTACCTCTCGGTGGATGCGGGAAGGACGAGTCTGAAGATCACCCCGAAGATCGACAGCGACGTCAGCCAGGGCATCAACCGGATGGCGATCTTCTGCTTCGACCTGACACTCGCAGTCCTGGCGCACCGCGACGGCCGGGCCCCCGACTTCCTGGTGCACGACAGTCACCTGTTCGACGGCGTCGACGAGCGGCAGCTGACCCGGGCGCTGGAGCTGGCCGCGGAGGTGATGGACCGCGAGCGCATGCAGTACCTGGTGACGATCAACGAGGACGAACTCGCCAAGGCCGAGTCGTGCGGGTTCGATGCGGGCCCGTACGTGATCGAGCCCAGGCTGACGGACCGCTACGACGAAGGCCGGCTGTTCGGGTTCCGCTTCGACCGGCGTACCTGAGCCCCCGGAGACCGGCCGGCGCGGATGGCGGTGCATCGTGACGCCGGCCGGTGCTGGGTGGGTCAGGGATGGCGGGTGGGCCACCAGAGGCGGGGGCCGGTGTCGAGGGTGAGGGCGGTGACGAGGACGGAGCGGACGAGGAGGGTGTCGAGGAGGACGCCGAAGGCGACGGTGAAGCCGAGTTCGGCGGCGAAGACCAGGGGGAGGGAGGCCATGGCGGCGAAGGTGCCGGCGAGGACGAGGCCGGCGGAGGTGATGACGCCGCCGGTGGCGGTGAGGGCGGTGCGGGCCGCGCGGCGGGTGCCGAGGGTGCGGGCGTCCTCGCGGACGCGGGTGACCAGGAAGATGTTGTAGTCGACGCCGAGGGCGACCAGGAAGACGAAGGCGAGGAGCGGGAACGAGGCGTCCGTCCCGGCGAAGTGGAACAGGTGGCGGAAGACCAGGGCGGAGACGCCGAGCGCCGCGCCGAACGAGAGCACCACGGTGCCGATCAGCAGCAGCGGGGCGAGGGCCGAGCGGAGCAGGACGGCGAGGATCAGCAGCACCGTCAGCAGGACGACCGGGATGATCAGGGCGTCGTCGCGGGAGGCCGCGTCCCGGGTGTCGAGGGCGATCGCGGTGGTGCCGCCGACGAGTGCGTCCGCGCCCGGTACGGCGTGCACCGCGGTGCGGGCGAGGGAGACGGTGCGCATCGCGTCCCGGCTGGACGGGTCGGCGGAGAGTTCGGCGGTCAACAGCACCTGATGGCCGGTCAGGAGGGGTTGCTGGACGGTCTGGACGCCCGGCACACCGGCCAACGCATCGCGGACGGTGGAGGCGGCGTCGGAGCGGGCCACCACGTACAGCGGGTCGCCCGCGCCCGCCGGGAAGTGCGCCGCCTGGACCTGCTTGCCGGCGGCGGTCTGCGGGCGGCCGGTGAACTGTTCGGTGTCGGCGAGGCCGTCCGCGCGCAGCGCGAAGCAGCCGAGGGCGAGGGCACCGAGGGCGAGTGCGGTGCCGATCCAGACGGTGCGGGGGCGGCGGGCGATGGCGTCGCCCAGGCGGGTCCAGGCCCGGCCGCCGTCGGGCGCGGCGGCGCCGTACTCGGGGCGGCGCGGCCAGAACGCCCGCCGCCCGCAGGCCACCAGCAGTGCGGGCATCAGCGTCAGCATGGCGAGCCAGCCGACCAGGACGCCGATCGCGCAGGCCGGCCCCATGCCGCGGGTGGAGTTGAGCTCGGCCAGGACGAGCAGCAGGAGCCCGGCCGCGACGGTCGCCGCCGAGGCGGTGACGGCGGGTGCGCAGCGGCGCAGGGCGCGGGCCATCGCCTCGTGCGGGTCCTGGTGGTGCGCGAGTTCCTCGCGGTAGCGGGCGATCAGCAGCAGCGCGTAGTCGGTGGCCGCGCCGAACACCAGCACCACCAGGATGAACCCGGTCTGCTTGTTGACGACCAGCCCGGCGTACCGGGCGAGCACGAACACCAGCGCCTCCGCGACCGCCAGCGCCCCGCCGACGGTGAGCAGCGACAGCAGCGGCAGCCACGGACTGCGGTAGGTGAGCAGCAGGATCAGCACCACCACGACCGCCGTGATCGTGGTCAGGCTGCCGCCCGCGCCGAACGCCTTGATGGAGTCGGACGCGTACCCGGCGGGCCCGGTGACGTGGAATCCCGGGCCGTCGGCGTGCGCGGTGCCGATCGCGGTCAGCGCGTCCACGGTGCGCCCGAGGCCCTCCCAGCCGTCCTGCCCCTTGTGCAGCTGGACGACGGTCTGCAGCGCCTGCCCGTCCGGCGAGGCCACCGGCCCCTGCACGGCGCCGACCACCGACTCGACGGCGGCGAAGGCCTTCGCATCGGCCTGGGCGTTGATCAGATCAGCGGATGTGATGCCGGTCTGGCGGTCGTACAGGACGATCGCCGGGACGGTGTCCGCCGCCCCGAGCGCGGCGGCCCGCTGCACCACGGCGGTGGACTCCGCCCCACCCGGCAGCCACGCCGCGTTGTCGTTCTGCTCCACTTCACCGAGCCGCCCCGCCAGCAGCAGGGCCGGTATCAGCAGCACCGCCCAGGCCGCCAGCACCACCCACTTGCCGCGCCGACCGGCGGGCACCGTCAGCCATCCGGCAAGCCCCTTCACGCCAGACCCCCCAGCTTGTCGGGGTTGGACACCGCGTAGATGCCGGAGATCCGGTCGCCGTCCGGCACCAGGTCCAGCACCAGCACCGCGAACGCCCGGCCGAACGCCGAAACCACCACCGCGGGCGCGCCATTGACGCTCCGCCAGTCCATCACCAGCGCACGACCGCCGAACTTCGGTGCCAGGGCCGCCAGCAGCCGCGCCACCTTGGCCCGGCCGGTGAGCGGACGCAGCCCCCCGGGAGCCTTCCCGCCGCCGTCGCCCCACAGCGTCACGTCCGGCGACAGCAACTCCAGCAGCGCCGCCAGATCCCCGCCGAGCGCCGCCGCAAGGAAACGTTCCGTCACCTGCCGCCGCACCGCCGGCTCCGGCTCGTACCGGGGCCGCCTGGCCTGCACGTGCTCCCGCGCCCGCTTCGTCAACTGCCGCACCGCCGCCGGGCTGCGCCCCAGGATCCCGGCGATCTCCGCGCCGCTGTACCCGAACACCTCGTGCAGCACGAACGCGCTGCGCTCCAGCGGCGAAAGCGTCTCCAGCACCACCAGCAGCGCCAACGACACCGCCTCGGCGTGCTCCACCGCCGCCTGCCCGTCCCCGACCGGCGCCCCCGGCTCCGCCAACGGACCCACCAGCGGCTCCGGCAGCCACGGCCCCACGTACGTCTCGCGCCGCCGGCTCACCGCCGCCTGCTGCGCCAGCGCCCGGTTCACCGCCACCCGCACCAGGTACGCCTTCGGGTGCTCCACCGGCCCCGCCGCCCCGTCCGCGCGCCGCGCCGCCCAGGCCAGCCAGGTGTCCTGCAGCACGTCCTCGGTGTCGGCGACGCTGCCGAGCAGGTTGTAGACGAGGGCGAACAGCAGCTCGCGATGCTCGGCGTACTCCCGCGTGGCTTCCTCGGAGGCTGTTCCTTCCGCGCGCTCCGCCTGCCCCGTCCGGTGCCCGGTCATCCTGGGTGTCCTCTCTGCCGATCGCGTTGATCGTGTTGATCGTGTTGGGGATGAGAGCGCTGCCGGGCCGCGAAAGTGACATGGCGGTGGACGGTGTGAGCCAGTTCACAGGGAGGGCCCGGCGGTTCGAACGGACGTACCCGCACCTCCAGTAGGCTGACCGGCGCCGGAGATGTACGGGGGACGGGCCACGCCGGGCGCAGCAGCCGCGCCGTGCACGCCACCCCGTGGAGGGGGCCGGCGCACGGGGACGGACACGAAGGACAGCGCGGAACAGTGAACGGCACAGCGGTGGACGACGGCACGCAGGAGCAGGGCGTCAGCATCTGGCGGTACGCCCTCGACGAGGGCGCGGACCCCGCCGGGCGGGTCCCCGTCCATGCGGTGCAGGGCAGTTGGCCGCCCGGCCCGGACGCCGCGTACCGGCCGCACCCGCGCCACCGCCGACCGCTGACCGACCCCGTCCCCGCCGACGCGCCGCCGCCCGGCCTGCCCCCGCTCGGCGCCGGACGCCGGCCCGCCGGGCGCGCCCTGCTGTCCTGGCTGGAGGACACCCGGGGCCCGCGCCTGTGCCGGGTGGCCGGCTCGTCCGGCAGCGGCCGCACCCACCTGCTGACCTGGCTCGCCGCCGCCTGCCCGGCCGACCACCCGCGGCCCGGGCGCCGCGTCCACGCGCTGCTGGACGTCGAGGGGCTGACGGTCCGTTCGGCCACCACCCGGCTCGCCGACCTGCTCGGCCTCACCGCCGGCACCCCCGCCGACCTGCTCGAAGCACTCCAGGACGGCACCCCGCGCACCGTCGTCGTCACCGACCTCGACCGGGCCGGCGGGCCGGACCTGCCCGGCACCCCCGAGCGGATCGCCGCCGAACTGCTCGTCCCGCTGCTGTCCGTCCCCTGGCTGCTGCTGGTCGTCGAGGCCGCCCACGGGCCCGCCGCCGACGAGTTGACCGCCGCCGCCCCCGGCGCCGCCGTCCTCGACCTCGACCAGCCCCAGTGGACCGACCCCGCGAAGTACGCCGACTGGTGCGCCCGCCTGACCGGCCACCAGATCGAGCCCGCCACCACCCATCCCAGCCCCGGACTCGCCCAGCTCGCCGCCCGCACCCCCGGCGCCGTCCTCGACCCCGTCCGGACGCCCGCCGAACGCGCAACCGCCCTCGCCGACACCTGGTGGACGGCTCTCCCCGACGCCGAACGCGGCGCCCTGACCGCCCTGTCCACCGCCGACGGGCCGCTCAGCACCGAACTGTGGGCCACCCTCCCCGGCGCGGGCGGCGAACAGGTCGTCAAATCCGCCGCCGACCTGCTGCCCCCGCCGCCGATGGCCGACCGCTGGCGGCTGCGCCCCGACGAGGTCGCCCACCGGGTCGCCGCCGACCGTCCGCCCGTCGACCACGGCGCCATGATGTGGGAGGTCGCCGGCGGCATCCCCGTCCGCGACGACGGCGGACCCGACCTCGCCGCCAGCGACCCCGAACGCCTCGCACTGCTGCTGCGGCACGCCTCCGCCGCCGACCCGGCCACGCCGATGCTCGACGAACTCGACCTGCTGCTATACGCCGAACCCGCCACCGTCACTGCCGCGTTCCAGCGCGCCGAGGACGCCGGCACCCCCGCCACCCCGCTCGCCGAGGCCTGGCGGCTCGCCGCGCCCGACCGGGCCGCACTCGCCCGCCCCGCCGACCGGGCCGCCGTCCTGCACGCCTGGCTCACCGGCCGCGACGACGCCTCCGCCGCGCACTGCGCCGAACTCGCCGCCGCCCGCTGGCACACCGTCTGGAACCGCCCCGCGCCCGGCCCCTGCATGACCGCGCTCGGCATCGGCCCGCGGACCGGCTCCCTGCTGGTGTTCGACGGCGCCGCACTGCACCTCACCGACCCCGCGACCGGCGAACTCACCTCGTCCGGCGAGCCGTTGACCGAACGCCACCCGCGCGCCCTCACCGCCACCGCGTTCGGCGGCGCGCTACTGCTCGACGCCTCCGGCACGCTGAGCTCTCTCGTGGTGGACGGCGCGGTCGGCGCACCGCCCGGCACCCTCGAAACGCTCGGCCCGTGCACCGCCGTCGCCGGCCACCACGATGCCCTCGTCCTCGGCCACCCCGACGGCTGCACCAGCCACACCACCCTCTCCACCGGCCTCACCCACCGCCCCGAGACCCCGCTGCACGACGGGCCCGTCACCGCGCTCGGCGTCACCGACGCGGACGGCGGCACCCTGGTGGTCAGCGGCGGCGAGGACGGCCGCGTCTGGACTTGGATGCCCGGCCGCCCACCCCTCCCCGCCCCCGTCGACCAGCGCCCCCACCCCGTCACCGCCACCGCCCTCGGCGCCACCCCCGCCGGCCTCCTGCTCGCCGCCGCCTGGTCCGACGGCCTGCTCCGCCTGCGCCGCTGGGGCGAACGCCACCGCGGCGCCGACATCCGCCTCGGCGCCCCCATCCACTCCCTCGCCGTCACCCCCGACGGCCTGGTCATCGCCGCCCTCCCGGAGGCCGTCCTCGCCCTCACCCTGGTGGGGTGACACCCTAGGCCGGCCGCGCCCGCAGTGGGCTCGGGCCGGTAGCAAAAGCGGTTGTCGGAAAGGCGGTTGGTCGGATAGGAAGCATGGATGCTTCGAGGCGAGAAGATCGGGCTGCGGGCCCAGCATGACGAAGACCGGCCGATCCTGCGGCGCGAGCTCTACAACGACGTGCTGCTCTCGGCGCGCTCCGAGGGGCGGCCGTGGCGGCCCGTCCCGGTGGACGGCAAGCCCCCGGAGATGCCGGACGACCCGAGCGTGGTGCACTTCTCCGCGGTCGAGCTGGAGACCGGCACGCTGATCGGGGTGGCGGACCTGTGGGGCATCGACACCCACCACCGGAACGCGCACCTGGGGCTCGGACTGCTGCCGGCCGCCCGCGGCAAGGGCTACGGGACGGACGTGGTCGCCGCGCTGTGCCAGTACGGCTTCACGGTGCGCGGGCTGCAGCGGCTCCAGGTCGACACCCTGGCGGACAACCACGCGATGATCCGGGCCGCCGAGCGCAACGGCTTCGTCCGGGAGGGCACGCTGCGCGCCTCGGCCTGGGTGATGGGCGAGTTCCTGGACCAGGCCGTGCTCGGCCTGCTCGCCCGCGACTGGAAGCCGGCCCCGCGCGCCTGATGGCAGGACGTTTCACCTGATCATGTGATCACCCTATTGTCGCGTGTTTTGGATCATTCCCGGGTGTCGATCACGCCCTCTGGGTTGGTGTACGTACGGTTCGGGAGGTTGGCCACCGCTGAAACAGGGTCTGGTGGAGGGCTGTGTTGAAAGAGTCCGGGAACGCAGCGATCTTCAACCAAACACAGGGAGCCCCACCATGTCCGGCTGCGGGGGGACCGAGTTTGATCACCGGAAGGACCTTGGCGTCAACGGATCCGCCTGTCCTTCCCCTCGGCGGATGAGGCCCTACACACATCAAGTCCGACAGGAAATGAGGAACCGATGACTGAGTACCGTGGCGGGGTCGATCAGGTGGAGAAGGTGTGCGCGGCCCTCGCGGGCCTGCCCGCATCCCAGCGACTCACCGAACTCGAACACCTCTGCCGGCGGACGGAGAAGATTCTCGGCCTCGCCGTCCTGGACACCGCGAGCGAGGTCTACGAACAGGGCGACGACGCCGCGCTGCACCGCTCCCCTTACGCCTACGGCTACCTGCGCCGCACTCTCGGCTTCGGGACCGACCACCGGATGGACGGCTGACCGTTGTACACCTACCTGTGCCGGACCCGCTGGGGCGACATGGACGCCTTCGGACACATCAACAACCTGAAGGTGCTGCAGTACGTACAGGAGGCCGTCTACTGCCTGCTGTACGACGAGAGCGAGGGCCAGGAACTGTTCGAGGACGGCTTCATGATCGCCCGCCATGAGATCGACTACCGCTCGCCGCTCTACCACTGCCCGACCCCGCTGCCCGTGCAGATCTGGGTGGAACGTCTCGGCACGGCGTCCATCGCCACCACCTGCGAGGCGCGCCGCGACGGCGAGCTGGCCTTCGAGGCCCGGACGGTCACCGTGCCGACCGACGCCGGAACCGGCCGCAGCCGGCCGCTGCGCGACGCGGAACGCCGGCACCTGAACCGCTACCGGGTCCGCCCCATCGGACCGCTCTCCACCGTCGCCCCGGTCGGTCGGGTGCCCGTCCCGGCCACCGCCCGCCTCCGGGTTCCCGCGATGGGCGGACGGGCCTCCTGAGAACGCCCCGGGGAGAACCCTTTCTGCCCCGGATCACGACGAAGTCGCGACGAAGCGGGCCGGCCCCGGCCCCGGGCAAGCCGCCCGACCCGGGGCCGGCCCGGGGCCGGCCCGGAGCAGGTGCGGGGCAGGTCCGGGGCCGGTCCGGAGCAGGTTCGGGGCCGGTCCGGAGCCGGTCCGGTCTCAGCGGGACGCAGCCACCGGCGCGGAGTCCTCGGCCGGCGGAGCGTCGGTGCGTTCGTCGGGCGGGGGTGCCTCGGCGGGAGAAGGCGGCGGGCGGAGCAGCGGGTAGTACGAGGGATCGTTCATGCCCCCATTGATCACCCCACCGGCGCGCGGCGGTTCCCGCGGCCCGCGCTAACCACCCAGGCGGGCGAACCGGCCCTCCAGGCGGGAGAGTTGCAGTGCGGTGGCCGGTGAGCGCAGCGCGTCGTGCCGCTCGCGGAAGCTCGTGTACGCCCGCCGGGCCTGGTGGATGTTCCCGGCGTCCAGCTCCAGGTGGGCCAGCTGGAGCAGCGACACCCCGATGGTGCGGTGCTCGCCCGCCGGCCGGGCCCGCAGCGAGGCCCGCAGGTACGACAGCGACAACTCGGTGGCCCGCAACGACCGGTGGACCTGCGCCGCCTGGTACAGCAGGGCCGGCTCCGGGTACCGGTGCGGGCCGCCCTCCGCCACCGACCGGGACGCCCACTGCTGGGCCGCGTCCAGCACCCGCAGCGCCTCGTCGGACTGCCGCAGCCTGGCCGCCGCCACCGCCTGCTGCGCCAGCACGAACGCCCGCACCCCCGGCGCCGCCTCCGACGGCAGGTGCTCGACGGCCGCCTCCGCCAGCCGGGACGCGTACGCCTGGTGGCCCAGCGCCCCCGCCTGGGTGCTCTGGTCACGCAGCGCCATCGCCTGCGCCTGGCCGTCCTGCGCCTCCGCCGCCAGCCGGTACGCGAACCGGTAGTGCCGCTGCGCCTCCCCGTGCCGGTTGTCGTCGGTGTACGTCCGTCCGATCAGGCGCACCAACTGGGAGGCGGCGACCATGAGTTCACGGTGCCGCAGGTCGCCCGCGGAACTGGTCAGCCAGGGCAGCACGTGGTCGCGCAGGTACCCGAGCAGCGGGCTGCGGGCGATCGCGCCGCCGTACCCGTCGTAGTGCCGCGACCCGAACGCCGTCATCTCCCGCACCGCCTCGACCTGCCGCGCCCCCACCCGCTCCGGGCCCGAGCGGCGCAGCACGGGCACGAATCGGGTCAGCGGCGCGGAAGGGACGGGCGGGACGGGCGGGACGGGCGGGACGGGCGCGGTGGGCGCGGCGGGGGGAGAGGTGCGGGGCGAGGGCAGCAGGCGGATTCGGAACAGCGGAGGCTGAAACGTTTCGTCCGCGGACTCCCCGAACTGCGGCCTGGCGTGCAGCCGCCGCAGCCCCGCCAGCGCGTCCACCGGTTCCGGATCGCCGTCCTCACCGGCTTCCGCTCCGACCGGCCGGAGCCCCAGCTCCGCCCGGGACACCGGCCGGCCGAGCCGCCGGGTGAACGCCTCCTCCAGCAACTGCGGCCCCGGATGCCGGGGTTGGGTGCCCGACAGCCAGTGCGCCACCGTCGTCCGGTCGTAGCCGACACCGAACCCGCTCTCCCGGGCCACCTTCTGCAGGGCCGCCGCGAGGGCCGGCCCGTTCCAGCCCGCTTCCGCCATGCGGGCGCGCAGCGCGAGATTGGGTCCACGGACGTGCGGCATCGACAACTCCCAGGGGCGGACCGCCGAGAGGCCGGCCCCCGGATCAACGGTCGGCGTCGGCGTCGGCGGCGAGAACCGGCATGCGGAAACGCCCCCTGTTCAACGCGCGGAACCGGAAATCGGTGCGGCGGGAACGCGGTTCGGTGTCGGCGCCCCGCGCGCCGGGCCCAGGCCGGGCCCAAGTCGGGCTCAAGCCGGGCTCACTCCGGGCGGGTCGGGTTGTCGGGGAGGAGGTGGCGGAGGAGGGCGGTGATGTCCAGGTGGTGGTGTTCGGTTCCCGGCGGGACGACGCGGTGGGAGCGGCGGAGGAAGTCGCGGATCGGGGCGGCGGGGGTGTGCAGGACGGCGGTGTGGCCGGGAGTGGTGAGGGCGATGGCGAGGCGGCCGGGGTCGGTGGGGGAGCGGCGGACCGTGACGTCGCCGAGGCCGGCCCGGCCGTTCAGGCCCTCGGTGAGGAGTTCTCGGCCGAACAGCCAGGTGATGGGCTCGTCGAGGTCGGCGTGGCAGTCCAGGTGCACCGCGTACGGGTCGGTCCGGTAGTAGCGCAGGCGGGCCGGGACGGAGACCCGCAGTCCGGGGCACGGGCGCACGGTGACGTCCAGGAGTTGGACGCAGTCCGGGTCGTCGGCGCGGCGGAGCCAGGTGCTCGGCGTGTTCTGGTGGGTCACCGGGTCTCCCTCGGGTGGTCGGACTCGGGCGGGGTGATGCTCTTGGGGGTCGCGAAGCGGGGCAGCGTGGTCAGGCGGGACCACTCCTGGTCGGTGCGGCCGGGCACGGTGCGGCCGGACTGGTGCCAGAGGGTCACCAGCCCGGCATAGATCGGGGCGTGCTGAATCGTTTCGTCACGAACGCCCGTCGGGGCCAAGGGGTCGGCACTCACGTTCGGGCATAACGATCGAACCCGGGGGCGGTAACGGTGCCCGTCGGTCGAGTGTTCAGGCTGCGGGGGCGTGGGTCGCGGCGACGGCGCGGGCGCGCGGCAAGGGTGCCCGTCGGTCGAGTGTTCAGGCCGCGGGGGCGTGGGTCGCGGCGACGGCGCGGGCGTGGTCGAAGGCGCGGACGGGGTGCGAGGTGGAGGTCCAGGGGTGGGCGCCGCACCAGGGGCCGAGCAGGCGGAACTGCTCCAGGGCGAGCGCGGGTTGCCGGGCGACCAGCGCGAAGTGCGCCAACAGGTGTCGCAGCAGCGGGAGTTGATCGTGCGGCGTCGGAACGGCGTCCAGCGCCGACGCCACGGCGGGCAGCAGCTCGCCCAGCCGGCCCGCGTCCGGGAGACCGTACAGGCCGTGCCGCTGCTCCAGTTCGGTCAGCGCCTGGAGGTACAGCCCGGGCAGCACCGAACCGGCCGGGGCGGTGCGGACCGCCTGTTCGGCGAAGCGCAGCATCTGCGCGTCGCTGCCGTGCCACTTGGCGCACCAGTACTGCATGGCCTGCCAGTGCCCGCCCACGTGGTGCGGGGCGCGTGCCGTCAACTCCTGCCACAGGGCGCGGAATCGGCGGTTGCTCAGCGGGACGCCGCGGGCCGTGGTGACCAGCACCGCCCACGGCCCGGGGTCGTGCGGGTCCAACGCGGCGGCCTCCCGGGCGGCCGTGTTCGCCTCGGCCAGCAGCGACTTGAAGGCGGTCAGATGTTCGGCCGGCACCTGGTGCGCGAGCGCGCTGCCGCGCGCCTCCCAGGCCCGCTGCACCAGCAGCCGGGCGTACACGGTGGTGGCCGCGCACGCCTCGGTGCCGGACTCGCGCCACGCGGTGAGCCACTCGTCGCGCTCGGCCGCCACTCGGGTCAGGAAGTCCAGCCGGGACCACCGTTCGTCCCAGTCCTCCCCGGCCGCCACCACGTACGCCGAGGCCGCCCGCCAGCCGCCGGCCAGGCAGGAGTCGGCCAGCGCCTCCAGCTCCTTGCGCCGCAGCAGCGCCAGCGGCGGGCCCGCGCGCCCCGGGTCCAGCTCCGCGCTCGGTACCAGCCCGTACTGCCTCGGATCGAACCCGTCGGGCGTGGGCGCCACCGGGGGTTGCGCCGGAGCCGGCACCGGTGCCGGTACGGTGCCGCCGCTCCAGCGCCGACGGATCAGCAGCGAGAGCAGCAGGACGGTACCGAACACCAGAGCGGGGGTCATACCGAGAATGATCTCCCACCGGCCGCGGCGCCCGTGCACCGGTCGGACGGGTTCGGTGGCCCGCTGTGGGGGAGACGGGCAGAGGTCGGCCAGCGGGTTGTCGAACGTCTTGGCGGGCATGCGGGCGGCGGCCAGGTCTTCCGGCAGGGCAAGGGAGCCGGCCGTCCGGGCCGTTTCAGGACCGGGTGGGCGGGCGCTACCGTGGGGGCCGCGCGCGGGTGGTGTTCGTCCGATGATCTCTCCGGAACTCCCGTTCGCCTTCCGGTCCCTGAGCGACGAGTGCGACGAGAGCGAGCCCCCTGATGCCCCTTGCGGCCCCCGATGTGGCGCGACTGTTCACTCCGGGCAGCCAGTACGACTGCGGGCACGACCGCACCGCCACCGTGGTCGCGCTGCCCGAAGCGGTGCTGGCGCTGCCCACCGGCCGGCTGGTGGCGTGCGATCCGGTGATCGGACTGGTGGACGAGAACGAGCCGTTCCTCGCCGTCGCGCCGCCGGGCAGCTACCCCGTCACGCTCGCCGTGGTCGAGGTGCGCAACGCGTACGGCCCCGGCTCCTCGGACACCCGGATCGCCGCCGCCCTGCTGCGGGTCGGCGACCGGCCGGCGGTGCGGTGGGAGCTGGCGCTGAGCGAGGGCCAGGACGAACACCGGCTCGGCCCGGGCGACTTCTTCGGGTACGGCGTGGACGCGGGCAGCGGCTGCTTCCTGGACGCGTCCGCCGTCGGCCCGATCGGCGAACTGGTCGAGCAGGACGCCGACCCGGTCGTCGACGCCATTCACGACGCCGGCCCCCGCCCGGCCACCGTCACTGATCCGGCGAGCGGCCACACCATGGTGGCGTTCACCACCGGCTGGGGCGACGGCCACTACCCGACCTGGGTGGGCCGTGACGCCGACGGTCAAGTCACCGGATTCGTCAGCGAGTTCTTCGTCGTCCCGCAGCCCGGGCGCGGCCCCGCCGAAGGGTGACCGGGCCCGGGCCGGGGCTTTTAGTTGGGGGCGGCGAACTGGGCGCGCACGGCGTCGAGCACGGTCGGCGGGGCGGTCCTGACGGAGCCCGCGGTGTACGGCGGCTGCGGGTCGTACTCGGTCAGCAACTGGATGCCCTGCGCGGTCGCGTCGTCGTGGATCCGGCCGGCCAGGTGCAGGCCCAGGTCGATGCCGGACGAGACGCCCGCGGCGGTCGCGTACTTGCCGTCGAACACCACCCGCTCCTCGACCGGCTCGGCACCGAACGCGGCCAGCGCCTGCGGCAGGAACCAGTGGGTGGTGGCGCGGCGGCCGGTGAGCAGCCCGGCGGCGGCCAGCAGGAGCGAGCCGGTGCAGACCGAGGTGGTCCAGGTGGTGGTGGCGTCGACGGCCCGCAGCCACTCCAGCACCTCGGGCTTCGCCTGCTGCGCCGTCGAGCCCGGCCCGCCGGGGACGAGCAGCAGGTCGGCGGAGGTGACTTCGTCCAGGGCGGCGTCGGCGGTGAGCGCGAGGCTGCCCAGGTCGGCGCGGACCGGGCCGCGCCGGTCGGCGGCGAACACCACCTCGGCGCCGGGCATCCGGGCCAGGATCTCGTACGGGCCGACGGCGTCCAGCGCGGTGAAGCGGTCGTAGAGCAGGATGGCGATCTTCATCGGGTGCCTCTCTGTGGTGGGCTGACGTTCCGTGAAGGTGCGGCGCGAAAGCGGCGGCGGTAGTCGAGCGGGCTGACGGCCAGCGTGCGGGCGAAGGCGCGGCGCATGGCCTCCGGGTTGCGGTAGCCGCTGAGACGGGCGACCTGTTCGATGCCGTCGTCGCTGTCCTCCAGCCGGCGGCGGGCCACCTCCAGCCGCACGCCGTCCACGTAGCGGCCGGGGGTGGTGCCGGTCTCGGCGGCGAACACCCGGGCGAACTGGCGCGGCGACAGCGCGGCGCGGCGGGCCAGGGCCTCGACGGACAGGTCGGCGTCCGGGTGCTCGGTGATCCAGCGCTGCACGTCGCGCAGCGGCTGCCGGACGGCGAGTTGGGCGGCCAGCTGGGTGGAGAACTGCGCCTGGCCGCCCGGCCGTCGCAGGAACATCACCAGGTGCCGGGCGATGCCGAGGGCCAGTTCGCGCCCGACGTCCTCCTCGACCAGAGCGAGCGCCAGATCGATGCCCGCCGTCACCCCGGCGGAGGTGGCCACCCGCCCGTCCCGGACGTGGATCGGGTCCGGCTCGACGGTGACGTCCGGGAACCGGCGGGCCAGTTCCGCGCTGTGCGACCAGTGCGTGGTGGCCCGGCGCCCGGACAGCAGCCCCGCCTCGGCGAGCAGGAACGCGCCCGTGCAGACGGACGCGATCCGCTCCGCCCCGCCTGCCAACTCCGCGATCCTGGCGACGAGTTCGGGCGCGGGCCGACGGGTGCCCGGGCCGCCCGGGACGATCAGGGTGTGCGGGGCGGCCGCGTGTGCGAGGTCCTCGTCGGGCAGCAGACACAGCCCGCTGCCCGTCCGCACCGGAAGCCCGCCGGGCGAGGCGGTGCGGATCCGGTAGCCGGCCGCCGAGAGTACTTCCAGCGGGCCGGTGACATCGAGGCTCTGCACCCCGTCGAAGAGCACGAAGAGCACGCTGCGATCGGCCATGTCCCCACCCTCGCAAGTGCTTACGGCGACAGCAATGACGGATACCCCACCTTTTCTGCCATGCCCGTTGTGGCTGTGAGCCGGGTCACGGTTGAGGTTGACCTCGGGTCAGGGTGGAGGCTCGTCGCATCGGCAGGGGGCGCCGACTTGGGTGCCACGAAGCGAAGGAGTCAACCAGTATGTCCAGCAACGGTTTTGTCGATCGTCCGGAGCTTCGGGGGACGATCGAGGAGCTGGTCGAGGCCGGCTTCCTCGGGATCCAGCTCCGGGTGAACGACGAGCGGGGCGAGTGGGTCGGAAGCGCCGGCGTCCGCGAGTTGGGGCGGAGCGCCGCGCCGCTGGTCGACGGGCACTTCCGGATCGGCAGCAGCACCAAGAGCTTCGTCGCGACGCTGGCGCTGATGCTGGTGGCCGAGGGCCGGCTCGGCCTGGACGACCCGGCCGCCCGCCACCTGTCCGGGTTCGGACTCGACCGGCGGATCACGGTGCGGATGCTGCTGCAGCACACCAGCGGGATCTTCAACCACACCGGCGAGCGCTACGAGGACGGGACGATCGTGCTCGGCGTCCCCTGGCAGGGCAAGGAGTGGGTGGACGGCCGCTTCCGGACGTACCCGCCCGAGGAGTTGGTGCGGCTGTCGCTGTCAAAGCCGTTGCGGTTCACGCCCGGTGAGGGGTGGAGTTACTCCAACACCAACTACGTGCTGGCCCGCCTGATCACCGAGAAGGTCACCGGACGCACCTTCGCGGAGGAGTTGCGGCGGCTGATCCTGAGCCCACTGGGCATGACCGGCACCATCGCCCCGGGCAGTTCGCCGGAGCTCCCCGAGCCGCACAACCACAGCTACTACCGCTACGCGGACGCCGGGCAGGAGCGGACCGTCGACGTCACCCGGCAGAACCCGTCCTGGGTCGGCGCCGGTGGCGACATGATCTCGACCACCCGGGACCTGCACACGTACTTCTCCGCGCTGATGGGCGGCCGGCTCCTGCCGGCCGGGCTGCTGGCCGAGATGCGCGCGCCGGAGGCGACCGTCGGCTACGGGCTGGGGGTGTTCGCGCAGCAGACGGAGAGCGGCACCGTCTTCCACCACAACGGCGCCACCATGGGCTCGGCGGCGCTGATGTACGGCACGGCCGACGGCAGCACCACCCTCACCGCCGGACTGACCTGGGTGGACGACGCCGACCTCGCGATCGCGCCGGCCTTCCAGGCCGCCCAACAGCGGCTCGTGGAACGGGTGTTCTGCGGCACACTGGGCCGATGACGAGCGGAGTGACGATCGGGCAGGCGGCGGCGTTCGTCGGCATCACGGTCAAGACGGTGCGGCACTATCACAAGCTCGGCCTGGTCGCGGAGCCGGAACGGGACAGCTCCGGCTACCGACGGTACGGGTCAGGGGAGTTGCTGCAACTGGTGCAGGTGCGGACGCTGGCCGCCGCGGGCGTGCCGCTGGCCGAGATCGGGCCGATGCTGACCGCCGAAGCCGCGCAGTTCGGCGCCACGCTCGCCGACGTCGGGAGGCAACTCGCCGCGCGAATCGACGAGTTGGTCACCCGCCGTGACACGCTGCACCGGCTCGCCGACGGCGATCGCGCCCTGCTGCCCGACCGCGCCTGTTCCGTCCTGGAGTCGATGCGCGAACTCGGCCTCGACCCCGACTACGTGGCCGCGCAACGCGAAGCCCTGGTGCTGGCCCGGGCGTTGGTGCCGGAGGGCTTCGAGGGATTCCTCGCCCAGCTCGAACGCGGCCTGGACGACCCCGAGTTCGTCCGCCTCACCAAGCTCGGCTGGGAGGCCGAGGCCTGGGACGCGGACGATCCGAGGATCGAGGAACTCGCCACCGCCCTGGCCGCCCGCTACCTCGCCAACCCCGCACTGCTGGGCGACCCGGCCAGCCTGCGGGCCTGGGCGAAGGCCTCGGCCCAGTACCGGCTGATCAACCACCACCGCGAGGACCGGGCGCCGGTCGCGGCCCGGCTGACCGCACTCACCGAGGCCAAACTCCGCGCGGCGGGCGTGCCCATGCCGCAGCGGTGAACCGCGAAGCGGTGGCGCGTCAGGACGGGTCGAGGCAGAACGGGTGGCCTCGGGATTGGTGGGTCCGTCAGGAGCGTTCGCGTTGGCGGTTGCGGCCGTAGGCGGCGAGGGCGTGGAAGGCGGCCTTCGGCTCCCAGGGCAGGCCGGGGTGGGTGGTGGACGGGCGGCCGGGCGGGAGCGGGCGGACGATGCCGAACGAGGCGCGGTCGAAGTCCCGGTCGGGGTCGTCGGAGCCGGGCAGGTGGTAGTGGGCGAAGGTCTGCACGAAGGCGGCGTCCAGGCCGGAGTCCGCGAAGACGGCGAGCAGGTCGAGCAGGTAGTCGGCCTGCTCCTGTTCGTCGCGGGCGAGGGGCTCGGCGAAGCGGTCGGCGCGGCCGTCCGCGTCGAAGAGCACGGCGCGGTCGCCGCGGGCGCCGAGCGCGGCGGCGCCGGTGAAGCTGCCGCAGCCGAACTCGGTGACGGCGGCGGGCCGGCCCTGGCCGGTGAGGGCGCGCAGGCCGGGGGTGAGCAACTTGGCGTTGGTGGCGTCGCGGTAGCCCGCGTCGGTGGCGACCACGTCGAACGGGGCCCAGTCGATGCCCTCGAACGGCAGTGAGGCGTAGCCGATCCGCCCGCCGAAGAGCGGCCTGACGGCAGCCAGGACGCGGGCCAGGAAGGCATTCAGGGTGCGGTGCAGTTCGGGCAGCAGGGCGCGGAAGCGGTCCTGGTCGGCGAGGACGGCGGCGCGGGAGAGGAAGTCGTCGCCGGGCAGGAAGCCGTCCGTGAACAGGGAGATCTCGGAGCCGGTGAGCAGCACCACCTCGGCGCCGGCGGCCCGCAGCTTCTCGGCGCGGCCGGCGCAGTCGACCAGCAGGTCGAACAGTTGCGGCTGGGTGAGCCCGTTGGTGAACGGCGAGAACCAGACCTCCAGTCCGGCGTCGGCGGCGAACCGGGCGGCAAGCTCCAGCCGGTCCGGTTCGGCGCCGGTGATGCGCACCGCGTCGCAGCGCAACTCCTCACGGATCACCAGCATTTCGCGGCGCACGGTGTCGGGGTCGAAGGGCTCCCGGGTGGTGGTTCCGGTGGTGCCGCGGAAGCCGGTGTCGTAGGTGATGCCGAAAACGCGCACGGCGAAGCCGTCCTCTCCTCGCGAGGTAGGGTACGGCTCGTACCTTATGGGGAATTGGGTACGGCCGGTACCTTGTTTCGGCAAGGACATAGCATTCGGACGGAGACCCGAAGCAGGCACTGAGTGGAGGTGGCAGGTGACAGCGACCAGGCGACGCGGCGCCGAACTCGAGGACGCCATCCTCACCGCCGCCGGCGAACTCCTGCTCGAACAGGGCGTGGCCGGACTCACCATGGACGAAGTCGCCCGCCGGGCCGGCACCAACAAGAACGCCCTGTACCGGCGTTGGCCCCACCGCACCGCACTCGGCATCGCCGCCTACCGCCGCCTCGCCGCCGCCGAAACCCGCCCGCCCGACACCGGCAGCCTCCGCGACGACGCCCTCGACCTGCTGCGCCGCGCCAACCGCACCTGGTCCTCCCCCTACGGCGAGATCCTGCGCGGCCTCCTCGCCGCCGCCGGCGGCACACCCGAACTCCTCGCCCAACTCCGCGACCCCGACCGCCCCGACCCGCTCGACGAGGCCTGGCTGACCGTCCTCGCCAACGCCGCGACCCGGGGTGAAGCCCCGGCCGCCGCCGTCCACCCCCGCGTCGCCGCCACCCCCATGGCCCTGCTGCGCACCGAATACCTGCTGCGCGGCGTACCGGCCGTCCCCGACGAGGTCCTGGTGGAGATCGTCGACGAGGTCTTCCTCCCGCTGGTCCGGGGCCGGGCCTGAACGCTCCTGCCGGAAGGTGGGCGGAAGTCCGTTTCGCGGTGGGCGAGTTGGACGGCGCGACAGAGCAGGGCGGCGGCCCCGGCCGGTGCGCGGTGATGGGGCCTGCTCGAACGGGAGCGGGGTGCGGGCCGGTTGTGGATGAGGGGCGGAGGGCGGAGCCGAACGTCTCTGCCTGGCAGGCGAGTGGGAAAACCGTTCGCGGTGGGCGAGTTGGGTGGGCATCCTCGGACGCTGTGACGGATGAGAGCGACGAACCGGCGAAGTATGCGCCGGCCGACACCCTGCTCGGCCTGCTCGAACGCGGGCGGGGCGCGGGGTGGTTGAGAGCGAAGGACGACCGGGAAGCCGGGGCTGCGGCCCTGCTGGACTGCCTGCGGCGGGACACCCGGTACGACTCCAGTGACGACCGGCACGACTACCACGCCCAGCTCGTAGGGGAGTTGGCGCTGCCGATCGACCTGCTGCGGCAGCAGGTCGAAGGAGCGGACCAGGGCGCCTGCGAGCGTGCCTACGAGATTCTCGCCGCCCTCGCGCTGACCGGATCGGTCGCGGCGCGGGAGGTGCTGCGCCGGTACGTGCGGCAGGGCGAGTGCTGGCAGGACGTGCTGGACACCCTCGCCGACCGCTGGCCGGTGCCGTGGTGGGACGACCTCGCCGAGGACGCGGTGCGCCGTCTCGGTGGGGACGAGCCCGAATACCCCTCCTCCGAACCCTGGTTGCGCTGGCGGGAGTTGATGCCGGAGAGGCCGCAGCGGAGGCCCGGACGGCACGTGCATTCGCTCGCCGCCAGTAACACCCGGCTGCTCGCGCTGCTGGCCGACGGCGGGAGTTCGCTGTCGGAGCGGGTGGCGGCCGTCTGTGCGCTGGCCGATCGCCCACCCGTGTCCGAAATCCTGCCGCTGGTACCGGGGTTGTTCACCGCGGAGCCCGCCTTCTTGGGAGATCGGGCACTGCCGCGGCTGGGCCGTGTGGTGGAGCGCCTCGGCACGGCCGCGGTCGAGGACGCCCGCGCGTGGGCCCGGTCGCCCCGCCCCTGGCTGGCCGGGCTCGGCCTGGGGGTCCTCGCCCGGCACGGCGACGCGCGTGATCTCCCGTTGCTGCTGGCGGAGTTGGAGCGGCAGTGGGCGGCCGGTGAGTGGTGTGGCTCGCACTGGGTTGCCGACGGTCTGGCCCGGTTCGGTCCGGCCGCCGCCGAGGCCGCGCCTGTGCTGCACCGGTTCTGGGCGCACACCCCGCACTCGTACGAACGCCCCTCGTACCTGAGGGCGTTGGCGGCCATCCGGCCCGGCGAGGTGGATGCGGAACTGACCGAGTCGCTGTGGGACTGCGAGGAGGATGCCCGCCTATTCGCCGTCGAGAATGCACCGGACGGGCCCGAACTGGGCATGCGCCTGGCCGAGTTGAGCGCGAGCCCGGTGGAGTCCCCGGACCTGCGGGCGGCTGCGGCGCGAAGGCTGGCGGGCGGATACCACTGACGCGCGGAGACCGCTGGCGGGCGGAAACCGCTGACGGGCAGCCGCGGCAAGGGAGGCCGCGACTGCCCGTCGGCAGGTGGGGGTGTGGGGGTCAGAACTGCGTGGCGACGGTGACGTTGGTGAAGTCGGTCGCCGCGTACAGGCTCAGGTAGCGGTAGCCGGCCGAGGGGTTGGTGACGGTGATGGTCTGGCTGGTGCTGTTCGGGGTGGTGGAGGAGGCGGTGTACGCGCTGGGGGAGGCCCAGGTGGCGTCGTTGTAGTACAGGTACGCGGTGCCGGTGCCGCCGGTGGTGGTGATCTTCAGGGTGCTGGTGCCGGCGGGCAGGTAGACGTACAGGTAGTCGACGCTGCCGGCGGTGCGGGTGCGGCCGGTGCGCTGGCAGTTCTGGCCCATCGCGTCGGTGCGCTGGTCGGTGCAGGTCGGCAGGGTGGTGCCGCCGCCGCTGCCGGTGGTGACGGTGACACTGGCCGGGGTCGAGGTGGAGCGGCCGGTGGAGTCGGTGACGGTCAGCGCGACGGTGTAGGTGCCGGCCTTGGCGTAGGTGTGCGAGGGGTTGCGCTCGTCGGAGGAGCTGCCGTCACCGAAGGTCCAGTGCCAGGAGGTCAGCTGCGCGGGCGAGTTGGTGACCACCGAGCGGTCCGTGAGGGTGACCGTCGCGCCGTTCACCGACTGGTTGAACAGCGCGGTCGGGCCGGTGGCGAAGCACGCGCCGGCGGCGCACTGGGTCAGCCAGGCGTCGAAGTCGGCGTCGTAGGAGGTGCCGAGGCCGTTGTAGACCGCGTAGCCGCCCTGGTAGTCACCGGTGCGGAAGTGGCCGAGCATGTTGGTGACGTCCGCCGGGTGCTTCTCCATCATGTAGCGCACGGCGAGGTAGCCCCACGGGTAGACCCGGGTGGAGTCGGAGTTGTAGTAGGTGTTCTGGAAGATCGTGCTGAGCTTGTAGGTGTGCTTGGCGGCCTCGGTCATCGCCTGGGTGTCGGTCACACCCCGGTAGCCGTACGACTCGTACTCGGCGACGCCTTCGATCCACCAGATGTCCGGGACGGACGTCTCGGTGGTGAAGTTGCCCTTCATGTCGTAGATGTTGTCGAGGTAGTGGGTGTACTCGTGGTTGAGGTTCCACACGTTGCCCGCGAAGTCGTCGTTCCACGACTTCTGGTACATGATCGACACCGGCTTGTTGGCCGGGTCGGTGGGATCCATGATGGTGACGCCGCCGTTGTCGGTGGAGTTGTTCCAGATCGCCCACGAGTAGGTCTGGTAGTCGGCCGCGCTGGCGAACACCGGCAGGTCCAGGGTGGAGCCGTACTGGCCCGGGATCGGGCCGTTGTCCTTGACCAGGTTGTGGAAGTACGCGTCCTCGCCGCGCAGGCTCTCGCACACGGGCTGGAGCTGGGCGACCGTCAGCGCCTGGGCGCGCAGCGTCTTGTTGTCGCAGACCAGGACGTTCGGCAGGACGGCGTTGATCAGCTTGTTCGGCAGGTCGCAGATGCCGAAGGTCGAACACTGGGCGGAGTTGAACTTGTTGGACTGGAACGCCGCGTGCACGTACAGCGGGCCGCCCGGGCCGGCGATCGGCGTCGAGTCGAGGATCTGCTTGATCAGCGGCCGGGTCGCGGCCTCGACGGTGGTGCTGTCGCCGGACATCCGGGCCAGGTCGTTGCCCGCGTTGACGTCCAGGAAGGAGTTGCCGGTGCCCAGCAGGTCCTTGTGGTTCAGGGTGAAGTTGCCGAGCGTGGTGACCAGGCTGGTGTCGGCGTTCAGCGCGTTGACGAAGTCGGTGTTCCAGTTGGCGCGCCACAGCGGGGCGAACAGCACCGCGTTCACCGCGTTGACCATCTTCGGGTACGCGTTGTAGCTGTTGTTGTAGCCGTTCAGCACCTGCTTGTACGTGTTCAGGTAGTTCGCCTGCACGTTGGCGCTGTCGGTGAGCACCAGCACGTCGTACAGCACGATGCCGTTGGCGTCCGAGACGTCCTGCCAGTGCTGCCCGGAGAGGAACGTGTCCAGGCCCGCCTTGGTGGCGGCGGTCAGCGTCGAGTCGTAGTTGCCGACCGCGTCCGAGTTGTACGACTGGACGTAGTAGCCGGCCCGCAGGAACTGCACCAGCTGGAGGATGTTGGCGTTGTTGGTGCCGTCGTACGTCGCCGCCAGGTCCTTGAAGGCGTTCGCGACGGTCAGCATGTTGGCCTGCTTGAAGATCGCGCCCGCGTCGCTGCCCGTCACGTTGTACAGCGTGCCGATGCAGCTGGTGGGCGATCCCTTGACGAACGCCACCAGGTCCGCGCCGGAGCGGCTGCCGAAGTCGGCGGGCGCGCAGGTCTGCGCGGCGAGGCCGGCCGGCTGGTTCTGCTTCTCGCCCTTCTTCACCGGGCGGGGCGTGGTCTGTACGGTGGTGCCGGCCGGCTGACCCATCACCACCTGTCCGAGCAGCGCCGGGGGCAGCGGGGCCGAGACCGGGGCGTGGGTCTCCGGGGCGGCCTCGACGATCGGGCCGAGCGGCTTGGGGGCGGCGTTGCGGTCGCTCTTGGCAGCGGATGCGGCCGGGGCGGCGGCCTTCGACTGTCCGCCGGTCGCCGCGAAGGCCGGGGCGGGCAGCAGGGTGGCCGCCGTGGCACAACCGGCCAGCAGGCCGGCCGCCAGTGCGGGAAGAGATATGCGCACTGCTTCTCCTGTGGGGGATGGGGAGCTGAGGTGGGGTGCATGCATCGTGGCACCGGGGCGGGGGCCAGAACAATGTCACAGGTCATATGACATTGCACTCCGGCGGCATAACACCGGAGGGTTGTTCTTGGGTGTTGACCTTCCCCCGGGAGTCGTCAGGTGCGGGGCGGGCGGAAGGTCCGGCTCGCCCAACTGTGCAAGTGCGGTGCCCCGGCAGCGAGTTCGCGGTACGCGGCGGTGGCCGCCCCGAACAGGGTGTCGACGAGCGCCGGACCGAGGGCGGCCCGGCGCCACAGCAGCACGTACCGCAGCCACAACGGCGCGCCGAGCAGCGGCTTGATCAGAACCCCCGCAGCGGGCGGCGTACTGGCGGGGACCAGGGTCGCACCCAGCCCCGCCGCCACCAGATCCTGTATCTCCCGCTGCCCGTACGGCAGTTGGCTGACCGCCATGGGCTTCGCCGTTGCCGATTCGCAGGCCGCCCGGACGAATACCGGCCACGCGGTGCCGTCGGCGGCGGGCAGCAGCCAGGTCTCGCCGGCCAGATCCGCGAGGGCCGGCTCGGCGTGGTGCCGGAGCGGGTGGGCGGCCGGCAGGGCGACGAACACCGGCTCGGTGGCGAGAACGCGCGCGGCGAGCGTCGGCGTGGGGCGCAGGCCGGAGTCGGGATGGTCGAGGGCCAGCGCGAGATCGAACGGCTCGTCGGGTCCGGTGGTGAGCGAGAACCGTATCTCCGGCCGGAGTTGCCGCGTCCGGGCCAGCGTCCCCGGCAGCAGCGCCGGACAGCCCGCGGCCACCCGCAACTCGCGGTGCGGCCGTTCACCGTTGGCGGCGACGGCGTCCCCCAGCCGGTCCACCCGGGCCAGCACCTCGCGGGCGGCGGCGAGGACCTCCGCCCCGAAAGTGGTCGGCACCACGCCGGCCGCCGTCCGCTCGAACACCACCGCCCCCAAGTGCCGCTCGATCCGCCGCAGTTGCGTACTCGTCGCCGGCTGCGAAGCGCCGATTGCCGCAGCCGCCCGCCCGACACTGCCGGTATCCGCGATCGCGCAAAGCACCCGCAGATGCCGCAGCTCCAGGTCCATGGCCCGGCCTTCCCGTGCGAGTGGATCAGTACTATTTCACACACAACATGTCAGATGGTGCCGCTCACCTTCGCTTCTCGTCCGTGCCACGTCAAGCCCCGGACCGGTTCGCGCCCTGGAGCGCGAAGGTGGTGCAGAGCGTCGTGGCGGTGGCCGACATTCCGGCCGGGCCGGCCAAGAACGTCATCGACCCGCTGACGGACGCTTGGCTGACCTCGGTCGTGGACGACAGCAGCGCTCCCGGCTGGGCCGGATCGGCGCCCGGACCGCGCAGCGGGCCAACGGCATGTGCCGTCCTGATGCCCGACGACCCCAAGACCGTGGGCCTGAGGCTGTCCGCCTACTACCCTCCCTTCGCCTACGAGGCCAGGCGCGGAGTCGGTCCGGACCAGGGGGCGATCGAGCCGGGGACCGACGGAAGCCTCAGCTGGGCGACCGCGAAGTGCCCCGGCGGCACGGCCGTGTACCTGGGGAACCGCCTCGCACCGATGGATGCCTCGGCACGGGACGCTTTCGCCGCGTTCGCCCGGCACTCCGCCGAACGCCACGGCTGCTCGGCACCGGCCCTGCCCTGACGCCCCGCCACCCGGAGGCCCGGCCCCTGCCGCACCACGCGGCAAGCCGGGCCTCCGGCGTGCGGGGCCGGGGGAGGAATGGTCAGGCGGGGGCTTCTGCGGTCGTGCTGAAGGAGATCCAGGTGTCCGGCGGCAGGTTCGGGCGGCCCGGGACGGGGCGGTGGTGTTCGGTCCAGGTGGGGCCCGCGATGGTGGTGGCGGTGCGGCGCCAGAAGTGGGCGGCGGTGGGGTTGGTGTCCTGGAAGGCGACTTCCCAGGGGCCCGGGTGGTTGGTGATGACTTGTTGGACTGCGCGGAGGCCGATGCCCGATCGCCTGGCGCCGCGGGCCACGAAGAAGGTGTTGAGGACGCGGGTGGGGGCGGTCAGGCCGCGGACGAAGGCGAAAGCGGCTGGGGTGTGGTCGGCGGTCGTGACGAGGTAGGGGGCCCAGTCGGGGTCGGCGAGGGCCTGGTGGAGGCGGTCGTCGCGGAAGGTGCCGTCGGGGTTGGGCAGTTGGCCGTTGAACTCCGACATGTCGTGGCTGAACATCAGCCAGAGGCGTTCCAGGGTGGGGCGGTCGGCGGTGGTGGCGAGGCGGACGGTCAGGTCTGACACGGGACTCCTTCGACGGACGGGTGCCGCATGTCGACTGTCTAGCAGGCGAGGTCGATCAACTTCCAGCGGGCGCGGCGAGGTTGGGCAGCGGGTGCGGCTGGTACCACTCGGTCTGCATCAGCCGGGCGCGGACGGACGGCGTCGCGGCGGCGAGGCGGCCGGGGAGGGCGCCGCGGGTGACCTCCGACTGGTGGGCGAAGACGGCGGCGAGTTTGCGCGGGAGCCACGCGGTGACATCGAGGGTCTCGACGGTGGCGTCCGGGACGCTGTATGCGGTGCGGCCGGGACGCAACAACAGGGCGCCCAACTCCCTTGCGGCGCTGTGCGGATGGGTGGCCAGCAGGAGGCGGCGGACCGGCCAGGGGGCGCCCAGTTCGGGGTGGAGGCCGGGGAGGGCGGCCGCGTGGACGGCGAGGACGGTGAGGCGATGGGTGTGCCGGTGGTCGGGGTGGCCCGTCAGGCTGCCGTACGCGTCGTGGGTGACCACCCATTCGGGACGGAACTCCCGCAGGTGGGCGACCAGTTGGGCCACCGCCTGATTTAGCTGGGCGTCGAGCAGCCGCGCCCGCCCGGGCGCGGAGTCCGGGACCTTCGCGTCCGCGTAGCCCAGCAGTCGGGGTGGCCCTGCACCCAACTCATCCAGCGCACACGCCAGTTCGGGAATCCGGTGGGTACCCGCCGCCCACGTCGCGGTGACCACCGCCGTCCGGGCGCCGGCCTCCGCGTGGCGGGCGAGCAGGCCGCCGGCGGAGAGGGATTCGTCGTCCGGGTGTGCGAACACGCCGAGCACGCTGGGGAGTTCCAATTCGCCGTACCGCCTTCGCCCGGTAGGGAGTTCCGTTCCCCCGCAGGGTGTCCGGCGCGTTTGGCGGCGAAACCGCCCGATCGGGGGAGCGGGTGGGGCTACTGAATGGCCCAGCGGGTCGGGTGGGCAGGGTCGTTGGGGCAGGTGAAGACGTTGAGCTCGTTGTGGCGGCCGGCGATGATCTCGGTGGGGGAGTTGTGGCCGGGGCGGTCCTCCAGGGGTTGCCAGCTGCGGCTGCCGCCGTCCCATTCGTAGCTGTCGATGGTGAGCAGGAGCCGCATCGGTGCGGCGCAGGCCGGGCAGTCCATGGGGTACGGGTCGGTCGCGTGCCAGGAGGCGAAGCCGCCGACGCGCCAGCCGGGCGGGATGGACAGGTCGTACTGGTAGTAGGGCGGTTCGGCGCCATCCTCGGCTTCGGCCTCGAGGGCCTCCTCCCAGGCGTCGATGCGGGCGAGCAGATCCTCGGGCAGGAGGCCGGCGTACTGGTAGGTGGCCACCTGCTCGGGGTGCAGGACGCACGGTTCGGGAAGCAGCCCGTCGGACCCGACGACCGCTGGTTGCGGGGGCGGGCCGAGCACCGGGCCGACCTCCCGCGAGCGCCGCCAGTGCAGGTGCAGGGCGAGTTCGAAGCGGCTGCCGCCGTGTGCCGTGAAGGGGCACCAGAACACCTGGAGCAGGTCGCAATCGTCGGGGCCGGCCGGGAGGTCGGGGATGTCGCGGCGGTACAGCTGCGCGAGGCCGATCATCGGCAGCGGGTCGGTCTCGGAGGCGTCGGGAATCCGGTACTCCCGGCGCAGCTCGTCCAGCAGTTCGCGTTCCTCGTCCGTCGGGCCCGGGTTCTGCTCGCGGGCCCAGGCGGTGGCCAGCACCTGCCGGTAGCGGTGGATGTCGGCGGGTCGTCGGCCGCGTCCGCGTCCGTGTGCCTCGTGGCAGACCGGCCACGGTTCGTCGGCGGGCCACAGCATCGGGCCGCCCACCGAACTGGCCGTCGGGTCGGGTCGGCCGGGGCGGGGGTGGAGCCGGGTGGTGGTGCCGCGGTGGGCGGACAGTTCGGGGAAGAGCGCCTCGACGTCGAGCGGGCGCGGGGGAGTGGTTCGCGTCATGGGGGTTCCAAGGGTGCTGTGGACAGGGACAGCTGGTGTCGCGGGCGGCGGTGATGGTGTGAGGCGCAGGGGAGCGGACCGGTTCAGGGGTGCTGCGGGCAGCGGCAGAGGCTGTCGAACGCGGTGGTGACGGCTGCCGCGAGGTCGGTGGCGATGGTGTGCGGCGGGTGGCCGGCCAGGAGGCGGTGGCGGAGTTCGCGGTGGGTGGCGCGGTGGGCGCCGATGAGGGCGCCGGCCAGGAGGAAGGCGGTGGGGGACGGGGGGAGGGAGGCCGCGAGGGCGGTTTCGGCGCGGTCGGCGATCTCGCGTTCGCGGGCGCGGAGCGCGGGGCTGGCCTCGATGGTGCGGTGGAAGGTGGCGGAGCCGGGGGTGAGGTCGGCACGGCCGATGGCGGTGCGCAGGTCGTCGCGGAGGGCGGCGACGGGGCAGGTGCCGGGCGGGCGTTCGCGGACGACGGTGGCCAGCTGCTGTTCGACCTCGTGCTGCCGGTCGAAGAACAGGTCTTCCTTGGTGGCGAAGTAGTTGAAGACCGTGTTGGTGGAGACGCCCACGTGCCGGGCGATCTCGGCGACGGTGACCTGGTCGAAGCCGCGTTCGAGGAACAGCGGAAGCGCGGCGTCCGCGATGGCGGTCCGGGTCTGCTGCTTCTTGGTCTCACGAAGGCCCATGCACCCCATGCTAGGGTCACTGAAAAATTGGTGTCACACCAAAAATATCGCCAGGGGGTCAAATGGACGACAGGCAGCGGCAGTTCAGGTTCGGCATCTACCCGGGGGCGCTGCTCGGTGACGGGCAGGGGATCGTGCACCCGGTCAGCCCGGACGACCCGCGGCAGGTGGCCGAGGCGCTCGACGAACTGCAGGGGGAGGAGGGCGAGTTCCTGGTCCGGGTGTACCGGTCCTTCGCGACCACCGTCAGCGCACCGGGCCAGACCCCGGACAGCTGGGAGGCGTACCTGGGCGGGCAGCGGGCGCGGAAGGTCGATCTGGTGCTGCAGTTCCGCGAGCCGACCGGCAGCCGGGACGGGTGGGAACGGTTCGTGCGCGGGCAGGTGCGCGAACTGGGGGCGCGGCTCGGCTCGGTGCAGATCTGCGAGGAGCCGAACGTGGACCTGCCGGTGCTGGACGGCAGCGTTCCGGGGGTGCGGGAGGCGCTGGTGGCGGGCGTGGTCGCGGCGAAGGAGGAGGTGCGCGAGCTCGGCCTGTCCGCCGAGGTCGGCTTCAACGCGGTGCCGTCGTTCGGCCCGGCCGCGCCGTTCTGGGACGCGCTCGGCGAACTCGCCGACCGGCGCTTCCTGGACGCGCTCGACTACGTGGGGCTGGACTTCTTCCCGGACGTGTTCCGCCCCGTCCCGGCGGAGCGGCTGGCGGACGGGGTGGGCTGGGTGCTGAACGGTTTCCGGCACACCGATCTGCCCAAGGCGGGCATCCCGGCCACGGTGCCGATCCGGATCTGCGAGAACGGCTGGCCCACCGGGCCGGGGCGGTCGGAGCAGGCGCAGGCCCGGGCGCTGGAGACGGTGGTGCGGGCGGTGGCCGGGCAGGCGGCGGCGCTGAACATCGACGGGTACACGCTGTTCGCGCTGCGGGACGCCGACAGTCGCGGCGAGAGCCTGTTCCACGGTTTCGGCCTGCTGCGCGACGACCACACCCGCAAGCCCGCGTTCGAGACCTACCGCCGGCTGATCGCCGAACTCGGACCCGCGCTGCGAGCCGGCTGATCGCCGAACTCGGACCCGCGCTGCGAGCCGGCTGATCGCCGAACTCGGACCGGCGATACAAGGCGCCGGCACCCGACAAGCCGGTAGGTGAGGCCGTGTCAAGATCCCGACAACGAGTACCGGAATCAATCGTTCTGGGCGATTCTCGGACCCTTCGGGGCGATTCCGACCGTTCAGATGCGGTTTCCGACAAATTCCGACAGAGTCCATGCTTCGAGTGGTCAAGGGAGCGCTAGACTCCGGAACGGCTCGGCCGGCGACCCTGACGGATGGTTCGCCGGGCCGGTCCGGCGCCGGGTGGGGCTTCAGTTCCGGTGCTGGGGCGGGCAGTTCGCGCGAGCCGGAGCGGGCCGATGGTGAATAGCCGCCGTGCGGTGGGGTGTTGGCCCCTGAGCGGTTCATCGTGCCTGGTCGGAGAGGGTGTTGGGACACCATGGGCGGTGCCGCGCGGGCGCGGGACCGCCTCGGCTTTTTGGGTCGTTATACGGTGATACTAAGATCCATCCGTCAGAGTCCTCATCAGATTCGACCAGTTCTGAACGACTGGCCTCGTCTCCTAGGAGAATGTCCTGCGCACGCGCGCGTCTCGGCGGATCAAGGGCCGGCTGTCGCTCCGAGCGACCCTGCTCGTGCTGGCCATCGTCCCTGCAGTGGCACTGGCCGCTCTGTGGGCGGTCACCAGCGGACAGCTCCTGTACTCCTTCCAGCGACTGGCAGCCCAGGGCATGCTCGCGGAGAAGGCCGGCCAGCCGTCCAACATCGTGTACTACAACCTGCAAGAGGAACGGCGCCTGAGCGCCGAGGTCCTCGCCGGGCACACCGGGGTCACCGACGCGCTGCGCACCCAGCGCGGCAAGACCGACGAGGCCGTCAACACCTTCCAGAAGCTGTCCGGCATCGACGCCGGCAGCGCGCCGCAGGAAGTCCGCGACGCCGTCCGGGAGGCCCGCGCCGCGATCAACCAGCTGCCCGCGCAGCGCGCCCTGGTGGACAGCGGCAGCGACCAGCAGCAGGCCACGGTGTACAGCTACTACACCGACCTGATCGCGGTCGACCTGCGACTGTTCGGCGCCCTCAGCCACGTCGACGAAGGCCGGATCACCACCGTCTCCGCGCCGCTCGTCGACCTGTTCTGGGGCAAGGAGATGATCTCCCGCGCCGACGCGCTGCTCGCCCGCGGCTGGCCGACCGGCTCGCTGAGCGTCGAGGACTACCAGCAGGTCCGGCAGGCCATCTCCGAGCAGAGCTTCCAGTTCGGCACCAAGGTCGCGCCCAACCTGGAGGCCGACCAGGCCGCCATGTGGCAGCAGATCACCAACAGCCCCGGCTGGCTCGCCAAGGGCCGCGCCGAGCAGGACCTGCTGAAGCCCGTCGGCCCCGACCGCAACGGCCGGATCCCGCTCAACACCGACAAGGACACCTGGCGCCAGTCCATCGACGCCGTCAACCCGGAACTCGTCGGGCTGATGGAGTACCGCACCGCGGCCATCGTCGAGACGGCCAAGGGCATCACCATCAACCTGGCGATCCGTCTGGGCCTCACCACCCTGGCGGGCCTGGTCGCCCTCGTCGCGGTCGCCTTCACCAGCTGGCGCCTCACCCGCACGCTGCGCCGCCGGATCGGCGGACTCCAGAAGCAGGCCGAGGACCTCGAGAATGCCCTGCCCGAGGTGGTGGAGCGGCTCGGCAACGGCGAGCAGATCGACGTCGAGGAACACGCCCGCGCGATCGAACGCGACCCGTGGTCCCGTACCGAGGACGAACTCGCCAAGCTCGGCGAGGCGTTCAACCTGGCCCGCACCAGCGCCCTGCAGGCCGCCGTCGGCCAGGCCGAACAGCACCGCGCCTACGAGCGGCTGCTGCAGCGCATCGCCCGCCGCACCCAGCTGCTGATCGGTCAGCAGCTGAAGAAGCTCGACGAGCTGGAACGCAAGCACGAGGACCCCGAGATCCTCGACGGCCTGTTCGACCTCGACCACCTCACCGCGCGCCTGCGCCGCTACGAGGAGAACCTGGTCATCATGGCCGGCGGCACCCCGCACCGGCGCTGGCGCAAGCCCGTCCCGCTGCTGGACGTGATGCGTGCCGCCCAGGGCGAGGTGCAGGACTACCGACGGGTCGTCATCGACCTCGACGGCAGCCCCTGGGTGTCCGAACGCGCCGTCGGCGCCGTCGCCCACGTGCTCGCCGAACTGATCGAGAACGCGCTCAGCTTCTCCCGCCCGCCGAACCCGGTCGAGGTCCGGGCCGGCCGGGTCAGCCGCGGCGTCGCGATCGAGATCGAGGACCGCGGCCTCGGCATGGACGACGAGCAGATCGACGAAGCGAACCTGCTGATGACCCGTCCGCCCAAGGCCGACGTGCTGGCCCGCGGCGACGACATCCGCCTCGGCTTCTACGTCATAGCCCGGCTCGCCGACCAGAACGGCCTGCGGATCGAGTTCCGCCAGTCCGCGTTCGGCGGCACCCGCGTCGTGGTGCTCGTCCCCGACGAGCTGATCGTCCCCGCGCCGGACGCCCGCCCGAGGCTGGTCGCCGCGCCGCAGCCCGGCGGCCTGCCCACCCGGTCCCGCGGCCAGGCGCTGGCCGCCGCGACCTCGCTCGCGCAGACGCCCGACCAGGAGAACGCGCTGCTGGAGCTGCACGCGGCTCCCGAGGAGTCGTCGTACCCGCCGGCCGGCGACCGGTACACGCCGCCGGCCGCGCCCTACCAGCAGCAGGTCGACGCGCCCTACCCGCCGATCGAGGCCGCGTACACGCCGATCACGCCGATCGACGTGCCGATCACGCCGATCGACGCGCCGTACCCGCCGACCGAGGCGCCGTACGCCGCCGCCGACCCGTTCCCGCAGCACGAGCTGTACGGCGGGCCGGACGAGGACCGCGCCCCGGCCGCCCACGCGCACCCCTTCCCCGCCGAACTGCCGCCCGCGTCGGCCACGCCCGCCCCGTACGGGGTGCCCGCGCAGTACCGGCCCGCCCCGGCGCCGCCGGCCCCGGCCGTACCCGCCCCTGCTGTGCCCACCCCGGCTGCGCCCGCCCCGTACGTGCCGCTCACGCCGGCACTGCCGGGCGCCGAGCCGCCGCTGCCGCGCCGCGTCCGCCAGGCCAGCCTGGTCGACGAGCTGCGGATCGACCCGGCCACCGCGCCGGCCGCCCCCGCTCCGCCGCGCTGGGACGAGAACCCGCTGTTCCGACCGGCCCCCCGACGGGCCGGGGCGGCGGTCGGAGCGTTCCAGCGGCGGTCCAGAGAGGCGCGGGCCGAAGCCGCCAAGTCGAACGCGGACACCACACCGCAGCCCGACGGCCGGCCCGAGCCCGGCGACACCTGGAACACCCCGACCATCCCGATGAGAGAAGACCGGTCATGACGCGCACAACCTCCACCCACCAGGACCTCGACTGGCTGCTGGACGGCCTGGTGGACTCGGTGGCCGGGACGAGGCTCGCCGTCCTGCTCTCCGACGACGGTCTGGTGGTCAGCCACTCCCGCACCATCGAACGCCCTGACGCCGAACGCCTCGCCGCCATCGCCACCGGCCAGCAGAGCCTGGCCCGCGGCGTCGGCCAGCTGTTCACCGGCGGCACCGTCCACCAGGTGATCGTCGAACTCGCCGACCTGTGGCTGTTCGTGATCGCCGCCGGCCAGGGCACCCACCTCGCCGTCGTCGCGTCCCAGGACGTCGACGCCGAGGTCATGTCGCTGGCCATGCACAACCTGGTCCAGCAGGTCGGCCAGAAGCTCAGCACCCCGCAGCGCGGAGACTTCGACGCGTTCGCCGCCCGGGGCGGGCAGCGCGGGTGAGCCCCTACTGGGACGACGACGAGCACGACGACGGCGCGGACAGCATGGTCCGCCCGTACACCATCACCAGCGGCCGCACCGCGCCCGAGCGTGACGACTTCACCCTCATCACCCTGCTCACCGCCGTGACCGAGCCGGTCGACGCCCACGGGGCGCCGGTCCGGCCGGGCCGGCTGCAGCCCGAGCACCGGCTGATCCTCAACCGGTGCCGGACCCCCGCCGCCGTCGCCGAGGTCGCCGCCGACCTCGACCTGCCGGTGTCCGTGACCAAGATCCTGCTCGGCGACCTCGTCGAACAGGGCCTCCTGACCGCCCGGGCCCCGATTTCGGTGGCCCGGGCCTCGGGCGGCGCAGACCGCGGCCTGCTCGCCGCCGTACGTGAGGGACTGAGGAGACTGTGAGATGACGACCACCCAGGCGGGAGCCGCCGCGGTCAAGATCCTGGTCGCCGGCGGCTTCGGCGTCGGCAAGACCACCCTGGTCGGCGCCGTGAGCGAAGTCGCTCCGCTGCGCACCGAGGAGTACCTCACCACCGCCAGCGTCGGCGTGGACGACCTGGCCGGCGTCGACCAGAAGACCACCACCACCGTCGCCCTGGACTTCGGCCGGATCACCGTCAGCCCCGAGCTGGTGGTGTACCTGTTCGGCACGCCCGGCCAGGAACGTTTCTGGTTCATGTGGAACGACCTGGTCAACGGCGCGCTCGGCGGTGTGGTCATCGCCGACACCCGCCGGCTGGAGAGCAGCTTCGCCTCGATCGACTTCTTCGAGAGCCGGGGCATCCCGTTCGTGGTCTCGATCAACTGCTTCCACGGCGTCAACACCCGCTCCGACGAGGAGATCCGGGCCGCGCTCGACCTCGACCCGCACGTCCCGATGCTGGTCGGCGACGTCCGCGAGCGGAACTTCGGCCGGGACGTGCTGCTCTCCCTGGTCGACCACCTGATGGCGCTGCCCGTCGGCTGAGACCTTCCTTTCCGGGCCCCAGCGCCCACTCCCGCCCAACCCCCGAACCCACTGGAGATGACCATGGCTACACCCCTGCGTGTCCTCGTCCACGGCGGCGGCATCGGCGGACTCACTCTCGCTGTCGCACTCGCCCGCCGCGGCCACAGCGTCGAGGTCGCCGAGCTCCGCGAGCAGTTCGACGCGCTCGGCGTCGGCATCATCCAGCCCTCCAACGCCCTGCACGTGATGCGCGAGATCGGCATCCTGGACGACTGCCTGGCGGTCGGCTTCGAATGGGAGGTGCTGACCATCTGCGACCCGGCCGGCCACCCCGTCGCGAAGATCCCGCAGCCGCGGATGGACGAGGCCCCCGCCAACAACGGCATACCCCGCCCCGCGCTCGCCCAGGTGCTCGGCCGGGCCGCCACCGAGGCCGGCGCCCGCGTCCACTTCGGCACCACCATCACCGAACTCGCCGACGACGGCGCGGGCGTGGACGTCACACTGTCCGACGGCAGCACCGGCCGCTACGACCTGGTGGTCGGCTTCGACGGCATCGGCTCCCCGCTGCGCACCCGCCTGTACGGCGACCGCTTCCGCCCCGAGTACACCGGCTTCGCCAACTGGCGGGTCACCCTGCCCCGGCGGGCCGACCTGCAGGGCGTGCTGATGAGCACCGGCAACCTGGCCGCGAAGGCGCTGCTCACCCCGATCACCGACGAGCTGATGTACCTGGGCTCGGTGTTCGCCGAGGCCGAGGACTTCCGCCCCGACCCGGAGCGCGCCCACGAGCAGCTCACCGAGCGGCTGGCCGACTTCTCCGGCCCGGTCGCCGAGGCGCTGGCGCAGATCACCGACCCGTCCACCGTCGTCTACTCGCGGATCTCCCAGGTCACCGTGGACGCGCCCTGGCACGTCGGCCGGGTGGTGCTGGCCGGCGACGCCGCGCACGCCTCCACCCCGCACCTGGCGCAGGGCGCCGCGATGGCCGTCGAGGACGCCCTGGTGCTCGCCCAGGAGCTGGACGCCACCGAGGACGTGGCCGCCGCCCTCCAGGCCTGGGAGGACCGCCGCCGCCCGCGGGCGATGTTCGTCCAGTCGCTGTCCCGGGCCATCCTCAAGCAGGAGACCGGTACGCCCACCACGCCGGAGGAGGACGAGCTCCTCAAGATCGGCATCCCCGGCGCCGCGCACGTGCTGGTCAAGCCGTACTGATTTCCCACGGGCACGGGGCGGGGCCGGGCAGCGACTGCCCGGCCCCGTTCGTTCGTCAACGCCCCTTGACGCAGGTGATCCAGCGGTTGGCGGCCAGCGCGTCGTTCTGCTCCCGGCGCGGCGCCCGGGCCAGCCCCGCCGCGTGGTCGAACGGGGTGCGGACGGTGGTCGCCCAGCCGAGCGCGTGCAGGTGCGCCGCGGTGTCCGGGCGGGGCCCGGGTGCGAACAGCGCCAGCAGATCGAGGCCGATCCTGGTCCGGGCGGCCTCGTACACCGGGCTGGAGCGCACCTTGGCCGCCTCCAGACCGAGCTTGACCTCGTACGCCAGCGTGGAGCCCGGCGCGCTGAGCTCGTCCAGCGTGCCCGCGACCCGCAGCTCGGCCTCGGCGGGCAGGTACAGGAACAGCCCTTCGGCGAGCCAGGCGACCGGCAGCCGCGGATCCAGCCCCGCGTCCGTCAGTGCCTGCGGCCACGGGCCGCGCAGGTCGACCGGCACGGTGCGGCGGCAGGCCGACGGGACGGCCTCCAGCTCGTCCAGCACCCGCTGCTTGAAGGCCAGCACCTCCGGCCGGTCCAGCTCCCACACGGTGGTGCCGGGCGGCCAGGGCAGGCGGTGCGCGCGCGAGTCCAGGCCCGCGCCGAGCAGCACCACCTGGCGCACCCCGGCCCGGGCGGCCGTCATCAGGTGGGCGTCCAGCACCCGGGTGCGCAGCGCGAAGTAGCTCGCCAGCCGGCCCCACAGCGGGTCGCCCGGGGCGATCTCGTCCGGGTGCCGCGGCCAGTCGGCGCAGCCCGGGTCGGCGCGGACGAAGTGTTCGGCGAACTGGTCGACGGCCAGCGCGTCGGGCCGGCGGGCCTCCAGCGCGCGGGCGTGCGCGACCAGCAGTGCGGTGCGGCCGACGCCGGCGGTGACGCCCGGGTCGTCCAGAACGGTGGCGCTCATGGTCACGACTGCCCTGCCCGGGCGGTAGCGGTGGCCAACTCCGGCAGGACGAAGGGGCGTTCGTCCGCGAGGTCGGTGATCCGGGCGCCGTACACCTTGGCCATGAAATCCAGGATGTCCTGGTCGGCGAGGTGCAGCGAGGCGGTGCAGTCGCGGAGCACGGTGAGGTGGAAGCCGCGCTGGAAGGCGGTGCGGGCCGTGGAGTCGACGCACACGTCGGTGAACACGCCCGCCAGCACCAGGTGCTGGATGCCGCGGGAGCGCAGGTACGGCTCGAACGCGGGGTCGAGGAAGGCGTCGAAGCAGGCGAGCTTGGTGAACACCGCCTCGTCGGGCCGGGGCAGGGCGGCGTGGAACTCGGCGCCCCAGCTGCCCTCCAGGCACTTGGGGCGCTTGCCGAGCGCCGCGTCGCGCCGCTGCCAGGCCGGACCCTGGTGGGCTTCGTCGCCGAGGAAGCGGACGAACAGCACCTCGACGCCGAGCGCGCGGGCCCGGTCGACGGCGGTGGCGGTGCGCTCGGCGACCCGGGCCAGGCGGGCCGGATCCCCGGGGAAGCGGGCGGCGGCGACCTCGCCGGCGCAGAAGTCGTTCTGTACGTCGACGACCACCAGGGCCGTCGGTGTGGCGGTGGTACTCACCGGGCGCCCGCCCGATCGGTGCCCGAGGAGGCGGCGACGCGTGCCGAGCCGGACCTGGCGGCGGGCACGAAGGGCTTTAACGCCACCCGGAGCTCGCCCAGCACCGCGTCCACCACCTCGGTGGTGCCGGCGGTGCCGCCGAGGTCGGGCGTGCGGGCCCCGCGGGCCTGGGCGGCGGCCAGCGCCGCCTCGACGGCGGCCTCGGCGCCCGGACAGTCCGCGTGGCGTTCGGCGATCCGGGCGGCGGCCCGGACGGTGGCGACGGGGTTGACCACGTCGAGGCCGGCCAGCGCGTCGGCCGAGCCGTGCACCGTCTGGTACTCGGTGAGGCCGTTCAGCTCCGGGTGGAGGTTTACGTTCTCGGTGCAACGATTCTCCTGCCGCTCCGAGCCGTACCGGTCGAGCAGCACCACGTGCATGATGTCGGCCCATTCGTTGCCCGCGACCAGCACGGTGCGGTCCTCCGGGCCGTTGGTGATCAGATTGCGGTTGACCGTGTCGGGCTGGAACAGCGTGATCTCGATGCCGAGTTCGGCGGACAGGTCGGCCGCCCAGTCGTCCAGCGCGCCGTCCAGCAGGTGGAACTTGTAGGCCATCTGCACCCGCGCGGGCCCCTCCGGCCACAGGTCGTGGGCCCGGCGGACCGCGTAGCGCACCACCTGTTCGGTGACGGCGCGGCTGAACTCCATGGTGCGCACCACCTTGCCGGGGGTGTGCTGGTTCTCGCCGGTGTAGAAGCCCTGGGCCTGGTCGCGGACCAGCAGCAGCCGGGCGCCGGCCGCGTCCAGCGGCTCGACCTTGACGGCGGCGAGGCGCTGGCGCACCAAGTACAGCGACTGGGCGTTGATCGCGGTGCGGAACACGGCCCGGACGCCGGCCGCCGCCTGCTCGCGGCAGAACTGCTCGTAGTGCGCGGCGTCCTGCGCGGTGATGCGGGTGATCTCGGCGGTGTCGGCGTACTCGGCACGCAGCGAGAGGTACGAGTGGTAGAGCCGCGGTGACCGCACCAACTCGGCCTCCACACCGTGCAGTCGGGTGATCCGGCGGAGCACCCGTTCGAAAACGGAGGCGAGGTCCGGGCCGGTGCCGTGGCCGACGGCCAGGGCGATGAGCGGTGCGGTCAAAACGGGCTCCTTCAAAAACGGAGGAAGAGGTCAGAGCGGATTCGGGACCAGGCGGTCGCCGGCGATGCCGACCTTTTCGGGCGAGTAGTAGTCGCGAATGCCCTGGGCCCATACCCGGACCGTGATCCGGTCGGTGGCATCCGGGCCGAAGGCGTCGAACAGGGCCTCGATATTGGGCTTGTCGAAGCCGATCGCGGTCATCAGGGCGAGGAAGCGGGGCCGTTCGATCAGGCCGTCGCCGTTCGGGTCACCGAGCGCGGCCAGCGCGTCGGCGAACACGGCGGCGGTGGCGCCGAACAACTCCGGATTGAGGACGAAGCCGCGGAACTCGGTGGGGGTGATCAGGCCGTTGCCGTCGATGTCCAGCGTCTTGGCCATCACCTCCCAGTAGTTGCTGATGCTGTCGGCCAGCGCCTGCCGGTCGGCCTCCGACGAGTCGCCGGCGACGGCCAGGACGCGCTCGGTCATCAGGTCGAAGTCCTCGGCGTCGAGCACCCCGTTGTCGTTGGCGTCGAACAGGGTGAACACCAGCGCGGCCCGCTGGTAGGCCAGGTGTGGCATGGACGGCCGTCCCTTCCTCACGGCGGCCCGGCCTCGGACGGCCGGACCTGCACCCCCGCATCGGGCGGCCGCCCGGCCGGGGCTCCCACTCTCCTCCATCCACAGGTGCCAAGTGGCCGAAAATGACGAGACATCACCCCCCGGGGTGATGAATTCGACGTGGGTGAGCTTGGTCACGCCCCGTCGGGCCCGAAATGGAGCTGACATGGCGTCAGATTCGGTACCGAGCTGCACCGGAGCGGTCGAAGAGTGTCGCGGGTGTGGTCGCGATCACGTCCGCAGCGGCCCTTCGCGGCGTACCACCGCTGGTCAGCGGGGGGACCGCCCCCCGCCCACGGGCCGGCCGAAGCTAGCATGGGGGCGCCTAGCTCTGGCTCTACCCTCGAAAGTTGAATTGTGACTGTCAACGACGACGTGTTCACGGACTGGAAGAACCGCGAGGAGCTCGCGGAGTCGATGATCCCGATCATCGGGAGGCTGCACCGCGAGCGGGACGTCACCGTCCTGCTGCACAGCCGCTCCCTGGTGAACAAGTCGGTGGTCAGCATCCTGAAGACCCACCGCTTCGCCCGTCAGATAGCGGGCGAGGAGCTCTCGATCACCGAGACCTTCCCGTTCCTTCAGGCGCTCACCGCCCTCGACCTCGGCCCGTCCCAGATCGACCTGGGCCTGCTGGCCGCCGCGTACCGTGCGGACGACCGCGGCCTGAGCGTCGAGGAGTTCACCGCCGAGGCCGTGGCCGGCGCCACCGGCGAGAACAAGCTGGAGCGCCAGGCGCCCCGCGACGTGGTCCTGTACGGCTTCGGCCGGATCGGCCGCCTGCTGGCCCGCCTGCTGGTCGAGAAGGCCGGCGGCCTGCGACTGCGCGCCATCGTGGTCCGCAGCGGCGGTGCCGACGACCTGGTCAAGCGCGCCTCGCTGCTGCGGCGCGACTCGATCCACGGCCAGTTCCAGGGCACCATCACCGTGGACGAGGCGACCAACACCATCGTCGCCAACGGCAACGCGATCCAGGTGATCTACTCGAACGACCCCAGCGAGGTGGACTACACCGCCTACGGGATCGACGACGCGATCCTGATCGACAACACCGGCCGCTGGCGCGACCGCGAGGGCCTGTCCAAGCACCTGCGCCCCGGCATCGCCAAGGTCGTGCTGACCGCCCCCGGCAAGGGCGACGTCCCGAACATCGTGCACGGTGTCAACCACGACACCATCAAGCCGGACGAGCAGATCATCTCCTGCGCGTCCTGCACCACCAACGCGATCGTCCCGCCGCTGAAGGCGATGGAGGACGAGTACGGCGTGCTCCGCGGCCACGTGGAGACCGTCCACTCGTTCACCAACGACCAGAACCTGCTGGACAACTACCACAAGGCCGACCGTCGCGGCCGTTCCGCGCCGCTCAACATGGTCATCACCGAGACCGGTGCCGCCTCCGCCGTCGCGAAGGCCCTGCCGGACCTCAAGGCGAAGATCACCGGCAGCTCGATCCGCGTTCCCGTGCCGGACGTCTCGATCGCCATCCTCAACCTGCAGCTGGCCCGCGAGACCACCCGCGAGGACGTTCTCGACCACCTGCGCGAGGTGTCGCTGACCTCCCCGCTGAAGCGGCAGATCGACTTCATCGACTCGCCCGACGCGGTCTCCAGCGACTTCATCGGCTCCCGCCACGCCTCCATCGTGGACGCGGGCGCGACCAAGGTCGAGGGCGACAACGCGATCCTCTACCTGTGGTACGACAACGAGTTCGGCTACTCCTGCCAGGTCGTCCGGGTCGTCCAGCACGTCTCCGGCGTCGAGTACCCGACCTTCCCCCGGTCGGCCGTCTGACGCACGCGCTCCGGTAGTTCCGCGGACCCCGTTCGGCCTTCGTGGCCGGGCGGGGTTCGTTTTTTGTCCGTCCGTCAACTCTTGCTCGTGGCGCGCTTCTTGGCGTAGGCGCGGGCGGCGCGGACGCGGTCGCCGCAGCGGGTCGAGCACCAGTGCCGGGAGGCGTGGGTGCGGACGTAGAACCTGCTGCACGGGGTGCCGCCGCAGGCCGCCAGCCGGTCGGCGTCCGGGCCGGTGAGCAACTCGGCGGCGTCGGCGGCGAGTTGGGCCATCGCGTGGTCGGCGATCCGGTCGGCCGGGTGCGGGAGGGCACGGTGCAGTCCCCGTTCGGGGTCCCAGTGCAGCAGTGGGGTGGACGGGGTGGTGGTGAGGGCGGCGTTGACTGTGGTGAGTGCTTTTGCCGGCGCCGGCTGCCCCGTGGTGCGGGCTTCGATCAACTCCCTTACCGCTGCGCGTAGTTCATGCAGTCGGTCGGTGCAGAACCGGTATATCCGGCCGCCGGTCGGGGCGAGCTCGTGGTCGATCAGCCAGGCGGTGGCCGCCTCCGGTGAGCCGAGCAGGTCGAGCGGGCCGGCAGGCAGGCTGAGCAGCGAGTTGGCGAAGTCCAGCGCCGGGTACTGCTCGGCGCCCGGGGCGGGGGAGTTGGTGTCGGTGCGCTGGCTCATGACCCTCATCGTAGAGGCCTTCCCCGCAGGTGAGGAGTGCTCTCGCCGTCCATTCTCACGGAAAAGCTTGCGGGTTGCCGTGATGGCCCGTTAGATTCCTCTCACGGTAAACCGCTTTCTCTCCCGTGAGGTGTGTCATGGCTGCTGTCCCCGCCGTCCAGGTCTTCGGAGGCCCCACCGCGCTCATCGAGTACGGCGGCCTGCGCCTGCTCACCGACCCCACCTTCGACGCCCCCGGCGAATACCCGCTCCCGCGCGGCGGCGCCCTGGTCAAGACCCACCCCGGCACCGCCGACCCCGCCACCCTCGGCCCGATCGACGCCGTCCTGCTCTCCCACGACGAACACCCCGACAACCTCGACCACAGCGGTCGCAAGTTCCTCGACGGCGTCCCCCTCACCCTCACCACCCGCGGCGGCGCGGAGCGCCTCGGCGGCACCGCGAAGGGCCTCGCCCCTTGGCAGAGCGTCGAGTTGACCGGCCGTGACGGCCTTCCCGTGACCATCGCCGCCGTCCCCGCCCAGCACGGCCCCGACGGCTGCGAGCCAGTCACCGGCGAGGTCATCGGCTTCGTCCTCACCGGCCCCGGCCTGCCCGTCGTCTACGTCTCCGGCGACAACGCCTCCCTCGACGTCGTCGAACGGATCGCCCAGCGCTACGCCCCCGTCGACACCGCCGTCCTCTTCGCCGGCGCGGCCCGCACCGGCCTGTTCGACAACGCCCTCCTCACCCTCGACAGCACCCACGCCGCCGAAGCCGCCCGCCTCCTGGGCGCCCGCCGCGTCGTCCCCGTCCACTTCGACAGCTGGGCCCACTTCACGGAGGGCCGCGAACCGCTCGTGGCCGCCTTCGCCACCGCGGGACTGGCCGAGGTCCTCGACCTCTCGCGATAGTCGGCCGATGAACACCATCGAACGTCTGCTGCCGCCCCTGAACGCCGACGAGCGCACCACGCTCGAAAGCTGGCTCGAGTTCCACCGCGTGACACTCGTCATGAAATGCGAGGGCCTGAACGACGAGCAGGCGGCCGCCACATCAGTGCCACCGTCCAACTTCACCCTGATCGGACTCGTCCAGCACATGGCAGAGGTGGAACGGAACTGGTTCCGCCGAGTCCTCGCCGGAGAACAGGCCCCGCCCATCTACGACCCGGAGGCCGACCCCGACGGCCCCGACGGCGGCTTCGACCTCGCCGAAGGCGCCACCCTGGCCGACGCCCTCGCCACCTGGCGTGCGGAGATCGCCCGCACCCGCGAGCTCTGCGCCGCCCGCGCTCTCACGGACACCGGCCGCTTCATGGATCAGGACGTCAGCCTCCGCTGGATCTACGTCCACATGATCGAGGAGTACGCCCGCCACAACGGCCACGCCGACCTCCTCCGCGAACGCATCGACGGCACCACCGGCGTGTAACCCGGCCCGGAGGCGCCGCCCAAGTCGCCTACCGCATTGGGTACTTGGACCCGGCAGGCGAACACGGTAGGCCGGCCGCCGACGACAGCGGGCAGGCCGTCCCCGGCGGCCGGGGACCATCCCGGCTGCCGAGCGTCTTGCGAATGAGACCGGGCGAGGTGATGTTGCCCTTCGGGCTCCGGCAGGTCAGGGGCAAGAGGCGGGAACAATCCCACCTCTTCGCTCCTGATCTGCCGGTCGCCGGGCAGCCTTGGCGAGCGCTTCCGCGAAGCCAACCGTTCCTAGCGCAGCGAGCGTGTGCAGTGCTGACATTCGGCGGCTGCCGCTCCAAGGACCCCCGGAAGGTGTGAGGAACGGTTCGACCAGCACGCTGGCAGCGTTGAACGGGCCGTGATCGAGGTACCGGAGTCCGCCTGAGCCGCAGAGGTACGTGGTCGCGCCCGTGACTGTTGCGAGATCAGCGAGCCGCTGCGAACGCTCGCGGCGGGTTGGGAGCTGACTGCTGCGGATGATCCGGCCGTGCCAGCCCAGTAGGTCGAGGAGGACCCTGGTGGAGTTCTCCGCCACGAACGAGGTGCGGTCGGAGCTGGCGAACGCCGTAAGTACGCGCTCCAGGACATCATTGACGTGCCGCCAGTGACGGCTGCGCCGGTAGCAGTGGCGGATCGCCTGTGCGGTCTGGTCACGGCTGCGCTGCTGGTTGATCAGTTGGGCGTCGCGGATCAAGGTGGCGCGGCCGTTGGGGAGATGGGTGGCCAGGCTCAGCCAGTGCTGCTGGCCGGGGCGGTCGAGTGGGGCGATGCGGGCGCGGTGCTGGTAGTCGCGGCGGGCGAACTGGACGTCGTCGAGGACGATCCAGTAGTCCGCCGCGAAGATCTTGGCAAGGGTGCTGAGCCGGGGCAGGAAGTTGGGCTGGTGGATCGCGCAGACCCCGCCCGGCCGAGGGGGAGGGTCAGTTGAGGAGGCGGCTGGTGAAGCCGTCTCGGACAAGAGCTTGGTAGGCGTCATGCACGTCCCCCGGGACTTCCTGCTCGACGGCGAAGCCGAGCTTCGGATACTCGATCACCCGCTGCAGGTCCCCGACGAGCATCTCGGCGACCTTGCGTTCGTCGCCCATGCCCTTGAGGTAGTCGTCGAAGTCGATCGGCTGGGAGGCGCACACGATCTCGATCTCGGGCCAGACCTTGCGGGTGGTGGCGTACGCGCGTCGTTCCATGTACGGCATGGCGATCAGCATCAGCGTGCTCGGGCGGATGCCGGCCTCGGCCATGACCTGGCGGGAGAGGGTGATGTTCTGGCCGGTGTTGGTGGCGTTCGGCTCGATGAGGATCTCGTCGGCCGATACGCCGAGGTCGACGGCGTGCTCGCGGAAGTGGACCGCCTCGCCGCGCGGGAAGCGTTCGGGGGCGGTGGGGTTTGGACCGCCGGAGAAGACCAGAATCGGGAAGAGGCCGGCGCGGAACAACTCGGCGCTGTAGGCGGGCACGCCCAGGTCGTGGCTGCCCAGGGCGATGGCCGCGTCGCAGGGTCGGAGCTGGTGGTGCATCTGGTGGTAGTCCCAGATCAGCTGGGCAGCCTCGCGCTGGTGGTCGGTCAGGCCGGGCTTGTCGTCGTACGTCACGCGCTCTCCCTGGTCACCGTGGCCGGGGGCTGGGCAGCCCACGGAATGAGGGTCTTAATGCCTTCGATAGAGCGGAGTTGGTGGCTGAGGCTGAACTGAGCCGCCACTGCCGCCGCTTGGTCGAGGACATGGAGACCATCATCTACGGTCGCCGGATCGGAGAGCAGGATGTGCCCGTGCGCGGTGTCCAGGCGCACGCGCTGCATCGGGGTGTCGGTCGTACCGGTGGCGCGGGCGGTGTCGATGAACTGCAGGGCGCGGGTCAGGTCGCCGGAGCCGCGGTACGCCAGGGCCAGCTTCTGTTGGGCGACGGACCAGTCGTCGGGCTCGCTGAGATCCTCGAAGTCGCGACTTGCGGCGAGCATGACCCGGGCCGCGAAGTCCTGGTTGCCGTCCTTGCTGAGCGCGGTCCCGACCCAGAGCCGGGCGCGGGCGCGGTCGCGGCGCGAGAGTCGCTCGTCGAGGGCGAGGGCCTCGTAGCGGCGGGCTGCGGCGTCCAGCTTGCCGGACATCTCGGCCACGACCGCCTGCGACAGTTCGATCTGTGCGATTCGGCGCGGAACGTCGAGCTGGGTGAAGATCTGACGGGCCTTGGCGTAGGCGTGCTGCGCGGACATCGGGCCGATGAGCACGCCTTGGTCGCGGTAAAGGTCGGCCTCCAGGACGGTGCTGCGGCCGAGCAGGTACAGCCCGCGGTCGTCCAGTTCATCGACCGGCCAGCGGGTGCTCCAACGGGAGAGCAGGCTGTGGGCGAAGCCGAAGTTCTGCCGGTTGAGCGCCACGACGGAGCGTTCCAGGTCTTCGGCCCAGGTCTCGTACTCCCACAGGCGCGGCCCGGCTGCCGTGATCCGAGGCGGATGGCCCGTGGCCTGGCCGGCCTCGGAGAGAAGCACCTCGAAGCGCATGTGGACAGCTGGCTCGGCCCGAGCGAGCACCGTGTCGAGGATGGCCTGGTTGTCGGGGTAGGGCTCGGTCTTGGCGCGGTGCTTCTCCCACTTGGCGACCGTGCGAGGAGCGACGCCCAGGTGCTCGGCGAAGCCCCGAACGCTCATCCGTAAGGCGGCGCGCAGAGCAGCGGCCTCAAGCCCAGTCCAACGGTGCACCGTCGCCATGTCGTTGCCTCCCTTCGCACACATCGAAGCACCGCAGACGCAGCCGGTGGGCCAGAAGTGCAGCGAAAGTGCAACAGGTGGTCATTCCCGCGAGGACCAGTTCGGCGGCACGCTCAAGGCATCCCTAACAACCCGTTTCCCACGGTGAAGGACGGTCTGCCCATGGAACCGCTGACCGAGCACCGCTCCCTCAACAGCCCCGTCGTCTACGGGTTCCTGCACCTGGTCAAGGCACCCGCCGGACGCGACGGCGCGCTCACGGCGGCGCTCGCCGAGTACTGCGGCCAGCACGAGCTGCTGCTCGGCGCCGTGTTCGTCGAGCGTACGGCACCGGCCCAGGGCGAGCGCTCCGCCGCCTTCACCGGTCTGCTCGATGTCCTGGCCCTCCCCGACACGTACGGCGTGGTCCTGCCCGCCGCCTCGCACCTCGGCCCGCGAACCCTCGCCACCGCCCGCAGCACGGGGCTCACCGAGGCCGGCATCCGCATCCTTCTGCTCCGTCCGCGCAGCCGAGGCCGTGACCCCGTCCCGACCTTCCCACCCTTGCCCAAGCGCAGCCGCGGCGACCGTGTACGAGAGGTCAGAGCCCGGCACGAGCACAGCGACTGGCAGGCATGGCCCGATGCCGACGACCTCGAGCAGCCCACCGGCACCGCCGAGGACCAACAGCTGGAGGAGTCATGACCAACGACGACATCCTGCGAGCGGTTTGGCCGCTCACACCGTTCGACGGTGCGGTGGGCTTCGCTCGTAGGCTCGTGATCGCCACCTTGCGCCTATGGGGCTTCGAACTGGGCGACCGGGCCGATGACGTGGTCCTGCTGGTCAGTGAACTGCTCACCAACGCGTTCACCTACGGTGGTGGCCAGCCCGTCACACTCGGCCTGTACGCCAGCCGCAGCGAGCACGCCCTGACCCTCGACGTGCTCGACGGAAGCAGCAACCACCCCGAACTCCGGACCGTGGCCGACGAAGCCGAGCACGGACGCGGCCTGTTCATCGTCGATCACCTCACGGCCGGCTGCTGGACCTCGCAAGCAACCGACCACGGCAAGCGGGTCGTGGCCACACTGACTCTGGCTGCCCAGCCGAGTGCCGCGCAACCGCAGCAACTTCGCCAGCGGATCCAGGCCGCGCGGCCCCGCCCCCTCGTCTTCCGCTTCTCCACCTGAGCTGGGGTAACCCGGCGAACACCGCAGCCGGGCCGATCGACGGCACTTCTTCGACATGTTCCCCCCACAGAGGATCAGCCGCCGACCAGCCCACCATCCGGGCACCGCCCCGACGCACCGATCGCCCACGGGCCATGTCGCCATGCCCGCCTGGCACTCCGGCTCGCAGGCAGCGCCCCCAGAGAAGGGCTACTTACATCGTGTCCTTGAGCTTCGATCCCCGGTGGTTGTCCCGATACGCGGCACAAGATCTGGTCGGCAACGCGGAGTCCTCCTGCGTCTTCTGCGGCATCGGCCGCGGCGAGGCGGAGGCCCACGTCATAGCCGAGACGCCGGACACCTTGTGCTTCCTGGACCACCTCCCAGCGACCTACGGGCACGTCCTCGTCGTTCCAAAGCAGCACTTCCAGGACCTGTTCGACATCCCCGAAAAGTTGTTTCAGCACGTCATGGCGACCGCGAAGCAGGTGGCGAACGCCCTGCGGGACTCCTGCGGCGCCTCTGGTATCAACCTGGTCCACGCCACCGGCCGGGCCGCTCACCAGACCGTCTTCCACTTCCACGTCCACGTCGTGCCGCGCTACGACGGCGATTCGATCATCGTCTTCCCTCGGCTGGCCGATCCGGCTCGCAAGCACGAGGTCGCACAGCGCCTGCGTACGGCCCTCAACAACCCGCTGCCGCCCAAGGCCGAAACAGAAAGCAGCTAACCGTGACGAGTTCACCGGACGACGCCGTCGCCCAGTTCACCGAACAGGGCTTCGTGCTCCTCAAGCGGGTCGTCCCCGACCGCGTCGTCAGCATGCTGGACACGGCCGTCCGCAGGCTCACCGACGATCGCGGCCCCGACCTGACGCACAGCTCGTTCAACACGAACCCGGCCCTGATCCACGTACGCGACGCCGCGAACACTATCGCCGAGTACCACCTGCTCTTCGAGTGCGGGGCCCTGATGTCCGTCCCCCACCGAATCCTCAACGGGTCGCTCCAGGTCCTAGGCACCGAGGTGCTGCGGCGGGGGATCTACCAGGAGGCCCACGAGCCGTGGCACCGCGACTCCGGGCCCTACCTGGAGCGTCCGTACGACGAGCTCAACGGACCGCTGCACCTCAAGGCCCAGGTGTTCTTCACCGACACGCGCCCCAAGGACAGCGGCAACCTCGTGCTCATTCCCGGCTCCCACCGGTGGCCGGCCGACCACAAGGACGACGCCTACTGGAAGACGGCGAACAACGCCCTCGCCCGGGGCGCGCTTCCCGAGGGCGCCCTGAGCATCCACGCGGCACCCGGCGACGCGGTCGTCTTCGGCAACACCATGTGGCATGCGGTACTGCCCAACCGGACCCAGGAGCGACGCAGCGCCATCATCCGCTTCGGGCAGGCGTGGCTGCGCCCGTACGACCACCCCTGCGACCCCGCCACCGCAGCCGGCCACCTCTCCGCCGAGAGCCGGCGGTTGCTGGGCTACCACTCGAACACGGTCAACCCAGTGGACCTGTACAAGGACCCGACGAGCACCGAGAGCTGGAGCGCGCGATGACCAAGTCGCCGCAGGTCGTCACCGTGCTCGGGGCAACCCGGAACTTCTTCAAGGTCGGCCACTACACGCTGCGCCGACTCGCCGCCGACGCACCGCAGCTGATGCTACGCCTGGCCATTCCGGAAGCCCGGATCGCCGGACGCGCCGTGAGCGACATCGACGTGCAGCTCCGGGACTGGGAACCGGCACAACCCGCCTCGCTGGTCGAGGCGTTGGCCGGGACGGACACCCTGCTGATGGTGCCTCCGATCGACCGGCGCGTCGACATCGGCGGGATGTACCTGCGGGCTGCGCAGAAGGCCGACGTGAAGGAGATCGTCTGTCTGGGCGTCCAGTTCACCCCGGGGCAGTGCACGATGGCCGACGAAGCGGCAGCGCTGGAAGCACTCCTGGAGAAGTCCGGGATCGCGTTCGACGTCGTCCAACTGCCCATGTTCCTGGAGAACATCCTTTACCAGTGCCAGTCGATCGCCGAGGCAGGGTCGTTCACCTTCCCCGTCGACGTCGACCGCCCGTTCTCCTACATCAGCTGCGACGACGCCGCCGAGCTGTTCTGCCGCAAGATCCTCTCTCCCGACTCGGTCAACCTGAGCGGTGCCCTGATGAGCCACCACGTGCAGGCGACCTGCGCTCAGTGGGCGTCGGCCCTCAGCGAGGTCTGCGGGCGGCCGATCACGTTCGCGAGTCAGACGGATGAGCACTTCGTGGCCAGCCTGGCCAAGTACGGGATGCGCCGCGAGGCCGCAGTGCAGGTCCTCGGCCTGTGGGAGCGGATCAGTTCCGACGGGGACGCCCTGGCGACCGGGAGCGCCGAGCAGCTCCTGGGGCGGCCCACGACCGACCTGGAGACGTGGACGAAGGCCCACACCTGCTGCTTCGGCCCCGCCTTCACCTCCTGCCCCCACCCGCACCCGCCCACGCAGCACATGTTCGGCCCCGCCTGAGAAGCGGGCGCGACCGGGAAGCGGCGCGGGCCCGCGCCGCACCACCTTCGCCGCCTCCCTCCTGCGGCCACGGCCGCGGGGGTACGACGGCGAGTTCGAGCAGAGGCATCCCGGCACCGGGACACGGCGGACGCTGTCCGCCCCTCGGTGCCGACCGAGACCACTGAGGACTTCTCCTATGACTCTCACCAACTGGGGCGGCAACGTCACCATCGCCGCCCGCGACGGCTGGACGCGCATCACGTCCCTGGAACAGCTGGAGTCGATGCTGACGCGCGAGGAAGGAACAGTGCGCGTCCTCGGGTCCAGGTTCACCTACCCGGCCCAGCTGCGGTGCCCGGACGGGACTCACGGCATCCTCCTGGACCTCCCCGGTCGCGGGGCCGGTCGGCTGCGGGGCGAGCACCTCTACGTCACCGGAGACACGCTGCTCGAAGACGTGTGGCGGGCGTTCGACAGCCACGGACTGGAACCGGCTGCCTGCCCGCCCGTGATCACGAGGCAGACGGTCGCTGGCGCCCTCGCCACCGGCACCCACGCGCAGGGTCTGTCCGGCGGTACCTTCTCCGACTGCGTGGCAGCCATCGAGCTCATGGACGGCACGGGCACCCTGCACCAGCTCACCCCCAGTGACGCCGACTTCGACGCTGCCATCCTCAACCTCGGGTGCCTCGGTGTGGTCGTCGGCCTGGAACTGCGCGGCCGACCGGCAAACAAGTGGCTCTGCACTCGTTTCACCGCCGCCGAGGACAGCCTGCCCGAGCGCTACGCCGCCTGGAACCGCGAATCCGCAGCTGCCAAGAGCTGGTGGTTCACCGAGCACCAGGTCGTGCATACCTGGCTCACCCACGACGACAGCTGGACGCCCACGGACTCCGCTGCCCAAGGTCCAGCCGACCTGGACCGCATCGTGGCACGCACCCGCCGTCAGTTGATGGCCGACATCGGCGACGGCCAGGGCCCGACACCGGCCGCACAGACGCTGGAGAAGTTCCTCGGCGCGACCGACTCCACGGGGACGTTCCACGAGATCTTCAAGAACGGCATCCCGGCTCCGCAGCTGAACATGGAGATCGCCGTCCCGCTGGACGCCGTGCCCAAGGCGTACGCCGGCCTCAAGGAACTCCTGCACGTCTCCCCGTACAAGCTGCACTACCCCGTCATCCTGCGCACTACCGGCCCTGCCCGCGGCCACCTGAGTCCCGCGCGGGCAGCCCAGGCCACGTACTTCGGCTTCGTGTCCTACATGACCGCCGAGGGGTTGATCGCTGCCGCGCGCCCGCTGTTCGACGACATCCAGCGCCTGCTCTACGGGCTGGGCGGAAGGCCGCACTGGGGCAAGTACTTCACCCCGGAATTGCTGCCCGCCTCCAACGCCGACGGCTTCCCCGAGTTCTGCCGCGCCGTCCGCAGGTTCGACCCGCGCCGACGCTTCGAGAACGACACCTTTTACCGAACGCTCGGGCTCTCCCCGGCACGCCCCCGGACCGATGAACCGGCGCCATCCGGAGGCTCCGGCCTGCCGAGCGAGCGGACGGAACCCTGCCCGGTCGCACCCGCAAGGCGCCAACAGTGAATCGCCCCAGCGCTACCGCCGTACTGTCGGTGCCGGTCCCCAGAATGGGCAGCATGACGAAGCCTTCCGCAGCGGCACCCGCTGTCGACTTTGCCGACGAGGCCGCCTACCTTGAAGCCGTCGCAAAGGCGCGAAAGGCCGCCGATGCCTACTACGGCTCCGGCGAGTCGGGCTTGGACGACGAGACATACGACCGGCTGCTGCGCGGCATCACCGCCTGGGAGGACGCACACCCTGGGCAGATCGCTGCCGACTCCCCGTCCCAGCAGGTCGCGGCAGGGGTGACCACTGGAGATGTCGAGCACAACGTCCCGATGCTCAGCCTGGGTAACGTCTTCTCGGACGAGGAGCTGACGGCATGGGCCGTCTCGCTGGAGCGGCGGCTGGGCGGGGCGGCGGTGGCAGGTTGGGCGGTGGAGCCCAAGCTCGACGGTGTGGCCTTGGCCGCCCGTTACCGCGACGGCCAGTTGGTTCAACTGGTCACCCGGGGCGACGGGACGACCGGGGAGGACGTGTCCCACGCCATTGGGGACATCGCCGGTCTGCCAATGACCCTGACCGAACCCGTCACGATCGAGGTGCGGGGCGAAGTCCTCATGACAGAGGCCCAGTTCGCCGCTGCGAACGCGCTACGGACCGTGCACGGCGCCACGGCTTTCGCCAACCGTCGCAACGCCTCCTCCGGCTCGCTGCGCGCCACGGACCGGGCCTACCGGATTGGGCAGACCTTCCTGGCCTACGCCGCGCTGACCGACCCCGAGCACACCGGCGATCCCACCCTCGCCGGGCTCACCCACACCCAGCTCGTCGCTCGCCTGGCCGCCCTTGGGCTGGGGACCACGGCCGACACCCCGGTCGCCACCATGGCCTGCACGACCCTGGACCAGGTCATGGACCGGGTACGGGAGATTGGCGCCCTGCGGGAAGGGCTCGACTTCGAACTCGACGGGGCCGTGATCAAGGCCGACAGCCCCGCCGACCAGTTCCGGGCCGGGATGGGCTCCCGTACCCCGTACTGGGCCACCGCCTTCAAGTTTCCGGCTGCCCAGAAGATCACTGTGCTGCGCGCCGTGGAGTGGAGCGTGGGCCGCACCGGCGTGATCGCCCCGCGCGCCGTCCTCGACCCCGTGGACGTCGCCGGCACCACCATCACCTACGCGACCCTGCACAACCCGGCCGACATCGCCCGCCGCGGCCTGATGCTCGGAGACCACGTCGTCGTCTACCGAGCCGGCGAAGTCATCCCCCGCGTCGAAGGCGCGGTCGCCGGCCTCCGTACCGGCAGCGAGCAGTCCATCGCCTTCCCCGAACTCTGCCCGCGCTGTGGCTCCAGCATCGACCGCAGCCAGGAGCGCTGGCGCTGTGAGCGGGGACGCGCCTGCGGCCGGACAGAGGCGATCCGGTACGCCGTCGCCCGTGACGCTCTCGACATCGACGGCATCGGCGAGAAGATCATCGTTCAACTCGTCGTCCAGGGATCGATCGAGGACTTCGCCGACCTGTTCACCCTCACCCGCGACCAGTTGCTCACCCTGGACCGCATGGGAGACAAGCGCGCCGACAACCTCATGGCCGCCATCGAGGCCGCAAAGACCCAACCCCTCAATCGGGTCTTTTGCGCCCTCGGCGTCCTGGGCACCGGCCGCTCCATGTCGCTGCGCATCGCCGCGCACTTCGGCTCCATGCAGGCCATCCGAGACGCCGATTCCGTCGCCCTGGAGCAAGTCGACGGCATCGGCGGCGAGAAGGCCCCAGTGATCGTGGCGGAACTGGCTGACCTCTCAACGCTCATCGACAAGCTCGTCGCTGCAGGCGTGAACATGGACCAGCCTGGTTTCGTCCCGCCCGCTACCGCAGATGCCAAAGCCGAGTCGACCTCCCAGCGGAACGGGAGCGAGCTGCCGCTGGCCGGGAAGACCGTGGTGGTAACCGGCGCGATGACCGGGCCTCTCTCGGACTGGTCCCGCACTGAGATGACCGAATTGATCACCAGGGCAGGGGGGCGCGCGTCCTCAAGCGTCTCGGCCCGCACCCATCTCGTCGTCGCTGGAGAGAACGCCGGCAGCAAGCTCGACAAGGCCAGGGCTCTGGGCATCGAAACCATCACACCTGAGGAACTCGCTCAGCGCCTCGCGGGGCATCTGACGTGAGCGGTCGATCTATTGGCCCGAAACGGATAGGTTCCTAGCTCGTTGATCCGGACGTGACGGATCTGGTCGGAGACGCGGCGGTTGCCGCCGTCCGCGCCGGCCCGGGCGAGAATCAGGTGCTGGACCCGGACGAGCAGCAGTGCGCCCGGCATGCTCTGCTCGATCGCGGGCCCGAAGACCTTGGCCTGGCAGGGTAGTTGGGGACACGCGCCATGGCTGGCGACCTGATCGCGCTGCTCCACAGGGGCGGCTGACCGAGCAGGGAGGGCCCTCCTACCGGCTCAGTGAAGCGGTGCAGAGGCATCTGTGAACAGGAGTTGGCGGCATGCGGCTTCACACGAAAAAGTCTCGGTCATTTGCCGCCATGAGGCCTCTTGAACCGCTTGACCCGGAAGGCTCGTCCGTCAGGAAGTTACTCGCAGTCGGGAGCCCGAATGATGAGGGAAGAGCGCCTCAAGATCCTCGGCGCGGAAACAGTTGCGGCCATCCACCGCCGCGTGGCGGCCGCGCCGCCACCACCACCTGAACTGATCGCCGAACTGCGTCCGATTCTGGCCCCTGCAATGGAAGCCGTCCTGGCACGGGAGGCCGAGGCGGCACGTCGGGGGCGGGATGGCAGAGGCTTCACGCCGCCTGACACTGTCTTCGGTGGCTGACGTCCGCGCACGGTTTCCGGCCAGCTGGGGGTGACGGTTCGGGATGCCAGAATTGCCCCGGTTGGTGGGTTGGGCATGAGGAGGCGTGGGTTTCGTGGGAAGTGGGCGGCGGAGCAGGGAGGTTGTGGGGCGGGCTGAGGGGTTGCGGGGGGCTGCCGCGGGGGTGGTGGCGGCGTGGGGGGCTGCGGTGGGGGCTGTGGTGGAGGCGCATGGGCGGATTTTTTGGGGGCTGGTGCGGGGGGAGTTGGAGGGGATACCGGTTGAGCGGTTGAAGGAGGTGACGGAGGGGCGGTTGCAGACCGGGGTGCTGGCGGGGGCGGGGTACCGGACGGTTGCGCAGGTGTGTGGGGCGAGTGCGCAGGAGTTGGTGCGGATTCCCGGGATCGGGGGGTCGACGGCGCAGCAACTGGTGGGGGCGGCGCGGCAGATTGCCGAGGCGGTGGAGCAGAGTACGGCGGTGCGGATCGATCCCGCGCGGCCGGATGGGGACAGCACGGAGTTGCTGATCGCGTTGCACCGGCTGGTGGTGGCCGGGCCGGGGGCGCGGCGGGCGGCGGACGAGGCGAGGGAGTTGGAGGCGGTGCTGGCGGCGCCGTTGGGGGCGGCCGGGCCGGCGTGCGGGTGGGTGAGGGGGCTGGTGGCCGGGGCCGGGCGGCGGGAGGAGGCGCGGCGGGCGGTCGAGTTGTTGGAGGAGAAGGTCGGGGCGGCGGAGGCCGACGGGGTGCCACTGCGGTTCGCGCAGGCGGGGGCCGATCTGTTGCGGCCGGGGGCGGGGGAGGTGGAGGTCTGGGTCGAGTTCGAGCACCGGGCCGCGGAGTTCTACGCCGAGCTGGCGCTGTTGGTGGAGGAGGGCAGGGTCGGGGGCGTCGAGAGGGGCGCTTCCGAGGGCCATCTGCCGGACGCGCTGGCCGAGTTGGTGCGGGCGGAGCGGCTGGACGATGCCGGTTGTACGGTCTCGTTGCGTGGCTACCAGGCGTTCGGGGCGCGGTTCGCGCTGGCCCGGAAGCGGGTGATGATCGGCGACGAGATGGGTCTGGGGAAGACCGTGCAGGCGCTCGCTGTGCTGGCGCATCTGGCGGCGGCGGGGGAGCGGCACTTCCTGGTGGTGTGTCCGGCGTCCGTGCTGGTCAACTGGCAGCGGGAGACGGCGAGTCGGACGACGTTGGGTGCCTATCGGTATCACGGTCCGGAGCGGGAGGACGCCAGAGGAAAGTGGCTGGCGGAGGGGGGTGTGCTGGTGGCCACGTACGAGTCGCTGCGGACGCTGCCCGAGGATCCGGTGGCCGCGCTGGTGGTGGACGAGGCGCACTTCGTGAAGAACCCGGCCGCGCTGCGCACCCGGCTGGTGGCGGAGTGGGCGGGGCGGACGGAGCGTGTGCTGTTCCTGACGGGCACGCCGATGGAGAACCGGGTGGAGGAGTTCCGCACCCTGATCGGTCATCTTCAGCCGGAGTTGCTGGCGGAGCTGCCCACGGGGCTGGGCGTGGCGGGGTCGGTCGCGTTCCGGCGGGCCGTCGCGCCCGCGTACCTGCGGCGCAACCAGCAGGACGTGCTGACCGAACTGCCGGACGTGGTGCGGGTGGACGAGTGGGACGAGCTGTCCGGGCCGGACCGGGCCGCGTACGCCGCGGCCGTCGCGGAGGGCAACTTCATGGCGATGCGGCGGGCCGCGTACGCGGAGCCCGCGCATTCGGCGAAGTTGCGGCGGTTGCGCGAGCTGGTGGCGGAGGCGGCCGAGAGCGGGCACAAGGTGGTGGTGTTCTCGTACTTCCGGGAGGTGCTGGGCACGGTCGGGGAGGCGCTGGGGGACGTGGTCGCCGGCACGATCTCCGGGGCGCTGGCCGCCGAGGCGCGGCAGGAGTTGGTGGACGAGTTCACCGCCGTGGACGGCCATGCGGTGCTGCTGTGCCAGATCCAGGCGGGCGGGCTGGGTCTGAACCTGCAGGCGGCGAACGTGGTGGTGCTGTGCGAACCGCAGCTCAAGCCGACGCTGGAGGACCAGGCGGTGGCCCGGGCCCAGCGGATGGGTCAGATCCGCCGGGTCCGGGTGCACCGGCTGCTCGCCACCGACAGCCTGGACCGCGGTCTGGTCGAACGGCTGCGCGGCAAGGCCGAGTTGTTCGACAGCTACGCGCGGCGCAGCGATCTCGCCGAGTCGGCCCCCGAGGCGGTGGACGTCTCGGACCGCGCGCTGGCGGTGAGGATCGTGGAGGACGAGCAACTGCGGCTGGCGGCGGCGGAGTAGGAGTCACAGGCGGACCAGCATCTTTCCGGTGTTGGCGCCGGTGAGCACGCCCAGGAAGGCGTCCACGGTGCGGTCGAGGCCGTCCAGCACGGTCTCCGGTGCGATCGCCCGGCCGGAGGCCAGGTGCGGGCCGAGCAGGGAGTACAGCTCCTCCTGGGCGTCCATGTGGTTGCGGACCAGGAAGCCTTCGAGGCGGATGCTGCGGCCGACCAGTTCGAACAGGTTGTGCGGGGCGGCGGGCGGTTCGGTGAGGTACTGGCCGATCGCGCCGCACCAGGCGATCCGGCCGAAGTCGCGCATCGAGTTGATCGCGGCGGACAGGTGGTCGCCGCCGACGTTGTCGAGGTAGACGTCGATGCCGTCGGGGGCGGCGGCGGTCAGCAGGTCGGCGACCGGGCCGTCGTGGTAGTCGAACGCGGCGTCGAAGCCGAGCTGTTCGGTGAGGAAGGCGACCTTCGCGGGGGAGCCGGCCGAGCCGATCACCCGGCGGGCGCCGAGCAGCCGGGCGAGCTGTCCGGCGGCGGTGCCGACGCCGCCGGCCGCCGCGGAGATGAACACGTCCTCGCCGTTGGCCAGGTGGGCGATCCGGGTGAGGCCGACGTACGCGGACAGGCCGGTGCCGCCGAGGACGCCCAGGTACGCGCTGAGCGGGACGCCCGGCAGATCGGGCAGGACGCGCACCTCCTCGCGGGTCACCACGGCGTGGGTGCGCCAGCCGTGGCGGTGGAGCACCGCCGTGCCGACGGGGAGCGCGGCGCTGCGGGACTCCACCACGCGGCCCACCGTCCGGCCCTCCATCGGGGCGTTCAGTTCGTTGCCGCCGTCGGCCTCCTCCATCATGCCGAGCATGTACGGGTCCACGGACAGGTAGGCGTTCTCGACCAGCGCGCTGCCCTCGGCGAGCGGCGGCAGCTCGTCGTCCACGAAGGCGAACTGGTCGGCGGTGGGCAGCCCGGTCGGACGGGCGAGCAGGTGGACGGCCCGGGCGTGGCGGGTGGCGGTGCTGGACATGGTGAACGCTCCGAGAGATGAACGGGGTTGACGAGGAGAAACGCTAGGGCGGGCGGTGCGGCCGTGGCAGAGCCCGGCGTTGATGGCAGCCCGCGATCCATGAGCGGCATTCATGCCTGGATGCCCCCCAACGAAACCCGCCCGCTGTTCGTGGTGACGGGTGAGATGCGAGGAGAGGGGGGAACGTGGCCGAATGGGCGGATCAACTCACCGAGTTGGTGGCGACCCGGGGCGCCGAACTGCAGCGCTACGGCTTCCTGTTGACGGGAGACCGGGCAGAGGCGGCGGACCTGGTCCAGGAGGCGCTGGTGCGGGTGTTCGCCCGCCCGCGACGCGCCTGGCGGCTCGGGGAGATCGAGGGGTACGTCCGCCGCACCATGCTCAACCGCTACCTGGACCTGTACCGGCGCAGAGCGCGCTACCGCGCGTTGGTGCCACAGCTGGCCGAGGATCCGGTCGGCCCGGACGGCAGCGAACAGCTCGCGGACCGGCTCCAACTGGTGGTCGCGCTCGGCGCGTTGTCGCCGACCCAGCGGGCCTGCGTGGTGCTCCGGTACTACGAGGACCTGCCGGTGGCGGCGGTCGCGGAGCGGCTCGGGCGCCGCGAAGGAACGGTCAAACGACACCTCAGCGACGCGTTGGAGCGGCTGGGTGTGGCACTTACGGACACTTGTCGAGAACTTGGGGAAGGTGTGAGCGCATGAACCCGGAAGACCTTCGAAGGGGCCTGCCCGAGGCGGCCGACCTGGCCGGACCGCTGCAGGTGGACACCGAACGGCTCACGCGGGCGGTCCGCCGACGCCGCCGGACCCGCTCGGCGCTGACGGCCGGGGCCGTCCTGGCGGTGGCGGGCGCCGTCTTCACCACGGTGGGGCCGACCGGGCCGGCGGGCCCGGCGGTGGCCTCGCCCGGAGCGGGCGGAGCAGGGGCGGCGTCCGCGCCGTCGACCGACACCGTGTTGGGTCAGAAGTGCGGCGAACCGCTGAAGGCCGAGGGCGTGGCACCCGACATCGCCGGGTTCTCGATGTCGGTGAGCTCCGTCGAGCGGGTGAGCAACGAGACGGGTCCGGCCATCGACGCCGCGCTCAGCGCGGAACGGGCGGTGGGCATGGGAGGCAGTCCGGGCCCGGCCCTGGAGGTGCTGTACCTCAAGGACGGCGCCGTCGTCGGCGGCGGGTTCACACTGATCGGGCGGGGCGATCCGCCGATGAAGGGGACCCTAGGGGGCCAGACGTGGCTGCTTCGGGTGGGCGAGCCGTTCGCCATGAAGCTGCGCGAGCAGAACACGCTGTGCCCGTCCGTGACCTGGCCGCAGATCTGGGCGCACCCGGGTGACTACGAGGTGGTGCTGACGCTGCCCGCGGCGGTCGATCCGAAGGAGAGCAAGGATCGGACCGTGATCGCCCGGGCGCCACTGGCCCGTTGAGGCGGGGCGTCCCCCGGTCCGGCGGCCGGGGGACGTCGCGGAACCGGGTGCCGCCCGGGCGCGTCCAAGGCCTGTCCGGTTGGGGTCTGGGAGGAGTGGGCGGGGATGGCTGCGGCACGGCGGTACTGGTTTGCGTTGATGGTGTGCGGGGCGCTGCTCGCACTGTCCCTGCCGCTCTATCGAACGCCGGCTCGGTTCTGCGGGCCGGAAATCCCAGCGGTGGAAGGGGGGTTCGGGTGTGTCGCAGCGGTTTCGTCGCCGGAGGGGGTTCTGGGCAGCTACGACCTGGCGCATCCCGGAGGGGTCCGGCTGTACTGGCTGGCCGCGTTGGTGATCGGCAGCTGCGCGCTCGGGTGGTGGTACCGGCGGGCGGGCGAGGGGCGTCGGGTCGTCGTGGGGGTGCTGGTCGCGGTGCTGCTGGCGGCGGCGACGACGGGCGTGACCTGGGCGGACTGGCACGGTTTCCGCTCGCCGTCGGCCTGGGCGGAGACACCGATGCTGATGGTGTTCAACGGGGCCACGCCGCTGCTGGTGATCGCCCCCGTGCTGCTCGCGCTGGCCGTGGCCGAGCGCAGTGCCGGGCTGTTCGCGTTCGCGGTCGGATTCGGCGCTCTGGCCTACGTCTTCGCCACCCGCGACTCCTTCGGCGTGATGCACGATCTCGGCGTTCCGGTCGATGTGTTCAGCGACCCGGCGGGAATCCGGCAGTTGCTGAACCTGGCGATACCGGCCGCCGTGCTGCTCCTCGCGGCGGGAGCCGCGTACGGCGTCGGTGCGGTGGGTCGGCGACGGCCCTGACGCCGTACGCTGCGCAGGTGGCAGAGGATCTTCTTCCGCAGGAGCTGCGGGTGTTGGTGGCGGTGGCCGAGAGCGGTGGGTTCACGGCGGCGGGGGAGCGGCTGGGGCTGACGCAGTCGGCGGTGTCGCACGCGGTGCGGGGGTGCGAGCGGAAGCTGGGGGCGGTGCTGTTCGAGCGGGGGCGGCGCGGGGCGGTGCCGACGGCGGCGGGGGAACGGGTGGTGGGGCACGCCCGGCGGATTCTGCGGCTGTTGGCGGCGCTGCCCGGGGAGGCGCGGCAGGGGGAGCCCGGCGGGCCGCGCGGGCCGGTGCGGATCGTCGCGTTCCGGAGTGCGGCGGGGCGGGTGCTGCCGGCGGTGCTGGCCCGGCTGGCGGTCAGTTGCCCGAAGTTGGAGCCCGAGGTGCGGGTGGTGCGGGACTTGGGGCGGGGCACCGCGGGGGAGGTTGCCGACGGCCGGGCCGATCTGGCGCTGGCCACGATGGGTGCGGCGATTCCGCGGGGGCTGGTCGCGGTGCCGCTGTACCGGGAGGGTTACGCGCTCGCCCATCAGCAGGGGCATCCGGATCCGCGCAGTCTGCCGCTGGTCGACTGGGACGAGAACTGCGGCTCGTACACGGCCGATTGGTGGCGCCGGCAGGACTGGATCCCGTCCGCGACCATCAACGTCTCCGATGACACCGTGGTGCTGTCGCTCGCCGCGCAGGGCCTCGGGATGGCGATCATGCCGATGCTCTCCCTGGACCGGCTGCCCGACGGGCTGGCCGTCACCGATCTCGGCGCGGAGCGTCCGTCCCGGGAGGTCGGCTACGTCACCACCCCCGAGCTGGCCCGGACGGCCGCCGTGCGGGCGGTGGTGCGGGAGTTGCGCGCCGCCCCACTGCCCGCGGGCGCGAGCGCGGTGCGCCGGTAGAAGGGGGGGGCGTCCCGCCGCCCGTAGCGGGGGCGCCCGGCCCGGGAGAGAGGTGGGCCGGGTGGGCGGCGGGACTGGAGTGACGAACCCCGCAAATGAGTCTTCCGGGGCGTGCTCACGTCCCACTAACGTCCCGCTGACGTGCAGGAACAGCCGTGGAATATGGTTGACTTGACGCGTGGTCGATGGGCGGGGGAGGGTACGCCGGGGCAGCTGCCGGGCGGCCCGGTGAGGCGACGGGGGTGGCCATGAGAGCGCTCGCCGAGGTGCGGGACGATCCGCTGACGGACGGCGACGTGGTGCTGCGCAGGCCGCTGCCCGCGGACGCCGCCCTGGTGCACCGCGGCACCCACGATCCGCTGGTGCGCGAATTCCTCCAGGCGGTGATCCCGCACCGGGACCTGGCCGCCGCCGAGCGCTGGCTGACCGAGATCCCGCCGATGCTCTGGGAGACCGGACGGGCCGCCTACTTCACCGTCGAGGAAGCCGGAGGAGCCGTCGGCTGGGCCGAGTTGGTCAACCTCGACGCGGATCAGGACAGCGCCGAGATGACCGTCTGGCTGCTGCCCGAGCACCGCCGGCTGCGCACCGCGAAGAGCGCGATGCGGCTGGTGTGCCGGTTCGGGTTCGAGCGGCTCGGCCTGCGCCGGATCGACGCGTTCGCCGCCGCCGACAACATGCCCAGCCAGGTGACGGGCGCCGCGATCGGCTTCCGCCGGGCCGGCTACCGCCCCGCGCTGTTCCGCAGCTCACGCACCCAGCGACTGCACGACGCCGTGTACGCGACCCTCGTACCGGAAGACCTCTGCTGACCCCCGGGGACACCACCAGGCAACTCCCCGCACCTGAACCAGGAGTGACGACATGTCAGAAAGCAGCCTCCGGCTGGAGGACAGCGCGCTCGGCGAGCTGCTGATCACCGCCGACGGGTTCCGCGCCACCCGGGACGGGCAGGAGCGCACCGGACGGGTGGACGCCGCACTGATCGTCCGGGTGCTGTCCGCGCTCGGCGAGGCCCCCGCGCCGGTGCCCGGCGCCGCCGCCCCGACGGCCGGCCGCCGGCTCACCGTGGCCGGCCTGAACGGCCGTCAGGACCGGCAGTGGGCCGACGGCACCGACGCGCCGGTGCCCGCCGCCGTCGCCCCGTTCGCGACCCTGCTGGCCCAGGCGTTCGGCGAGCCCGGCGAACCCGCCGCGCTGCCCGGCGCGGTCGCCCTCGGCCACCCGGCCGCGCACGGCGCCCGCAGCGCCGCCGCCGTCGGCACCGTCGGCGGCCGGGCCGCGTACGCCCTGGTCGAGGAGGACGGCTCGTTCGGCCTGACCGCCCTCGACGACGCCGCCTCGCTCGGCGGCTCCGACTCCGACGCCGGCCTCGCCCCGTCCGCCGTCGCCCTCGGCGAGGCCGGCGGCCGCTCGCTGTTCGCCGTCGGCGGCGGCGACGGCTCGGTGCAGGTGTGGGACGCCACCACCGGCCAGGTCGTGCACGGCTCCACCGGCGGCGAAGGCGCCCAGGCCGTGGCCGCGCTGATCTGCCGGGACATCCCGGTGGCGTTCTCGGCCGGCCAGGGCGGCGACCTGCGCGCCGTGCGCGCCGACGACGGCCGCGTCCTCGGCAACCTGCCCACCGGCGGCCACGGCGCCACCGTGCTGCGCGCCGCGCACTGCGCCGGGATCGACCTGCTGGCCGCGGCCGCCGCCGACGGCACCGTGCGGGTCTGGGACGCGGGCACCGGCGAGCAGCTGCACCTGCTCGTCGGCCACCGCGGCGAGGTCCGCTCGATGGCCGTCCTCACCGTCGACGACCAGGCCGTGCTCGCCACCGGCGGCCACGACCGCACCGTCCGGGTCTGGGACCTCGCCACCGGCCAGCTGGTCGCCGAACTCGCCGGCCACACCGGCACCGTCACCGGCCTCGCCTTCACCACCCTCGACGAGCGCCCCGTGCTCGCCTCCTGCGCCCTCGACGGCACCGTGCGCACCTGGGACGTGTACGACGGCCGCCCGCTGCACGGCTGGCCCGCCGGCAGCTGGCTCACCGCGCTGGCCGCCACCGACGGCGTCCTGTTCACCGGCGACGAGACCGGCCGGATCACCGCCTGGGACGCCGCCACCGGCGCCGCCCGCACCGTCGCCCCCGCCGGGCGCCCCGGCAGCCCGCTCACCGCGCTCGCCACCGGCGCCCTGGGCGGCCGTCCCGTGCTCGCCGCCGGCTTCGGCGACGGCACGCTCCTCGTCTGGGACGCCCCGACGGGCAGCCAGCTCCTCGACCTGGCGGCCGACGGCGGCCCCGTGCACACCCTCGACCTGACCGCCGACGGCCCCGACGGCCCGCTGCTGGTCTGCGGCACCACCGCCGGCGCCGTCCGCAGCCACCGCCTCGCCGACGGCACCGCCAACCCGCTGCCCGTCCCGCACGCCGGCGCCGTCACCGGACTCGCCTTCACCACCGGCGACCAGCCGCTGCTGGCCTCGGCCGGCCGCGACGGCGTGATCGCCGTCCGCGCCGCCGCCACCGGCGACGACAGCCGGCGCTTCGCCACCGGCCACGGACCGATCACCGCGCTGGCCGCCGTCGTCGCCGGCGGGCAGCCGATCCTCGCCACCGCCGGCGAGGACCTCAAGGTCCGGATGTGGCACGCCGGCAGCGGCGCCGCCGGACCGGTCTGCGAAGGCCTCACCCGGCCCGCCGAGGTGCTGTCCTTCACCGAGATCGGCGACCGCCCCACGCTGATCGCCGGCACCTCCGACGGCAACGTGCTGGTCTGGGACGTCCAGAGCGGCCAGCGCATCGCCCTGCTGACCGGCGGCGGCGCCGCCGTCCGCGCCGTGGTCGGTCGCGAGCTCGACGGCGAGGCGCTGCTCGCCGCCGGAGACGCCGCCGGCACCCTGCGGCTGTGGCACCTGAGCAGCGCCACCCTGCTCAACGAAGCCGCGCTGGACGGCACTCCGCTGGCCATCGAACTCGACGAGGCGGGCCTGCGGATCGTCACCCCGGCCGGTGCGATGACCCTCTGACGGTCCGTCCGGACGGCCCTGATTGGGTGTACCGGATAACGACCCGGTAGCCTCCCTCACCGGACACGACTCGGGGGGAGTTGGGGGTTACTGCGGTGAAGTTCCGGCTGCTCGGGGCCGTTTCGGCGGATGACGCCGAAGGCGGCGAACTGCGACTCGGACCGGAGAAGCGGCGCAGCGTGCTCGCCCTGCTGCTGCTGCGCCGCAACCGGGCGGTCTCGGTCGCCCAGCTCACCGAGGCGCTGTGGATCGCCGAACCCCCCGCCAACGCCCGCACCGTGGTGCAGAGCCACATATCCCGGCTGCGCGCCCTGCTCACCGAGCAGGGCGCCACCGGCCAGGGCGTCCAACTCGCCACCGCCGGTGACGCCTACACCCTGCACCTGCCCGAAGGACGCCTGGACGTCGAGCAGTTCGACACCCTGGTGGCCGCCGCCCGGGTCGAGGCACGCTCGGTGGACGTGGTCGACGCGCTGGAGCACGCGCTCGCCCTGTGGCGCGGACCCGCCCTCACCGGCACCGTCGCCAGCCCCCCGCTGGAGGCCTGGCGGCAGACCCTGGAGGAGAACCGGCTCGCCGCCGTCGAATCCCTCGCCGACCACTACCAGCGGCTCGGCGACCCCGCCCGGGCCGCCGAACTGCTGCGCGCCGAAACGGTCGCCCACCCGCTGCGCGAATCGCTGGTCTCCGCGCTGATGCTGGCGCTGTTCAAGGCCGGACGGCAGTGCGACGCGCTCGACTGGTACCACCGCACCCGCGAATCGCTCGCCGACCGGCTCGGCGTCGACCCCGGGCGGGCGCTGAACGCCGCGTACGAGCGGATCCTGCGCGGCGAACCCACCGAGCCCCCGGCTCCGGCCCCGGCCCCGATTGTTCCGTCAACTCCCGTGGTAATGACGGAAGTCGAATGGAAGGTGCCCTCGCCCGCCGGACCGCCCGCGATCGAGAACCTCCCCGCCATCGACCTGCTGCCGCGCGCCCCGCGCGGCTTCCACGGCCGCGACACCGAACTCGCCACCCTCGCCGACGCGGTGCGCAGCGGACCGGAAGGCGCGATCGCGCTGATCACCGGACCGGCCGGGGTCGGCAAGACCGCCCTCGCCCTGCACTGGGCGCACCGCAACGCCGGACGCTTCCCCGACGGCCTGCTCTTCGCGGACCTCGGCGGCTTCAGCGACCGCCCCGGCCGCGACCTCGACGAGGTGATCGCCGAATTCCTCGCCGCACTCGGCGTCGCCCGCGAGGACCTGCCGGCCGGCACCACCGCCCGCGCCGCCCTCTACCGGCGGATCACCACCGGCCGCCGACTGCTGGTGATGGTCGACAACGCCCGCGACACCGCCCAGGTCCGGCCGCTGCTGCCGGCCGGCGCCGACTCCGTCGCCGTCGTCACCAGCCGCCACCGGATGCTCGGCCTGGTCGCCGCCGAACTCGCCCGCCCGCTGCCGCTCGCCGTGCTCGGCCCCGAGGAGTCCACGGCGCTGCTCGCCCGGGTGCTCGGCCCGGCCCGGATCGCCGCCGAACCCGAGGCCGCCCGCGAACTCGCCCGGCTCTGCGACGGCCTGCCGCTGGCCCTGCGGATCGCCGCCGCCAAGATCGCCGCCGACCCGCGCCGCGGCCTCGCCGCGATCACCGAACAACTCCGCCACGAACAGCGCCGGCTCGGCCACCTCGCCGCCGAGGAGATCAGCGTGGCCAGCGCGCTGCGCATCTCCTACGAGCAACTCCCGCCCGTCACCGCCCAGTTGTTCCGCACTCTGGGCTTCCACCCCGGCCCGGTGATCGACGCCCACACCGCCGCCGCGCTCGGCGACCTGGACCCGTCGGCCGCCGCCGAGGCCCTCGACCAGCTGGCCGCCACCCACCTGATCACCGAGACCGACGGCGGCCGCTACACCCTGCACGACCTGGTCTGGCTGTACGCCCGCGAACTGAGCAGCCGCACCCACCCCGCCGAACAGCGCCTCGCCCGGGAACGGCTCGCCGACCAGTACCTGTACACCGGCCTGGCCGCCGCCCAGGCCGCCGAACCCGGCAGCAAGCCCTGCTGCGAACCCCCGGTGGGCAGCCACCGGCCGCGCGCCGTCGCGGAGTTCGACAGCGGCGAGGACGCGATTCGCTGGCTCGGCGCGCACCGCGAAACACTCGCCCAGGTGATCGCCACCGCCTCGCCGGAACGGGTCTGGCGACTCGTCCTCACCCAGTGGCCGCTGATCCTGCGCCGTCTGCGGGACGGCTGGGTGTCCCAGCTGGAACACGCCCTGGACGCCACCCTGGAGTGCGGCGACGCGGACGGCGAGAGCCAGGTGCGGGCCATGCTCGGCTGGGTGCTGGTCTCCAACCGGCGGCTGCCCGAGGCCGTCACCTGCCTGACCCCGGCCGCCGAACTCGCCGCCAGGGCCGGCAACCAGGTCGGCCGGGCCGTCGCACTGGTCAACCTGGCCGCCGTCCAGTCCGAACTCGGCGACACCACCACGGCCGGCAACAACCTCACCCAGGCCCTGGAGATCGCCCTCGCCATCGGCCACACCCACACCGTCACTCTCGCCCTCCAGCACCTGGCCCGCCACCTGCTGGTCACCGGCCGTCCCGCCCACGCGATCGAACAGGCACTGTTCGGGCTGGAGTTGACGGCAGATCAGATTCCGTCCTCGCGCCGGGTCCTGCTGCACACCGCCTGCGGCGAGGGGCTGTCCGCGCTCGGCCGCCACGCCGCGGCCCGCAGCCGGCTGAACGCGGCCCTCGCCGAGGCCGAGCAGATCGGCCACGACGAGGCCACCGCCGAGGTCCTCGGCGCGCTCGCCGCCGCCGAGGACGCCGCCGGACTGGCCAACGCCGCCACCGCGCACCGGCGGCGAGCAGAGCAGCTGGGGCTGTCGTGAGCCCCTGGTGGGAGCCGGAAACCGGCGCGTTAGTGAATCGCCGGAAACCGGCGCGTTAGTGAAGCGCAAGCCGAAGGCAAACGGCCACCGCAAGGATGATTCCGTGCGGTAGCCGCGGGTACGCGGGACTGCCCGTGGCACCGCGTACGGCCCCTCGCTCGCCCGGTCGCCCCCGGCCTCCATGCAACGCCCCTTCACCGGCCCGCACCGTCGGGGAGCAGACATCGGGAGAGGGCGGGACGGATGGCCGGTGACGGCGTGAACATCGACCTGGACGAGGTCCAGGCGGCAGCCAAGACGATCGCAGCGCTGCTGGAGGAAATGCAAGGGCCGTTCGCCCAGCTGGAAGCCCACATCAACATGGTCGAGGACTCGGTGTACGGGACCGACCTGCTGGGCAAGTCGCTGACCGGCGGCGGATCTTCGGTCGGCGGCTTCAACAAGCACCAGAAGGACGTGCTGGCGGGCATCAAGCTGCTGCTCAGCAACGCCACCGCGATGGGCACCAACCTGCAGACCATGGCCGCCCGGCACCAGGCCAACGACGAGGAGCACGCCGCCTCGCTCAGCCGGATCGGCACCGACGTGAGTGCCCCGCTCGAGCCGCTCATCCCGGCCACGGCCCCGACCCCGACGTCCCCCGCGGCCACGCCCGCGCCCGCGCCGGCCCCCGCGCCGACGCCGCAGCCGGACAACGGGGGTTACCACACCCAGGACGGGCCGTCGCTGGACTACAACAAGCCCAAGCCCCCGCCGGAACCGCACGGCCCGGGCGGCGGCGGCCGCAACCTGATCTGACCCACACCGCACACCCGCACCACGGCGGCTGATCCGGTGTCAGCCGCCGACGCACCCACCATCCGAGAGAGCTTCCCGCCATGATCGAGCTGCCGGCCGACCTCGCCGAAGTGCTCAAGACCGTGCAGAAGAACGAGAACGGCAAGGACATCTCGTTCCCCGACGGCAATGAGGACCTGATCGGCGACCTCGCCGCCGCCTGGGACAAGTGGAACCAGGTCGCGGACTCGCACATCCGCGGCATCGCCAACGCCGCCCAGCGCGCCATGTCCTGCATGTCCGGCGCCGCCGCCGACAGCTTCCAGTCGTATCTGCAGAAGTTCGCGGGCGGCGACGCCTCGCACGTCGCCACCACCGTCAAGGCCGGAGCCGACATCGCCAGCGGCCTGCACGGCGCGCACCAGGCGGTGATCGACACCAAGAACGAGATGATCCGGGAACTCGACTACGCCAAGACGTACATGGCGCAGAACCCGGCGGGCAAGCACGACGACATCGCCAACTCCGAGGGCGTCAAGCAGGCCGCCAGCCTGTACCACCAGTACGTCAGCGGCGTCAGCAACCAGGTCGACGGCATCCTGCGCAACAACGCCAACCAGATCGCCGACATGAACGGCATCGGCAAGACCTGCACCCTCAACGGCGGTGGCGGCGGCGGAGGCGGCGCGGGCGCCGGAGGCGGCTCGGGCCTCGGCATCGACAGCGCGGGCGCCGGACCGGACGGGATCGGCGGCGGCGACGGTGCCGGCGGTGGTGCGGGTGGCGGTGCGGGTGACGGGGCCGGTGGCAAGGGCGGCGGCGCGGGCGGCGGGGCCGGTGGCGGCGGTGGTGGTGCGGGCGGCCACGGCGGCGCCAAGACGCCCAGCATCATGAAGCCGTTCACGCCTCCGCCGCCCGGCCACGTGCCGGACCTGTCCAGCGGCGGACACCCGCCGACCTTCACGCCCCTCCCGGTCAGCCCGAAGGGCTCGCTCAACCTGGCCGGCCTCGGCGACCTCGGCTCCGGCGGCCCCGGCCTCGGCGGCATCGGCCACTCCGGGCTCGGCGGCGTCGGCAGCGCCGGACTCTCCGCGTTCGGCGGCGCGGGCGGCGCCGGACTCGGCGGCGCCGGGCTCGGCGGTGGCGGCTTCGGCGGCGCCGGCGGCGCGAGCGCCTTCGGCAACGCGATGGGCGCGATGGGCCGGGCCGGCGGCGCGCTGGCCGGCGCGGGCGCCGGTGGTGCCGGCGGTGGCGGCATGCGAGGCGGCGGTGCGGCCGGTGGACGTGGTGCCGGCGCCGGTGCGCGCGGTGCCGGTGCCGCCGCCGGTGGCATGGGCGGCGCCCACGGCGGCGGCATGGGCGGCGCCGGACGGGGCGGCAAGGGCGAGAAGAAGGGCGCCAACCGCTTCCTCGGCCCCAGCCGGTTCGGACCGGAGGGCGAGGAAGAAGAGGCACTGCTGCACGACAGCGGCATCCTCGGCCAGGCCGGCGAGGTCGACCCCCGCGACCGCAACTGGCAGCGCGCCCGCCGCCGTTGGCTCGACGACGCCCGCGCCGAAGGCGTCCTCACGGCGCCCGAGCCCGAGCCCGTGGCAGCCGCCGAAGCCGCGGCGGCCCCCGCCAGCGAGCAGGCCGTCCTCAACCAGCTCGCGGGCGTGCTGCTGGGTGCCACCGTCACTGCCGACGGCGAGGCGGCGACTCCCGTCGCGGGGGAGGCGGTGACGCCGGCTCAGGAGAGTGTCGCGGCCGAGGCGCGCGGGGAGTCGAAGGCGTCCGGGGCGTCCGGCTCGGCTGGGTCGGCTGGGTCGTCCAGCTCGTCCAGCTCGTCCGGTGAGTCGAAGGCGGGCGGGGACGCCGAGTACCTGGATCGGGCCCGCAGCGTCGCCGCGCGGCGCGGACACGGCGAGGCCGCGGAGGCGGTGGCCACGCCGGCCACCCCCGCAACTCCGGTGAGCGCGGCGGCTCCTGCGGCAGCCGCCAAGCCGACTCCGATCCGGGAGGAGGGTGGCTACCAGGTTCCCAGCCCGTTCCTGCGCGCCGCACTCACCCGCCTGGCCGCCCCCGCGGACTGACCGCCGCCGCCCCGCTACCCCCGCGCTGATCCGTACTCACTAAGGAACCCCCCATGAGCAACGACGTGCCCTGGTTCGCGATCGACCCCGGCGTCGAACCCGCGCACACCATGCGCATTCCGGAAGGTGAGCGGATCGGCGTGGAGGCGCCGACGTTCGGCGACGCCGCGCGGGTTGGCTGGGTCGAGCCGGATGTGATGCCTGCGCAGCGTATTGAGGGGGGCGGGCCGTTTACGGAGGCGGCGCGGGTTGGCTGGGTTGAGCCGGATGTGATGCCTGCGCAGCGTATTGAGGGGGGCGGGCCGTTTACGGAGGCGGCGCGGGTGGGCTGGGTCGAGCCGGATGTGATGCCTGCGCAGCGTATTGAGGGCGGTGGGCCGTTTACGGAGGCGGCTCATGTGGGGCGGTTCGAGTCGGACGTGATGCCTGCGCAGCGTATTGAGGGCGGTGGGCCGTTTACGGAGGCGGCTCATGTGGGGCGGTTCGAGCCGGATGTGATGCCTGCGCAGCGGATCGAGGGCGGTGGGCCGTTTACGGAGGCCGCGCATGTCGGGCGGTTCGAGCCGGATGTGATGCCTGCGCAGCGGATCGAGGGGGGCGGGCCGTTTACGGAGGCCGCGCATGTCGGGCGGTTCGAGCCGGATGTGACGCCCGCGTTCCGGGTCGGGACGGCCGTAGGCGAGCCGATGGAGACCGCGCGGTTGAAGTCGTCGGAGGGTGTGCCTCTGCATGAGGCGATGCCTTCGATGCCTGCCGAGATGGGGCGGTTGAAGTCGTCGGAGGGTGTGCCTCTGCATGAGGCGATGCCTTCGATGCCTGCCGAGATGGGGCGGTTGAAGTCGTCGGAGGGTATGCCGCTGCATGAGGCGATGCCCGCGATGCCCGCCGAGACCGCGCGGTTGAAGGCGTCGGAGGGGGTTCCGCTGGGGGACACGATCCCGGCGATGTCCGCCGAGGCAGGGCGGTTGAAGTCGAGTGGCACCCCGCTCCCGGAGGGGG
>NZ_JBIALR010000001.1:522008-543431 GCF_042873675.1 Kitasatospora sp. NPDC004614
GGTGCCGGCCACGCCCGGTGTGCCCCTGACGCCGGCGGCGGAGGCGGGGCAGCTGAAGGAGCGCGGGACCCCGCTCCAGCCGGGGGTGCCGGCCACGCCCGGTGTGCCCCTGACGCCGGCGGCGGAGGCGGGGCAGCTGAAGGAGCGCGGGACCCCGCTCCAGCCGGGGGTGCCGGCCACTCCTGGTGAGCCCCTGACGCCGGCGGCGGAGGCGGGGCAGCTGAAGGAGCGCGGGACCCCGATCCAGGAGGGGGTGCCGCGACAGTCGACCGAGGCCGGGCAGCGGGCGGGAGCGGCCAACGGCACCAACGCGGGCTCGGACACGGGCAAGGGGGCCGGGCAGGGGTTCCAGGTGAACCCCGATCAGTACAAGGCGGCAGTCTCGCCAGTGCTCTCCGCGTCGGAGCAGATCGCGTCGCTGGCCTCCCGGATGACGTCGTACCTGCCCTCGATGGAGGGCCAGAACCCGTGGGGCAACGACGAGTCGGGCAAGAAGTTCGCCGAGGGTGAGAACGGTGAGAACAGCTACCTGGAGTACAGCCACAACACCCTGAAGACGCTTCAGAGCCTGGTCAAGGAGGTCCGCGACATCGCGGACGGCCTGAAGAAGATGGGCGAGAGCTACGACACCGCCGAAGAGGGCGCGACCAGCTCCTTCACCGGCATGGACGGCGGACAGGCTCCGATGCCGCAGTCGCCCGGTACGGCACCGACCGCGCCGTCCCACGTCCGCCCGATGTTCACCCCCGGTACGACCGGCTCGACTGGAAGGCACTGACCCATGGCTGTCGAACTCCCGGAGCCCCTCCAGTGGGTGCTCCTGCTGCTCGCCGGCTGCCGGTGGCCGGAAGCAGACGAAGACCAGCTGCGTGACATGGCGGACGAGTGCCGCAAGGCGTCCGAGACGCTGCGGGACGCCACCCAGGGTGTGGACGCGGCGATCAAGCGTGCGCTGGAGGGCCAGCAGGGCGCAGCCGCCGACGGGCTGAACAAGTTCTGGGCCACCTACACCGTCGGCAAGGGCACCGATGACGACCCGGGCCGACTGACCGCGACCATCAACGCGCTCAGCGGCATGGGTGACATGCTGGAGAACATGGCCAACTCGGCCGAGACGGCGAAGATCCAGATTGTCGCCCAACTCGGCATTCTGGCATTCGAGTTGGCGACTGCTGAGGCGGAGGCTCCGGTCACCGCGGGTGCGTCGATGCTCCAGGTGCCCGGGTTCATCGCGGCGGCGCGGACGTTCGTCACCAAGACCCTGAAGACACTTGTGCTCGACCTGGCCAAGATGGCGGCCAAGCAGGCCGCCCAGATGGCCGCGATCAACCTGATGGCGCAGGGCATCGAACTCGCCGAGGGCCACCGCAAGAGCATCGACTGGAAGGAAGTCGGCGACAACGCCAAGGGCGGCGCCATCGGCGGTGCCGCCGGTGGCCTGATCGGCAAGGGCCTGGGAGCCGCGGCCGGCAAGGTCGGCCTCGGCGGCGCCGCCAACTCGCTCGGCGGCAAGATGGCGATCGGCGCGGCCACCGGCGTCGGCGCGGACGCCGCCACCCAGTACCTCACCACCGGCAAGGTCGACACCTCCTCGCTCCTCGGCTCCGGCCTCTCCGGCGGCGCGGGCGTCGGCCTGCACCACGGTGCCGTCAAGATGAACACGCACGCCCCCGCGCCCAAGCCCGGCGACGCCCCGCACATCTCCGGCCCCGTCGGCCCCGGCGAGGGCGGACGCCAGGACGGCCCGCCGAAGTTCACCAAGCCGGATACCTCTTCGGGCGGCGACAGCTCCTACCACGGCCCGTCCGGCGACAGCGGAAGCTCCAACTCGGGCTCCAGCGGCTCGGGTTCGAGCTCCAGTGGTTCGGGCTCCAGTGGTTCGAGTTCGGGTTCGGGTTCGGGTTCGGGTAGGTCGAGTGGCTCAGGTTCGGGTGGCTCGACGGCCGGCGGCCTGTCCCCGTTCGGCTCCGGCCGCACCAGCGGCGACGCCCCGCCGTCCCACTCCGAGACGGGTGGTGGCCGGACCCACGAGCAGGCTCCGCCGCCGTCGCACGAGCAGTCGGGTGGTGGCCGGACCCACGAGCAGGCTCCGCCGCCCGCGCGTGAGCAGTCGGGTGGTGGCCGGAGCCACGAGCAGGCTCCGCCGCCGGCGCATGAGCAGTCCGGTAGCGGCAGGAACAGCGCCGACGCTCCGCCGCCGTCGCACGAGCAGTCGGGTGGTGGGCGGACCCACGAGCAGGCTCCGCCGCCCGCGCACGAGCAGTCCGGTAGCGGCAGGAACAGCGCCGACGCTCCGCCGCCGTCGCACGAGCAGTCGGGTGGTGGCCGGAGCCACGAGCAGGCTCCGCCGCCCGCGCACGAGCAGTCCGGTGGTGGCAAGAACCACGAGCAGGCGGAGGCGGTGCGGCCTACGCACGAGCCGTTGACCGAGCGCATTCCGTCGCAGCCGGCGCATGAGCGGACGGAGGCCGTTCGGCCGACGCACGAGCCGCTGTCGGGGCAGGAGCCGAGCCGGCCGGTGCACGAGCAGCCGGTGCGGAACGAGTCGGGCGGTTCCGGGCGGGACAACGCGCCCGTGGGGCGCGAGAGTTCGGCCGGCGACCAGGGGTCCGTGCGGCCGTCGGGCGACGACAGCGCGCCGCGTCCGCAGGGCGGGGGTGCGGTGCCGAACCTGTCCGGCGTCCTGAGTGGTGCGGCGGGCCTCGCGGGCGCCGCGTCCTCGTCCGGCCACGGCGGTGGCGGCGGTGGCAACACCGGCGGCACGCACCTCGACGGTGCCCGCGGTGCGACCCTGCCGCGTCCGGACGGGGCGACCGTTCCCGGCCAGGGCATGCCCGAGGGCCTCGGTGACACCCCGCCCAACTCCGGTACCCAGAGCCCGAACCAGGGTGCCGTCCCGCCGATGGGCGGCGCCGGGTTCACCCCCGGCCCGGTCGGCGGCGGCAGCCACATCGGTGGCGGCAGCGCCCGAACCGACGCACCGTCAACGTCCGGTGCGCCCAGGCCCGGTAGCCAGAGCGGCACCGTCCACAGCGGCGGCGGCAGCCAGCAGGGTGGCGGTTCGCTGCGCCCCGGTGGCGGTCGTGGCACCGGCCCCGACACGCACGCCGTGCCGGAGCAGCAGCACACCCCTGCCCCGAAGCCGACCGAGCACGCGACCGCCCCGAACGAGCACGGCGGCAGCAACCGGCCGCACGAGCAGCAGCAGTCGCACGAGGGCAGCACCCGGCCGCACGAGTCGCAGTCGCACGAGGGCGAGCCGCGTCCCAAGACCACGGACGGGCGTCGGATCGACGAGCCCGGCGGGCTGAAGGAGCCCTCCGAGCACGACCAGAAGCGGATCGAGGACGCCGTCCCGCGCGACGAGGACGGCAAGCCGACCACCCACCCGGACCCCCAGCAGGGCGACTGGGTCAAGCACCTCAACGGCGACGGCCCGTTCGCGCCCGGCCGCAACAACAACTGCGCCGACGCGGCACTGTCCTTCATGGACACCTACAACGGCCACCCCACGGCGGCCGCGCCGCGCGTCGAGAACAACGGCGCCGGCGAGAAGGGCGGCCGCGACCGGATCGAGCAGTCGCTCGGCGGCCGGTTCGAGCACCAGGGCGCGGGCGCGGGAGGCCACGAGAAGCTCCAGAAGACCCTGCTGGAGAGCGGTCCGGGCTCGCAGGCGCTGATCATCAGCACCGACGGCGAGGGCCGCTCGCACGCCTGGAACGTGGTCAACCACGACGGCAAGATCGTCTACGTCGACCCGCAGATGGGCCGCACCAGCGACAAGCCGCTGTACCCGGGCGAGGGCGGCCTGTTCGCCGTCCCGCTCGGCCCGAACGGCAGCGCGCTCCACCCCACCAACCACGGTGCCAACCAGGGCGCGGGCCACGGCACGAACCAGGGCGGCGGGAACACCGGCAACCACCAGGCCGGCGCACGCCCCGAGACCACGCCGAAGACCGAAGCCACGCCGAAGACCGAAGCCCCGCCGAAGAAGGAGGCCCCGCCGAAGCCGGAGACCACGCCGAAGCCGGAGACGTCCCCGAGGCCCGAGGCCCAGCCGAAGCCGGAGACCACGCCGAAGCCCGAGACGGACCCCAGTGCCCGGCCCGAGTCCGACACCTCCCCGAGGCCCGAGGAACCGCGGCCGGACGAGGTGCGGCCGGACGAGGCGCCGGGCGGTCGGACGTACGAAGACCCGTCGCCGTTCTCGGACTTGGAGGACAAGCGGCACATCCCCACTCTCGAAGAGATGCAGGAGATCGGTCGGCGGCTGGGGATTCCGGACGATCAACTCCCGGTCATGGTGTTCGTGCCGGACCACGCCACCGTCTCCACGCCGTTCTCCGAGTACGGGGAAGGGCGGGTCGGCAATCTGTCCGAGGCCGCCGGCAAGCACACCATCGGAAAGATCGAAAGACTGAAGGACGGTGACGGCACCGCGGCCCCCACGGTGGTCTCCGGCATGGGCGGCGGAGCATACAACAAGGGGGCGAACGGAGCCCCCGACGTGCTGGTCGTCAACCAGCGGATGAACAAGAACGGGTTCACGCAGGAGCACACGATCCAGCACGAGCTCGGGCATCACAAGCAGGCGCTCGACCAGCTCAGCATCGACAAGACGCAGAACAACCCCGCGCTCATCGAGTACCACAACATCCTCATCAACGAGGTGAAGTTCCACGAGGAGGGCAAGAAGCCGCGCCTGACCTACGCCGAAGCGGACGGGCAGGGCGGACTGTCGAGCGAGCAGCAGAAGGGCGTCAAGAGGCTGCTCGGCCTGCCGGAGGACGCCAATCTCGCGCCGGGCCACTACTGGGACACGGTCGCGGGAATGCCGAAGAATCCGAACGAGCAGGTGATGTTCGACCAGCTCGCGGAGGCGGCCGGGAAGGAGCCGTACTCCAGGTACCCCAAGGTCAAGCAGAACTTCGCGAAGGCGTACCTGGTCGAGCACCTGAAAGCGCATGACCGGGCGGCCGCTGCGGCTGCCGCCGGCGGTACGACCACCGGGCCCGCGCCGGAGGCCGCGCCGCCCGCTCAGCAGCATGCTCCGGCCGCGCCGCCGGAGGCCGCGCCGCCCGCTCAGCAGCATGCTCCGGCTGCGCCGCCGGTTCCGCCGCCGTTCGCCGGCCAGCACGCTCCGGCCGCGCCGCCCGTTCCGCCGCCGTTCGCCGGCCAGCACGCTCCGGCCGCGCCGCCGGTTCCGCCGCCGTTCGCTCAGCAGCATGCTGGTTCCGCGCCGCCCGTTCCGCCGCGGCCCGCACAGCAGCATGCCCCGGCTGCGCCGCCGGTCCCGCCGCCGTTCACTCAACGGCCGGGCGGCGCCGCGCCGGAGGTTCCGCCGAGCAGCCGTCCCACTGGCGGGGCGTCGAGCACGAACCCGTTCGGGGACGAGCACGCAGGTCCGTCGGGCAACCGTCCCACGCCCGAGATGCAGAACCCGTTCGGGGACGAGCACGCCGCTTCGTCGGGCCACAACAGCCCCGCCTCGGAGGTGTCGAACCCGTTCGGGGACGAGCATGCGGCTTCGTCGGGGCACAACAGCCCCGCCTCGGAGGTGTCGAACCCGTTCGGGGACGAGCACGCCAACACCTCGCACACCCGGGCCCCGGAGAGTCCGGGAGGCCTCGGCGACTCGACGCACCCCGGCTCGCGTCCCGATTCCACGCCGCCCGGGCTGCGACCCGACGCCGAGCCGGCCGGACTGGGCGGCCGGAAGCCCTTGATGGACGGCCAGGGGCTCACTCCCGAGGGCCGGAAGCTTCTGCACCAGAACCCGACAGGGCCCTCCATCGTCTACCCGCCGAGCAACAGCAAGGGGGCGCACGCGGGGGCGGCTTTCGCGAACAAGTTCAAGTTCGAGCTTTCGCCGGAACTGAAGGAGGTCAGTAACCACCTGCCAGTGAAGGACGGCAAAACCCACCAGTCGGAGGGTTCGACGGCGAGCGGGAAGCCGAACGCCAAGATCAAGGACCACACCTTCAAGGCCTACGTCGACCCGGCGACCCTGACCCTGGTGGAAGGCGGGGCCGGTGGGCAGCTCCGGGAGCCGCTGCGCAATGCCCTTGGCCCGGACGCCGTCGCCTACTCGGGCAACAAGGTGTTCGAAGAGGCCGCGAAGCTGGACTACCGGTCGAGGCCGACCATGGAGCAGCAGCACGATCGCCGGCAGCTGCTGAAGGACCTCGCGGACCAGAACACGGAGAAGGGCACCTGGATCGACGGCGACCGGGTGGCGGGCCAGCTCGCCGGCCAGGGCTCCGCGATGGAGGGTGTGGACCGCCTGCTGAACGGCCACGGCAACGACGCCGGATTCCCCGGAGTTGTGCTCGGCGAGGGACACGGCCAGTCCGCGACCTGGCCGTTCCTCAAGGACAACATGAAGCAGCTGAAGGCCAGTGGGGTCGACACCCTCTACCTGGAGGCCCTGCGGGACGACGCCGTCCAGCACGACCTGGACAAGTACCTGGACCCGGACCACAAGGGGCCCATGCCCCCGACCCTTCAGAAGGCGGCCGCGAGGTACGACAGCGGCCACGGCGCCAAGCTGACCGAGGTGCTGGAAGCGGCGAAGGCCAACAACGTCAAGGTCCGTGCGGTGGACGGATACCCGGCCCGGACCATCAACGAGGACGGCGGGGTCCACGAGCGGGCCCGCCTGATGAACTCGTACGCGCACGACGTGATCAGCTCGGACGCCGCCAACGGCGGGGGCAAGTACGTGGCCGTGGTCGGCGCCAGCCATGCGCACTCCACGACCGGCTCCGGCGGCGCCGGACGCATCCCCGGCACGGCCGACCTGCTGGGCGTCCCGGCCGTCCACCTGACCCACGGCTCGGGGACGGCGCACGAGGCGCCGCCGAGGGCGAGCCGCGACACGCCTGCGGGCGCCGTCCGGCTCAGCTACCTGCCCACTCCCGAGAACCACTCCCCGGCCGGTAACCCGGCCGCCGCCCACAGCGCCGCGCCGTCGGCCCCGGGCGGGCTCGGTCCGGTGCACCCCGATGCGCAGACGCCGCACGGGAGTTCCGAACACCTGGAGGGTCAGGGGCCGCAGCACGACCAGTCCAGCCAGCACGACCAGTCCAACCAGCACAACCAGCACGAGGGCACCACCGACCACCAGTCCGCGAACGAGCACAACAACCCCGGGCAGCCGCACGAGCAGCCGAACCACGAGCAGACGTCGCATGAACAGCCGTCGCACGAACAGCCGTCCCACGGGCGCTCGTTGGCGGAGAACGAGGGTGGCGGTCCGCGTCACCCGGCCACGGACGGGCGACCGTTCGATGTCGAGGGCGGACTCAAGCGGCCGTCCGAGCACGACCTGAAGCAGCTTCAGGACGCGGTTCCGCACAACGCGGACGGCACTCCGCAGCGGCACCCGGACCCGATGTCGGGCGACTGGGTGAAGAAGCTGAACGGTGACGGTCCGGGCGCCCCGGGTCGGGCCAACAACTGCGCGGACGCGGCGCTTTCGGTGGTCGACACCTATGACGGCCGTCCGACGGTGGCCGCGCCGCGGGTCGAGGACAACTCGGTCGGTGAGAAGGGCAGTCGGGACCGGATCGAGCAGTCGCTCGGCGGCAAGTTCGAGCCGCTGGGCAAGGGCCAGGCCGGGCACGACAAGCTGGCGCAGACGCTGCTGCAGAACGGTCACGGCTCGCAGGCGGTGATCGTCAGCCAGGACGCCGACGGGCGTGCGCACGCCTGGAACGCGATGAATCACAACGGCAAGATCGTGTACACGGACGGCCAGATGGGCCGTACCAGTCACACGCCGCTGTACGAGGGCGAGGGCGGCGTGTTCGCTCTCCCGCTCACCCCGGACCGCGCGCCGCTGCACCCGTCCGGCCCGCCCGCCGGGACCACCGACCACCAGGCCGGCCCGAAGCTGGACGCCGAGCGGCCGAACCCCGCACCGGGCATGGCCGATCCACCGCGCCCGCGGATCGAGGACGTCACCGTGGCGCCACGGCCCGAGGAGCTGGCCAGTCTCCACAAGAATCCGTCCGGGCCCGCGCTGATCTACCCGCCCGCCGCCAGCCCCGAGGCGCTGGCGAAGTACAAGAGTGACAACAAGTTCAACTTCAAGCTGGACTCGAGGCTGCAGACGGCCGCCACCGAGCTGCCCCACAACGACTGGGGCCGCCGTCACTCGGGCACCAAGACGGAGGACGGCAAGCACTACGAGGTGAAGGTCAGCCCGTACTCGCAGTCGTTCAAGTCGCACCTCGACGCGCCGAGCCTGAGGGTGGTGAACAGCACCGCTGCGGGTGCCGTGCTGAGCCCGCTGGGTGACGAGCTGTTCAACCGCAACCCCGACAACTACGGGAAGTACAAGGGCAACGCGGTCCTGGCCGAGGCCGGCAGCTTCGACTTCCGGACCAAGCCCAACTACGACGCCCAGCTCGAGCGCGTGAACGTGCTGGAGCGGCTGGCCCACCAGCACTCGCAGCAGCCGTGGAACCCGGTCGACTTCGCGCAGGTGCGGGACCGGCTCGACGGCCAGCAGCCGTCCGCCCTGGACGGTGCCAGGCGGGTGCTCCGGAACGAGGGCGACTACGTTGCGCCCGACGGGATGGTGCTGGGCGAGGCGCACAAGGAGTCGCCCAGCTGGAAGTTCCTCAAGGACAACATGCAGGGCCTGAAGGACTCGGGCGTCGACACGCTGTACCTGGAGGCGATTCGCGACGAGACCTTCCAGCGCCACCTGGACACCTATCTGAAGCCCGGCGGCACCATGCCGGAGAACCTGGGGAAGATGCTCCGGGAATACGACAAGGAGCAGAAGTCCCCGGCCGGCGAAGGCCTTTACGACATGATGCTGGAGGCGAAGGCCCGGGAGATGCGGGTCGTCGCGGCGGACGGATTCCCGGCTCGCATGCCGGTCGAGGGCAATAAGAACGAGCAGCGGGCCCGGCTGATGAACTCGTACACGTACGACGTGATCCAGAACGACCACGGCAGGCAAGGGAAGTTCGTCGCGGTCGTCGGTGCGTCGCACGCGCTCGATCACACCTACACGCCGGGCGCCGGGCGGATTCCCGGCCTGGCCGAGATGCTGGGCGCGGCGCCGGTGCGCCTGGTCACCCCGACCGGGCACCACGCGGAGGGCGGTACGCCGTCCGGGGATCTCCGGCTGGGGACTTTGGAACCCAATGCGGCAGAGGGCCACGTGGTTCCCGTCGCCCCCGCGCAACCGGGCGGTCTCGGCGGTCCCTCGCGCGAGCTGCCGAATCACGAGCTGCCGAATCGCGAACAGTCGTCGCGCGAGCTGCCGAACCACGAGCTGCCGAATCGCGAACAGACTTCCCACGAACCGCTCTCCCACGAGCGCTCGTTGGGCGACCACGAGGGCGACGGCCCGCGCCGCCCGGCCACGGATCAGCGGCCGTTCGACGTCGAGGGTGGACTGAAGCGGCCGTCCGAGCACGAGTCGAAGCAGCTCCAGGACGCGGTTCCGCACAACGCGGACGGTTCGCCGCGGCGGCACCCGGATCCGAGTTCGGGCGACTGGCTGAAGAAGTTGAACGGTGACGGCCCGGGTGCCCCGGGTCGGGCCAACAACTGTGCGGACGCGGCGCTTTCGCTGGTCGACACGTACGACGGTCACCCGACCGTCGCCGCGTCGCGGACCGAGCACAACTCGGTGGGCGAGAAGGGCGGCCGGGACCGGATCGAGCAGTCGCTCGGCGGGAAGTTCGAGCACCTGGGCAGCGGGCCGGCCGGGCACGACAAACTGGCGCAGACGCTGCTGGACAGCGGTCACGGTTCGCAGGCGGTGATCATCAGCCGTGACAGCGAGGGGCGCACCCACGCCTGGAACGCGATGAACCACAACGGCAAGATCGTGTACGCGGACCCGCAGTTGGGCCGTACCAGCGACCGGCCGCTGTACGCGGGCGAGGGCGGCCTGTTCGCCGTCCCGCTCACCCCGGACCGCGCACCCCTGCATCCGTCCGGCCCGCCCGCCGGCACCACCGGCCACCAGGCCGGCGGCCCGCGTCCGGCGCACCAGCCGGGTGGCGAGGAGCTGCGCCCGGGTGCGTCGCCGGGTGCCACCGAGCATGCCGGGTCCTCGCAACACACTGACGGGGCGCACCAGGCGGAGCAGCAGCAGGAGTTGCACGGCGACGGCGAGCACCCGCCGGTGACGCCCGAGCCGCTGCCTCCGGTGGGTACGCCGGAGCACGGGATCATGCACGACCCGGCCGAGTTCCTGAAGACCAAGCAGGTCTCGGTGGACTTCGCCGCCGGCGTCAAGGAGCGGATGCCGCGTGTGAGGTCGGAGGAGGCCGCCGAGTTCCTGGAGGCCATCAAGGGCCGTGACCAGCACTGGTTCGTGCTGGAGCCGAACGGCCAAACCAAGAACGGCGAGCCGTCGGGCTACCACCTGGTGCCGGCGTGGGAGAAGTACGCCGCGCACTACGAGGGCTTCCCGCGTCCCGACTCCGGCCTGCCGCCGGTCAAGGCGGACCACGAGTACGTGAAGGGCGCGTACATCCCGTACAAGTCCGAGGAGCGTCCCGACCCGAGCCGGCCGGACACCATCGGCCACACCGAGGTGCCGCTGAACCCGCACCCGGACCTGCCGCGCGAGGGGCTGGTGTTCACCGACGCGATGAACGGCTGCGCCCTGGTGACCACCGTCGAGCCGGGCAAGGGCACCTTCACGGCCTGGCACTTCCAGTCGTACTCGTCCGCGGGACACCTGGAGGGCGGCTACAAGTTCCGGGAGCAGCACACCGTCACGTCGTGGATGGGCGTCGGCGACTACTCCCACCCGCTGCCGCTGGACTTCAAGCCGGCTGCGACCAACATGCTGAAGCACGGCCCGAACGGCTGGGAGATGATCAGCCAGGAGTCGCACACGTACGGCGGCAACTCGGAGGCGATGAAGAAGTTCCCGCCGACCCTGCACCCGCCGCAGCGGATCCCGTTCGACGTGGCGACGCAGGACCCCAGGACCGTCGTCAAGATGACGCTGGACCCGTACCACGTCATCGCGCAGGAACGGCTCGACCGCTTCCAGAAGGCGGCGCACGACCTGACCACGGGGCTGGATCCGAAGAACCGCGCGCTCAAGGACCTGCAGCCGCTGCTGTCCGACATGAACGACATGCTCGGCGCGCAGAACGACCTGGTGAAGGCGTACCAGCGGTCGGACGCGACCCTGGAGGACCTGCAGCAGCTGTCGAACGGGCTGAACCGGATCAAGCGTTCGCGCCAGATGTTCCTGGACGAGCACCGGGCCGAGATCGAGCGCCTCGCGGTGGACGCGACGCCGCTGCACCCGAACCGGTCGGCCAACACCGTGCTCTCCGAGTTCGGTTACTCGATCGAGCCCGGAAAGCCGGACTGGGTCGACCACATGGCCTCGGACGTTGCCGCGCAGATCAAGAAGCGCGACGACGCCGCCCAGCAGCCCCCGGCCGACCCGGCGGGCGTCTCTTCGCCGCGGCCCCCGGCCGACCCGGCGGGCGTCTCGTCGCCGCAGTCCGAGCACGAGCCGCTGCCGCACGAGTCGTTGGCGAAGATGCCGGCCTTCACCGGCAAGGACGACGCCACCGCCAACCAGGTGGCGGGCGACCAGCTGGTCGGGCTCCGGACGCACACCGAGCAGATCTACGAGCAGATCCGGACCAACCTGGGCCGGCTGGACCTCGGGTCGGAGGGCCTGACCGGGGGCGTGCCCAACTCCGAGGTGCAGTACAACCTCTGGTCCGGCAACAAGAAGATGGTGGAGCAGTACGGCAGCGCCGAACTGACCGGTGAGGGCCAGGCCGAGAACTCGCACGGCTTCATGATGAGCCGCACCGAGGAACACCAGCGGGCGATCCGGGAGCTCAACGAGTTCTACCCCGAGGGCTGGCCGCCGCCGGACCCCGGGTACCAGAAGGAGTTCATCGGCTGGCTGAAGGAGAACGAGAAGCAGGGCGTCGCCTACGACCCGGAGGCGATCCAGCAGAAGTTCTCCGAGCTGCGCGCGGCGGCCAAGGACCGCGCGGGAGAGCTCCTGACGGACGAGGGCGTGGTGCAGGTCGGCGAGCATGGTGCCAGGTTCCAGAACGCCTGGGACCGGGCCTCCGACGACGTGGCGATGCACGCGGCGCTGGCGATGGCCGGCTTCCGCAGCTTCGGGCTCGACGAGCCGCAGCACGGCAACCCCGAACTGTCCGCCCACCCGGATCCGAAGTCCACCGTCCAGGTGCGGCAGGAGATCCCGATGGCGGAACGGATCGCCAACGAGGTCGCCGCCGACCTGCACGACAACGTCAAGGCCCGGCGCCAGGTCGCCGACCTGGCCCAGGACCCGGCGCTCAAGGCCGAGTTGCACCGGCTGGCGGACCGGGCGGAGCAGGGCGCCAAGCACTTCACGGAGGGTGCCGAGCAGCTCAAGTGGGAGGAGACCGCCACCCGCGAGGAGCGGGCGGAGCTCGCCGAGCGGCGCAAGCACAGCGCCGAGACGATGCTCCGCGGCCGCGACGAATTCCTCGGCGCCGCACGGGACTTCGACCAGGCGCTCGGCAAGCTGGGCGTCCCGGCGGCGCACTCGGACTACGTCTCCGACGTCCGCCCGCCGGCGGACCCGGGCGGCCTCGGTGAACACCAGTCGCACGAGCGGTCGGTGGGGGAGCACGAGGGCGGTTCGCAGCCCCGTCCGGACGCTTCGCCCGGCGCCGCCCCGGACGGCGGACCGTCGCAGCACACCGACGGTGAGCACCAGGGCGGCAACGACGCGCAAGGCAACGACGCGCACGGCAACGATGCGCAAGGCAACGACGCGCACGACGGTGCCGAGCACGACGGTGCCGAGCACCCGCCCGTCGTGCCCGAGCCGCTGCCGCCGGTGGGTACGCCGGAGCACGGGATCATGCACGACCCGCGCACCTTCCTGGAGGAGAACCTGGTCGCGGTGGACTTCGCCGCCGGCGCCCGGCAGCGGATGCCCGGACTGAAGCCCTTTGAGGAGAACACCCTGCTCAAGGCGATGCGGGGCCGCGACCAGCACTGGTTCGAGATGGTGCCGAACCCGTCCGCGGCCGCCAGCGGGAAGGCCGGCTACTACCTGGTGCCCGCGTGGGAGAAGTACGCCGAGCACTATGCCGACTTCCCCCGGCCCAGTGGCGGGCTGCCGCCGGTGAAGGAGGACAGCCACTACGTCAGGGGCGCGTACGTGCCCTACGAGGCGGACAAGCGGGCCAGCCTCGCCGACCTGAGCACCATCGGCCACACCGAGGTGCCGCTGCACCCGAACCCGGCCCGCCCCCGGGAGGGTCTGGTGTTCACCGACGCGATGAACGGCTGCGCCTTCGTGGCCACCGTCGAACCGGGCAGGGACACCTTCACGGCCTGGCACTACCAGTCGTACTCGGCCTCGGACGCCCTGCGGACGGCCGCCGAATTCCGGGCCGCGCAGACGGTCACCACCTGGATGGGCGGCGGCGACTACGCGGCGGTCCTGCCCCCCGGGCACACCCCGGCGGCGACCAACATGCTGCGCTACGGCCCCGACGGGTGGGAGATGGTCAGCCAGGAGGTGCAGAAGGACGCGCGGAACCCGCTGAACCCGCCGCGGGTCTCCCGGCAGTCCACCGTCCCGTTCGAGGTCGGGACGCAGACCCCGGAGGCCGTCGTCAAGATGACGGTCGACCCGTACCTGATCAACGCGAAGGAACAGCTCGGCCACTTCGACGACGCGGCCTACGGCCTGACCAAGGACCTGAGCCTCACGAACCCCCATGTCAGGTCGTTGAACCAGCGCATGGGCCAGATGCGGGAGATGCTCCTGGAGCAGAAGAACCTGGTGGAGGCACTTCAGCGGCCCGACGCGAGCCTGGAGGACATCCAGTCCGCCGCGGCCGAGCTGCGCGCGAAGAGCGAGGAGAAGCAGAGGTTCCTCGCCCTCCACGAGAACCACATCCAGTCGCTGGCCAACCAGGTGCTGACGGACTATCCGAACCGGACCACCGCGACGCTGTTCTCGGAGTTCGGCAAGTCGGACTGGATCGGCGTGATGACCGACGATGCCGGCGCCCAGATCCAGAAGCGGGATGCCGCCGCCGCCCAGCAGCTCGCGGAATCCGGGCCGATCGGGGACCCGGCGGGCGCGCCGCAGGAGCGGGCTTTCGAGTCCGTCCCGGACGACGACCCGCGGGCGCTCAAGCTGGCCGGTTACGTCGGCGGGCCGGGCAACGTGCACCCGCCGATGAGCAACACGCTGCTGGGCCACGTCAATCCGCGGCAGGCGCCGGAGCAGGACGGGACCGGCTTCCGGCCGGGCCCCGAGCTGAACGCGTCGGTGGAGAACGTGGAGGCGTACCGGGACACCCACTTCGGGCGTCCCCGGGTGTCCGGCGACGCCCTGCACGGTGACGCGGCGCCGGCCACCGGCAGCACGCCGTGGACGCGGCCCGAGGCGCCGGCCGCGTTCGGCAAGGGCGACGACGCGGTGAAGGCACTGATGGAGAAGGTGCAGGCCGGTGGCAAGGGCAGCTTCGCCACCGTGCTGGGCGCCGGCGAGGAGGGGCGCGCCCATGCCGTCGCGCTGGTCCACGACCGTGACGGCCGCCTGCGCTGGGCCGACCTGACGGCACGCCGGGTGTCCGAGGCCACCGGCGGTATGCCGAGCTGCTTCGGCCTGGGCTGGAACCTCTGGGCCTCGGTATCCGACCCGGAGGAGAACACCATCTCGGGCCCGCAGGACCCGCAGTTCACCGAGACCTTCGGCGCCTTCACCGCCCCCGGGCGCGAGCACTGAGCCGCCGGAACGACCGGGATCATGGACCGGACAGCCCCGACGGGGCCGTCCGGTCCGGACGCCGCCAGCGCGAGCGTCGCGGCTCCGGCCGCACCGCTCGCGGCACACATCGCACCATAGGAGGAACCCGCATGATCACCCAGGACGAGGCCATCGCGAAGGCGCAGGCATGGCTGAACGAAGGTGCCTCGGAGGGGACCGCGCGTGAGGTCAAGTTCCGGGAGTTCGACCTCGGTTGGGTGGTGTGGGCCGCGCCCGCGCCGCTGGAGGTCGACCCGGTGACCGGCCAGGTCCGCCCGCCGGCCAACCTCGGCGACGCCACCGGCGTGGTGGACCGCGGGACGGGAGAGCTCAGCACCTGGCCGTCGATCCCGATCGACGCGGTGATCGCCGCCTACCAGGAGCGTCACGCCGGACGGTGACCCCTGCGGCTCCACCGCGACGGCCGGGTCTCTGCGCGAAGAGGCCCGGCCGCCACCACAGTTCACCGAGAACCGCGCAATCCACACCGGACATTCACGACCTCCCCCGAACGGAGCGCCCCCACTGTCACACGGCCGGTGATTCACGCCGGGAATTTACCAACTGCATACCTTCGGGCCACGTGCCCGGTTCCGCTGTTCTGCGAAGCTCGTACCGAGGTGACGTCTCGTCACTTCGGTTGTTGTGCTTGGCAGGTACGCCCTCGGACACCTAGTAAAGTTACCTGACAAATGAGCGGGTGTGGCAGCCTCGGGTGCCTTCGGCCTGCCCTGGATCCGGCGTGGGCGCTGCGGCGCGCCCCGTTTCGGTGGGCGGCCCGGCGGGGGCCCGGCTGCCCGGGGGCGGTGACCGGGAGGGTGAACAGTGGCGGACGAGACGGTATGGATCGACCTTGACGAGGTCGATGCGGCAGCCAAGAAGATCATGAGCCTGCTGCAGGAACTGGAAGGCCCGGCCAACCAGTTGGAGGCCGTGATCAAGCAGGTCGAGGAATCGGTGTACGGCACCGATCTGCTCGGGAAGGCCCTCAAGGGCTCCGGCTCCTCGGTCGGCGGTCTGAGCAAGCACCAGCAGCAAACCCTCACCGGGATCCGGGCGTTGCTGAAGAACGCCAACGCGATGGGCCAGAACCTCCAGACCATGGCGGCCCGGCACCGGGCCAACGACGAAGAGCACAGCGGCAAGATCGGCCAGATCAGCACCAGCGGGGACATGCCGGCCTCCCCGCACCTGGCGGGCGCCCAGCCTGCCACGGACCGGGTGGGTACGGACCGCGTCATCCGCGCGCCGCACGAGACGCTCGCGCCGGAGACGGACAGCACGCCGATCCCGCCGCCGCCGGCCGCCATCAAGCCGATCGGCAACACCGACGCGGGCGACGACTACCACCGGGCCGACGCGCCCACGCTCGACTACAACCACCACAAGGCAAGGACCACGGACGAGCAGGTCCGTGGCAGCGGCCCCGGCACCCGGCAGGTCATCTGACGTACCCGCCGGGCGACTTGTCGCCCGGCGGCAGCTCAGCTGCGCCCGCCCCGTCCCACTGTCGCCGGGGGTGGCAGCAACACCCCCGCGCCGACTCCGAACGTCCGACCGGAGAGTCTCCCGCCATGATCCAGCTGCCCGCAGACCTCGCCGAGGTACTGAAGACCGTTCAGAAGAACGAGAACGGGAAGGACATCGCCTTCCCCGACGCCAACGAGGAACTCCTCGCCGACCTCGCCGCCGCCTGGGACAAGTGGAACCAGGTCGCCGACACCCACGTGCGCGCGATCGCCGAGACCGCCCAGCGGGCGATGGAGAGCATGTCCGGCCCCGCCGCCGACACCTTCCAGCAGTACCTGCAGAAGTTCGCCGGCGGCGAGGACTCGCACGTCGCGACCACCCTGCAGTCCGGGCGCGCGGTCGCCAAGTCGCTGCACGGCGCGTCGGGCGCGGTGATCGACACCAAGAACGAGATGGTCCGTGAACTCCAGTACGCCAAGACGTACATGGAGCAGAACCCGGCCGGCAAGCACGACGACATCGCCAACTCCGAAGGCATCAAGCAGGCCGCGGCCGTCTACCACCAGTACGTCGGAGGGGTCGGCAGCGACGTCGACGGCATGCTGCGGAAGAACGCCGGCCACATCGCCGAGATGACCGGCATGGCCCAGACCTGCAACCTCAACGGCGCCGGTGGCGCGGGTGGCGCCGGAGGTCCGGGCGGCGTGGGGGGCGTGGGTGCCGACATGACCGGGGGCAGCCCCTCCGTCGTGCCCGCCGGGCTGCGCACCGGCGCCGACGGCGACGTCCCCGGCAGCCCGCTCGGTGTGGGTGCCCAGGCCACGCCCCACCCGTTCTCGCTGCCCGACGCCCCCGGTGCGCCGGGCTCGCACGTCGGCGGGGTCGGGTCCACGGGTGGCATCGGCGGGATCGGATCGACGGGTGGTATCGGTGGGGTCGGATCGACGGGCGGCGTCGGTGGGGTCGGATCGACGGGCGGTGCGAGTGGCGGTCCGGCGCTGACGCCGTTCAAGCTGCCCACCCCGAACATGCCCAACTTCGGCCAGGACGGCGGGGCCGGCGGTGGCGGGACGCCCGCGTTCCACCCGCTCAGCAGCTCCGGTGCGGGCCCGCTGAACCTGGCGGGCCTCGGCGACGTCGGCAACGTCGGCACCAACTCGTCCGGCGCAAGCCACTACTCGCCGCTCGGCAGCGGCAACTACAGCCCCGGCACCGGCGTCGGCCCGAGCGGCGGTGTCCCCGGGGGGAGCCCGTTCGGCAACATCGGCGGCATGCCCAACACCGGTGGCTACAAGGGCAGTTCGGGCAGCTCCCCGTCCCGCCGCCTGACCCCGTTCAGCGGTGGCGGCGGAAGCCCGTTCGGCGCGGGCGGCTCGACCGCGCGCGGCGGCTTCGGCGGTTCGAGCGCGCGTGGCGGCGGCGCGGGCGGCGGTGTCGGTTCGGCGATGCGCGGCGGCGGCGCGGGTGCCGGTGTCGGCGGCAGCTCGCTGGCGTCCCGGGCCGGTGGCGGTGCCGGGCTCGGTGCGTCCGGCAAGGGCCTGTCCGGCGCGTCCTCGGCGGCCGGCCGGATCGGCTCCAGCGGGCTCGCCAGTGGCGGCGCTGCCGGGCGCGGCGGCGGTGCCGCCGGTGGTGCGGGCATGGGTGCGGGCGGCCACATGCCCGGCACGGGCGGTGCGGGCCGCGGCGGTGGCGGCAAGGACAACAAGGGCGCCAACCGCTTCCTCAGCGCCACCCGGTTCGGCGCCGAGGGCGAGGAGGAGGACGAGCTGCTGCACGACAGCGGCATCCTCGGCCAGGCCGGGGACGTCGGTCCGCGCGACCGCAACTGGTCGCGCGCACGCCGCCGTTGGCTGGACGACGCGCGCGCCGAAGGCCACCTCGCCGCGCCCGAGACCGCTGCGGCCCCGCCCGCTCCGGCCGGCCCCGCCAGCGAGCAGGAGGCGCTCAGCCAGCTGGCCGGCATCCTGCTCGGCACGGGCGGCGGCGCGGAGGCGGACACCGGTGCGGCTGCTGGTGCTGGTGCCGGTGCCGGTGCCGGGGATGCGGCGGCGGACGCGACCGCGACCGGCGGTGGCGGCGGGTCGGCGAGCGGCCTGGCGGGTCGTCGCGAGGCCGCGGCGGCCACGGCGGAGACGTCGGCCGACAGCTCGGACGACGCCTACCTGGACCGTGCGCGCAGCGTCGCCGCCAGGCGTGGGCACGGGGACGCGCCAGCTGCCGGATCGGCCAGTTCGGCCAGTTCGGCCAGTTCGGCCGGGGCGTCCGCGACTTCGGGGTCGGCCGGTTCGTCGGGGTCGGCCGGTTCGTCGGGTTCGGGCGCTGGGGCGGGCGAGGGTGGGACGCCGCAGCGCGCCCCGCTGCGCGAGGAGGGCGGCTTCCCGGTGCCCAGCCCGTTCCTGCGCGCCGCCCTGTCCCGCCTGGCCACCGCGCCCGGCGCTCCCGCCGCGGGCTGACCGCGCCCGCCGTCGATCCGACCAGACGAAGGAGCACCGTGAGCAACGACGAGCAGGCCTGGTACGCCGCCACCGAACCCGCGGAGACGGCCCGGCTGCGGGTGGGCACCGTCCTCCCCGCGAGCGTCCCGGTGGAGCCGCGCCAGCAGGCCGTCCCCGCCGAGGAGCCGGGCTGGATCAGTCCCGAGCCGTACCAGCAGGCCGAGGCGACCCCGCTCCGGCCCTTCGAGCAGGCGGAATCGGCGCGGATCGCGCCCGAGGCGTTCCAGCGGGAGGTGGCGGCCTCGCCGTTGCGGCCGTTCGAGCGGGAGACGGCGGCCACGCCTGTCCAGCCGTTCGAGCGGGACGTGGCGGCCTCGCCGTTGCGGCCGTTCGAGCGGGACGTGGCGGCCACGCCGGTGGAGCCCTTCGAGGGGGCGGAGACCCCGCGGATCACGGCCCGTGGGCTCGGCCGGTCCGAACCGGCGGTCGCGGCGAAGCCGATGGAACGGGGGACGCCCGCGGAGCACGCCACCGCTCCGTCGGCGGCCCGCGGGAAGTCGGACACCGCCGCGGCCAACCGGATCAGCAGTCGGCCCGCATCCGTCAACCGGGACGCGTCCGGGAGCGCCGGCCAGGGCTTCCAGGTCGACCCCGCGCAGTACCAGGCCGCGGTGTCGCCGATGCTCGCCGTCGCCGAACAGGTCGGCTCGCTGTACGCCTCGCTGAGCTCATACCTGCCGTCGCTGGAATCCCAAAACCCTTGGGGCAACGACGAGTCGGGCAAGCAGTTCGCCGAGGGCGAGAAGGGCTACCTGAAGTACAGCAAGGACACCCTGGACGTCATCAAGGGCCTCCCGGCCGCCCTCAAGGGCATCGCCGACGGCCTGAAGGCGATGGCCGACGGCTACCAGGGCGCCGACGACGGCGTCATCACCGAGCTGAACGGCGTGGACCCCGGCAGCGCGCCGATGCCCGCCTCGCCGCAGCAGGCGGCCACGGCACCCATGCGGATCACCCCGCGGATCTACCAGAGCGGAAGGCACTGACCAGATGGCTGTCGAACTCCCGGAGCCCCTCCAGTGGGTGCTCCTGCTGCTCGCGGGCTGCCGCTGGCCGGAAGCCGACGAGGACCAGCTCCGCGACATGGCCGACCACTGCCGCAAGGCCGCGGAGACCCTGAAGGATGCCGCGCAGAGCGGCGACGCCACGATCAAGCGCGCACTCGAGGGCCAACAGGGCGTCGCCGCCGAGGCGTTGGGCAAGTACTGGGAGAAGTACTCGGTCGGCAAGGGCACCGAACAGGACCCCGGCTATCTGCCCGGCGCGATCAACGCGCTCAACGGCATGGGCGACATGCTGGAGCAGGTCGCCAACTCCGCGGAGACAGCCAAGATCCAGATCATCGCCCAACTCGGCATCCTGGCCTTCGAGATCGCGACCGCGGAGGCCGAAGCGCCGTTCACCGGCGGCCTCTCGATGCTGGAGGTGCCCGGGTTCATCGCGGCGAGCAAGCTCACGGTCATGGCGACCCTGAAGGCCCTGCTCAAGGAAATGATCATCATGGCGGCCAAGCAGGCCGCCCAGATGGCCGCGATCAACCTGATGGCACAGGGCATCGAACTCGCCGAGGGCCACCGCAAGAGCATCGACATGAAGGAAGTCGGCGAAAGCGCCAAGGGTGGCGCGATCGGCGGCGCCTCCGGCCACCTGATCGGCAAGGGCATCGGCAAGGCGGGCGAGAAGCTCGGCGTCGAGACCGCGCTCAAGTCCACCGCCGGCAAGATGGCCACCGGCGCGGCCGTCGGCGTCGGCGCGGACGTCTCCACCCAGCTGATCACCACCGGCAAGGTCGACGGCAACTCCCTGCTCGGCTCCGGCCTTTCGGGCGGCGCGGGCGCGGGTCTGCACGCGGGCGCGTCCAAGGTCAAGGGGCACTTCGCCACGCCGAAGGCGGCGGAAGCGCCGAAGCTGCCCGGGGCCGGTGGCGGTGCCGGCGCGGGCGAGCATGGTGGGACGCCCAGCTTCAACAAGTCCGACACCGCCACGGGCGCCTCCGCGTACCACGGGCCGTCCGGCGGCTCCGGTGCCGGTGCTTCGCGCACGGCGGAGTCGGGGGTGTCGAGTTCGGGGTCGTCCAACTCGGGTTCGTCGGCTTCGGGTTCGTCGCACGAGACGGGATCTGGTGCGGGCGCGTCGAAGGTCAGCGGGCTGACCCCGTTCGGCGGGGGACGGTCCGGGGACGCTCCGTCCGCCGGCTCGTCGGCCGCCGGCCACAACACGGCGCCGACGCCGACGCCGACCTCGCACGAGCAGGCGGCGTCGCACGCCCAGGAGTCGATGGCCCCGCGCGCCGAGTCGCGGGCGGCCGCGCCTGCGCAGGAGTCGGTGCCGCGTCAGGAGAGCGTCGCGCCCGCGCGTGAGCAGGCGACGCCGCGCGGCGAGTCGCAGCCTGCTGCGCCTGCGCGCGAGTCGGTGCCGCGTCAGGAGTCGGTGGCTCCGGCGCACGAGAATGTCGCTCCGCGCGGTGACTCGCAGCCTGCCGCGCAGGTTCACGAGTCGGTGCCGCGTCAGGAGAGCGTTGCCCCGGCCGCCGAGCGGTCCGTGCCGCGTCAGGAGTCGGTGGCCCCGGTGCACGAGAATGTCGCTTCGCGCGGCGAGTCGCAGTCTGCTGCGCCTGTGCATGAGTCGGTGCCGCGTCAGGAGTCGGTGGCTCCGGCGCGCGAGAATGTCGCT
>NZ_JBIALR010000001.1:543528-593723 GCF_042873675.1 Kitasatospora sp. NPDC004614
GCTCCGCGCAGTGAGTCGCAGCCTGCCGCGCAGGTTCACGAGTCGGTGCCGCGTCAGGAGAGCGTCGCGCCCGCGCGTGAGCAGATGGCGCCGCGCGGCGAGTCGCAGTCTGCTGCGCCTGTGCATGAGTCGGTGCCGCGTCAGGAGTCGGTGGCTCCGGCGCGCGAGAATGTCGCTCCGCGCAGTGAGTCGCAGCCTGCCGCGCAGGTTCACGAGTCGGTGCCGCGTCAGGAGAGCGTCGCGCCCGCGCGTGAGCAGATGGCGCCGCGCAGCGAGTCGCAGCCTGCTGCGCCTGTGCATGAGTCGGTGCCGCGTCAGGAGTCGGTGGCTCCCGCGCACGAGAACGTCACCCCGCGCGGCGAGTCGCAGCCTGCCGCGCAGGTTCACGAAACAGCGCCGCGTCAGGAGAGCGTTGCCCCGGCCGCCGAGCGGTCTGTGCCGCGTCAGGAGTCGGTGGCTCCCGCGCACGAGAATGTCGCCCCGCGCAGCGAGTTGCAGCCTGCGGCGCCGGCCCACGAGTCGATCCCGCGTCAGGAGAGTGCCAACCAGCCTGGCGCGCACGACAGTTCGGCGCCGGACGGGTTCACCCCGCAGAACGATCCGCGGGAGCCGAGGCCGAGCGGCGCGTCCGCGATGCCCAACCTGTCAGGTGTGCTCGGCGGTGCCGGGCAGTTGGCGGGGGCCGGGGGTACCCATCTGGACGGTGGGACCCGCCTGTCCGCAGGGCCGGCGACGGTCCGTCCGGCGGGGCCGGAGCAGGTGGCCGCGCACCTCGGGCCGGACGGTCCGGGCGATGCCCCGGCCGCCGCGAGCACCACGCAGAGCCCGATGGCCGGTGCGCCGATGGCGGGCGGGTTCACGCCCGGCCCGGTCGGCGGTGTCGGCGGTGTCGGCGGGCACGGCGGGTCCGGGGCTTCGGCCCACGCCACGCCGTCCCCGACCGTCCCGCACCAGGGCGGTGCCAAGCCGGCCACCACCCCGGACCCGAACGCCGCCCCGGCCGCTGGCACGATCCGCCCCGGTGCGGGTCGCGCCCCCGAGGCAGGCAGCAACGGCAAGCCGACGGCGGAGCAGGCCCACGACCAGCTGCTGGACCGTCAGCGGCAGGAACGCCAGACCGAGCTCGACCGGCTCGGCCGGGCGACGAACGTCCGAGACGCCGTCCAGCAACTCGGTCGTACCCAGCGGCCCGGCCAGCGGCTCCGTCGTCCGGCCGACGCGGACCGGCTGCGGCAGGACATGCCCGGTATGACGCCGGAGCAGCGGGCGCAGGAGCTCGCCAACCTGAAGCCGGAGAACCGGCGTTGGCTGGCCCAGGACCCCGAGTTCGTGGACACGCTGAAGTCCTCGCTGCCGCCGAAGGACTTCGCCAAGGTGGCCGCCGACCTGATCGTGCACGTGGACCCGCGGGCCGAACAGGCCCCGTCCGCGCGCCACGAGGCGCAGCAGCAGGTCGCCCGGATGCTCCAGGACCCGGACACCGCCGCACAGTTGATGAAGAGCGGCGCGGACGTGGTGATCGTCCCGAAGGACGTCCGGATGACCGACGTCCCCGAACTGCACAACCTGCGCGGCGGGACCAACGACTCCGACGCGGGCGGCGGTCGCGGCTACGACGACATGCGCGGCTCCGGCGGCAAGCACTCCGCCGTCACCGAGGAGAACCTGCTCGGCGAGCGCACCACGATCGGCGCGGGCGGCCACTACGCGGACGGGTACTCCACCACCACGCACGAGTTCAGCCACACGCTGCACGAGCACGGGCTGACCCCCGCGGACAAGCAGACGATCACGGACGCCTTCAACAAGAAGAAGGCCGACGCCCAGGACCCGACGAAGTCCGTGCAGTGGCCGGACGGTTCGAGGCCCGGCAACTACTCCTCGCAGGACCAGCACGAGTACTTCGCGCAGGCCACCAACGCCTACCTGGGGACGAACCACGGCCACGACGCGTTCACCCGCGAGCCGCGCAACAACGGCCCGGAGTGGGTGAAGCAGCACGAGCCCGACCTGTACCCGCTGCTGAAGAAGCTGTACGGCGAGAACCCGTCCGCCATCCACGACGGCCCGGCGAACCCGGTGCGCGAGACCACCGCGCAGAACGCCGCGTACGACGGCTTCCGCGAGTTCATGCAGCACGTGGACGGCACCCCGACCCCCACCGGCGAGCACGTCCCGCCGGCGACCGAGCACACGCCCCCTGCGGCTGATCGCACACCTGCGCCGACCGAGCACCAGCCCCCGACGGGTGACCGATTGCCGCACCCGCCGCCGCCCGCCACCAGCGCGGAGTACCAGCACAAGATCGACGGCAAGAAGACCTTCGAGACCCTCGACAGGTTCCTCAGCGACTCCCCGGAGTTCCAGCAGGTCCGCGAGCAGGTGCGGGGTTACGACCGGGACGAGCTGAAGACCGGCGACACGAACGCGGTGCTCTCCCAGTACCGGAACGAGAAGCTCCAGCACGTGGATGTGCTGTCGCGCAACGCCGAGCAGCTCCCGAAGGCGATCGCCAAGGTCGACGAGCGGTTGCAGGCGGTCGAGCACGAGCTGACCACCGGCAACCACCCGCCCGAGCGGGTCGCCGAACTCCGGTCGCAGCGCGAGGGGTTGGAGAACGCCAAGGCGAGCATGCAGGAACAGCGCGACCGGATGGCGATCTTCGAGCACGAGCGGCTCAAGGACCCCGCGCTGGCCCGGGCCCGGTACGAGGCCGAGGTCCGGGTCCTGCCGGGCAGCATCGAGCGGATCAAGGCCGAGCAACTGCGCAACGACGCCCTGCTGGCACAGGCCACGCAGCACCGGGAGGACGGAAAGCAGCCCGACGGCAGTTACAAGAACAAGGTTCACAACGACCGGTACGAAGACCTGAAGACTCACAAGAAGAACCTGGCCAAGGATCTCACGCAGCGCGAGAACGACCTTGCGACGGCGCAGGCGGAGATCACGAAGCCGGCCCCGTCGGCAGCCCCGGCGGGCAGCACCCGCAGGGGCGGGGTGGAGGCGCCGGCCAGCAAGGAGGCCTGGACGGACTTCGACAACACCTACCGCAAGGCGTTCGGGTACTCCGACCAAGGCGTGATGGGCCATCAGCCGCACGCCGAGAAGGTCGTGGCCCGGATGGAGAACCACGCCCCCTCGATCGGGCCGGCGAACATCAACCGCAACCACGTGATCGCCGACTACATGGTGCACAAGTACGTCACGGCGGCCGTGTTCAAGGCGCGTGCGATGGACGAGGGCGACCATCGGGCGGCCTCGGACGCGTTCGGAGACTTCGTCTCCGCGATGTCCCCGGACCAGCACCGGATCTACGACGTATACGGCAAGAAGGCCCAGGCCCGGATCGGCACGGAGGTCTACGACCTGGCCGGGCTGAGGGAGCACGAGCTGACCCGCACTCCCGGCACCGTCGATCTGAAGGCGACGTACGGCAATGAGCGGTTGCCGGGCGCGTTCGAGACCACCGGGATCACCGACCACGGCAGCGCCGAGACCGCGGCGAAGAACCTGGAGCGAGAACTCGGCCGGTCCGGCCTGGACGTGCCCGCCCGCGAGCAGCTCAACCGGTTGAACGCCGCAGTGGCCGGGGTGCACCCGGACAACCCGACCGCGAAGCAACTCGCCGACGTGCACGGGGCGGTGGGCGCGGTCCACCAGAAGATCAAGGAACAGGCGGTCGACGACCTGGCGCTGGTCCACGGCGTCACCGGGCCGCAGAAGCTGGACGAGGCGGCGGCCGTGCTGACCAAGGCCGCCGAGGGGAAGGGCGGGCTGCAGACGCCCGAGCAGCAGCAGCGGCTGGCCGGGAAGTTGGACGACCTGGCCGACCACCTCCAGGCGGCCGGCAAGGACCCGAAGCCGGTCCGCGACCTGGCGGGCGACCTGCGCGACCACCCGGAGCGGCTCACCGCGGACCGGTACGGCGCCGTCGCGGACAAGCTGACGAACGACCGGCCCGCCGTGCGGGATCGCGAGGTCGACACGCTGCTGAAGGAGCCGGTTCCGAAGGGCACGGTCCGGCGGACGGCGGAGGGCCCGGCGGAGCGCGAGGTGAAGGCCGCGCAAAAGACGGTGACGGAGCGCGAGAAGACCATCGCCAACACGAAGAAGGACTTGGCAGCCGCCGAGGCCACGCACGCCACCGCCGAGCAAGCGGCCCAGAAGTCCGCGAAGGCCGCCGCGGACAACCCGACGACCGCGAACAAGAACAAGGCGGAGGCCGACGTCAAGGCCGAGCAGAAGGCCAAGGCCGCAGTCGACAAAGTCGCGAAGAAGCTGGGCGAGGAGGAGGCCAAGCTGCGCGGGGACAAGCAGCACCTGGACGCCAACAAGGCACTGCGCGACCGGGTGAAGGCGGTCTACGCCGAGCAGGTGTCGGGAGTCACCAAGCCCTCGCCCGCGCAGAAGAACGACGCGGGCCGGGTGGCCCGGGCGACCGTCGACCTGGAGACGGTCGGCAAGCAGTACGGCGGCTCGTACGCGCGCGCCGGGGACGGGGCGAAGCACCCGGCCGCGATGTTCGAGCAGGCACTGACCGCACACCTCGACGATGTGCCCGCGCTGATCGAGAAGCTCACGGCCGACCTGTCCAACAGCGCCTCCAACCTGCGGTTCGGCGATGAGTGGGTGAACAAGTGGATCCAGAACTTCCTGGACCCGCACATCATCCGCGAGCCCGATCTGCTGACCGCCGTCGCCCACGAGCAGTTGCCGCCCGAGGTACTGTACGCGCCGCACACCGCCGACCTGTTGCAGGCGGTCCGCAGCCTGGAAGCGAACGGCCTGGTGCCGCTCGAGCTGCGCGACCTCATGGCCCCCAAGACCCAGGCCGACCTGGAGCACCTCCGGACGGCCGAGAAGCTCAGCGACAGCTCGACGATCGTCGTCGAGGACCTCGGCATCCCGTCCCCGCACGCCGCCAAGCTGCCGGTCTCTTCGTCCGGTGAGTTCGCCAACCGCGCAGACGCCACCAAGCTGACGGACGAGCAGCTTCAGCGCCTCGGCGTGGAGGGCCTGTACCGGCCCGACCACGTGCCGCAGCCGGCGCCCGACCACGACGTGGTGATGGCCGACGCCAGCCAGCCCACCGCCCACACCCCCGACGGGGACGTGCAGATGCACGACGGGACGGCGGACGCCGCGGGGCCCGGCCGCAAGCGCCGCCGGGACGACAGCGAATCCGACGAGGAGTTCAGTCGGGAGACCGCGCGCCTCCGCCTGGACGACCCCACCCCGCCCCCGCCGCCCCCGCCGCCGCCCGCGGCCACCGGGCACGGCGCGGGCACCGGCACTCGCGGGTTCGGCAGCCCGGCTGCGCCGCCGCCCCCGCCGCCGCCCGCGGCCACCGGGCACGGCGCGGGTACCGGCACGCGTGGGTTCGGCAGCCCGGCTGCGCCGCCGCCCCCGCCGCCGATGGGCAGCGTCCACGAGGGCGCGTCGGTCTTCGGACACCAGCCGCCGCCGCCCCCGCCGCCGAGCGCTGTCCACGAGGCGCCGTCCCACGACGCGCCGCCGGTGCACGAAGAGCCGTCGCACGAGCAGCCGCACGCCGCCCAACAACCGCCGCACGCCGAGCCGTTGCTGCCGCCGCCCGGCACGGTGGAGCGCTGGCTGGTGCAGAACCCGGCCGAGCTGATGTCGCAGGCGCCGGTGACGGTGAACTACGCCGACGGCGCGATGCAGCGGATGCCCGGGCTGAACCAGCAGCAGGCCAACTCCTTCGTCGCCGCCGTCGAGAAGGCGGACCAGCACTGGTTCACGCTGGTACCGGACCGCAACCACGTCGGGGCGGGCAAGAACGGCTTCGTGCTGACCCCGGCCTGGGAGAAGTACGCCGAGCACGACCCGTCGTTCCCGCGTCCCCCGGCCGGCACCGCGCTGCCCGCGCCGCAGCCCGACCACCACTACGTGACCGGTTCGTACGTGCCGTACAAGACCGGCCGCCCGGACCCGAACCTGCCCGACGCGATCGGCAAGACCGTGGTCCCGATGCACCCGGACCCGTCCCGGCCGAACGACGGCCTGGTGCTGACCGGCGGCATGAACGGCTGCGCGTTCGCGATCACCGACGTGACGCCGCACGAGTTCACCGTCTGGCACGTCCAGTCGTACTCGGCGTCCTCGAACCTCGGGATGACCGCGGACTTCCGGGCGACCAAGTCGGTCACCGACTGGTTCGGCGTCGAGGAGTACATGACGCCCGGTCAGTCGCGGCCGTTCGCGGTCACCAACATGCTCAAGCACGGCGCGCACGGCTGGGAGGTGATCAGCCACGAAGTGGTGGACCACGGCGGCGAGTTCGGGGTCGGCCGGCAGAACCGGCGTCCGCTGAACTTCACCCCGCCCACCGAGGCCGACCGGGTCCGGATGACGGTCGGCACGTACGAGGTGACCGCCCGCGAGCAGTTGAGCAACTTCGACCGGGCGGCAGAGTTGGCGCTGCGCGAGTTCGACCGCAACAGCCCCGGGTACCGCGTGCTGGAGCAGCAGATCGGCGAGTTCCGCGGCCGTCTGACGGACCAGCTGGACACCGTGGCCGCTCTTCAGCAGTCCGGCCGCAGCCTCCAGGACGTGCGCAACGCCGCTCAGCAGCTGACCGACAACGCCGCGCAGCTCGGGCGGGCCGCGAATGACAGCAAGCTGCTGATCGAGGGCACCATGCGGGCGCTGCTGAAGGAGCCCGTCGGGTACGGCGCGGACGCCGAGCCGCACTCGCGGCAGGGGAAGATCGACACCATGCTGGAGGCCCTCGAACCGCAGCGGGGCGGCCACTGGATCGAACGGATGAACCAGGACAGCGCGAAGCAGCTCCAGGCCCACAACGCGGCCCCGGCCACCAGCGAGGGTTTCGGCTCGCCCGCTGCCGACCAGCGCGGTGCCCCGCCGGTCGAGCACGTGACCGGTCGGGACGTGGAGCCGATGGACATCGAGACCCCGCCCTCAACCGACGTGCGCCAGGCGCCAGTTGAGCAGGGTGGAGACACCGCGCCCCGGGAGCAGGGTGGAGGCGCCGCGCCCCGCGAGCAGGGCGGAGACACCGCGCCCCGCGAGCAGGCCCGCAACGACCGCAAGCGCGGACGGGAGGACGACGAGCCGACGCTGCGCCGGGAGACCGAGCCGACCGGGCCGCAGGCCAAGCGGCAGCGCACCCCCGCGTACGAGAACACCGACGCCGTCATGCACGACCGCGGCTACCAAGCGGTGGGCCCGCAGCACGAGTTGACCGGGCAGCTGGTCGACTACCTCGGTGGCGCACCGAAGTTGCATCCGCCGATGAGCAACTCGCTGCTGCAGAAGGTCAATCCGCACCAGTCGCCGGTCCGGCCGGTCGAGGGCTTCCAGCCCGGCAACGACCTGAAGGCCTGCTTCGAGAACGTCGAGGCGTACCGGGACACCCACTTCGGGCGGCCCCGGGTTTCCGGCCAGACCCTGAACGGCACGGTCGAACCGATCCCCGGCAACGTCCTGTGGAAGCGGCACGACGGGCCCGCGCTGTTCGGCGAAGGGCCGGGCGCGGTCAACGAGTTGATGGCGAAGGTGAAGGCCGGTGGGCCCGGCAGCTTCGCCACCGTACTGGGCGCCGGGCCGACCGGCGCCGGCCACGCCGTCGCGCTGGTCCACGACCGGGACGGCGCACTGCGCTGGGCCGACCTGACCGACCGCCGGGTGGTCGCCGCCAGGCCCGGGGAGATGCCCTACAGCTTCGACCCCTCCTGGACGGTGTGGGCCTCCGTCGCGGACCGGCACGAGACCAACATCTCCGGGCCGCACGACCCCCAATTCATGGAGCGCTACAGCACGTTCACCCGCGGCGAGCCGTCGCACGACACGTCCGAGCCGATGGACATCGACGACGGCTTCGGCACCGAGAGTCCGTCCCGGACGGAGGTGCTGGACGAGCACCCGGGCGGTGCGCCGAACGACGCTGCGCCGCAGCCGGGCGCCCCGCAGCCGAACAGCCGGACCTCGTCCGGCGACGACGGACTGGACGCGCCGGGGCTGACGACGCCCAGCATCCCGCCGCCGAGCACGCCCGGCGGTGCCAGCGGCCACGTGGCGGGTGGCCCGAACCCGGCTGGTGGCCCGGCCTCGACGGGCAGCGGCAGCCGTGCGACGGGCGGACCGAACCGCCCCCGGTCGGCCTCGGCCCCTGCCGAGTTCGGACCGCGCACGCCCGCCACCCCGGCCCGGTCCGAGACCGTCGCCGCTCCCGTCCGGCCGGAGACCGCCACCGGCCCGGTCCGGGCCGAGAGCGCCGCTGCTTCGGTCCGGTCCGAGACCGTCACGGAACCCCGCACCGGGACGGGCCCGGAGAACCCCCTGCGTCCGACTTCCCCCGAGGGGGTCGAGCGCGCCGCGTCGCTTGCACCGAACTCCGAGCACACGCTTGAGCCGGAGTTGGGGCCGCCCGGGTTGAAGTCTGAGCGCGCGCCTGAGGCGGAGCTTGTGCCGCCGGCGCCGAAGTCCGAGTACCTGCCCTCGGCGGAGCCCGCGTCGCCCGGGTCGAAGTCTGAGGGCGCGCCTGAGGCGGAGCTTGTGCCGCCGGTGCCGAAGTCCGAGTACCTGCCCCCGGCGGAGCCCGCGTCGCCCGGGTTGAAGTCTGAGGGCGCGCCTGAGGCGGAGCTTGTGCCGCCGGTGCCGAAGTCCGAGTACACGCCCCCGGCGGAGCCCGCGTCGCCGACGCCGAAGTCTGAGCACGCGCCTGAGGCGGAGCTTGTGCCGCCGACGCCGAAGTCCGAGCACACGCCCCCGGCGGAGCTTGCGCCGCCCAGGTCGAAGTCCGAGCACACGCCCTCGGCGGAGCCCGCGTCGCCGACGCCGAAGTCTGAGCGCGCGCCTGAGGCGGAGCTTGTGCCGCCGGTGCCGAGGTCCGAGCACACGCCCTCGGCGGAGCTTGCGTCGCCCGGGTCGAGGTCCGAGTACACGCCCCCGGCGGAGCTTGCGTCGCCCGGGTCGAAATCTGAGCACACGCCCTCGGCGGAGCCCGCGTCGCCCGGGTCGAAGTCTGAGCGCGCGCCTGAGGCGGAGCCTGCGTTGCCGACGCCGAAGTCCGAGTACGCGCCCCCGGCGGAGCCCGCATCGTCCGCGCCGAAGTCCGAGCACACGCCCCTGGCGGAGTTCCCGCCGCCCGGGCGGCGGGTGCCGGTGGCGGGGGACGGGTACTGCCTGCTCCGGGCGGTCGCGGTCGGCGCGCCAGAACTGGCGGGGCCGCACCAGCTTCAGGCCGCGGTCGGGGGCCACTTCCGGTCGCTGCGTCCGGAGGAGTGGCCTACCGAGGTGGTGTCCAACTACCGCAACAACCTGCTCGGTCGGCCGGACCTGCCCGCCGGTGACCTGCTGGCGTACGTCCGTGCCGAGGACCGTTCCAACTTCACGGGGCTGACCGTCGAGCAGCTGCGGGAGTCCGTCGGCGCGTACCTGACCGAGCACCAGCCGCTTCCGGCGGGCCACGAGCGGGCGGCGCTGATCCGGACCGTCCAGGAGTGGGACACCCGTTGGGGGAGCACCGAGGGCGAGATGCTTCCGGCGGCGACCGCCCACGCGCTGGGTCTCCGCCTGCGGGTCGTCGACCACGACGGGATCACCCAGGCCGTCTTCGGCCCCACGGACGGCCGCCCGGTGACGGTGTACCGCGCCAGCGACCACTACGACGGCAGCGAACCGCCGACGCACACCCGGGAGACCGACCAGACGCCGCAGCCGGCCCCGGAGGCCGAGCAGCAGCAAACGCACACCGCCCCGGAGACCGACCACACGCCGCCGCCGACCCCCGAGGCCGAGCAGCCGCCGTCCCACACCGCCCCGGAGGCCGAGCAGCAGCAACCGCACACCGCCCCGGAGACCGACCACACGCCGCCGCCGACCCCCGAGGCCGAGCAGCCGCCGTCCCACACCGCCCCGGAGGCCGAGCAGCAGCCGCACCCGGCCCCCGAGCCGGCGCCGCAGCAGCCGCACCCGGCCCCCGAGCCGGCGCCGCAGCAGCCCGCCGCCGTCGCGCCGAAGCCGATCGCGGGTACCGACCTGGTGGTCGGTCTGACCGGCAACGAGGCGGCCGTCCGGAAGAAGGTCATCGACGTCATCGCGCAGGCCGTCCCGGGCGACCGGGCGGCGGCCCGGGCGTTCGCGGATGCGCATTTCGGGCCGGCCACGCTGCGCCCGATGCTGGGTGCGCTCTCGCGGGGCGAGGTGTGGACGGCGCCGTTCGAGGGCAACGGCTGGAGCGGCAGCGTGAAGCTGCGCGGCCAGGTCACCGAGTCTACGCATCTGCGTACCGAGAAGATCGAGTTCGAGAACGGCGCCGACCGTACCGTGGCGACCGGGACCAATCGCGGTGCGCAGTGGCAGTTCAACCTTGGCGTCCAGGCCCGGGAGGGGCGTGGGATCGGCGAGCCGTCGGAGCTCGTCGCTTACTACCACGACCGCGGTCAGGCCGAGGTCAACCTGGATCTGGGCGGCATGGTGGCGCGGTCGAAGACCAGCGGGCCCGCCGAGGTGTTCGAGTCGACGATGCGGCTGGAGCTGGACTTCGGCGACCTGCGCCACAACGGTGAGCCGGTGCGCGCCGAGGGGCAGGGCCGTACCGAGGCGGTGAACATCGACCTGACGGTGGCCGTCCCCGAGCGGCTCGAGGCCCCGGCGGCCGGCGAGCAACGGGTGCCCCCGCAAAGGCTGTTGGACGGTCGGGTCGGCGGCCAGGAGATCGTGCTCGACCTCGCGCCGCGTGATACGGCAGGGAACCGTCCGCCGGTGGAGGCGCTGCTCGACCGTGCGGACGCGGCGGGCCGGCAGGAGTTCGGCGGCGACTGGCCCGCAGTGCGCGAGAAGGTGCTCGCGGAGGTCGACTTCGCCCGTCTCCAGCGGGACTTGAAGAGCATGACGGCCGGCGAGCCGGTGTCCGTCACGCTCACCGACCGGCGCGGCAAGCAACTCGGCGAGGTGGAAATCACCGCGCGGGTCGGCGAGTTGAGGCAGACCGGCACCACCAAGGAGACCGAGTTCAACATCGGCACCGCGGTGCAGCAGGTGCGCAGCACCTCCTCGAACAGCGGCCACGCGGGTCAACTCGGATTCTCCGCAGCGGTGAAGCCGGGCACCGGCCTGATCGGTGGCGGCGGCGCTGGGCGGCTCGGCCGCGACCACGTGGAGATCAGCGGTGAGGCCCGGACCGCGCAGCTGACCAGCAAGTCGAAGGTGCCCGGCGTGATCTACGACGGCACCGTCCACTTCGATCTGAAGTTCAACGGCAAGTCCGTTGCGCACGACGCGGGTTCGGCGGACCTCCGGGTGCTGGTCGATCGCGCGGACACCAGCGCGGACACCAGCGCGGACACCACCGCGGAGCACACCGCAACCGCACAGCAGCCGGCCGAGGTGGCCGCCCCGCCGGACAGCGTCTGGCGCGGCGGCGACGACCGGGGCGGGCTCGGCGAGACCGTGGTGGTTCGAGACCTGGAGAGCACGGCGGGGCTTCGCGAGGCGCTGGACCGCAAGGGGCGTGAGCGGTTCGGCGAGGACTGGAACTCCGTCCGCGACCAGGTGATGCAGGGGTTCAGCCAGCCGAACCTGGCGGCCCGGCTGACCGGGATGACCCGCGGTGAGGCGCTGGAGGTGAAGATCCCGGGCAAGGAGGGCCTGGTCGTCAAGGCCGTCGCCCGGGTCGAGGAGATGACCTACCGCCGCGAGGACGGCAAGGCGGAACTCAACACCGTCAACGAGACAGGCGCGTTCAGCGTGGCCCGTCGCCTCGGCGCGCGCACCACGATCGAGCAGGGCCAGCTCGGCGGCGCCGTCGCCAAGGGCACCCCGGGCGCCGAGCTCGGCGCCACCGCGTCCGGTCAGCAGCGCCGGCGTGTCGGCGGCCAGGGCCGGCAGGCGGACCGGGTGTACGCCAGCGGCAAGTACAGTGCCCCGCAGGTCATTTACGGGGCCAGGCTGGTGGTGGACGTGCACGTCGGCCGGCCCGGCGAGGCGGTCGGCGGCCGTCCGGACGTCTCGGCGCCGGTCAAGGTCGAGGTGGGCCTGGACGCGCGGGAGACCGTCAAGGCCGAGGCGCCGTCCACCGGGAGCTTCACGCGTCCGGAACAGCGGCCCGAGAGCACGGCGGCCCCCGCCGAGGCGGCCACGCACACCGCGCCGCGCCGGATGACCGAGCGCCACGAGCTGAACGCTTCCTACGTGGTGCACAGCCTCAGCGGCGCCGACAAGGTGCGTGCGGCGGTGGAGGACGCGGTGCGGACGAAGCACGGCGAGCCGTCGGAGGAGGTGAAGCAGCGGATCGGGGCGAGCTTCGACCGGGTCGCGCTCAGGGCGCAGCTCTCGCAGCTCACCCGCGGCGGGCGGATCACCGAGACGGTGGCCGGCAAGACCTGGTCGGCGGAGGTCACCGTCACGGCCAGGCTGGGGGAGTCCACGTACCACTCCCAGGCCGCCAAGTACGAGTTCGAGTCCGGGACGCGCACGTCCAGCGGCCAGGGCACTCTGCGCGACAGCCGGGACCGGCTGAACGGCGGTGGCCAGGTCAGGGCGAAGGCCCCGTTCGTGGCCGTCACCGGCGGCTACACGTACCGGATGGACCGCAGCTACGGCCAGGCGACGGAGACCGTCGGCTCGGCCTCGAACCGGGGCAAGCACGTCGAGCCGGCCGTGTTCTTCGACGTCGCCGTGCCGTACGACGTCACCGTCGCGTTCAAGCGGCTGGGTGTGCCCGACGGCTCGCACACGGCGCCGGTGGAGACGGTGGCGCGGGTGGCCGTTCCGATGCGTGACGCCGAGCCGGTGTCCGGGCCGGTCGAGCGGACCACGGCGACGCAGCCGAAGGGCTTCGTGGAGGGGCGGCGCCTGGACTCCTCGGCGATCGTCACCGACATCCACGCGCTGCCCGGGCCGACGGCCGGGGCTCCCCGCCGGACGCTCGGCGAGTCGGTCCTGTCGCAGGTGGAGTCCGGCTGGAAGCCCGGCGGGCTGCGCGCGTTGCGGCGGAGGCAGGCCGGGCAGCCGGAGTTGACGCGCAACCCGTTCGGCCGCGACTGGGCGGGCATCCGGAGCAAGCTGGACGCCGAACTCACCCCCGACCGGCTCCAGTCCAGGCTCAAGGGCATGACGGCGGGCGACGAGATCGTCGTGCGGCACGGGCGGACCACCGTCCGAGTCGGCGCCCAACTCCGCGACCGGATGGAGTACTTGGGCGACGCGGGCACCACCGAGTTCAACGCCGGAACCGACGTGCAGCGCAGCTTCGCGCACACCGGCGGCACCGGCAGCGGCCACCAGGGCGCGCTCGGGGCGGTCGCCTCCGTCCCCGTACCGGCGGCGCCCGGCGTCTCGGTGACGGCCGGTGTGACCGGCAGCGGTGGCCGCGGCCACGACCAGGTGGACACCCATAACCGCGCCACCGCGACCGGGTCGGCCACCAAGGCCAAGCTGCCCGGCAGCGCGTACGCCGGTGAGGCGGAGCTCCAATTCACCATCTCCCGGAGGCCGTTGGTCGGCACCCAGGTGTGGCAGCGGCGTACGGCGGCGATCGGGTTCGAGACGCTGGTCGAGTCGGGCGAGACCGTGCCGGTGCCGACCGGCACGGTGTCCGGGTCCGGAACCGTCACTGTGCCCGGCGACGGGCAGCCGCGCACCATCACCGTCCGGCCGCCCGAGCCCGTCACCGTCCAGGTGCCGCCGGAGCGGGTCTGGGAGGGCGGCCTGCGCGACACCGACGTGCTGCGCTGGCTCGGCGACGTCGGCGGCGTGCAGGACCTGGTGCGGCTGCGCGGCCCGGAGTACTTCGGCAAGTCGGCCTGGAAGGAGATGGAACCGGTGGTCGGGACGATCACCTCGCACGGCCACCTCTCGGCGCTGTTCGGCACCGCCACCCAGGGCATGGAGGTGTCGGCGACGGTCCCGTCCAACCGGATCACGCTCGGCGGCGGCAAGGGAGTCGAGGTCGGCGTGAAGGTCGTCTCGCTCGAACACCGGGCGGTCGACGACAAGGTCGAGCTGAGCCCGGCCAACGCCGTCTCGGCCGGCAGCACGCGTTACGACCTGTCGACGGGCAACGCGGGCGTTCAGGGCCAGGTCGGTGCCAAGCTCACCGGCGACGTCACCACCAGCCCGGCGATCGTCGGCGGCGTCCAGCGCCTGTGGCGCGAGGGCGGCGGCCACAGCGACGCCGGCCAGGTGGTGTCGAACGGCAAGTTCGCCGTCCCGATGGCGCGTTACGCCGGGCATGCCGAGGTGGAGGTGACGCTGTTCAACGGTGGCCGAACCCCGGTCAAGGAGAAGGGAGTTGTTCCGTTCGCGGTCGACATCCCGCTGTCCGAGACCACCGCGTCCAAGGTGGCGGGCGACCACTACCTGGCGTTCACCGGGCAGCAGCGGTCCGGTGAACTCCGGGTCGCCGAGGGCGCCTGGCGGCTCGCCGAGGTCCGGCGGCTGCTGGCACCCGACGCGGGCCCGGTCCGTACGCCCGCCGAGCACGAGCGGCTGATCGGCACCGTGCGGCTCGGACAGGCGGTCTACGAAGGGGAGTTCACCGCGAGCACCGAAGCCGGCGCCGCCCATATCCGGGCCACCCACCAGCTGGTCGAACTGGCCGGCGGCACCTCGGAGGGCACCGCCGCCCTGCTCGACGGCCTGCTCGGCGGCACGGACGGCGCGCCGCTGAACGCGGACGACGTGCGCCAGGTGATCACCCACATCGAGCGGAGGACGGCCGAAGGGCCGCTCACGCTCGAGGAGTTGACCGCCGCGGCGCAGAACGGCTGGAACGCCTGATCCACCCGAGGCGGAAGGCCGCCGGGCCCGCTCCAACGGGCTCCGGCGGCCTTCCGATTCCGACAACGAGTGTTTCGGCGTGGGGCGTTGACAGTCGATCTGTCCGGTCGATCTAATGCTGACGCCCGAGCAGCGGGCAGCTCACTGGGGGGAGCCGCATGGGAAGCAGCAGGATCGACTCACTGTTCGAGCGCGACCGGGCCTGCCAGGGCGCGGGCATCGTGCTCGACGAGGTGACCGGCGGCCGGGCGGTGGCCCGGATGAAGGTCACCGCGGAGATGGCCAACGCGCACGGCATCGGGCACGGCGGGTACGTGTTCCTGCTCGCCGACGCCGCGTTCTCCTACGCCTGCAACAGCTACGGCCCGGTAGCCCTCGCGCAGGGTGCGCAGGTCACCTTCCTCGCCCCCGCGCAGATCGGCGACGAGCTGATCGCCGAGGCCGTGGAGCGCACCAGGTCCGGCCGGCAGGGCGTCTACGACGTCACCGTCCGGAGCGCCAGTGGCACGGTGGTCGCCGAGTTCCGCGGCCAGAGCACGCTGGTCGCCGGAGTGCCGCACAGCGCCTGACAGTTGGGCCTCACGGCACCCAGGCACTCCGGGGTTCAGACGTCGCGACGGCTGCCGAAGAACAGGGCGGCCAGCGCGCCGCCCACGGCCCAGGCGGCGTAGACCCACCACTCACCGGCCGGATCGGCCGGGAACGGAATGTGCGGGTTGACCGGCGTGCCGACCAGGTCGTGCAGGACCTGCCAGGCGCGGAACGGCGTCGCGTGGTACAGGCAGGCCGACCAATAGTGGTTCTCGCTCATGAAGTTGGGGATCAGCAGCAGCACCGTGACAGTGGTGACGACGGTCGCCACGCTGTGCCGGACGATGGCCGCCAGCCCGAGGCCGGTCAGCGCGCACACCGGCGGCAGCAGGGTGGAGGCCAACAGCGCCCGCCAGATGCCCGGTTCGGCGAGCGAGATGCCGGCGTGCTTGCTCGACAGCACGGCCTGCGAGGCCCAGAACGACACCGCGGTCGCCACCACGCCGAAGGCCGTCATCACCACCGTCAGCACGACGATCTTCGCGGAGATCAGCGCCCGCCGGGCCGGCACCGCCGCAAAGCTGGTGCGGATCTGGCCCGTTGAGTACTCGCTGACCAGCGCGACCGCGCCCAGGCATCCCGTGATCAGCAGGGTGGCGATGCACGCGTTGTTGGTGAAGGAGGCCGCCAGCGATCCGCCGGGAACGAAGAACTCCCGCATCCCGGGAGAGAAATGGTCCCAGTCGTTCACGTCGGCGATCGCCGCGTTGACGTTCAGGAACACCAGCCCGAGCAGGCCGAGGAGCAGGCCCCAGCGGATCGACCGCAGCGAGATCAGCTTGAACCACTCGCCCAGCAGCAAGTCCCGGAAGCGGGCCCGCGGTTCGTCCACCACGAGCGGTGCGGTGGGGGCGACGGAGGTGAGCGCGGTCATCGGGAGTCTCCTGCGAGGTATTCGACGCTGTCGGCGGTGAGTTCCATGAACGCGGTCTCCAACGAGGCGGCGCTGGTGGCCAGTTCGCGCAGCCGCAGACCGTGCCGGTGCGCGAGGTCGCCGACCGTGTCCGCGTCCAGGCCGGTCACCACCAGCCGCTCCTCCCCGTCGGGCCGCACCTGCGCGCCGGCCGCCGTCAGCACCTCGGCCAGCGCGGTCGCGTCCGGGGTGCGGACGGTGACGCTGCTGCCCCGGCCGCGGGCGGCGAACGTGGACAGCGGCTCGTCGGCGATCAGCCGGCCGCGGCCGACCACCACCAAGTGGTCGGCGGTGTGCTCCATTTCGCTCATCAGGTGGCTGGAGACGAACACCGTGCGCCCCTCGGCGGCCAGCCGCCGGAACAGGCCGCGCACCCAGCGCACACCCTCCGGGTCGAGGCCGTTCAGCGGCTCGTCGAACAGCAGCACCGGCGGGTCGCCGAGCAGCGCGGCCGCGATGCCCAGGCGCTGCTTCATGCCGAGCGAGTAGCCGCCGATCCGCCGCCGCGCCACCCCGGCGAGCCCGACCTCCTCCAGCACCTCGTCCACCCGCCGCAGCGGGATCGCGTTCGTCCGGGCCAGCACCCCGAGATGGGCGGCCGCACTGCGCCCGCCGTGCACGTCGGAGGCGTCCAGCAGCGCGCCGACGTGCCGCAGGCCGCGCGGATGGTCGCGGAAGCGGTGGCCCTGCACGGTGACGGTGCCGCTGGTCGGCTCGTTCAGTCCGATGATCATGCGCAGCGTGGTGCTCTTGCCGGCCCCGTTCGGGCCGAGGAAACCGGTGACGCAACCCGGGCGGACGGTGAAGGTCAGACCGTCGACGGCAACCGTGCGGCCGTAGCGCTTGGTGAGTTCGTTGACTTCGATCACGACAACCACAGTTCCGTGACGGGCCGTCGTCCCGCGTCGGCCTGCCGCCGACACCTCCGGCGGCCGATGTCTACCCAGGTTGTACGCCCCGGGTCCGACGCCCGCCGGCCGGGCGGCTGGCTACGATCACCCCATGCCCGTGAACTCGCCCTCCCTGCTCAGACGCGTGACACCCGGCGGCTGGGCGGCGGTGGCCTGGACGGCCGGCCTCGCGTACTCCTTCGTGGTGCTGGTCCGGCTGCCGGGCGAGTCGCCGGACAACTTCTACCGCGGCCTGCTGATGTCCGACGCCAACCAACGCTGGCTCGCTGTCTGCGCGGTGGTCTCGCTGGCCGGCTGCGTGCTGCTGCGCCGCATGCCGCTGACCGCCCTCGGGCTGCTGCTGGCGGGCGCGGTGTTCGGCGCGTTCGCGATGCACTCCAGCACGATGGACGTCCCGCTGGTCCTCGGCCCCGACGTGGCGCTCTGGTACGTCGCGGCGAGCCTGCCCCGCCGCAAGGTGGTGCTCGGCTCCGGGATGGCCGCCCTGGTGCTGCTCGGCTACCCGATCGGACGGGTGTTCGCCGGCTTCATCATCGGCACCTCCACCGAGCTGGCCGTCCTGCTGACCGCCGCCGTCGCCGTCCTGCTCGGCAACTCCGCCGGGGAGTCCCGCCGGCACGCCGCCGAGCTGAGCGAGAACGCCGCCGCGCGGGCCGTGGCCGGTGAACGGCTGCGGATCGCCCGCGAGTTGCACGACATGGTCGCGCACAGCATCGGCATCGTCGCCCTCCAGGCCGGCGCGGCCCGGCTCGTCCTCACCACCCAGCCGGAGGCCGCCCGGGACGCACTCGGCCAGGTCGAGACCGCCAGCCGCGAAACCCTCTCCGGCCTGCGCCGCATGCTGGTGGCCCTGCGCGCCGCCGAGGACGACGAAGACCGCCCCCCGCTCGCCCCCGCCCCCGGCCTCGCCGACCTCGACCGCCTCGCCCGCTCCACCACTGCCGCGGGCGTCGCCGTCGACCTCCGCTGGCACGGCGAACGCCGCCCCCTGCCGCCCGAGGTGGACCTCTCCGCCTACCGCGTCGTCCAGGAGTCGCTGGCCAACGTGGTCCGCCACGCCGGCGCGCGCTCCTGCAAAGTGACCATCTCCTGCGAGGAGGACTCGGTGTCCGTGGAAGTCCTCGACAGCGGCGGCCTGCGCGGCACCCAGCCCAGCGGCGCGGGCTTCGGCCTGCTCGGCATGCAGGAACGCGTCTCCCTGCTGCACGGCACGTTCGCGGCCGGCCCCCGCCCGACCGGCGGCTTCCGGGTCGCCGCCACCCTTCCCGTCGCGGCGGGTGCCCGATGACCGTCCGCATCCTGCTCGTCGACGACCAGCCGCTCGTCCGCGCCGCCCTCTCCATGGTGGTCAAGGACGCCCCCGACCTGGAGATCGTCGGCGAGGCCGGCACCGGGGACGAAGCAGTGCGCCTGGCCGCGGAGTTGGCCCCTTCCGTGATCGTCATGGACATCCGGATGCCGGGCATGGACGGCATCGAAGCCACCCGCCTGATCACCTCGGGCCCGTCCTCGGCCCACGTCCTCGTCCTCACCACCTTCGACGACGACGAGTACGTCTACGGCGCGCTGCGCGCCGGCGCATCCGGCTTCCTGGTCAAGGACATGGGCCTCGAAGAAATCCTCGCCGCCGTCCGCGTGGTCGCCTCCGGCGAGGCCCTCCTCGCCCCCCGCGTCACCCGCCGCCTGATCGCCGACCTCACCGCCCGCCCCACGCCCGGCAGTTCAAGGCCGCCGCTCGCCCTCACTGCCATCACCGAACGCGAACAGGAAGTCCTCACCCTGATCGGCCGGGGCCTCTCCAACACCGAGATAGCCGAGCACCTCTACCTCAGCGTCACCACCATCAAGACCTACGTCACCCGCCTGCTCTCCAAGCTGGACGCCCGCGACCGCGTCCACCTGGTGATCCTCGCCTACGAGGCGGGCCTGGTGACGGCATCCCGCTGACCTCTTGGGCCGTCAGAAGGGCGGCGCTGTGTGTATTTGGCAGCCGTCGGATTCCTGTGCGCTTCGGCAAGCATCCGGTGAGGACCGTGTATGCCTCGGGACGGAAGCCCAGGGCAGCGTCGATCTGAATTCCCGGCAGGGAATGGCCGCCGTCGATGTGATGCCGCTGGCGCTTTCGGCCCCTGCTGCAAATCGCGCGGTGATAAAGGTGTTGGGCCGCCGCAGAGTGCGGCGGCCCAACAGGTGCTGCTAGCTGTTCAGGTCTTGATCATTGGCGATGATTCCTGCGATCAATTCCGCGAGGAGTTCGGCGGCCTCCCTGGGGTCTTCCGTGAGCAGGAGAACCTGGGCGTCCCTGGACCACGCTTTCGATCGGACGGCATATGTGCCTTCCGATCCCACCGCGACGGTCGGCCACTGCTCATCGATCGGGGCCTTCCAAGCGTACCCATCACGAAACACCACAAGGGTGTTCAGGGAGACGGTGGGAAATACCTGGCGAAGAACCGGGATCTCCGAGGCGGCTTGCAGGAGCGGCCAAAAGAGCGGACTGAACCAGCCATTCGTGCCGTGGGGTGGGCGGAATACGTTGAGGAGGCCCTCCCACTCGGAATCCACGCTTCTGTCTTCCACCCTCGGCCCTTTCTGATTGCTAGCACGGCGCTGGTCCGTTGAAGAACGTGGTTGCTGCTCTCGCTGCTGAATTGCCGCAGATGTATTGAAGCTCAAACGATGTCGGCCTTCCAGGCGCTACTCTTCCGGCCAGCACTCCCTCGACGTCCTGCATCCCCTGAAGATTGAACGATATCTTACCGCCTCCCGCGACGACCCTGTCGATCATGGCTTGACCTGCACTGTCGCTCCAATAGTTTGGGTTCGGGAAGATGTCCTTGAACTCTGGAGCATCGTTCATAACTGCCTGCTGCAAATTGGCGAACTGCCCGAGATTTGCGCCACTTGCGCTATCGAATCTGAACCCGAGCGCGAGATGGATGCCGCAAGGGCCATCTGCGTTGTGTACCAGCACGGGGACAGTCCCGGCCAATACGTAGTATGTGTGGTTGTTTTCGACCGTCAGGTTGAGCATGTCCGCCGTACCCGGCCGCAGTTCAACCGAGGTGATCCGGGCCTGACGGTTCTTGCTTGTGACGAGGACGTGGTCCGGAGCCAGTTGGCCTGCGGGGATCCACTCGTGATCGGTGTCGTCCCAGAACGGATGGTCCGACGTGGTTCGAAGGGTACTGATTGAGCCGGTGCCGTCGACAAGGTTGACGTTGACCAGGTCAATGTCATGGACCGGCGCCCCCTCCCTCTGGGCCATCACCCCCCAGGACACCCTCCACTCCTGGACCGGCACCCGCACCGGCACCCCGGCCGACCCGGCCTTCACCCTCACCGGCCCCAACGCCTGACACCCACCACGGCCGGGCCCCGCTCTCGAACTGACAAGGGCGGGGCCCGGTCTCGTGGTCGGTGCTGGGGACATTCGTCGACGACCTGCTGTGCGGAGCGGGCCCGCGGGCCAACATCCGAGCTACTGTGGATGTCATGACTGCGGCCTACGAGGACGTGCCCTTCAGCGAACTGCTCCACCACCCCGCCGCGACCACGCGCAGACTGGACGCCGTCCGTGCGCTGCGCCTGCGCCGCCGCGACGCGGGCGACCTCGCGCTGATGCGCGTCGAGCAGATGGAACGGGACGCCTCGGTCGTGGACTTCACTTCGCGCCTGCTGGCGGGGCTGGTGCGGACCGAGAACATCGATGCCCTCCGCCAGGCACTGCCCGAAGCCCTGCCGTGGACCACGTTCCTGCCGGCGGAGGACCTCGACACCCTGCTCGCGGAGCTGGTGGACACGGCGTGCGGCGCGGTGGCTCTGGACAACCTGGCCCCGGTCGCAGTCCTGCTCACCCAGTGGCGGCACAGCGCCGAGATCTACGCCGACTCCACCCTCCTCGCCATCCTCACCCGCGAGCCCGACGGCGACCTCGGCCCGGCCCCCATGCCCGAGGTCACGGAGTGAGCCCGAAGCGGGGAGACCGGGCCGCGCCGCCGCCGATCGGCTGTGAGTACGACCTCCGTTTCGCCAACACCGAGGCCGCCGACGGCTGGGATCACCTGGGCCGCCAGGCGGCGGGCAACCTGCGCCGCGCGTTCGAGAAGATCCGTGCCACTCCCCGCGCCGTCGACAACCCCGACCGTCAGCACCGCCTAAAGGGCATGCTCGGTTCCGGCATCTTCAAGGGCCAGGAACTCGAGCGCTGGCAGTACGAGGTCACTGGCGGCGGGCGCATCTGGTACCTGCTGGACGACGCCAACCGCACTGCCTGGATCACCTATGCGGGCACGGGCCATCCCAAGGCCACGGACTGAACCTTCCCCAAGCAGGTCGGTTCAGGCGGCAATGCGGCACTTGCGCCCCAGCCCGGGCCCCGCTCTCGAACTGCGAGAGCGGGGCCCGGCCTCGTTCTGCTGGGCGGCGCGCAGCGTCAGTGGGCGGGGCGTTCGTCGATGACCTGTTGGAGTTTGCCGGTGCGGGGGTTGGTGGTGAGTTCGGCGCGGGGGACCCATTCGATCTGGAGGGGGTGGATGGCGCCGATGGCGGTTTCGTCGGCGTAGGTGGGGCGGGCGTCGAGGATGGCGCGGCGGAGGGTTTCGGTGAGGGTGGCGGGGGGTGGGGTGGTGTGGCCGAGGCGGATGATGAGGCCGTCGCGGTTGTCCCAGCGGCGTTGGACGAGTTGCATGCCGGTGATGTGGTGCTCGGGGTCGTGGGCGAGCAGGACGTCGCGGACCTGCTCGGTGGGCATGGAGACGATGCCGACCCGGGCGCCCTCGGTGGAGCGGCCGAGGAGGCGGAACCGGCGGCAGGTGGCGTCGGTCCATTCGGCGCGGTCGCCCGCGGGGTAGCGGAGGATCGGGACCAGGGTGCGGAACAGGTTGGTGACGACGACGCGGCCGGGGACGCCGGGTTCGGTGATGGGCTCGCCGGTGGCGTCGTCGATCAGTTCGACGATGGTGCGGTTCGGGAAGGCTTCGTGGACGCGCAGGTCGTCGCCGGCGGGGACGGGTCCGGCGACCAGGCCGGCGTCCACGGAGGCGTAGCCGATGGAGGAGAGGGCGGCGTTCGGGAAGGCCGAACGGAGCAGCGGGCGAAGGTCGTTGAAGAGGATGTCGCCGCCGAACAGGATGAGTTCGACCTGCGGGGCGGGCCGGTCCTGCTTGAGCAGGGTCTCGGCGACGGCGGAGAGTTTCATCGGTTCGCCGGCCAGTACGTCCGCGCCGAAGCCGTGGATGACGTCGGCGACGTACTCGTCGGGCGCGGTGGCGATCGGCAGGCGGACGTTGTCGATCGGCGCGTGCTGCAGGGCGTACTCGATGAACAGGAAGCCGCTGTAGAACTCGCCGGCCCGGAACAGGTTGGCGACCTTCTGGCCGGGTTTGAGGCCGGCGTCGACCAGGCCCGCGCCGAACGCGGTGACGGAGTCGACGTGTTCCTCGCGGGTCCAGGGGGAGAACTTGGGCGCGCCGGTGGTGCCGCCGGACTTGTAGACGCAGGCGTCGGTGAGCGGGCCGGTCAAAAGCTGGTTGTCGGGCCAGGAGTTGGCGGCCCAGAAGGCGATCTGGTCGATGACGGGCAGGTCGGTGAGCGAGGTGACGACGGCGGGTACGTCGCGGTAGAGCTCGGCGTAGAACGGCGAGTTGCGGCGGGCGTGGTCGACGAGCGCCTGAAGTGGCTTGGCAGGCATATGAGTTGATCCTCAGGCTAGGAAGTGGGGGTGAGGCCGATCCAGTCGTGGGCGAGGCGCTGGATCGCCCGGCCGTCGGGGTCGGAGAGTTTCGCGGAGAGGTAGTCGGCGGCCCACGCGTTGGTGGGGATGCGGAACGGCGGCCGGTCCTCGGCCAGCGCTCGCACCACCGCGTCGGCGACCTCCGCGGCGGGCTGCCCGGCGTTCGCCCAGCTCTTCCCGAGCCGGTCGACGTACGCGCCGAAGGTGTCCGCGTAGGGGCCCGAAGCGGCTTGTACGGTACGGCGGTTGACGTCGGGGAAGTGGCCGAACCGGGTGTCGGGGACGTAGCCGGGCACCACCATCGAGACCTGGACGCCGTGTGCGGCGGCGACGGGGGCGAGTGCCTCCATGAAGCCTTCGACGGCGAACTTGGCTGCGCAGTAGGCCTCGTTGAAGGGTTGGCCGACCACGCCGTGCACGCTGCCGATGGTGAGCAGCCGGCCCCGGGAGGTGCGCAGCAGCGGCATCGCGGCGCGCGAAACGGCCACCGTGCCGAAGAAGTTGACATCGAGGTTGGTGCGCAGCGCGGCGGAGGTGGACATCTCGAGTGTCGGGTCGAAGTTGGAGATCCCGGCGTTGTTGACCACGGCGTCGAGCCGGTCGAGGCCGGCGAAGCACGCGGCGATGGACTCCTCGTCGGTGACGTCGAGTTGGCGGACGAGGGCGTCGGGCGCGGCGGCCCGCAGCGCGTCCGCGCGGTCCAGGGAACGGACGGTGGCGATCACCGTCCAGCCGGCCCGGCTCGCGGCCGCCGCGGTGGCCAGCCCGATGCCGGACGAGCAGCCGGTGATGAGAAGGATCTGACGTTCCGTCATGAGGTGGCATCCGCAAGCTCGGTGACGCTGTCGGCGGCCTTCGGCAGGTCGGCGTCCATTCGGGCCTGGACGCCGAGCGCCGGCAGGAAGGAGCAGGCGGCGAGCAGGGTGCCGCCGACCATGGTCCAGCGGGTGGCGTCGAGGATGCCGAGCGGGCCGGTGAGCAGCGAGACGGCGAAGCCGCCGGCCAGTGCGGCAAGCGGGATGACGCCCCAGGTGGCGGTGCGGAACGCGGCGTGCATGACGCCCTGGTGCTGCGCGGACATCCGGGACTGACGGGCGGGCGCGGAGCACACGTTGATGCACGACATGAAGAAGCCGTAGCAGCCCATGGTGACGGCGATGACCGGCCCGGCGGGCAGGGCTGGTGCGGCGAGCACGCCGAGGCCGACCAGGCAGTGCAGCAGCAGTGCCCAGGCCATGGTCCGTCCGATGCCGAGGCGTCCGCTGATCTTCGGGGCGACCAGCGCGCCGAGCAGCGCGCCGACCGCGCCCGCGGACATCGCGGCGCCGAACACGCCGACGGTGACGTGCAGGCCGCGGTAGGCGAACACCGGCAGCACGGTGACGAACACCGGCCCGCCCGAGTTGAGGGTGACGGCGGCCAGCACCACCCGGCGCAGCACCGGGTCCTGCCAGTTGAGGCGGAAGCCGAGGGTGAGCCGGCGCCACACCGAGCCCTGCGCGACGGTGCGGTCGCCCCACGGCTTCATGAAGCGGAAGCAGGCGGCGGAGACCAGGTAGCTGGCGGCGTCCACCAGCAGCGAGGCGGCGCCGAGCGCGCTGTACAGTCCGGCGGCGATGGACGGCCCGGCGACCTCGGCGACCGAGCCGCTGCCCTCCAACCGCGAGTAGGCGCGAACCAGTTGCCGCTGCTCGACCACGGCCGGTACGGCCACCAGGTAGCCGACGTTGAAGAAGATGGTCGCGCCGGAGACGGCGGCGACGCAGCAGAACAGCAGCGGCGTGGAGAGGAAGTCCAGCCAGTACGCGAGCGGGATGATGCCGACGGCGACCAGCCGGATCAGGTCGCAGACCAGCAGGGTGATCCGCTTGTCCCAGCGGTCCACCAGCACGCCGGCCACCGGGCCGAGCAGTGGAATGCCCAGGTACTGGGCCATCGCGACGATGCCGACCTGGAACGCGGACGCGTGCAGCACGAAGATCATCAGGGTGGGGACGACGAACACCGTCACCCGGTCGCCGACGTTCGAGATCGACTTGCCGAACCAGAACAGGTTGAAGGCCCGGCCGAGTTGCTCGGGCGCGTGCAGTTTCACGAGGCCTCCCGGACCACGAAGCTTGCGGTCTTCCCGGTGCGGTCGTTGCCGACCAGCGCGTCCACCACCCGGACTCGGACGTGCTCCGGGTCGTGCACGAAGGCGGTGCTCAACGTGAAGGTGGCAGACAGCAGTTCACGCCGCAGCGCGTCCGTGTCGGGCTCCGCGCCGGCCGCCGTCAGCAGCAGGACGTCCACCTGCTGGGCGCGCCCGCCCTGTTCGGTGATCACCACCTGGCCGCGGGTGACGCCCGGTTCGCGCTCCACCCGGGCGAGCAACTCGTCGATGTGCAGGCCGAGTCCGCGCACCTGCACGACATTGTCGCGGCGGCCCAGCACCCGCATCGCAGGGCCCGGCCGGCCGCACGGGCAGCTGGTCAACTCGCCCGCGTCGCCGGTGCGGTAGCGCAGCACCGGGTTGAGCATCGCCGGGTCGAGGGAGGTGAAGTCGAGCAGGCCGTCGTCGCCGACGTGCACCAGCTGGTGCGGGAAGGTGTGGAAGGTGTCGGCCGGGCATTCCGGGGTGTTGGAGCCCACCACCCAGGTCTCGGTGGAGCCGAACATGCCGTGCCGCCGGGCCTTCGGTGCGACGACCGCCAGGTCTTCCTCGAGCTGCGGCTGCCAGGCCTCGCCCAGCCACAACACCTTGCGCAGCGACGGGAGTTCGATCCCGGCGGCGCGGGCGTGCGCGAACCACAGCCGCAGCACGCTCGGGGTGCCGCCGATCGCGGTGACCTTCCGGTCGGCGAGGAAGCCCAGCCACTCCGGGTACTCCTCGCGGGTCACCGACCCCAGCGCGATGATCCGGCAGCCGGACAGGTCGGCCAGGCCCGCCGCGAGGAAGTGCGCGCCCCACATCCGGCCCGCGCCCCAGGCGTTGACGAAGATGTCGTCCCGGTCCAGCGGCTGCCAGTGCTCGAACACCTTCGCCATGTAGAACCCGGTCGGCGCGTACCCGACCTTCGGGGCTCCCGTCGAACCGCCGCTCTGGAACAGCCAGGTGGCGCCCTGCTCGGCGGACGGTTCCAGGTGGGCGAGCGCCGTGTTCAGGTCGTCCTTGGCCAGCGGCGGCAGCGCCGCCAGCTCCGCGAGCGTGGTGGGCTCCTGCGCCTGGGCGTACCGCTCGCCGAACTCCGGGACGGTGCGCAGCAGTCCGAGAGTTCGGCGGGCCACGGCCAGGCCGTCGGCGGCCTGCTCATCGGTCAGTGAGAAGCTCATCGACCGGCACCCCCGTCGGTGAGGAACGCCGCGTGTGCGTCGCGGTAGGCCGCGAACCGGGCCCGGGTGACGTCCCGTTGGACCGAGCGGTCCGGGTCGTCGAAGTCCGGGGCGATCACCCCGTCCGGCTCCAGCTCGGAGAACCAGAACCGCTCCCCGTCGTGCAGGAAGTCCACGCAGAAGAACGGGATCGGCAGCTTCTTCACGAAGTACGCGGTGGCGTCGGCGAGTTTGTCCGGGATCTCGCAGAACTCCATCGAGCCGCCGCGGCTCGCGTTCGCCACCGGCGAGCCGTCCTCCGGGGTGCGGCGCAGCACCGCGTACGGCTTGCCGTCGATCACGTACACCCGGTAGTCCACCGTGCCGTCCCCCAGGTAGGGCTGGGCGACCAGCGTGGTGTCACCGCCCTGGGCGAGACTGGCCAGGCCGCGCACGTCCTCCGGCGAGCGGGCCAGGCAGATCCCGCCGCCGCCGCACCAGCCGGCCGGCTTCACGATCGCCGGGAACGTCAACTCGCCCAGCGCCACCTCGTACTGGTGCTTGGAGACGTCCCGGCCGGAGCCGATCCGCACCGACGGGATCGGCGGCACCGGCGAATCCGCGAGGAACAGCATGGTCGCCAGCTTGTCGTTGCCCAGCAGCGACACCTGCGCCGGGAACGGCAGGTAGAACCCCGCCTGCTCCAGCACCGTGCACAGGGCGAGCTGGTTGAACACGTCCATCGACTGGTACGGCAGCGAGTACAGCGCCGTGATGAACAGAGTGTCCTCGGGCGTGACCAGTTGGTCGTCCACGTACACCCGGGGCCGGCCCGGATCGGTGCCGTCCACCGTCACCGCCTCCGGGGCGTGCCGGGACCACTCCATCCCCATTCCGGCGGCGACCTCCGCGAACATGTCCCAGAAGTAGTGCTTCCACATCGCCCCCGACCGGGTCGACTCCCGGTCCGGGAAGATCCAGCACATTCGGCGCAGCGGCGCCGGCACCTCGCTCACGAGTTCTCCAAGAGGTCCACTGGTTCCGGAAGTTGTGCGCCATCGGCGCGTGCTGCCTGCTCCGCCCACCAGGCGCGGCCGTCCGCCGGCAGGGTGTCCACCGGATCCACGTACGGATACCGGCGGCTCAACCGGCCGTCCCCGCCGAGTGCTTCGAGCGAGCGGAGCTCAAGTGCGGTGCGGTAGTTCTTGGTCCAGTACGAGATGCCGCGCACCCGGTCGTAGCCGACCGCCTGGTGCACCCAGCGCTTGCCGACGTGCGGCACGTCCGCGACCAGCCGCGGCGTCGCGTACCCCGGCAGGTAGCCGAGGATCGCCTCCTGCAGGCGCTGCGCCTCGGACAGCGGCAGCCGCCAGTGCTCGGCGTTCGGGATCACGTCGCACAGGTAGAAGTAGTAGGGGAGGATGTTCGCCTCTCCCTGGAGGGCGAAGCACAGGTCGAGCAGCGCCGCCGGGGTGGCGTTCACGCCGCGCATCAGCACGCCCTGGTTGCGGACGTCCCGCACGCCCGCGTCGAGCAGCGCCCGCGCCGCCTCGGCGACCAGCGGGGTCACCGAGGAGACGTGGTTGGCGTGGGTGTGCACCGCCAGGTTGACCGACCGGCGGGCGGCCAGCCGGGCCACCCGCTCGACGCCCGCCAGCACCTTCGGCTGGAGCCAGTGCTGCGGCAGGCCCACCACCGACTTGCTGGCCAGCCGGATGTCCCGCACCGAGCCCAGCTCCAGCAGCCGCAGCAGGAACGATTCCAGCCGCGGCCACGGCACGTTCGCCAGGTCGCCACCCGACACCACCACGTCCCGCACCGACGGGGTGCGCTTGAGGTAGTCGAGCATCTGCTCCTCGCGGTCGGCCGGCCGCAGCACCAGCCGCGCCTTGGCCACCTGCGGCGTGGAGCGGCCGACCAGGTCCATCCGGGTGCAGTGCCCGCAGTACTGCGGGCAGGTGGACAGCAGCTCGGCCAGCACCTTGGTCGGGTAGCGGTGGGTCAGGCCCTCCACCGCCCACATCTGCGCCTCGTGCAGCGAATCCCGCGCCGCCAGCGGGTGGTTGGGCCACTCCGGGTGCCGGTCGGAGCGCACCGGCAGCATGTACCGCCGCACCGGATCCGCCAGGAACGCCTCGGTGAACGCCCCCGGCTCCAGCGCGGCGTCCGCCGCCATGGTGTTCAGCATGTGCGGCGGCAGCAGCACCGACATGGTCGCGAACTCGGCCTGGTCGGCGGCCAGTTCACGGTAGAACCGGTTCTCGAGGAGAGACCCGAAAACCTCCCGCAGCTGCCGCTCGTTCTGCACGCAGTGCGCCCGCTGCCACTGCGCGTCCCGCCACTGCGCGGCCGTCACCTCCCGCCAGCCGGGCAGCCGCCGCCAGTCCGGTTCGACCAACTCCCGCCGCACGTACTGGTACGGCTGGGCTAGCTGACGATCCATCAGGAACGCGCCGAGGAAGGTGCCGAGGAGGTGATCGAGGAGGTGATCGAGGAGGGGGCCGAGGAACCTTCGGTGAACTGGAGGAGCCCGGCGTGCCGGGTGCGCAGCTCCCGCTTGAGCACCTTGCCGGTCGGGCCGAGCGGGAAGTCCATGGCGTTGGACGCCACTTGGAGTGCCGCCAGCTCCGCCAGCCCGGCCTTCGCCAGCTCGGCGTTGGCCGCCTCCAGCAGCCCGTCCGCGCTCGCCCCGTCCTGCAGCCGCACCACGGCGATCGGCCGCTGCCCGCCGTCCGGGTGCGGCACGCCCACCACCGAACAGTCCTGCACCCACTCGGCGCAGTCGGCGAGCAGCACCTCCTCCAGCGGCAGGCTGTACACCGGCCCGTCCAGGGTGTCGATCACGTCCACCGTCCGGTCCAGGTGGAAGAACCGCCCCTCGCCGTCCCGGTACGCCACATCGCCGGTCAGCCAGTACCCGTCGCGCCGGAACGACTGCGTCAGGCGCTCGTTGTTCCAGTACCCGGGCGTGATCGACGGCGCGATCACGGCCAGCAGGCCCACCGTGCCGTCCGGGACCTCCACACCGTCCTCGTCCAGCACCGCCGCCCGCTCCACCACCTCCGACGGCTTGCCGACGCAACGGTCGGCGCGGCCCGTCTCCGGCGAGGTGACCTGCCCGAACAGCGCCATGCCCATCTCGGACGAGCCCAGCCCGTCCACGAACTGCGAACCGGGCAGCGCCGGTTGCTCGGCCCGTTCCTGCGGCAGCAGCCACGGCCGGATCAACCCCGCCGGGCGCTCGCCGAGTTGAACGAGGCGGCGGATGTGCCCGAAGTGCGCGCTGTCGCCGGTGTTGAACCAGGAGTGCACCTTGGACGCGCCCTCCACCGGCAGCTCACCGGTCGCCAACTCCACGAAGGTGCGCGGGAACGAGGCCACCATGGTCGGCCGGAACGCCTCCATCACCGGCTCCACCGTGACCCGCCGCCAGTCCGCCATCACCACCGTCGGCAGACCCAGCAGGGTAGCCGTCAGGAAGTAACTCAGGCCCCCCGCATGGGTGTGCGGCATCAGCGACATCAGCCGGTCGGACGGCTCCGCCGGGAAGCGCACCATCCGGGGCTGCTTGCCCTCCCAGAACTGCCGGTGCGCCAGGATCGTCGACTTCGGCGTGCCCGTCGTCCCCGAGGAGTGGATCAGCGCCACCACGTCCTCGGCCGCGTGCTGGTACGGGTACCCCTCCGGCAGCGACGCCGCCGCCACGTCGAACGCCTGTATCTCGGCCGTCAACGACAGGAAACGCGGCCGCAGTTGCGGATCCTTCCGGTACGCCGAAGCCAGCCGGGTGGTGTCGTCCGCGACCACGCCCACCACGCCCACGTGGCTCAGGTAGCGCACCATCACGTCGTGCCGCATCGCGTCGTTCACCAGCGCCGGCACCGCGCCGAGCGCGGTCAGCGCGAAGAAGTGCAGCAGCGGCTCCAGGCCCTCGGCGATCACCACGCCCACCGGCTCGCCCGGCCGCACCCCGTTCGCGTGGTACCAGGCCGCGTACCGGTCGCGCAGCGCCACCAGATCGAGCAGGCTGTGCCCGCGCAGCACCACCTGCCCCCGGTGGTCCAGCCGGTGGCTGAACGCGAACGGCACCGCACGGTTGGGATTCGCCTCGACCGCCCGGTCGAGGAAGTTGCCCGCACCCAGGGTCGGGTCGGACATGAAGCGCTCTCTGACGGCGAGCGGCGCGATGGATGTCTGATCGCTCATGGCGGCCTCCGGTCTCTCCGGTCTTCCGAAGCAGGACTCGATGCCCGGACACGCCCTCGTGAAGCGCGCACCGGGCCAGGGGAAAGGGGTCCAACTGATTACTGGGTGACGCGAGTTGCGCCTACTGGCCGAGAAGCTCGGCGACCACGCGACGGCCCGATCGGATCGCGCCCTCCAGCAGGCCGAAGAACTCGGTGCTGGTCTCGGTGCCCGCGAAATGCACCCTGCCGTGCGGCGTCGTCAGCGTCGGACCGAGCGCCGACCAGTCACCGGGCCCGAGCAGCGCCGCGTAACAGCCCCTGCTCCAGGGCTCGTTGACCCAGTCCGTGACATGGAACGCGAGCGGTTCCGGCAGCATCGGAAACAGCCGGGACGCCTGCGCGACCGCCGCCGCGCGCTGTTCGGCAGGCGGCAGAGCGGCGAAACGGTGCGCCTCCGCGCCCGTGACGAACCCGGTCAGCACGCCCGGCGACCCCTCCGGCGGAGTGTCGTCCACCGTGGACAGCAGCGGACCGGCCGCGTTCACCGACCACCCCGACAGGCCGTGCGCCCGCCACACCGGCTCCGGGAACACCAGGTTCACCTTCACCGCGCACCCGCGCTCGGTGCGCGACGCCGCTCGCGGGGACGGCAGTCGCGGCTCGAACCCGATCGCGTCCGCGAGCAGCGGCGGCACCGCCACCACCACCGCCTCCGCCCGGTAACTCCCCTCGGGCGTACGGACGATGGCCTCCCGCTCGGTCTGCTCCACCGACAGCACCGGCTCGCCCGTGTGCAGCAGCCCGCCCAGATCCAGCAGCCGCCTGGCCAGCCGCTCGCACAACCGGTGCGAGCCGCCCGCCACCCGGTCCTGCTGCGCGCCGCCCTCGAAGGCGTTCAGATAGCGCAGCCCACCGCCCGAGCGCAGGTAGAACGCCATGTGCAGCACGGAGATCTTCGCCGGGTCGGCCGCCATCATCTCGCCGAGGAACAGCGGGAAGAACAACTTGGCGTCCGGGTGCGACAGTTGCTGCTCCGCCCAGTCGGCCACCGTCATCGCGTCCAGCCGCTCGGCGTCCGGCGAGAGCCACGGCGCGTCCGGGCGGACGGCGGCCGTCAACTCCTCCAACTGCTCGAACAGATCGCCCAGTGCGACGGCGCTCAGCGGCGGGAACCGCCCGTCCCGGGTGGCGTCCGCTTCCTCGCCCGTCAGGGCAAATCGGCTGGCGCCCCGCATGGTGGTCGGCGCGGTCTTCAAGTCGCAGGCGGCGAGCAGGGCGTGGAGCTCGGTGTGCAGGTCGCCCAGGTAGGCCGCGCCCGCGTCGATCCACCGCCCCGGCGCCACCTCGATCCCACGCGTACGCCCGCCGACCTGGTCCCGGGCCTCCAGCACCGTCACCCGCACGCTCTGGCCGGCCAGTTCGACCGCCGCCGTCAGGCCGGCCAGTCCCGCGCCGACCACGATCACCGAACGCGGCGCGGGCCCGGTCTCCGAGTGGGACGCGGCGCTCACCGGGCCGCCGCGATTCTCTCCGCCGCGACGCGGGAGGCGAGACCGGCCGGGGTCGGGTCGGCGAGGAAGTCCTCGAAGGTCAGCTCGACGCCGTGCTCGCGGGCGACGGCACTCAGCACCCGGGTGGCGATCAGTGAATCGCCGCCCAGGAGAAAGAAGTTGCCGTCGGCCGGGACGTTGTCCAGCTCCAGGATCCGGCAGAAGACGGCGACCAGCGACTCCAGCTGGTTCGCGGCTGTGGCGTCTGCCCGGGCGGGTGCGGTGACGGGCATGTCGAGGCTCATCGGGGGGTCTCCTTCGACCGGTGCGGGGTGCGCGTGGTCTGGCGGGGGGCCAGCGGTGCCAGCGGCGCTTGGGTGTGCGGTGCTGTGCGTGGTGCGGTGCGTGGGGCGCGACGGTGTTGCTGAGCAGGCGATCTGACGAGGCGTCAGATTCATGAGCAGTCCTCCGGCGCGTGCGGGGAGGGAGGGTGGCTCAGCGCGGGGCGGCGCTGTGCAGGCGGTGCGAGGCGGCGCGGTCGACCTTGCCGCTGGCGGTGCGGACCAGGTCCGGCACCACGGTGATCCGGCTCGGGACGAGGTGGCCCGGCAGGCGTTCCCGCAGGTAGAGCAGGAGTTCGGTGGCGAGCGCGGGGTCGGGCCCGCCGGTGCGCGGGACGACGTACGCGACCAGGGCGGCCCGTCCGGCCAGCGTGGTGGCGGTGACCGCTGCCGCGCCGACCCCCGGGTGAGTGCCGAGTCCGGCCTCCACCTCCGCCGGATCGACCCGGATGCCGCGGATCTTCACCTCGTGGTCCAGCCGCCCCAGCGGGGTCAGCACCCCGTCCTCGTCCCGGGCCGCACGGTCGCCGGTCCGGAACCAGCGCTTCCCGTCGCGGAGCACGAACCGTTCGGCGGTGGCCTCCGGCAGTCCCGGGTAGCCCGTGGCGATCGCGGGCCCGCCGATCAGCAACTCGCCGTCGGACGTGAGCAGTTCGTCCACGTGGGGGAGCGCCCGTCCGATCGGCGCGCGTTCGGCGGGATCCCAGACGCGGCCCGGCTGCCGGGTGCGCGGGCCGAGCAGGTCGACGGCGTGCGTGATCAGGGTGGTCTCGGTGCAGCCGTAGGTGTTCAGCAATCGGATCCGAGAGCTGCCCTTCAGCCGGCTCCAGTCCGCCAGCCGGGCCGGGTTGGCGGCCTCGCCGCCGATCACCACCAGCCTTACCCGCGGCGGCAGTTCGGCGCCTTCACCGTCCTCGGTGAGGTGCAGGACCAGCTCGTGCCAGAACGCGGTGGGCAGGTCCAGTACGGTGATGCCGCGCCGTTCGACCATCCGTAACAGCCGGGCGAACGACGCCGAGTGCGCCTCCGGATCGAACACCAGCCGGCCACCGGCCGTCAGCGTCGGCAGGATCTCCTCGAAACAGGTGTCCCAGTTCAGCGAGGCGAACTGCAACACCCGGTCGTCCGGCCCGACTTCGAACAGGTTGCGCAGCGATCCGACCGCGGCCGAGATCGCCCGCCGCGGCGTCACCACCGGCTTGGGCTGCCCCGTCGATCCGGAGGTGAACAGGACGTACGCGGGTTCGTCGGGCGCGACGGCCGTTGCCGTCCCTGCGGCCGGTTCGTCATCCAACTCGAGGTACGGAAGCCCGAGTTGATCGGCCTGCGCGCCAGCCCCGCGACCGGCCAGTAACCGGCAGCCGGCCGCCGCGGCCATCCGCTGCTGCCGCTCAACCGGGAACCCCGGGTCGAGCGGCACGTACACACCGCCCGCCATCAGGATGCCCAGAAGCGCCACCACAGTGTCCGGACGATGCCCGGCCGACACCGCGACCGGCCCCGGCCGGCCACTCAGTCGATCGGCCAACCGCTGTGCAGATAACGCGAGTTGCTGGTAGCTGAGAGTGTGCTCGGGAGACTCGATCGCGGCTCGCTCGGGCCACCGGAGAACGGTTTCCGCGAACGCATCCAACAGATCGGAGCCCGATCTGTTGATGCCACCGTTCTTTGACATGCGCGCTCCAAGATAAATGCCCAGAGGTGCCCGTCCGTGCTTCGGCGAACCGGGACTCTACCTTCAGCCCCCCGGCCCCACAATGGTTGTTGAGTCGATTTCCCAAGAGACCTGTAACTGAACTGTGAACTCCCCGCGCCCAGACCTTGATCACCGTCCGTGATCAAGCCCCCCAACTGGTGCCGACCGTCTCGCGACCCCTGTCCGGGGGCATTCGGGCGCTGGTCCAGTCCACCGCGCGACGGTGCGCGGGCGCACCCGTGATGCCGGGTCGGTCCGCCGCGGAATGCCCCCGAATTGCGGCCCGATCCGATAGCGCCCCGCCCCGAATCTGCCTGCTTTGCCTCCGCACGAACGCCGGCCCGCCGCCCCCCGATTGCACCCACTCGGGAATGGAAAGCCATTACCTGCCGCCGCCCCGGCCGCCCCCAATTCGCCCCGCGCCGGACGCTTGCTACGCCGCCCGCTTGTCCGCCCTACGACAACGGAGCGTCACCGAACGACAGTTCGGCGCCGGCGACACCAGCGGCCAGGCGGGTCGGTCCGAGTGCTCAGGCCGGCGGCGGTGTGGTGGCCGTTCATCCGGTCTTCGGCTTGTTCCAGTCCTGGGCCCAGCTCTCCGCCTGTTCCGCAGGCCACAACCAGCGGGCGCCGTACTCCTTCTCATCACCGGGATCCAGCTGGGTCAACGCGCGGACCAGCGCCGGGCTGTACACGGCACGGACCCGGAAGTTCTCCAGGAATCGGCTCTCCACCACGATCCGTATGTACCGGTGCGGCTGTTGCTTTGGTGACGTCCCGACACAATGACGCGTTCGCCTCCGTCGCCCCAGACCGGCGGCGCGATCCACACCTTCGCCCCCGGCGCGAAGTGCTGTAGCCCCCGGCGGATCTCCAGCCCACCGTGGCCGTGACTGGTCTCCTGGGCGACATTGGCCACGACACAGATGCCCAGCGGCTCCGGTCCGGTTGCACTTTCCATGGTTTTCATGATCGCCCAGTACTGGCGTAGTGGCGTAGACCCTTTTCCGGGGTCTGCTCCTGAAACGTCGGCCGGCGCCGTGGGGGACTCCATCGGGGATCTGCGGCGCTCGCCGAGCGGGCGTCCGCAGGCCGGCACGGCCTACCGCATGGTGCCGGCCTGCGGACGTCGTCTCACTTCAGGTGGCGGGCGAAGAAGCGGGCGCCGGCGTCGAGTTCGTGGTGCGGGACGCCGGTGTGGCCGCCCATGTTGGCATGCAGGGTCTTCTCCTTGGAACCGAAGGCGTCGAACAGGTCCAGGGCGGCCTGGCGGGGGTTGCCCTCGTCGTCCCACTGGAGGAGGACCTGGAGCGGGATGGTGACCTGCCGGGCCTCCTCGACGATGGCGGCGGGAACGAGGCTCCCGGCGAAGAGGCCGGCGGCCGCGATGCGCGGCTCGACGGCCGCCAGCCGGACGCCGATGGAGATGATTCCGCCCTCGTAGCCGACCGGGCCGCCGATCTCGGGCAACGCAAGGAGGTCGTCGAGCGCCGCCCGCCACTCCGGGACTGACTTCTCGACCAGCGGGAGGATCAGCGCGTCGACAATCTCCTCGCTGACCGGCTCGCCGGCCTCCATCGCCCGACGCAGGTCGGCGCGCGCCTGGTCGGCGGCGGCCCAGCGGGGACGGTCACCGCTCCCGGGCAGCTCGATGGTGGCCGAGGCGAAGCCGTACTCCGCCGCGTAGTACCGGGCCCGCCCCGCCAACCGGGGGTACATCTTGCCCAGCCCGAGCGGCGGGGGACAGATCAGGATCAGCGGCGCCGGCTCGGACGCGGAGGCGGACGCGGGCGTCCACAGGATGCCGGGGATCTCGCCGAGGGTGAACTCGCGCTCGACGACGCCGTCGTCGAAACGCTGCTCAGAAGTGAAGTGCATGGTCGTGCCTTTCGGGAGTGCTCACAAATGGCGCTCCCGGACGACGACCTATCGCCCGACCGTGACCCCGGAGGGGAGCACCCATGTCGATACTGCGTTCACGGGTACCACCTCCTCGTTCTCTTTCACGGCCACCGGAAAGGTAGCAGCGGTCGCCGCAGTCCACCAAACGAGTTGCCGCGAGGGGAGACCGGGGCCACGGCGAGCTCGTCAGGGGCGGGCGGAGTCGGTGCGGACGTGCAGGTGGCCCTCGGACGGAAACGCGGGCGGTCGGGCGGGAAGGACCGCTTCAAGGTCGAAGCCGCACCTCTCGGCCACCCGGCAGGACGCGCGGTTGTCCACCGCGTGGAAGAGTTCCAGTCGCACCACCGGCACCGAAGAACCGCTGGCCAGCACCCACCCGACGGCCGCCTCCAGCGCCCGGGAGGCCAGCCCCCGTCCACGAACGTCCGCCGCCGTCCAGTAGCCCACTTCCGCGCCGCCCGAGTCGTTGAGTTTCACCGTCACATGGCCGACCGGCGGGCCGGAACCCGCGTCGTCGTTCTCGGAAACGGCGAAGCCGAAGCGCGTGCCGGAAGCCCAGCCCAACTGCTGGCTGTCGATCCAACGACGCGCGTCGGCCTCGCTGTTGATCACCGTCATCAGCCATCGACGCATGGCAGGATCCCGGTGCGCGGCGACAAGGGCGGTGGCGTCGTCGGCCTGCCAGGGACGCAGGCTCAGGGCGGGCAGGCCGGCAGTCGACGCCACGGACAGCAGGACGCTCACACAGATCTCCGATCAGCTCTTGCACTGATCAGTAATCTAGCCGCCGGCCGTCATCGCGAAGGGAAACCCGGGAGCCTTCGGACGAGTCTCACCCGACTCAACTCGGTGCGGCCTGGGCCTCCTTGGGCGGACCGGGTGGGTCATCCCCCCTCGAACGAAGCCAGGCTACGGGCCGGCGTGTCACCTCGCACGCCGTACGGCGGAGTTGTGGCGGACGGGATGGATCGTGCGCCTATGATCTGGCGAATGTCGCCCACCGTGCTGCTGATCGATCTCGCCGTCGTCCTGTCGGTCGCCACCGGTCTGTGGTTCGGGCCGCGGGTGTTGGGTGGGACGCCGCCGGTGCGGGCCGGGTGGACGGTGCGGCCCGAGGTGGGGCTGGCGGTGGTGGTGGGCGCCGTGTACCTCAACCAACTGGTGTGCGCCGCCTACGTGGTGAGGGTGCACGGCGGGGACGCGTCGTTCGTGGCGCGCTACCTGCCTCCCGGGTGGTTCGCCCAGCCGGTGGGGAACCCGGTGGTGCGGGCGCTGGCCGAGTGGATGCCCACGCCGCGGCTGTTCGGGCCGAGTGTGCTGCGCGTGCAGGCGTTCCTGGAGCTGCCGTTCGTGCTGTTCGCGTACGGGACGGCGCTGCGGCGGCTCAGCCCGGCGCTGTACCGGGCGGCGCTCGGGTCCGCGCCGCTCGCGTGGGCGGCCGCGCTCTCCTACACGGTGGTGTTCGGGGTGGTGGAGTGGGCGCTGCGCAACCCGTGGACCGTCCAGGACGTGCTGATCCGCGCGGTCTCCGCCGCCGTCACGGCCCCGCTGGTGCTCACCCTCGCCCGCCGCGACCGTGACCGGGGACTGGAACTCCGGCCCGGATTGGGAGGGTTGCTGCACTTCGCCGTCTCGCTGTGGGCACTCGGCGGGCTGGTGATGGTGGTGTACGACACCGCGCTGCTCTACAACTCCGCCCACCTGCGCACCCGTTGGCCCGAGGCGCTGCTGTGGCTCGCCGTGCTGGCGGTCACCGCGCGGTGGCGGCCCACCACCCCGAGGCCGGTCGGTCCGGCCACGGCCGCGCTCGCCACGGTGCTGCGCCGCGGCCTGGTGCTGTTCCTGGTACCGGCCCTGGCGGTGCGCTACGGCCTGGGCTTCGCGCACCTTCAAGTCGCCCTCGTGGGTGGCCTGTTGGCTGCCGTCGGCGCGCTTTGCCACCGCCAGGTCCGGTCCGCGCTGTTGCCGCTCGCGCTCGCCGCGACGGCCGGACTCGGCGCAGCGTACCTGGCTCTGTACGCGGTCGCCGACACCTACCCGGAGAGCGGCCTGCTCCGTGCGATGGTCGTCTGCCTGGTCACCGCCGCGCTGGTCTGCGCCCTTGCCGACCGTCTGGCCGACAACCCGCCTGCGGCGTCAGTGATTTGAGGAGTCGATCAGAGCCTGGACGCCGTCCAGGATCCGGTCGAGCCCGAACTCCAGCGGGTCGGCGGGCTCGGGGGGCGAACGCGCCGGCGGCGATCGCGCGGGTGAGGGCCGGGAAGCGGGCGGCGTGCCGGTCGAGCAGGTTCCGGTGCTCGCTGCTGCTCGCCCGGGTCCGCACGATGCTCCGACCCCTGCCCGTCACCCGGCCCCCGAGTCCGCGTCCTCGTCGAAGTCGCCCAGGTGGAGCGGCACTTGGCCGGTGCCGTCGCGGAGCAGCTCGGTCAGGTGGTGGGCCAGCCGGCGGGGGCGGACGGTCTGCTCGGTGGTGGCCAACTCCTCGATGCTCCACCAGTGGTGGCCGTAGCGGGCCTCCTCGGTGTCGATCCGCGCCGCTGCCGCCTCGGCGGCGGTGAGGCGGCAGAGGCGGTACTCCTCGGACTGGTCGAAGTGCCGGCCGTCGACGCTGAACCGGGTGCGACGCGTCCAGGCGAGCGGGCCGAGCCGGTCGGCCGCCACCGTCAGCGTGGTCTCCTCGCGCAACTCCCGTACGGCGGCGGCCAATGCGTCCTCGCCGTCCTCGATCCCGCCGCCGACGGTGAACCACCAGCGGGCGCCGTCACGACGCGGATCACGGCCGCAGAGCAGCAGCAGGCGGTCGCGGTCGTCGAGCAGCAGGATGCGGGAGGTGCGGCGCCGGTGCAAAGTCATGGGGCGCCACGTTACCGGCGGCCCTTGTGCGCCGGCCCGGCCGGCAGCGGCGTCGCGGCGAAGTCGGCTTCTGTCAGCCGGAGTTGAGCCCCCGACGAAGCAGGTCGAGCATGGCGGCCCAGGCTGCTTCGCCGAGCAGGGATTCGCCGTGGGCCGTCCCTCCGTAATCAAAGACCGCCGAGGGTGTGGCGGGGCCTTCGCCCGGGAAGCACAGCCGGTGTCCGGCGTCGTCGCGGCTCACCAGGCGGACCTGGGCGCCAACTGTCCGGCGGCGTGCGGCCAGTTGCTCGGCATAGCGCAGGGACGGCCACATCTGGTCGTCGCCGCCCGCGACCAGCAGGAGCTCGGCGGACATCTTCTCCACCGGGATCGCGGCGGCGTCCAGGCGCTCGGCGTAGGTCCGCTCGCTGAGTTCGTACCAGCCGAGGATCGACACCGGACCGTCGCCATGCCCCTCGGGCTCCCAGCGGTCGCCGGCCAGCGGAACGAAGGGCACCGGCCGCCCCTGCCACGTCCAGGAGGACCGCCAGGGCTGGTTCTGCCCGTCCAGCCCCGGGCCCACGTTGCACCAGACCAGCGAAGTCGGCGAGAGGGCCACCACCGCGTCGACACGCGGCTCGTGGACCGCGGTGAGCAGCGCGGCCTCGGCGCCCTTCGACACGCCGAGGATGCCGATACGTTCCGCGCCACGGGCTCGCAGCAGATCGACGGCCGCCACGAAGGTCTCCAGCGGCACCTCGCAGATCCCCGGCGGCTGCCCCGGCCCGCCGAACCAACGGATGGCCAGCGCAAGGAACCCCTGCTCGGCGAGCAGCCTCGCCCGCACGCGGTCCACCCGCCCGCTCGACCCGGCCAGCACGAGGACGCCCGTGCCGTTGCCCGCGGCCGGCTCCATCAGGACCCCTTCCCAGGGGGTCGTCAGTTCGTGTTCGACAACGGTCACGGATTTCTCCTGATTCGGAAGGGAGTTGAGTTGAAGGCCGGCCAAGGAGTCGCACAGGTGGGCGCGTTCGGCAAGCTCCGGGTGGGGCCGGAGACGGTCTTGGAACGATTGTGCCGTGTGAGGGAAGGTCGGGTGTCTGACATGCTGGGCGCGTGACAACGACTGGTTCTTCGATCCGCCTGGCGCGTCCTGAGGACGCGTCCGCTCTGGTGGCCCTGCAGCAGGCGCTGGACCACGAATCGGAGTTCATGCTGCTGGAGCCCGGCGAGCGGGAGCCCGATCCGGAGTCGGTGGAGGCGCGTCTGGCCGGTTGTGCCGACGGCCGGGACCCGTCGTATCTGGTCGTGGCGCTGACCGGGCCGGTGGTGGTCGGCTATGTCGATGTCACCGTACTGCCCTTCACCCGGGCCCGCCGGAGCGGCTACGTGGTGGCCGGTGTACGCGCCGATCACGCCGGCCGGGGCCTGGGCCGGGCGCTGATGGAGAGCGCGATCCGGGAAGCCGGCTCGCGCGGGATGGGCCGTCTGGAACTCACCGTGATGGAACACAACCACCGTGCTCTCGGTCTCTATCTGCGGTGCGGCTTCCAGGTCGAGGGGCTGCGAAGGGCCGCGCTCGACGTGCACGGCCGCCGAGTCAGCGAGTACTACATGGGACTGCTCCTGGACTGAGCCCTCGCGGGTCGCGTTCACGGGTGGCGGACGGTGATGACGGTGTCGGCGTCGGCAAGGTCGAAGACGGCGTCGGCGTGCGAACTCAGTGACAGCGACGGCGTCGGGCATCCGCAAACCCTACGGTCGGGGGTCGGCGCCCCGGTGTACGGACGAAGACATGACCCGGCCGGAGGTGGAGACGGTGATGTCCACGCGCACGGCCATCTGCACGTTGTCGGCGTTGGACCGGCGGTAGCTGAGCAGGTAGGCGCCCGGGGTGTCGGTCGGGGTCAGCGTCGGGGTCAGCGTCGGGGTCAAGCCCCCTCGCGGTACCTCGGTCTCGTCAGCCGCGGCAACCACGCCGAAGCCCGCCGCATCGTGATGGAGCGGCACGTACAGCCAGATGACGGCCGTGACTGCCGCAAGGCCGGTGCCGGTCGTGGCCAGGCCGTGCAGCACGTCACGGCGGCCGAACAGCGGCCCGCGACGGCGGAGCCACAGCCAGACGACCGCGGCCGCCGTGCCGATGAGCGCACCGAGTGCGTTGTCGACGAGGTCCGCTCCGTCGCAGGCGCGGCCGTGCCCAGCAGGGTCTGGCCGACCTCGGTCGCGGCGGAGAGCACCGTGCACGCCGCGAGGACGGTCAGGGGCCGGCTGCCCGAAAACCTATCGCACGCCCTGATCTTGAACGGCAGTGCGTAGGCGGGGGGTTCAGCGGGGTTGCCGGACGCCGAACCACTGCTCGGCGGTGAACTCCTCGAACCGTTCGACCTCGGTGAACCCGAGCTTCGTCGCGAGCCGCATCGCCCGGTCGTTGGCGGACTGCGTGCAGAGCACCACCGGCTCGCCGGGAAGCGCGCCGTCGAACCAGCCGAGGACGGCCGTGCACGCCTCGGCGGCGTACCCGCGTCCCCACGCCTGCGGCAGGAACAGGTAACTGAGTTCGGCCTCCTCGCCCTCCGGACGGACGTGGCCGGGGCGGTCCGCGTCGCGCCGGTCGAGCGTGACGAGACCGATGGCCGTGCCGTCGAGCTCGACCGCGAACAGGCCGGGCTGCCGGGTCGGCGTCTCGGGCACCGCCCGCTCGACCTCCGCGCGCGGACGGGCGCCGCCGAGGTACGTACGGACCTCGGGCGAGCTGAACAGGTCGACCACCGCCGCCCGGTCGCGGGCCTCGGGCTCGCGGAGGACGAGCCGCTCGGTGCGGATCGGGGCGGGCGGCCAGGCGGTGACTCCAAGATCGGTCATGCCCGAAAACCTACCGCACGCCCTGATCCTGAACGGCAGTGCGCAGCTGGGGGGTTCAGCGGGGCCGGCGGACGCCGAACCACTGCTCGGCGTCGTACTCCTCGAACCGCTCGACCTCGGTGAACCCGAGCTTCGTCGCGAGCCGCATCGCCCGGTCGTTGGCGGTCTGGGTGCAGAGCACGATCGGCTCGCCGGGGAGCGCGCCGTCGAACCACTCGAGCGCGGCCGTGCACGCCTCGGCGGCGTACCCGTGGCCCCACGCCTGCGGCAGGAACATGTAGCCGAGTTCGGCCTCCCCGCCCTCCGGACGGACGCGGCCGGGGCGGTCGGCCGGGCGCACCTCCAGGGTGACCAGGCCGATCATCGTCCCGTCGAGCTCGGCCACGAACACCCCGGACCGCTGCCCGGGCACCTCCGGCACCGCACGCTCCAACTCCTCGCGCGGGCGGGCGCCCCCGATGTGCGTCCCGACCTCCGGCGAGGCGAACAGGTCGACGAACGCGGCCCGGTCGCGGGCCTCGGCCGGCCGGAGCACCAGCCGCTCGGTGGCGACGGGAGCGGGCGGCCAGGCGACAGTTCCATGATCACTCATGCCGGGCAACCTACCCGGGGCCGCTCGACTCGCGGGCCGGAACAGCCAGTTCGGGGATCGCCGCCGCCCGTAGTGCTCCACGGGGTCGGCAGTCGGCCGGGCGCGGCCGGTCCGGCGGCGCGGTCACGTACCTCGACGACCGGCGTCGGGGCCGACCGGACGGATCGTCAATCGGCAGGCACGAACACCTGGTGCAGGATGGGGTCAACAGCGTGCTCCCGGAAGAAGCTCTCGTGGTCGACCCCGCTCTCAAAGCCGCCCTGGTCCGCCTGCGGGCCGTGAAGTCGCAGCGGCCGACCGGCGCGGAGCCCCGCGAGCTGGCCGACTGGTGGGAGAAGATCGCCGATTTGCTGGATTCGCTTGCGGCTGTGTTCCTCTTCGAGGACGACCGGGTCAAGGCAGCAGCGGAGGCCGAGGCGGCGCGGGCCCGGGCGGACGAGATCAGGGAACGCCTCAACCAGCAGGCGCGAACAGCTCGTCGAGGTGGTGGGTGAGGACGGCGAGCGCGGCCTCGCCGTCGCGTTGGCCGCCGAGGACGCTCTGGCCGAGGCCGTTGACCATGGCGGCGAGTCCGGCGGCGGTGATCTCGGGGTTGCGGGCGGGGGAGAGGGAGCCGTCCTGCTGGGCGGCGTGGAGCTGCTTGGTGAGGAAGGACTCCAGCAGGTCGGCCTGGCCGGTGCCGTGCTTCTCCAGCGCCGCCGGGTCGTTGAGGACCAGGGCGTAGTACGCGGTGTAGGTGCGGGCGATGCGCCGGCTCTCGGCGTCGGTGGGCAGGATGCAGGCCAGCACGGCGGTGATCAGCGAGCGCGGGGTGGGCGGGTTGCCGGCGGCGGCGATCCAGCGGGCCATTCGGGCCTGGAGTTGGGCGCCGAGGCGGGCGAGTGCGTCGAGCAGCAGGCCCTCCTTGGTCTCGAAGTAGTACTGGACCAGCCGCAGTGACACGCCGGCCTCGGCGGCGACCGCGCGCATGCTGGCGGACTGCAGTCCTTGGGTGTCGGCGATCCGGAGCAGCGCCTCGGCGATCTGCCGTCGGCGCTCCTCGTGTTCGACCTTCGTGTTCATGATCCGGCCTCCCTGGTACACCCGTATCATGCCGTGATACACATGTACCATGCGAATGAGCGAGTTCAGGAACGCCCAGGCCGCCGCTCGATTCCAGGCCGCCTACGACCATGCCCTGGCCACCCTCTGGCCCGGCCCGCGCACCGCCATCGACGTCCCCGGGCCGTACGGCACCACCCGCGTCCACCGCACCGGCACCGAGAGCGGGCGGCCGATCGTGCTACTCGCGGCCTCCGGCGGCAACTCCCTGATGTGGCACCACCACCTCGGCCAACTCGCCGAGCACCACCCGGTGTTCGCCCTCGACCCGATCGGCGAACCGGGCGCCAGCACACAGACCGCGCCGATCGCCGACGGCGCGGACGCCGCCGCCTGGCTGGACGGCGTCCTCGCCGAACTCGGCCTCACCGACGCCCACTTGGTCGGCTGCTCGTACGGCGGCTGGGTCGCGCTCCAGCACCAACTGCACCACCCGGGCCGGGTTGGCGCATTGACGCTGCTCGACCCGGCCGGATTCAACGGCTTCGGCTTCCGCTTCTACGCCTGGCTGATCGCCGGCGGCCTCGCCGCGTCCGCACCCCGCGCGCTGCGGCCCCGGCTGGCCCGCGCGGTCGGCAACAGTGCCGTACTGGAAGAGGAGTTGACGCGGTTGTCCCGCGCCGCGATGGGCTTCCGTCGCGCCCTGCCCGTCCCGCCGGTGCTCACCGACGAGGAACTGCGCCGGATAGACCTGCCCGCACTGTTCCTGCTCGGCGCACGCAGCGCACTGCACGACTCCGCGGAGGTCGCCGCCCGGCTCGAACGCGTGCTGCCCAGTGCCCGGGTGGAGATCGTCCCGGACGCCGGGCACTCGCTGCCGATGGACGCGCCCGACCTGGTCACCGAGCGGATCCTTGCCCGGAGCCGGACCTGACGTCACGTCACATCGCGGCCCGCCCCGCGCCGTTGGCGTCTCGCGCCGCCACCGCGCACTGCCAAGTCGCGTACAGCAGAACCGCGGTGACGGCATCCATCAGGACGTTGACCAGTGGCTGAGTCAGCTGCATCGTGATCACATAGAGGTAGCTGAAGCCGCTGTAGAACGAGGACATCGCCATCGAGAGCACGAACGACGAGACCACTGCCGGGATCAGCGTGATGGCGATGACGCGCAGCACCGTCCGCCAGTCGCCGCGCAGCACCGCCCAGGCCCGGCGCACGCCCGCACCCTCCATCAGCACCGCCGTCGGCAGCAGCGTGAGTGCGATCGCGCCGAGCAGTGCGGCCAGATCGAGCACCATGCCGCCCGGCGGGAGCAGCAGCGCGGAAGCGGCGCTGTTGCGGGTGGACTCGGGGAAGAGGAAGCTCGTCATGATCACCAAGTGGCGGGCGCGCGGCACCAGCAGGGCCACGGCCAGCAACGCCACCCCGGCCCCCGCCCTACCCAGCAGGCCCCGGCGGCCCGACAGCAGCTCCAGCTTCGGCGCCCACACCAGGGCCGAGACCGCCGCCCCGACCAGTATCGGCAGCACCAGGGTGATCGCCAACGGGGCTTCGACCGCCGATCCGATGAACCCCAACGTCCACTCCGCGACCACCGGCACCAAAGCCAACAGCAACAGCCGCCACCAGCAGGCCGCAGCCCGCGACTTGACGATTCCCCACCAGCTCGCGTCCGTGCGCGTCTCTTCGTACACCACGCGGTGAGGGTAGCGGCCCGCGACCGGAGTGGTGGCCGCCGGGGTTCGCCGAACGGGCGTCAGGACGCGGCCCAGGTGAGCACCGCGGTGCCGCCGTGCAGGATCTGGCGGTGCACCTCGCGGAGTTCGGGACCGGGTTCGACACCGATGGCGTCGGCGAGATGGCGCCAGACCCGGTGGTAGGCGGCGAGGGCCTCGGACGGGCGGCCGGAGCGGGAGAGCGCCGTCATCAGCAGCGCCCAGAACCGTTCCCGGTCGGGGTGGCGTGCGGTCAGCTTGCGGAGCTCGGCGACGGCGGTGCCGGTGCGGCCCAGACGGAGCAGCGCCTCGACGCGCAATTCGCGGACATCGAGGCGGAGTTCGGAGAGGCGGACGGCCTCCTCGTGGTGCAGGACGGCACAGGCGATGTCGGCGAGTGCCGGGCCGCGCCACAGCGCCAGGGCCTGATCGAGGGAGCTCAGGCCATCGCCCGGACAGCCCTCCCGGACCTCGTGCGCGCCCTGCTCGTACAGCCGGACGAACCGGTGGGCGTCGAGCTCGGCATCGGTGATCGACAGCCGGTAGCCGCCGGAGCCGGTCTCCAGCCGCGGCCCGAGCGGCCCGAGGGCGCGCCGCAGCCGCATCACGTAGCTGCGCAGCGTGGTGGCGGCACCGGCCGGCGGGCGGCCGTCCCAGACGAGTTCGGCCAGCGTGTCACTCGGAACGAAGCCGGGCCGCAGTAACAGGGCCGCCAGCAGGACGCGTTGGCGGGGGGCCGGTAGCGGGCGCGGTCCGGAGTGATCGGAGATCACCAGGGGGCCGAGTATCCCGAAGTGCATCTGTTCCTCCTCGTGTGCGGGTGGACCCGGGACCGCGGCCCGGGACGGGGAGTTGTCGATCGCCCCTGCCTACCCATGGTTCGACGGAGCGAGCCACGCCGATGCCGCCGATCAATCAATTCCGGTCAACCGGACAGCCGGACCCGCAGGTCGGGGCGGGTTCCTGGACGCCACGCAGGTGCGACGGGTATGCCACGGGCCTGACGAAGGATGGGCTTCGCGGGGCCACCGATCACTGGAGGGGCCCGCGACCACTCCGGTGCCGGATGTTCCGGCACCGCTGTTGAGGGAGGACCACGGGATGCGTCTTCGCAAGCTCATCGCGGCGGCCGGCATAGCCACCACGGTGGCCGGCTTCGGCCTGGTCAACGCCGGTGAGGCCTCGGCCTTCAGTGTCGACTGCAGCAACTACAACGCCTGCCTGTACTACAACTCCGCGGCGTACGGCTACGGTGCCTACTACGAGCAGCAGCCCAACATCTCGGACTACGCGGGCCTCACCTTCCGCGCCGGCAACAACGGCAGCTCCGGCGCCGGTGTCGCGGTGAAGAACCACGCTGCGGCGGTCGACAACCGGTGGATCGGCAACTTCACGATCTACTACAACAGCAACTACAACTGCTCCGTCGCCTGCCAGACCATCGGGGCCAACACCCGGGTGGACCTGAACGCCTCGGTGAAGAACAACAACGCCTCGGGCAGCTTCGGCTGAGCCGACGCATCAGCAACTGACTGAACGTCAGTAGAGCTGCGGCCCCGGGTCGTTCGCGCGACCCGGGGGCCGTGCTCCGCTCCGGCCGGTCGGCTCGGGCCGGGGTCGCTGCGCCGCCCCGACTTCGAGGAGTACCCACCCATGCCCCGCCGCAGGCGCTGCGCGTCACGGGGCCGACGAAGCGGGGTCACCGAATGCTGGAGGGCCCCGCGGCCGCTTTGGTGCCGGACGTTCCGGCACCGTCGTCGAGGAAGGACCACGGGATGCGTCTTCGCAAGCTCATCGCCGCGGCCGGCGTCTCCACCGCGGTGGCCGGCCTCGGCCTGGTCAACGCTGGTCAGGCTTCGGCCTTCGGCGCCGACTGCGCCGGGAACACCCATGCCGTCTGCCTGTACTACAACGACTCCGCGCACGGTTACGGTGCCTACTTCATGCAGACCGGAGACATCCCGGACTACACGGGCTACACCTTCCAGGCCGGCCTGAACGGTGCTGCCGGTGCCGGTGTCGCGGTGAAGGGCCACGTCGCGGCCGTCGACAACTGGTACGGCGGCACCTTCATCTTCTACTTCAGCAACAACTACAACTGCTCCGTCGCCTGCCAGGCCATCCCGCCCTGGTCCAGGGTGGACCTGAACACCTCGCTGAAGAACACCAACGCCTCGGGCAGGTTCAACTGAGCCGACGCGTTGTCAGCCGATTCACGTCGGTGAAGCTGCGGTTCGCGCCGCCCGCCCGACCGAAGCTCCGCCCGACCGAAGCTCCGCCCGACCGGTCCAGGCCCCCAACTGCTCTGCCGCCGCCCCGACTTCGAGGAGTATTCGCCCGTGCCCCGCCGCCCGCGCCGTTCCCGCCGTACCTCCGGCCTGCTCGTCCTGCCGCTGCTGCTGGCCGCCGGCTGTGCGGGCGCCAACGCCGCTTCGTCGCACGCCGGTTCCGCGAGCCTGCCGCCGCTGCCGAAGCCCTCGGTGGGTGTCGCGCCGGTGACCGACTCCGCGAATGCGCTGCCGCTGCCGCTGGACGGCTACCTGCTCAACCCGGCACAGATCGCCTCCGTGCAGCAGGCACAGGCGAAGCTGGTCGACGCCTGCATGGCCGGGTTCGGCCTGGACTTCCACTTCCCCCCGGCGCCCAAGGAACTGCGCGAACCGGACGCCCCGACCACTCGGGTCGACGGACGGTACGGCCGGCAGAACGCGCAGTTGATGGCCCGCTGGGGCTACCACCCGGAGGGCGGCACGCCCGCCGACGGCGGCGTCCAGAAAACGACGCCACCCCCGGAGGTCATGGTGGCCGAGACCGGAACCGACAAGCCGACGGAGCGGTTCGGGCCCGGTGGGCAGGTGATCAACGGTCACAAGGTGCCCGAGCGCGGCTGTCTGGGGCAGGCCAACCGTCGGCTGACCGATACCCCCGACGGGCAGATCGGCGACCCGCAGAGCGCGATCGACGCGAAGTTCCGCACCATGGGCGCCGCGCAGGACGATCCGCGCACGCAGGCCGCGTTCGCGCAGTGGGCGGCGTGCATGAAGGAGCACGGTGTCGCCGAGTACACCGATCCGCTTGCGGCGATGTCCGACTCCGAGTGGATGCGCACCCCGCAGCCCGGCGAGCGCGAGCTGAAGGTGGCGGGCGCGGACGCCGACTGCCGGCACCGCGCCAACGTGGTGGGGATCTGGTACAGCGTCGACTACGCCTACCAGCAGGAAGTCGTGGACGCCGACCCGGCCGGGATGGCGAAGATCAAGGCCGGGCTGGAGACGCAGGTCCGCAACGCCGCTGAGGTGCTCGGAAGTTGACGACGGCCGCCGTTCGCCGGGACCCGCAGGTGGGCGGGCCCCGGCGCTCGGCTCAGCCGTTGATCGGATAGCGGCAGGCCTCCGCACGGGCGGCCTGCAGGGCGTCGCCGGTGAGGGTGTCCGGCCGGCCGGTCTGCCCGGTGCCGACCAACAGGGCGTCCGAGACATCGGTCGGCGCCTGTCCGCCCAGGCAGGCGGCGGCCACTACCGGGACGTCCGGCTGCCCCTCGGCGGCCGAGCCGGGCTGCCAGGTAGTGCGGAACTCCTGCTTGGCAGTGGTCATCGCCAGCTGGTGCCAGTGCGGCCGGTCGGCACCGCGGTCCTGGTAGTAGGCGGCGAACCCGACGATGCCCAACTGGTGCCCGCTGACCGAGAGTTCGACGGTGGTCGGGTCGGCGGCGAAGGGACGGGCGGTGAGTGCCAGGTCGGACGGGCCGGGGAGCCCGCCGGGACAGGCGGCGGGCGGCAGTTCGCGCGGCGGGTTGCCGTGGACGACCGCGGAGGAGATGTATCCGTCGCCCAGCTTGAACCAGCGCAGGTCCGGCGAGTTGCCGGTGGCGTCGATCACCACGTCGCCCAGGCAATAGGCGGTGAACTTCAACCGGCAGCCGGCCGGGAGCTCCTGGAGCACCTGCCCGCCCAGTGAGGGCGCGTCCCGGACCCGGGTGGTGTCGGTGTACGTCCGGCCGCCGAAGCCGCCTTTGCTGCTGACGGGTTTCGGGCATCCGGGCGGGAGCAGGGCCAGCCGGTCCGAATTCTCGGTGGAGAGGTGGAGTGCGAGCATGCTTCCCGCCAGCGCCGTCACCACTCCGGCGGCCAGTGCGACCGGGCCGCGCCACGGCCGTTTCGGCACCGGCTGCGTGAGGTCGAGCGAGACCGTGGTGAACGTTTCGGCGGGTACGGGTAAAGAGTGTAAAGAGCCGAGCGGAGTGGTCGCGGTGGCGGTTGCGGTCATCGTGGCGGTGGACTCCCGTACCGCAGCGGCGAGTTCGGCATCGGCCGGGTCGCGACGGAGGCCGGTGAGTTCGGCTTCCAGCCGGTGCCAGCGGCGGCGCCAGTCCTCCTCGTCGCCCTGGCAGGCGCCGACGAAGGCGAGCGTGACCTCCAGGCTGGGGCGGCGCAGACCGGCGGCGGCGTCGCTCAAGGTGGTGGCGCTGAAGCCGGCGACGCGGGCGAGGGACCGGTAGGTGGGGTTGCCGACGGACTCCCGGAGCTCGCGCAGGCCATGGGCGAAGGCCTGCAGTGGCCCGTCGGTGGGGTCGAGGGGGCGTGGTCTACGGGCCAACGTGACTCTCCTGCGAAAGGGGACAAGGCGGGCGTTCGTATAGACCAGATACAGCCCGCCATTCTCCATGATCGGAGAGCGACCGACAACCAAAAGTTTCGCAATCGAAGGGTGGAGACGTGGTACGCCCCTTCGGTCACGGCCCGGGGCGGACGATCTGCACCAGATTGCCGCAGGTGTCGTTGAACACCGCCGCCGTCACCGGCCCGAGTTGGGTCGGCTGCTGGGTGAACTCCACGCCGAGGGCACGCAGTCGCTCGTACTCGGCCTGCACGTCGTCCACCGCGAACGAGACGGCCGGAATGCCGTCCGCGACCAGTGCCTCCTTGTACGGCGGGACGGCCGGGTGTCCCGACGGCTCGAGCAACAACTCGGTGCCCGCCGGCTGCTCCGGCGACACCACCGTCAACCACCGGGCGCCGCCGCCCAACGGCACGTCGTGCTTCACCACGAACCCCAGCACCTCGGTGTAGAAGCGCAACGCCCGCTCCTGGTCCTCGACGAACACCGAGGTGATGTAGATCCGCATCCCGCCGCCCTCCAAGCCTCGCCGCCGACCCACCGACCCTACGGCCGACCCCACACCACCGGCCTGCGGCGCGCCGGGCGCGGACGAACGCAGAAGTGCGGTCAGAAACGGGAATTTCGCGATGGGTTACTCCGGGCATCGCCCCCCCTGCGGCTGACTGACCTCACCCGCCCGCGGCACGCCGGGCGCAGCCGACCCGG